>CAWHFJ010000014.1:0-175635 GCA_963828495.1 Candidatus Omnitrophota bacterium
TTTGATTTTTTTTGGTCTTCAGACCAAGAAAAGCATTATCATCAACCGGCATGTCCCAAAAATAGGTGGCAATTTCCCCATTGACAGAAACAAAATCCCCTAAGAACCAGCGGCACAGATCGATCATATGCACGCCCTGGTCAATCAATTCTCCGCCTCCTGATATCGCCGGATCGGCGCGCCATTCTTTATCTATCCGATACGGCCTCCATGACCGTAACGCCCCCGGATAAACATTAATTGGCCCATGACACCGGAATCTACAATTTCCCGGGCTTTCATTAATGCCGGATGGTATCGTAAATTAAACCCCACTTTAACCATCACCTTATTTTTTTCGACAAGTTTGATGACGTCCGCGATTTCTTTAAGAATTCCGACCTGCAGGCTTCTCTACCAAGACGTGCTTTCCTGCTTTAATAGCCGCGAAACTTATCGCGGCGAGCTTGTCATTAGTTGTAGAAACAATAACCATATCAATGCGGGGATCTTTAATGACGTCGTTAAAATCAGTGGAAACTTTTGCCTGCCCCTTTAAGTCCGCTATAGTTTGGGCACGTTTAATATCAGAATCCACCGCCCACAAAAGAGAATGCTCCCCAAGGGCCAGCGCTCTTTTTTTACCGATCAATCCGCAACCTACTATGCCGATATTCATCGTTAATCCCATTTTTTACCGCGGTCTTCAGGAGTATTCTGCCGCAGAGTATAGATATCGCTTGCCATCAAGCTCCTGGCGACGGCCAGGTAACGACTTCCAGGCATCCCATTTGGCAGAGATGATCCGGCCGGTAATGCCATCACTTTCACAGGACGCCAAAAATACGCAAAGCTCAACACCAATCTCTAAGGGCACCCCCCCGTCCTTTTTTTGCTTCAAGGCTTTTTCATAAAAATCTTTGCCTACGATTTGAGGGCCGGCTGACAATACCTCATCCAATAATCTGGTATTAAGCGCGCCGGGGGCTATGGCATTCACGTCAATTTTAAACCCTTGGCATTCCCCTGCCAAAGTTCCCGTAAACCTGACCACTCCGGCCTTGGATGCCGCATAAGCGCTGATAAAGGGAAGCGGCGCGGTAGCCCCGCCACCGGAGAGATTGATGATTTTTCCATAATTATTTTTCTTCATATGGGCCATCATGTGTTTACAGCAATAAAACACCCCCAACAAATTAATTTCAATAGCCTTGATCCAATCAGCGGAATTTATTTCTTCAATCGGTCCCTTGGGCCCATAAATCCCGGCGTTATTGACCAGAATATCCACATGGCCAAATTCAGCTATGGCAGCGTTCATAAATTTTTCTACTTCGGACTCCTTGGCAACATCCACGGCCATCGCACATATTTTTTGACCTTTTTGGGCTATTTTTTCTAATTTTTCTTTAACGGCCCCTAATTTATCTTTATTGCGGGCGCACATAAAAACCCCTGCCCCCTGCCTGACAAATTCACCGGCAATAGCTTCCCCTAATCCTTGATTAGCTCCGGTAATGATAGCCGTGCGGCCTTTTAGTTTCATGGTCTCACCTTTAAGTCCCCTCCCCTAACCCTGGGGGGTTTTCCAACACAAATATAATTTAAATCCTTATGCTCAACACATTTCGCGATAAAACCATTGGGATCGATAATTATCTTGTTTTTCATTAAACGGATTATATCTTCTCCAAACTGCAAAAATTCCGGCCATTCGACGGCAATGATGACCACATCGGCATCCCGTATGGCATCCGCAACATTTTGTTTTAACTCTATGGTCTTAGAAAGAGACTTCGGAATGCTTTTAATGACCGGGTCAAACCCTGTCAGCCTGGCACCTTTAGCGCGCAGTGATTGTGCTAACTCCACGGCCAGAGACCGGCGTAAAGTATCAGTTCCGGGCTTATACGTCAAACCTAAAATAGCTATAGTCTTTTTCTTCAAACTCCCCAAAAACTGACTGCATTTTCTTTCTATCCACTTTTTATGAAAAGCGTTGCTGTCATTAACGGCTTTGATCAGATACGAAGGCAATTTATGCTTAGCGCTTAACTTCATCAAAAAATTAATGTCCCGGGCCAAGGTCCCACCGGAAAAAGCGACACCCGGTTTAAGGTAAGCTTTCGGGCCGATGCGTACTTCACTTTTAAGTCCGCGCTCAACCTCTTTGGCGTCGGCACCGGTTTGTTCACAAATAGAAGCCACTTCATTGGCAAAACAAACTGAAAGCGCTAAAAAAGAATTTATAGCGTGCTTGGTCATTTCCGCTGATTCAACCTTCATCCATTCCAATCTATCGGTAATCGAACTAAATAAAGGAGAAAAAACCTCTTTAGATTCCTGATTTCTGACCCCAATGATAATCCTGTCAGGATTTAAAAAGGCATCCAAAGCCCTGCCTAATTTGAGGTTCTCCGGTGAACAGGCAAAATAACATTTCTTATTAGGATACTGTTGACCAAATTTCTTTTCCATTTTATTAACAAACCCCACCGGCGCCTGGGAAGAAACCACAATGGCCGCTCCCTCATTTAAATAAGGCATGACTTTCTTAAAATTATTCTCCAGGAATACAATATCCGCCACATCATGTTCATTGACCGGAGTATCAAAGCCCAACCAAAGCACCTGTGCGTGGCCCAACACCTCACGGGCATCACAGGAAAAAGATAATCTGCCCGCCTGCATCTGTTGGGCAATAAGCTCATTTAGTCCGGGCTCAAACACAGGAGCTTGTCCTTTTTGAAGACGCTTAACCACGTCTTTATCAAAATCAAGGCCGACAACGTTATGGCCCAATTTGGCCAAACAAGCGCTCGTCACCACCCCCAGATGCCACAAACCAAACACGCAAATATTCATGCCCTATTCTCCAATACCCATTGATTGTGTATAAGATATTCTAATGTTTTAATGACGGATTGTTTTATGCTCAATTGGGGTTTAAATCCGGCGTTATTCAGTTTAGCGGTATCAAGGAATATAAACGGATTATCCCCAATCCACCCGCGGTCCCCGCCGGTATATTTAAGTTTCGGTTTAAGACCCAGATGACCGGTTATCCAGCCAATAGAATCATTCACCTGACAGTATTCATTAGTCCCTAAATTCAAGATATTCACCTTATCCTTAAATTTATCAATACTAAAAAGCATGGCATCTAAACAATCCTGAATATAAAGATACGACTTTTTTTGAAAACCATCACCTAAAACCGATAATTCGTCAGGGTTATCTAAAAGTTTTTTATAAAAATCAATAACATGGCCATGCGTGTAACGTTCTCCTAATATGGAAACAAACCGGAATATCCAGGATTTAAAACCAAACCCTTCACAATAGGCTTGTATTAACCCCTCACACGCTAATTTAGACGCGCCGTATAATGAGGTTTGAATAGGAAATGGGGCGTTTTCCGGGGTAGGGATAACTGTGGCCTCTCCATAGACGGAGCCCGTAGAAGAAAAAGCGATATTTTTAATACCATTGGCCCGCATGGCTTCAAGCACGTTAAAAGTGGCTATGGTATTTTGCTGGAGATCTTTTTGGGGATGATCCACACCGAAACGCACATCGGCATTGGCCGCCAGATGAAAAACCATCTCTGCGCCGCCGGCAAAGGCCTGTTTCAATTGATCCGCATCCAGCAGGTCGATTTCGAGAAGTCGAAAATGCGGATGCGCCAATGCCCCTTCCAGAAACCGGCGCTGACCTGTGGAAAAATTGTCAACGCCGATCACCTGATGGCCTTGGGAGAGCAGTCGGTCAACCAGAGAACTGCCTATAAACCCCGCACAACCGGTAATCAGAAATTTCATTTTTTACCCCATTTTATTCATATCAATGATAATCGTATGCTCCTGTGGGTATACACTCGCGGAGGACAAACTCAATCCGTTAAAAGTCATCCCATATTCCTCCCAGTATAAATTCACCGTATTCGAATAGCAATCAAATACCCGTACCTCTTTTTTAATCCCCAACTCATTAAGAGCCGCCATCACGATAGGCCGGATGTTGGGGCCATGGGCGCTGCTCGGTTCACCGATTTCATTCCTCTGCCCGCCAGCAGCCACCGGATGGTTGATCATGACGATGGCCACACCGGAAAAATCCGCTTGACCGTTTTGTTGAGCGTGGCGAATAGACTGAATAATATAACGTATTTCTTTTGAATCAGGAATAGCAAAATAATTTTCTACCGTTGTGTGCGCCCAACAGGCCCCCACGATCATCAGTAAACATGTGAGACCGCCTAAAAACAGGCGATATTTAATTTTTTCTGAAAAAACCAGAGGCAGGATGCCCACCAACAGCAGAATGGCCGATAAAGCCGGATAAGTTCTATACGCCGGAGGCGGCGCCGAGCTAAGCAGCGAAATAAAGAAACTGAGCGGAATTAATGCCAGCAGAAAGACATACCTTAACAAATCAGACACCCAAGTTTTTTGGATTATCAACCTGCATAAAAGGACGGTGGCCACAAAACCCATAAAGACATAGGACACGCCTCGCACAGGATTGATATTCCAAAAATTGGACGCCTCTATAAAGGGGGTTTGCATAAACCATTGCCATCGCCGGCTAAAATCAGTAACAAAAACACGGCCATCATGGCCGGTCAAGTTAGACGGAATCGCTGCCCATTCAAGCCACCATCTCCAAGGCAGGTAATACAATAGCGTTGCCACTGCAAAAACTAAAAGGTAAACAATTATTTTACGGCCTTTGTCCATCAGCAGAGGCACACAAAGAAGCGTCAAATAAAAACAGGCCCCGTGCTGATACAATGTAAAAGCCATCACCAGAAAAAGAATAGCTGCAAGATTATAAAAAATAGGGGCCGACCTTGTGTCGGCCCGATGGACGAGGATCAAAGCCAGAATGCTCAAGGTCACTGCAATGCCATCAGGCGCCGTTGACAAAAATGCTACATACACTTGAAACGAAGGTAACGTAAAAATAGCCGCGCTTAAAAACGCAGAAAACCATCGATCACATTTGTAAGAACACAGCCACCTAAACAAAAGACAAGCGGCCGCACAAAGGTTAACCACCGATAAAAAACGGAATACATTCATCCCTGCCAAATTCCCTGCAAAAACAGAACACGCATACAACAATCCCGACAAGGGCCTTCCGGCTATCGTCATAAACCTTAAGACATCACGGGCAGGAAAATGCCCCCATTTCGACCAAAAATAGTCGTCGGTATGAAGATAATAACCGGTCAGGACAGGATAGTAGGCGAACAATAAAACTCCTGCTATTAAAAGATACGGCGTATATTTTTTCACGAAGGCCCTCGCTGTTTCATGTTTTGTCCAACGACCACAGACTGAACATAAAAATCGCGGATGGAAAATGAATAATCGATCAACTGAAAACCGGCTTCCTTTAATAGGTGGACCGCTTCCGCTTGGCTTTTTAATAAGGATATCTCATCCGGATGCAATTTTATATTTTTCTTCAAGACTTTATTGAACACCCAATGCAGCGCTCTCAAGACAAAAACACTGCTGGCCCTGCGATTCGGCCAAAAAATCACAATCTTGCCCCCACCTTTTAAAACACGCCGAAATTCTTTTAATATGGTGATGATCTGCGGGTGTTCAAAGTGTTCCATGACCCCCAAATTATAAACCCCATCAAACTCTCCGTCTTTTTGATGGAGCTTTAAAATATCATCCTGTTCAATCCTCCAGACATCCGGATTATTCCGGGAATAAAGGTCCAACGCAGGATAAGAAATATCCACCGCCTTGATAGAATACCGTTGATGGAGTCCCACATCCACCTGTCCGCTGCCGCATCCGGCATGTAAAAGTTTGGAACCAGGAGGAAAATGTTTAATCAGAAACCGCTCTAAATTCGGACGGATGACACACCGCCTATAAATCGTAGCCACCATTTCGTAAAAAAATCCTGCCGCCTCTTCTTTTCTCTCCCAATAGGGCGCCCAGTTTTGTTCATCTTTTAAAGCTTCATTAACACTATCGGGGGCGCGGCCTATTCTAAATCTTCCGGGGTTTAAACTGTTTTCCAATGTCAAGCGCATAAGATAACGGGCGCTTTTGAACGCTTCAAGAGCATTCATCTTGGAATGCCCATAGGTCCTGGACGGCAATACAATAGCAATCTCGCTGATGCTAAAACCGTTCTTCGTTAATATGAAAATACTTTCAAAGAAAAAAGAATAACTTTTCGATTTCACGATCTGAAAAATGCCCATGGGAATTTTTTGCAGATCATACACACGAAACGCTCCGCTGGCATCAAAATGGTTCCCCAGGCAAACCCTGGTCAGAAAGTGGGCAAAATAGGTTAAAAAACGCCGTAGCGGGTTCCAACCCGGAAGACTGTTGTCTTGCAGATATCTGGAACCGACAACGACATCGCCATCTTTTGACGCTGTCAACATGCGCGGGATGTCCGCCGGCAAATGAGTAAAATCACAATCCATGGTTAATAATTTCTTATAACCATGGTCATACGCGTATTGAATGCCCTGCGCATGCGCGCTGCCGATACCCAATTTCCCGGACCGATGAATAACTTTGACGCCGGAATCATTTTTCGCCATTTCGTCTAAAATCTTCCCTGTGCCATCCGGAGAGTTATCGTCCATAAACAAAATGTCCGCTTCTATGCCCAAAGCTTTAATTTCTTTGTATAGATTTTTCACATTCTCTGCTTCGTTGTAGGTCGGAATAAATATCAATATCATAACGTCCTTAAATCAATCGTCTATTTTAGTCATATCAATGATAACGTCCTCTCGATAGACCACCTTGGGAAGTAAACCCGATTGCTTAGGCATCACCCCGTATTCATGCAAATATAAATTGGCCATGTCCTCAAAGATATCAACCCTGATATTTTTTTTAATCCCCAACTCATGAAGGGCCCACATCAGGACAGGTCGAATGTTTTGGGGAGCCGTGGTACTCGGTTCACCGATTTCACCTCTCTTATCAGGAGCAAACGGATGCCTGGGCATAACCAGAGCGATACCGGAAAAATCCGCTTGACCGTTGGCTTGAGCGTCTCGAATAGTCTCAATAATATAACGTATTTCTTTGGAGTCAGGACCGGCAAAATAATCTTCTACGGTTTCATGCGCCCAACAGGCCCCACCTATCATCACTAGAAATGTCAGACCGGCTAAACTTAAGCGATATTTAACCTTTTCTGAAAAAACAAGGGAAAGGATTCCCACCAACAGCAATGTGGCCGATAAAGCCGGATAAGTTCTATAATTCATGGAAGGCGCCGAGCTGACCAGAATAATAAAGAAACTCGCCGGGATCAACAAAAGCACAACGCAATACCTGATCAAATCAAATCCTAAATTCTTCATTCTCAACCTGCACAAAAGGGCCATCCCTACAAAACCCATAAAGACATAGGACACGCTTCGCAAAGGATGAATATTCCAAAAATTGGTCGCATCTATAAGGGGGCCTTTGATAAACCATATCCAGCGCTGGCCCACATCAGGAACAAAAAGACGTCCGTCATAGTTGGCGCAAGAGGGAATGGCTGCCCAGTCCAACCATACTCTCCAGGGCAAGTAATACACTAAAACGGCTACTGCAAAAACCGAAAGGTAAACAAATATTTTACGCCAAAAAACAAAAGATCCGATGTCTTTTTCCGCCAGAAGCGGGACAACAAGAAGTGACAAATAAAGACAGGCGCCGGGCTGATAGAATGAAAAAGACATCACCAGAAAAAGAATAGCTGCAAGATTATAAAAAATAGGGGCCGACCTTGTGTCGGCCCGATGGACAAACATTAAAGCCAAAATGCCAAAAATCATGGCAATCGCATCAGGGAATCCCACGCACACAAACGATGCGTAGACTTGAAACGGCGGTAACGTAAAAACGGCAGCGCTTAAGAATGCGGAAAACCATCGATGACATTTGTGAGCACAAAGCCAACGGAACAAAAGACAAGCGGCCACACAAAGACTGCACACAGATAAAAAACGCAATAAATTCATCCATGCCAAACTGCCTATACGGACACACAACAAATACAAAAATCCCTGCAAAGGCCTTCCGGTTATCGTCGCATACCTTACAATTTGTTGAGAAAAATTGCCCCATTTCATAAAATAATAGTCATCGGTATGAAGATAATAACCCGTCAAAACAGGATAGTAGGCAAAAAATAAAACGCCCGCCATTAAAAGATACGGCGCATATTTTTTTACAAAGCCCATGGCTTTTTCAGACTGAATAAATATAAAGCCCGTGTATACGGTAATTGCCCCTAATAGCAAAACCCAGGATACAAGGTTTAAAAATTTCCAAACCCCATCCATGCGGGTTGTGGCCTTTAAAATATAGCTGCCTGAAGGCAATAAAACAGCTTCCCGTCCTGCGAGTAGTGTAACGTCAGACTGGGACTGCAGTGAGCCGTTGATGAGTATCCGGTTCCATGGGAATGGTTGAATATTAGTCACCACAATAGCCGCTTTGTTGAGGTTAACGGTCAATGGTCCCACCTGGCCGAACCGGGCCCCGTCTAAAATTTTAAAATTCCGAAAAATAACAGGGACCTCATTAGAAAACGTGTCTTTCGCAAAACCATTGGCAACGGAATAATCCCCCGCCCCATAAAATGACCCGGGCAGGTCGTTAAGATGACTATTGGATCCAAACGGCAAGGGCGCCCATGATCCCCCATCGACTTGTGTTGAGTCTTGGCGAATCACGGACGCATGCACTAATTTCAGCATCAGGCCGGAAAATGCTATGGCGATACAAAATGCCAGACAGACATTAATAACCTGTTGACTATGGACGTTGGCACGGCTTATACGGCCGGCAAGTATGATCAGTATGACCAGAGCGGATAGATTGACATAACTGGTTAAACGAAAAGGAAACTGAAGAATATCAAAAAAACCACCAAACCAGCCGGAAACTTTAGGGCAAACCGACACCGCAAAACACACCGTCAGCATAAAGGCAGATCCCCCGAGGATCGTCCTTTCATATGCTCCCAGGTCGGATTTTATGCTTTTTTCCCGCCATCCAACATAAATAAATACGCCCATTAATAAAATCAATGGCAGTGCTATCTGGGCGTCAAGATAGGGAGTAATAACATCGTGTATCCCTTTTTCAATGGACCTAAGATCCAACGGCAAGGGAGATACGCGGGACAGTATGTTATCTACGCTGTTAGGGAAAAACCCGCTGCCATAAAACTGTGTAGTTGTATGTGCACCGATGGGCAATTTATTATTGAATTGAGCAAGAACATAGAGCCATGGAGATAGGATCAATAAAGACAGCAGTGCCGTTATGGCAAAGTATGACAACAGCCATAGCTTCCTTTCCCTTTCACAAAAAATCAACGCTATGACTCCTAAAATGCCCAGAAACAACCCGCCGAATAACGCTGTCAACGGATGGGTCACGGCGGCGAGCACAAAAAATAATCCACTGGCAATGATATCGTATCTTGAAACAGGCTTTTGCCTGTCATGAATAATGACACATAAAAAAGAGGCCAAGGAACAAGTTAAGAAAGCAACCGCGAAAAATTCGGTAAGCGCACTGCGATTGTAGAGATTGGTCAATGGATAAATGGCCCAGGTCATCAGCACAGCTATGCCTATAGAAATATTCCGGGCGCCTCCGGCTTTCATCGCCGCACGATACACCTGAAAGAATTGCAGCAGGAATACCATAAAAACCATGATCCTGACAGTAACGGCAGAGCCCAAAAATGCGCTAAGCATACCGGCCAGTACGTAGAATTTCTGGCCATAAAACAGTGGGTTGGGAATACCGATCAGTTGCCTGGTATTGACCATATCAGGAATACACAAGTGTTTAATACTGGCACCAAAATATTCAATCAGCCACAGGTGATTGTTCCAGTCTAGATAAAATGTACTGCGGAGATCTAATAATAGGGCTGATGCCAAAACAGAAGCCAACAGACCTGTCGCAATCACCACCCAATTATTTTTCAAGCGCATACCCTTCCCCCGATTCTAATTTTAACGCATACAAATACCATATATAGCACCATCCACCCCAACAGCAGCACCCAGGATACACAATTTAAGAATTTCCACACACCGTCAACGTGAGTCACGGCCTTAAACAGATAACTGCCCGCAGGTAATAAAACGGCCTCCTGTCTGCCATCTGAAATAATGCTGGAGTGGGATTGCAGTGAACCGTTGATGAATATCTGATTCCACGGGAATGGTTGAACATTCACAAGTACAAGCGTAGGTTGGGTAAGGCTCACAGCCAAATCTTCGGCCTGGCCGAAGCGGTCCCCATCTAAAACATGAAAATCCCGGGAAGTCATAGGAACAAAACCTGATACCGTATCTTTAGCCAATCCATCTACAATAGTATAAGCATCCATCTGCCCGCCAAATGACTCGGGAATTTCGTTCAAATGCTTAAGAGATCCAAATGGCAAAGGCACCCATAATTCCCCATGGATTTTTGTTGATTTGTGCGCAATCGCTGACGCATGCACTAACTTCAGCATCAGGGCGGAAAATGATATAGCGATACAAAATGCCAGACAGACATTAATGACCTGTTGACTATGGACGTTGGCACGACTCATACGGCCGGCAAGAATAAAGACGACAACCAGAATGGCAAGATTCACATAGCTGGTCAGGCGATAGGCATATTGAAGGATGTTAAAAAACCCGCCCCACCGGTCGGAAACGACAGGGTCAACCAACAGGGCCAATGATACGATCAGCATGCCGATGCAAGCCCAGATGAGGCCCCATTCACATACGCCGAGAGAAAATCTTGCGTCTTTGTCGCGCAGTTTAATATAAATAAATACTGCGATTAATATAACCAATGGCAACACCAGTTGAGCGTCGAGATAGGGAGTAGACACATCCTGCACCCCTTTTTGAATGGACCTGAAATCAAACGGAAACGGAGACAGTATAGACAGGATGTTGGTGTCAACGCAATTTAAATACGGTGACTTACTAACAGGTAATTTATCTTTAAATTGGAAAGAAGATACATCCAGGGAGATAGGACTAAAAAAGAGAAAAACGCCGTAATTGAAAAATAGGCCAACAGCCATAACTTGCGTGTCTTCTGACAAAAAATCAATGCTGTTAACCCTAAAATAGATAGGAACAACCCGCCAAATAATGCTGTCAATGGATGGGTCACAGCGGCGAGAACAAAAAATAATCCGGAGGCGACGATATCGTATCTGGAGACGGGCTTGTGCCCCATCATTGAGAATGACACACAAAAAAGAAGCCAGGGAACAGGTTAAAAAAGCGACGGCGAAAAATTCGGGAATAGCGCTGCGGTTGTAGAGATTGGTCAACGGATAAATGGCCCAGGTCATCATCACCGCTATGCAAAGAGAAATCTTGCCCTGGGCCCCGGTTTTCATCGCGGCACGATATACCTGAAAGAATTGCAGAAGAAATACCATAAACACCATGATCCTTACAGTGACGGCAGAGCCCAAAAACGCACTGAGCATGCCTGCCAATACGTAGAATTTCTGCGCATAAAACAGTGTGATCGGCATACCGACTAACTGCTTGGTATTCATCACATCAGGGATACGTAAATGTTTAATACTTTCACCGAAATATTCAATCAGCCACAAGTGATTGTTCCAATCCACATAAAACATAGTGCGCAGATCTAATAATAGGGCTGATGCCAAAAGGGAGGCTAACAAACCAACAATGATCACCATCCGATTATTTTTTAAACACATACCTTCCCCATAGCGCCATCCAGGCCAATAGCAAAATCCAAGATACAAAGTTTAAAAATTGCCACATACCGTCAATGTGTGTCACGGCCTTTAAAAGATACCTGCCCGGAAGTAATACAACAGCCTCCTGCCTATTGACTAAAACCGTGTGGGACCAAGCCTGCGGTGAACCATTGACAAGTATCTGATTCCATGGGAATGCCTGGACATTCGTAATCACCAAGGTAGGTTGCGTGAGGTTAACGGTCAAGTCTTCAAGGTGGCCGAAGTGAGTCCCATCTAAAACATGAAAATACCTGAAGGCCACAGGGACAACGTCTGATACCGTATCTTTGGCCATTCCGTCTGCGATGGAATAATCTGTCGTCCCATAAAATGACTCGGGCAGCTCGGCAAGATGCCGGTTGGATCCAAACGGCAAAGGCGCCCATAATGCCTTATCAGCTGCCGTTGATGGTTGCGCAATCGCCGAGGCATGCACCAATTTCAGGACCAAGGCGGACAATGATATGCCGATACAAAACGCCAGACAAATATTAATGACCTGCTGACTATGGACGTTGGCAGGGCTCACACGTCCGGCAAGAATAATGACTACGACCAGAATGGAAAGATTCGCGTAACTGGTCAGGCGATAGGCATATTGAAGAGTCTTAAAAAAACCGCCAAACCAGCCGGAAGCTGCAGGATACATTAATAGGGGCAAGGCTACCATCAACATACCGACAGATACCCCGATGGTGGCCTTCTCACAAGCGCTTAGACAAAATTTTGCGCTCTTGTCCCGCAGTGCAATATAAATAAACACCCCAATTAATATAAGCAATGGCAGCACCACTTGGGTATCGAGATAGGGTGTCGAAACATATTCCACCCCTTTTTGCAATGATCTAAAATCAAACGGAAATGGCGATAAAATAGACAGGATGTTAGGGTCTTCGATTTCCAAAAACGGTGACTTAGCAATTAACAATTTATCTTTGAATTGATGCAGAAGATATATCCAGGGAGATAGCACCAAGCCGGAAAAAAACGCCGTTATTGAAAAATAGGCCACCAGCCATAGCTTGCGTGTCTTCTCACAAAAAATCAATGCTGTGACTCCTAAAATAAACAAAAACAACCCGCCAAATAACGCTGTTAATGAATGGGTCATGGCCGCAGCAGAAAAAAACAATCCCGTCGCGATGATATCATATCTGGAGACAGCCTTGTCTTTATCGTGAATAATGACACATAAGAAAGAAGCTAAGGAACAGGTTAAAAAAGCCACTGCAAAAAATTCGGGAAGAGCACTACGGTTGTAGAGATTGGTTAAGGGATAAATGGCCCATGTCATCATCACAGCTATACAGATAGAAATCTTCCTTGTGGAGCCGGCTATCATCGCCGCACGATACACCTGAAAGAATTGAAGCAGGAATACCATAAAAACCATAATTCTTACAGTAACGGCAGAGCCCAACAATGCACTGAGCACGCCCGCCAGTGTGTAGAATTTCTGGCCATAAAACAGCGTAAAGGGCATACCAACAAGTTGCTTGGTGTTGACCATAAAAGGAAAACACCAGTGTTTAATACTTTCACCAAAATATTCAATCAGCCACAGGTGATTGTTCCAGTCACCGGAAAACACACTGCTAAAGTTTAATAATATGACTGCTGCCAAAAGGGACGCCAACAGACCGGTGATGACCACCATAACTTTTCTCCTTAACTGATAATCCTTAAACCCAATCCATTAGCCTGAAAGCCGCTTGGGCCTAAATGTTGCTCCTATGCAAAGATTACAAAATTTCACCTTGAGCGGAATAGGAAAATAAGTTGTGGACACTAACGTAAAATAGGGTGACAACTCTTCAAAAATTTCATGCGGACGATTGATGTGTTCCCGCTCAATAAACCAGCGATAACTTTGTTTATAGCGGGCCTCAAATATTCTCTGCGCAGATATTTTGCGCGCTAGAGAATACGCTAAACTGCCCTCACACGGGATAACAATAGACAACACGCCGCGATCCTTATCACAAAGCCGATACATTTCCCTAATCGCTGCCGGGAGGTTCGGCAGATGTTCCAGGACGTGGATCGCCAAAATACGGTCAAAGAGGCCATCGGCGAAATTCATACGTGTCTGGCAATCGCCGACCACAGCACGAATTTCCGGAAATTGACTACGCAATTCTGCCATCATATTTTCCCGTATATCGACGGCCACGTAATTATCCCTTTGCTCTTGGTTTAGCCTCTCATATTTAAGATGTTCGCCGGTGCCTGAGCCAATCTCCAATGTTCGGACAAAGTCCGGCGGTGCCGTTTTGACGACATACTTATGGTTAAACCCATCGGTAATGCCATAGCCCCTCGAGAGGGCCTCATGCCAATGTTTCATAAAATCATCGCTGATAGCCACTTGTTCGGGGGTCAGCGGAGGAAATATTTTAGGCCATTTGGCGTTCTGTTTTATTTTAGAGTCCGGCATCTTGTACCCTTAAAAATTCACCTAACAACATTCATTTATTTTATCCATATCAACGATAATTGTATTTTTCTGCGGCGTTACCCGTGTGAGAGGCAAACCGAGTCCGTCTTTTGTAAAAATCATCCCATATTCACCCCATGATGAATTCAACGTATCCAGAGAGCAAAAAAATACCCGCACCTTCTTTTTAATGCCCAATTCATTAAGTGCCGTCATCACGATAGGTCGAATGTTAGGGCCATGCGTGGTGTTCAGTTGACCGATTTCATTTCTCTGCCCCGGACCAACCGAATGCCTGATCATGACGAGGACAACACCGGAAAAATCCGCTTGACCATTTAATTGAGCAGCCCGAATGGAGTGAATAATATAACGTATTTCTTTTGAATCAGGAATAGCAAAATATTTTTTTACCGTTTTATGCGCCCAACAGGCCCCCATGATCATCAGTAGAAAGGCAATGCCACCTAAAAACATGCGATATTTAATCTTTTCTGAAAAAACAAGGGGAAGAATTCCCACCAACAGCAATGTGGTTGATAAAGCTGCATAAGTTCTATACTCCTGGGTAGGTGCCGAGCTGAGCAAAACAACAAAAAAAACTCACCGGGATTAATGCAAGCACAAGGGAATATCTTAGCAAATCAAATCCTAAATTCTTAATTCTCAACCTGCATAAAAGGACCGTCCTTACAAAACCCGTAAAGCCATAGGACACGCCTCGCAAAGGAATTATATTCCAGAAATTGGACGCATCTATAAAGGGGCCTTTGATAAACCAATGCCAGCGATGCCTGAAACTAGAAACAAAAATACGTCCATCATATTTTCCAAGTAACGGAGCTGCTTCCCATTGAAGCCACCATCTCCAAAGCAAGTAATACAGTGCAACTGCTCCTGCAAAAACCAAAAGACAAACAAAGATTTTACGCCAAAAAATAAAAGACTTAGGTCCTTTTCCGTCAACAGTGGAACGGCAAGGAGTGACAAATAAAGACAGGGGCAGGGCTGGTACAATGCAAAACCCATCACAAGAAGGAGAAAGGCTCCTACATTACCCCCTATTAACAAGAATCAAAGCCAGAATGCTTAATGTCGCGGCAAGGCCATAGACGGCCGTCAAATCCGATGCGTAGATTTGGAAAGGGGGTAATGTAAAAACGGCCGTGCTTAAAAAACAAGAAAACCATCGATCAAATTTGTGCCAACAAAGCCAATGAAACAAAAGACAAGCGGCCACACAAAGATTGCATACGGATAAAAAGCGAAAGAGATTCATCCACGCCAAACTTTTTATATAAGCGACACCCAAAAGCAACAATCCCGCCAAGGGCCTTCCCACTATCGTCATAAACCTTAAAACATCATGTCTGGAGAAATTCCCCCACCTCGTCCAAAAATAGTCGTCGGTATGAAGATAATAACCCGTCAAAACAGGATAATATGCGGAAAATAAAACACCCGCAATTAAAAGATACGGCGCATATTTTTTCACGAAGGCCATCACTGCCTCTTTTTCAAAATTAACTTGCCGATCCACAATATACATCGGCCGGCGTTTGACCTCATCGTAAATCCGCCCCACATATTCACCAATCAGCCCCATGCCCAACAACTGGACGCCCGCAAAAAAACTCACCACCAATACAGTCGTGGAAAGCCCGGGGGTTAAATCGATACCTATAAATTTTTGTAGGACATACCAAGCCCCCAGTAAAAAACTTAAGCCCGCTATCACAAATCCGGCTATGGACATCATGAACAATGGCCGGGAACTGAAACTAATCAGGCCATTGAGGCCTATTTTGAACGAGCCGGTCAGACGGTTGTAATTCCCCTTGCCTGCATATCGTTGGTCGCGGTCATACTCAATAAATGTTTGTTTAAACCCCACGTAAGCGACCAAACCGCGCAGAAAACCATGGCTCTCATTCAACCGCCGCAACTCTTCAATGACCCTCCGCGTCATAATGCGAAAATCACCCGTATTGCGCGGGATCTGGACATCGCTGAAACGGTTGATCACGGTATAGCCGACATGCGAAACTAAACGCTTAATGAGCGTTTCTCCCTTACGGGACCGTCGCTTGGCATAAACCACCTCATATCCTTCGTTTAACTTGGCATACATCTGTTCAATAAGTTCCGGCTGATCCTGAAGGTCAACATCAATAGCCACACAAGTTTCACCCGAGCAAGCCAGAATACCGGCCATGGTGGCGGCGGGCTGACCGAAACGACGCGAGAACACCAGCAGCTTGATATTTTTGTTACGGTTGATCTCTTCGAGGATGACCTCTTCAGTCTTATCCGGAGAGGGATCAAGCGTAAAAATAATTTCGTAGCTCTTGCCCATCCCATCGAAGACCTTCTCTATACGAGCCAAGAACGGCCGGATGTTGGCTTCTTCTTTGTAAACCGGCACTACGACGGAAATATTTAAGTCATTCGTGTTCATGAGTGCCCCCTTTAAATAATTTCAATTTCAGGAAACGGGAAAATCATTTTCCCACCCGCAGCTAAATAATCTTTTTCCCGACGAATAATACCATCTTTAAAATGCCACGGGAGAACCAAAAAATAATCCGGTTTCATGGCCCGCGCTTCTGCCTCCGAGACAATGGGTATATGAGACCCTGGTGTCACGTGCCCGAATTTTTCCTGATTGACTTCAGCGATGGCCGGAATATCCGCAACTGTAAACCCGCAAAATTGCAAAGTCACATTACCCTTAGTCGAAGCTCCATAGCCCAACACCTTTTTCCCGTCAGCAACCAAAGCGCGGACGAGCCGTACCAGATCATTACGGTGGCGAAACACCCGCTCTTCAAAATCCTGGAATGGCTTTGGCGTATTCAGGCCCATGCGGTCCTCCTGTTCCAACAACCAGTTGATCACAGCATGGTTCACCTTAAGGGTACTATTAGATGCCTTGGTGGCTGTTACCGCAAAACTACCGCCATTCACGTTATTCATAGCCACATCAATGAGTTTGAGACCTGCCGCCTTGAGAATCTTTGCCACCACACCTAAGGAATAGTATTCAATATGTTCGTGGCAAATGGTATCGTACGAATTAGTACGCAGCATTGAAGGCATATAGCTTTGTTCGAAATGCCACACCCCGTCATCAGCCAATACCGATTCGATTTCCCGTGCAAACCCAATAGGGTCCTCAAGATCATAGAACATGGCTATAGAAGTGATGATCCGGGCCGGCTGCTGCATCACCGATCTGTAAGCTTTCGCGCTGAAAAAATCGGGAACCATCTTGATATCGGGAGTGTAATATTTAGCAAATTTGCGGCCGGTCGGGTCAATCCCTACCCGTTTCAGACCAGAAACAGAATAGGCCTTAAGTGTGGTCGCGTCATTACTACCAATATCTAAAACAACGTCACCGAATTTGGGCTCAACCAACCGCTCCAGATAGCGAACCTTATTAGTCAGATGATCAACCATGGATTGATTGAGACCCGAACGATAGCCGTAATTATCACCGTACATCTCGGAGGAATCATAGGAGTACTTCATTTGCAGAAGTCCGCTGTCAGGAGACCAGACCAACTCCAATGGACCTTCCGTCACAGGCTCCACAGCCGTCTTCGGGAAAATACCTGTTAAAGCCTGAAATCCCAAATTCAGCACCGACACTAGATTTTCACTTTTCCCGACTCTGCAACGACTGATTTCTTTATAGGCACGCATTATATTCCCTTTGATTCTAAAGCCCGTATCCTAGTAAACAATTCCCTACAACTATCTTTCCATGTGGTCAGCTTATACTCTTTACTGCTTCTAACCTGAGGCATTTTACCAGTTTTTTCAATATCCATAATTATTTTTGCCAGGTCATCCGGATTATGGACATCGAAATACGTGCAAAAATCTTTACCTACTTCCCTGTGGATAGGAATATCACTAGCCAAAACAGGCAACCCCTGATGCAAGGCTTCTATAATAGGAAGGCCGAAGCCTTCAGCCAAAGATGGCCATATCAAGGCCTTGGCATGCTTGTAGTAATAATCAAGCTCGGTATCCGACACATTATGAAATATAAAAAAATTTTTCTTAAATAAAGGATGTTTTTGTATGCGATCCATCACCCGTTCGCTCAGCCAGCCTATTTTGCCAATGATACATAGCCTTGCTTCAGGGCACTGCTGCCAAACCAAATCAAAAGCATCCAACAAATATTGATGGTTTTTCCGCGCTTCGATAGTCCCTACGGCGATATACCCATGACTAATATCCTTCCTAAGAACATTGTCTGATATATTATCAAGAGTGCATCCCAGACGAAAAAAACTAACACGGCCATGAGCCCGAGAATCAGGATAATTCTGTTGAAGATATCCTTGCGCCTGGTTTTGCACCGTTTCAGAAATGCATATAAAAAAATCAACATGCTCTATAGCTTCTTTAAACCAGCTATTGAAACGTTTAACAATAGCTGAAGGAAAAAATTCAGGATGCATCAACGGAATAATGTCATATACAACCAAGCCAATAGTGGCACCATTATTTTTAGCTTTTATAACAGCGGGCCATATGGGGTACATCCAGGATGAGTCAAGTAAAAGAAGAACATCACCCTTCCCCGGGATTATCTTCGATTGGAAATAAGATTTAAGCGTCAATGGAAAAAAAATGATACTAAAAACAGCCGACACCAAACGACGAGCGTATAAAACAAGAAAGAATTCTATCTTTTCAAGCCATGAAAAACGCTTAAACAGCGGTCTTATTTTGTAATAAATCTTTTTTAAAAAATATAGAAATCCAACTTTAGATGATGATGCCCCCGACTGCTTGCCCACCTGCAAGAAACGATTAAATTTAATAATTACCGGAACAGCTTCCCAATCTTTTTCTACGCCTGGAGCCTCTTTAACAATATTACGCACCACTCTTTGGACACCAGTGTTGACATCGCCTCCCCAAGTATTACTGCATTCAAGAAGTATTCTGGTTTTAGTCAATTGAATCCTTTAACTTTATATTCTCTGCTAAACTTTTATAATTTCTTTTAGGCAAAGCTAATGCTTCTTCATAAAGTTGCAACAACGCAGCTGCGCTGCGTTTAGAATCAAATTTCTCCGCTTGCTTGCGCGCAGCTTGACTCAACTGCTTTCTCTCCCCCTTGTTTTTCACTAACCGTAACATCGCTTGAGCCCATCCTTCAATGTCTTGCGGATCAAGAAGAATAGCGGCTTCCCCGGCTACTTCCGGCATCGAAGTGGATTGCGAAGCCAATGTCGGTGCGCCAAACTGCATACCTTCCAAAACAGGCAACCCAAAACCCTCAAATAGCGAAGGATAAAGATTGGCGTAACAATTCCGATAAAGCCAGATCAATTCCTCATCCGACACATAGCCAGTTATCATAACATGATCGGAAATCCCCAATTCACTCAAAGACTTCTGAAAATCATCCATCAACCAGCCTTTACCACCAACCAATACCAACGGCATAGGCATGCCCCCCAAAGCCAGATAGTGGGCATATGCCTCAGCTAAACGGCGTTGGTTTTTCCTTGGCTCAATAGTACCTACACTCAACCAATATCCCCCTGCCCGAATATGCTCCATGGTCTTTGGCTTTTTACCTTCCAAAGTTACATCTGCGAACCTTGAACATGGATAAATAACACGAATGCGTTCCTTGGGGAAGTGAGGGAACATTTTCAAATAATACGCCTGCGAAGACTCTGAAATAGCTACCACCCAATCAGCCGCTATCGCTGAGCGAAAAACACCGTTGAAGCACCCCACCCTATTGGCTTCGGTGGTCCAAGAAGGATTAACAGCGAAGCATATATCATAAAAAGTATAAATCAAGCGACTCGAAGACAATTGAAGCGGGCACCAAAAGTTGTTGGCATGCACAATATCCGGATTTCCTAAAGATGCTTCTATATCAGGCATCATCCAGAATGCATGTGCCGCTTCACGTGAATGATACAACGGCCCGTAATGTACATGACGACCAGTATAAGGCCCCCGCTTAGACATATGTGCATTAAAATAAAAATCACCAAAACTAAGAAAAAGCGAATAACGATGCTCTGGACCAATTTTCAACATTTCCTGTATCATTGAATGTGCAAAATAGCCACAGCCTGCCTTACCAGACCCAGTTTGAGATATATCAAAACCAATATGCATAATTTGAACCTGCCCTATTCAGGTTTATCAACATAAAAAATGACACGATCCCAGTAGTTGATAGTCGACAGATGATCCGTAAACTTTAGACGTTTGAGAGGAGCCCTTGCCCTGAATTTCCTCCAATCATCCACAGAATACTCTATCAAACTGGCCGGATGTGGCATAGGAACGATGGATAAACCTTTCTTAAAGCCTACATCACGAGCGATTTTGTCGATTTCTTCAAGCACGACATCACGTTCAATCCAATTTGGATCATGCTTTTTTTGAGCTTCTACAAACGCTATCGTCTCGGGTGATGAGCTATGCCTCGCTCCCGGCTCCACAAATATGCCTCGCCCTCCTATGCGAAGAATTCTAAAAAACTCTAAAAATACTTGCGCATAATCGCGCATGTGGTGAAGCGTATCATAACATAAGAAGTGGCCAAAAACCCCGGATTCAAACGGCATACAATGCCCATCGCCATGCGCGAAGCTCAATAAACGACTATCAATACGGTGGTCCATTAACACCCTCTTCTCTAGATACCCCTGCAAATCTCTGTCTATATCGAACGACACGGTTTGAAGCCCCATTCGGCAGCAGAATTCGGAAATCCATCCCGTGCCCGCACCGAAATCGAGAACAGGTTCCTTCAGGATTGACTGCTTCAAGAGCGAGGCCATTACAGCAAAATCAAACAGAAGCCTTGGGGCAGTTCGACCAGAAGAAAATGGCTCGGTTATAGCTGGCGCAATGCTTGACCCAACTGCTGAAGAAACTTCGGGCGATACAATTCGAGTCGTATGTGCTAAAGGAGTAGTCATAACTTGAGCCCAGCCTTCATTATGAAACAATAAACAAATAAAAAAATCCATACTGTGGCCCCCACACTACTAACAACAATTGACACGAGAGGTAAACGATAAACAGAAATCACTGGAGTAGAAAAATTCTCAACATTAACCAATGTAAGACCCAGAGCACTGGGGCGTGAATGTAACTTTCGACCGCCTTGGGTTATCTCATTAAATCTTGAATAAGCAAGAGGCAGCGTTAAAATTAAAGGACGAGTTATATTATTAGATGCAAGTTCATGCCCCAGGGTAAACCTTCGCGCGTAACCATCTATCACCTCACGCTTAATTTCACCCGGTACAATTAACTTTGTGTCCGCAGAATCACTTTCTAATCCATCTATCATAACTGACAGCAGACGCGTGTCTGTGCTCTTGGGATCAATATCAGATGGACGCGCATATTTTGATGAAATCAGACGAACTGTTTGTTCCCCTGCCTTTATGACAAAAGTGTGCTCAAAATGATTGCCCCCCACAATAAATACATCGCTTACCACCTTATTACTGCCATCTAAAGTGATAAACCAAAGCGATAAATTATCCGCATCAACAACTCCACCCAAATGGCCTTGAATAGTAACAGAATTGTCCTCTTTTGTTTTGGGAAAATGAATTATATTGTCTTTAAGCAACCAGCCATCTCCCGACTCCACGCTACCTTTTTCTGTAATCGCATAATAAAGAGAAGAAAAAACTGAAAGAATCTCCCCTTTACTCTGACACAAAAGTCGATGTCCAAAAATGTTACCCGGCGCTATAAGAGCCCCCCCAGATAATGCTACAATAAAGACGCCAAACACAATCTTTGATCTAGAAGATATTATTATTTTATCCAGCACGAAACCCAACAATACCGCCGCAAAGAGCCCCACGAATGCGAGCAAACGATATGGAAACTGAGTTGCATAAAAGGCGCGCGGGAGGTAAACCCATACATTAACGGGACTAAACGACAAAAACAAAAAGAGTGCTACACAAACAAGAGATGCCGTAATCACCCCTCGCAATTGGATATCCTGGCTATAACGACGGGCCTTGCGGAAGAAAAATAGCGCCATTACAATAGCCGGCAACACCCAACTTGAACCGGTAAAATAGAAATTAAAACCATCACTACTAAACTTCTTCGGGAACCCAAGAAATCCAGAAAGTGATGTTAGATACGCAGCACTATAGGGAGATGCTTCGGTGAAATTTATATTCAAATCCCTTGATGAAATATATGCCGGATACCATTGAAACGAAGAAATTGCCAAACCAAACAGTAACCCAACTATCAAAATGGCAAAACAACGATAACGATGCTCGCTATATGACATTAGACTGACAACGGCCAATACTAAAATAGAAGTAACACCCCAAAGCAGGAAAATAGGGTGTGCTAAGGCCATGAAAACAATACTAATGGCAATCAGCATAACTGGAATCAGCCATCTTTTTTCTGTAATAGCATACACATATCCCATAAGGATGAACGGTAGTAACCCATGTGCGCACGCCTCAGGTATTGCCGTACGTGCATACAAGTTTGTTTGAATATACGGGAAAAATATGTATGCGCAGCAGGCAACAATCGAGGCGATTGAAGAGATGCCAATTCGATTAAGAGCTAAAAAAAGCGCCATCAACCCGAATATACGGCATAAAGCCACACCTAAAATAACTGAATTAAGTGCCGGTAAATGAAAAAAAAGTCCAACCTGTGAAACTGCTGAAGACATGAATCCATAATACTGATAGACGGGAATATCAGGGAGGTTCCCGGGATTTGGTTGTAGTATGGGAATATATTGCCCTTGATTAAGAGCCTCTTTAAAATTCAAGGCTAACGCAACATGTCTCGCCAGATCTTCATTTGGCGTATGCGGCAGACGTAGCTGAAAAAGAAGTTGACTACAAGAAATGAAGGCTATTAATACTAAGCTTTTAACAATTCTAACGTTATTTATCTTTTTTTTGTGCAGTATATTTCGCATTTTATCGAATACCTAAAATTTTCACCAATAACTTTAAATCACGTGTATCCATTCCGATAATGGTAGGAGCCTTATCAGTATCCATCACAGATATAGTAAGTGTGCTGACACCACTAGGAACATGTTGAGGCACAGTGACAAATGTGCATTGAATTAACTTTACACTTTTTTGATTGTCCCCCAAATATACCATTATAGGATTTGCTTGGGTTCTATTCTTCCCCGGACATAATTCAAATTCGAGATTAATTTCACTTTCTCTGTCAGCAAATAGCTGAATTTCAGTTGGACGACCTGAATTCCATAAATATACATATCTCCCCTTAGAGTCAAATTCTAGTCCATAATCATTGTTTATGCCTATTATCCCCGCCAAAGACGAAGACAGAGGCATAATTGAAGGGTGTATTTCTTCTTGCCCTACAGTACTAAACCGACCATCTCCAGTGAGCACACAGGAAATCGAAGAAAAGCTGTTAAATGTATCAGAAAACTTTTCTGTACGGATAGCTCCAATGCCCGGGAGTTTGACCTTGTAACCCCTCCCCTCCAGAAAGTGCACTTTGAATTCACGCGCCCAAATGCGGGGGTCAATCACTGCGACAGTTGAGCCAACCGGACAATTTGAAATCAGTCCCCCTGACATGATATCTGCATTTACCCTTCGATACTCCCCGTGGTGCATAATGTAACCACGGAAGTCGCTTCCCTTTACAGCATGTATAACACGAGCTCCCCCAAGAACAAGATTCATAACTCCCCAGCCCAAAATGGCCACACACAGAATCAGGGATGACGCCCTATTCCATCGAGAATTTAATTTACTCAACTTTATTTTGGACAAATATATCGCCATCCAAATTGGAATAAGAATTGAAAAATAGCTAAGAACTTTTCCGGCTGCCCAAATATTCCCTCGGATGATAAGTACGATGGCCCCTACAAACCCGGAGATACCCAGCAGGAATAGTCCGCTTTCTGAAAAATTACCCTGCAGGCGTTGACGTGATACGAGCAGTTTTATAACTCGGACTGCAACTGCGAAAGTCAATATTAGCGTAACAAAAACAGCTGCTATCACGAATCCTTTATCGAAGTAATGCCACAAACCGGGATTAATACCCATTCCCCAAAGCCCTCGAATCGGGTTCTTCATCCAAATAAAATAGGCCTTCTCCCATCCTAGAGATTGATTGGTTGCGGAGCGCACCTGATCTAAAGCAAAACTGATTATAAATTTAATGAAGGGAGCGATCAAAAGGAAGGTAATGAAGAAAACGCTATAAGCTCTTTTTTCCGTTGAGCTCCCCATAAACGGATCAGGAATATCAAACCTGCGCCTGGCAAAAACGCTACAACAATCTCCGGATATTGGAAAAACAAAGCAACAGATAATAGTGAAGTTAATACAACACCGTAACGAAAAATCTGTCCCGAACGGTTTACATTTGATAACAACCATCCTATTAAAACCACTAAAATTGGTAACGATACAATTTGCGAAAACGCGCGTATATCCAGTATAAATTGACCCCAAAAACCAACAACAAAGACCACAGGAAGCCATATTGTCAGCCTGGTGAGTGCCCCTGTCGCTGACAGCGCGACGACAAGCGCATTGAAGAGGACGACCATCATAATCAAAGTAAACACATACTCAAACTCAATTGGGGAAATGCCAAATGCGCTGGATGCAAAAGCCAATAATGCAGATGTTGACCAACGTCCCTGCAATAGATCTTGAGCAAAAGGCAAAATAGGACTTTGAAGGCTAAGAGTTCCTTTCGTTTGCGCTAGTATCCAATGGATTGAAAATTTCGAAAGCGCGTCGGCCTGCGTAACATAGTCGAATGCGTCCGTACCATTGCCACGAAGAATGGCAAACTGATACCCCCCGATGATAAACGGCAGAGCAACAAGCAACGCCACAACAAATAGTGGCACCAAGTATTC
This sequence comes from Candidatus Omnitrophota bacterium, assembly GCA_963828495.1. Lineage (GTDB taxonomy): Bacteria > Omnitrophota > Gorgyraeia > Zapsychrales > Fredricksoniimonadaceae > JABDGZ01. The sequence goes on from CAWHFJ010000014.1 coordinate 25,170, forward strand.
CAGGCGAGTTAAAATACCTCTGTTAGAGCCAAACCCCGAGCATCGCGCCAAGAAAATTATTGCGAGAACCGCGATGCCTAATATCACATTTTTCGACACCAAACCAAAAGGAATGCCAAGAAGCGTCAAGTAGGTTGTCAGCAAGGTAAGAACTGCCAAGCCGATAATAGGGGAAATAGCATATATTTCCAGAGGATCATTTTGATAACGACAAAGTATAATAGCCGCCCTGCCTAAAAGAAAAAGAAACCCGTAAAACAATACCCCGCAAATAAGAGCATTAGCTATTGACATTTTATGATCTCCGCGATTGCTTAAGCCAGGCAAACATAGTCTGGCCCATGCTTGGCGTAATACCATGATTCCATCGCAACGCCGCAATCAAAGATCGGACTCCCAGCTCAAGCACAATCCAAAATGACCGATCACCACGCCCTATGCGATTCCCCACTACCGCATGTGCATAATTACACAACCACCTATCCGGAACTCGGCCAAACGTCTTCTTGAGCATATCGTTGATTTCACTGTGTACTTTCACTCTGAGGCCCAATGTTTTATTTTCAGCATATAATCTGGACCCAGCCAACTTCTTTTCAAGATACGCAAATCGAACACCTGCCAGTCCAAGCCGTAACCAGTATTCATAATCCATGCAATAATTCAGCGATTCATCAAGCAAACCATGTTTTTTGATTATCCGCCGCCTGAAAAATAAAGCCGGCTGGCAAATAAAACAGGTTTCTTTCATTCTCTCAAAATTCCAAGGTTCAGTAGGATAGGACTCAAAAGCTTGGTCATTAAGATCAATATGATCGGCCATGCCATATACAACATCAATATCAGGATTGGCCTCAAAGAATGCCACAACACAGCTGATGGCATCAGGGTAATAGATATCATCAGAGTTTAGCCAGCCGATAATCTCCCCATCTGTGGCGCAAATGCCTTTGTTAACGGCATTGGCTTGCCCCTTATCTTTCTGAGATACCCAACGCACTGGTGGATTGAAACTCTTAAGTATTTCTACCGTATTGTCCGTACTACCGCCATCAAAAACCACATGCTCAATTGCCGCGCCTGTCTGGCTGGCCACACTTTGCAATGTGCGTTCAATAAATTGCCCCTGATTAAAAGATGGAGTGACAATACTAACTTTCAATGCGCTTCTCCTTAGCGAATGCAAATTGAAAAAGTTCCAAATACTCCCGCGCCATACGTTCGGTATCTGAGAATTCCATAGCCCGTTTTCTCCCAGCCTCAATGAGCCGAGCACACAATGCATTATCTTCTGCTAATGAAATCATGGCTTGCGCAATCTGAGTTGGAACACGTGGGTCGAAAAAGATGGCTGCATCTGCGGCCACTTCAGGTAATGAAGTTATGTTGCTGCAAGCCACCGGAACGCCGGCGGCCATGGCTTCAATAACCGGTAAACCAAAACCTTCATAAAGTGATGGAAACACCATGCCCTTACAATTGGCCATTAATATAGCAAATTCCTCATTGGACAGATATCCCGGAAAGACGACTCGATCGCCCAATTCCATACAACGGGCTGCGCTTATTAACCAATCTTGCCGCTCCCCCGGAGCTCCGGAACAAACCAGCTTAACATCCTTTGCCAATCCCTCATGACAAACTATACCGAAAGCGGTCAAAAGCATTTCGTGATTCTTATGTTTCCAGAAATTAGCGGGATACAGCAAATATGACTGTTGAATAAGGCCCAGGCGACTTAAAATACCATTATCGTGTCCAGTTCTAAATGAAACGCGTTGTGCCATACGCAAATATATAGTGCGTATGCGCGCCGGATCAAAATTACTATGAGTAATAACAGAATTTCGTGAATAATTTGAAATGGCTGTTAACATATTTGCTCGACTGCACGCTTCTTTAAGTACGCGTTCACGGTGTTCCGCTTCCTCAATAGCAAAAAACTCCGGATAGATTTTATATTGCAGATCATAAATCGTGCAAACAGTCGGGATCTCCGGTTCAAAATAAGTAGGAGCAGTAAAAGGACAAAATAGTAGATCAGCCCCCATCTGGCGCAACAACGTTCTGGAACTGTTATGCTTTAACATATCTTTCAAGGTATACCCTAGACGAATAGCGATTTTTTTTAGCCTTCCAGGTAAATAGGACAACAGGAATGAAAAGCTGGACTTAACAAAATGCGACCAAAAAGACTTCTTTACTATAGGGCCAACTACCATCACACGCCGCATATTATAGCGGTCCAATATTGACAGTTCTTCATGCGAAACGGCTTTAGTAAATAGCACGAATTTAGTTTTGGGCGCCATTTCAGCTAAGCGTTGCAGTAATTCAAGGACAAAAATCTTCGCTCCACCGTTATCGCCACCAGGAAGAACAGGGGTTAAATCTACCACAATAGTTTTTAATGATTTTTTTATTTTAGTAAAACGCCGAAACTGCTGGCGTACCAAACGTGCTTGATGACTACACCAACGCAAGGGCGCTGTAATACGCCACGCACGGCTAGCGTAGATAGAATTCAGCACCTGATGAGTTATATCCGACTCATGTTTCTGTAGATCGAGTAACGCCAAAACAAGCCGTCCATTGGGCGTTGCCAGTAGCGATGGTTCAATGTCCTCAATACCATGGACCTTAAGCGGCTCTTTACTTACCACAAAAAACATATCGTATCGGGAGAAGATCGCAGTCTCAAACTGGATGTATTCGGCACCTAGCTGCTGAAACAGGCGGGTGACCGAACGATCACTGAAAAGATAAAGATGCTCATCAGGTATAAGCATTTCAAGAAAAGCGCCCTTTGTTTCCAATAGCTGTGTATAATCCATCCCCTCCTTGAACTGCGGTGTTTGGATAAGCAGCAGACCGTTGGGCTTTAGCAGTTGCAGACAATGGGCCATAGTCTCAACTGGGTTAGATAGATGTTCCAGAACGTCCATCAAAACGATAACATCGAAACTGTTAGGGGCAATGTTATAAGACTCAACCGGACCAACTAAAATCGGTACATTAAATGTCTTCCGGCCGAATTCAACAATCCAAGGACTCATTTCCACCCCGGAGGCATCATACCCTGCCTGCCGCAACAGAGCCACAAAGCTACCGATGAACAGCCCAGTTCCAATACCTTAGCTGGAGGTAATCGATATTTAAGCAGAGCTTTCAACCAATGTAGATTGCGTTCAAAGAGGTCGTTGCGGGCGCGGGCGTAAATGTCGGGGAAGCCAAGATCCTGCTTTTGGTGCTCTAGCCAGTACCTCTTGCCATAAAAATCAATATCGTCATTTTTAACTTGTAATTGAATATCAGTAAGGCCTTGCTGCGAAACCAGCGTCCCACATGACAGACACCTTGAATACTCTTTACTAAAAGCCTCCAAATTTTTGTCACCACACCAGCAAATACCCATATAGTTTATTATGCCTTTCTGACCAAGCGGAAGAATTCCTATTTTTGAATCAAGCCAGACAAAGTTTTTTGATATTCAGCACACACTGTTTTGGCATCACCCATATTTTTGATCTTACCGCCGTCAAGCCAAATCGCACGGTCGCAATAAGACGTGACCATTTCCGGGTCATGGCTGACAAAAAAAATGGTCACGCCCTGTTCGCGAAAACTGTTCATTTTCCGCAAACATTTTTGCATAAAGGCCATGTCCCCAACCGCTAAAATCTCATCTAACAGCAAAATCTCGGGATTCAAATGCGCCGCTATCGAAAAACCCAGACGCGTTATCATGCCTGTCGAATAGGTCCTCAAAGGCTGCTCCAAAAAATCCTCTAACTCTGAAAACTCAACGATCCGGGCAAATTGTTCTTTAACTTGCCGCCGCGTCATCCCCAGAAGGATCCCGTTTAAAATTATATTTTCAGCACCGTTGAGCTCAAAATTAAATCCCGCTCCAAGTTCTAGCAGCGGACAAATACTGTCCTTGCGTTTTGACCCAACCTGCGCTGGGGCGTAAAACTTTGGCAATAAGACTTAAAGTAGTACTCTTGCCTGATCCATTGCGTCCTATAAGTCCGACCGATTCACCTTTGCGTATCTCAAAAGACACGTCATTTAACGCACAAAATCGATTGGCTTGCTGCAGGTGTTTCATGTGCCTGGGCAAATGCAATACGAGGTTTTTCAAACCGAACGAAAGTGTTGAGATGCGTTTAAAATATTTGGTGACTTTATTAAATTGGATAACTACGGGATTAGACATTTTCGGCAAATTCCCAGTTTAAAGATTTATACGTCCAGTAACCCAGCCCGAAAACAGCCAGAGCCCATAAGGTCGAAGTTAGCAAAAGGGACGGACTTAGCGGCATTCCCATAAACAGATGCCGCCAATTGATCGCGAGTCCGGTCATTGGATTAACAAATTTGATCCACCGCAGTTTTTCAGGAATCATATTTTCCTCATAAAGAATAGGCGTCAAGTAAAGCCAAATCATGACAACAATAGAAATCAACCGTTGAAAATCACGTAAGAATAAATTACAGGTCGCGACCATCAATGCAAACCCGTAAGTGATCAAGAGCTGGATGAGCAACAACAGAGGGAGAGCCCAAACCCAGCTCAATGACGGGGCTATATGATAGTGAATCATCATTAAAAGAATAACAGGTATCGAAAGGACAAAATGTGTCAAATCATTAAGGATCCCCGCCAGCACAAGACATTCCCGTGGAAACCACAGTTTTTTAATGAGCCCTGCATTAGCAATAAACGCTGTACTGCTCGAAGTCAAAGAATTCGAAAAAGCCTGCCAAAAAAAGATGCCGGAGACCAGGAACAAGGTGTAATGCGGGATCTGGATATTCAGGACAAGCTTGAAGACAAACCAGTAGACCATCGCGAACAAAAGCGGATTGAGCACAGACCAGATATATCCAAGGAAAGTATTCTTATAGCGGACCGTAAATTCCTTTTGGAAAAGGACAACGATCAGGTCACGGTAGTACTCCATAAATGCGTTTGTTGTTTTGGATGGATTTTGTTGGGCCATGCAAATCCTTTGACTTCAAGGGGTACGGTTAAAATTTTAAAGGATTATACATGTTTATTTTAATTACACCAATTAAAATTTTATATATAGGGGGGTTTTGACAAAAGAGATTGCTTCGTCGCGGAAAATGCTCCTCGCAATGACACAAACCTTAGAGATGAACTGTTAACTTTTATGACATTTAGCCCGCATGATGGCCAAATCGTTATCTACCATCATTTTGACTAATTCTTGGAATTTAACCTTTGGCTTCCAGCCTAATTTCTTCCTGGCTTTAGCATAATTACCCAATAACATATGGACCTCAGCCGGCCTGAAAAACTGTTTATCAACCTTGACATACTTCTTGTAGTCAAGACCGGCATGGCTAAAGGCCAGCTGCACAAACTCTTTGACCGTATGCGTCTCTCCGGTAGCAATGACATAATCATCGGGCTTGGGTTGCTGTAACATCAGCCACATGGCCTCAATATAATCTCTAGCAAATCCCCAATCCCTTTTGGCATCTAAATTGCCGAGTCTTAGTTCTTGGGCCAACCCCAATTTTATTTGAGCCACGGCATGGGTTATTTTACGGGTCACAAACTCAAATCCCCTTCGGGGAGACTCATGATTGAAAAGTATGCCGTTACAGGCAAACAGGCCGTAACTTTCACGATAGTTACGCGTTAAATCAAAACCGGCCACTTTGGATATGCCATACGGAGACCTGGGATGAAACGGGGTATTTTCATTCTGAGGGGTTTCTCTGACCTTCCCAAACATCTCGCTGGAGGCGGCAAAATAAAACTTACAGCGCGGCGCTAAGTCCTTAATGGCCGCAAGAATATAATGCGTTCCATTAATGTTGGTATTGATAGTGGAAAACTCGTCCTCAAAAGAATAACTCACAAAACTCTGCGCGGCTAAATGATAGCACTCATCGGGTTTTATTTTATTGACGATTTTAAATAAACTGGCAAAACTTTCAAGGGAACCATTATGCAGGGTGATTTTATTTAAAATATGCTTGATTCTCCACAGCCGATGCTCAGGGTCTTCCAAAGCCACTCTTCTGACAATCCCATGGACCTGATAACCTTTTTTAAGTAAAAATTCTGATAGATAGGAGCCGTCCTGACCATCAATGCCTGTAATGAGGGCTTTTTTCACTTTACTTACTCCGCGCATAATCGTCCTCCAAGCGTTCAATATCATCTTCGCCAAAATAATCGCCGGTCTGGATCTCAATAAACACCAGATTGTCCTTACCCGCATTTTTAATGCGGTGCACACAGCCACGAGGAATATCCACGTATTGGCCGGCGTAAATCAATTTCGCGACGCCATTAAGAGTCACTTGAGCCTGCCCACGCTGGATAAACCAATGTTCTTCTCTCTTTTTATGCTTTTGAAGACTCAATCTTTGGCCGGGCAAAACTGTGATCTCTTTGACCTTGTGGTCCGTATCGTTTAAAAGCACCTTGTAATGGCCCCAAGGCCGCTCGCCGATAGAAACTAAATATTCTTTCTGATATTCATTAGACATATTTTTGCATTTTAACAATCGTTGCTTTATCTAAATGATACAACGCATCCAATAAAAATTCTTTAAATGTGCCAGGACCGCCGGCACTTGCTGGCCGCAAGCTCTGCCGCAATCTCAAAACACACAAGTCCTGCCGCAGCCGCTCTTACATAATCCCGCTCAACCGCTGCAAATGCCCCCACCACTGAGCTCGACATACAGCCGGTACCGACAATCTCAGCCATCAACGCATGACCATTTTTGATTTTAACACACTTTTTGCCATCTGTAACAATATCTATCTTTCCGGTGACCACCACGGTACTGCCGTATTTCCGACTCAAGTGAGTACCAATTTCCAGCAGGTCCGCATTCACTTGCCCGGCATCAACACCCCGGGTCTTGACTGCCTTTCCGCTCACACGCGCGATCTCGGAGGGATTGCCTTTAATAATGGCTATGTGCGCCGAATCGAGCAATTCAAAACATTTCCGGTCACGTAATTGCGTGGCCCCTGCCCCGCAGACATCCAGGATGACCGGAATCCCTTTTTTATTCGCACTTTTAGCGGCTATTTTCATCGACTCCACAAAATCAACTGTCAGGGTGCCGATATTTAAAACCAGGGCGGAAGCCATACCGGTCATTTCGGCGACCTCCTCTGAGGCATGCGCCATCACCGGAGAGCCCCCAAGGACCTTAACCACATTCGCACAATCATAAATAGTCACCCAATTAGTCAAATGATGCACAAGGGGTCTTTGCGCTTTAATTTTTTCTAACAATTGATAGGCGTCTAACTTATACGCTGCCATAATAACCTTAGGTCTTGTCAAAAACAGTCAGAGTAAATTCCAAAGGAACATAGCCCATGCTGCTTTGAGTGGCGCGGGGAGAACCGATGCTCAAACGTTGGGCATCAAATCCGCTTGTGAGGAAAAAATTATAGATCAATTGCGCACGGGCTTGGGCTAAAATACTCAAAGCTCCTTGGTCCGGCGGCGCATTCTCAATTAATTGACGCTTGATTTCCTGGTCGAGCTTCACATCATTATAATTCCCTACCCCCTCTTTATACTTTTTGGCCAGCGCCCACAAGGCCCGAATCCCAAAACGACGTTGGTACAAAAGCTGATAAACTTTTTCCTCACTACTGGATCTTTTCCTTAATGCCTCGTAGTCCTTAGTAAACACACCTGCCTGGATCGCTTTCCAGTCCACCTGCGGATCATAACTGCCGTCGATCTCAAGACGCAGCTTAGGACGCTCTTTCAGGCCTTTAATCAATGTGGTTAATTTTTGTTTCTGGGTATCCAACAAATCGGCCTTGCCCGGGGTAAAACGCACATACCCTAATTCATCGGTGCCATTACCCGAGGCCCCTAACATGGAGCCTAAAAATGAAAACGGCTTAGTGATAAGATTAAAAAAGAAATTACGGATAACTTGGAAAATTAAATGAGTATATTCAAATTTCGGATCACTCATATCACCTGACGCAGGCAAAGCAATATTGATTTTTCCCTGAGAGTCTTCCAGCAGAGCCACCGCTAAGCCAAAAGGCAAATGCAATGCGTCTTTGCTTTCTGTCGCATGGCCAAATTCAAAACGCTGAATTAATAATTTATGACTGGCCGTAAGCTTATTGCCGCCTATACGATAGTCCATTTTCAAATCTAATTTGCCGTCCTTTAATTCTCGCCCGGTATATTTGCCGACGTACGGGGTCAAAACTTCTAACGCATAATCATTGAGGCTAAACGTTGTTTCCATGTCCAACGGCACGCTCAAGGGCTTGATGATCACTTCCATCGCCATTCTTCCCTTGTCATCTAAATTAGCCTGAAATTTGACCTTGGCAGGAGTCTGAGGATTTGTTGTCACATCAGTCATATGCAATTCCATAGCCCCTAATGTGCTTAAAAAATGAGGCGTGACAGTTTTATCGGTAAAACAAATCTGCCCTTGATGCAAAACAATAGTATCAACGATAACCATCGGTAAGGGTTGGGGCTTATTCTCTCCCTTGGCCTTAGGCTGGGCCATCTCTGGCGGGATTAACTCTAAAAGATTAATCTGATTGCCGGATAACAACTCAACGTTAATCTTAAGACCATCCAACTCAAAAGCTTCCACCCGATAAATTTTCTTAAACAGATTGAGGAAACTCACATCTACAAATAATTTATCAAAACCAATCATGGTTTTGTTTTGATTGTCTAAAATCGCGAAATCCTTGATGGTCAGTTGCAGCAAGAAAGGATTGAACGTAACCCAACTTACATGAACGGGGTGTTTCAGCAGTTTAGTGCCCTGGGCAGGGATGGCCCAGGTGAGGGCCAGCGGGATAATAATAAAACCCATGATCGAATAAAACAGCAACAATCCAACAACTACTTTTGTCAGAACTCGGAAAATTTTTTTGAGCATATTAAATCCCCCGGCGGAGGCCCCTTCTTCATCAGTGGGCTTTTAAAAAAAGAGTAAAAAACCGTTAGCTAGAAAGACCAATGAAATAGCACCAATAATAAGGCCGACAATCCACATTTCTTTTCTTTTTAAAAGAGCCCCTACCGATGAGAGCATAATACCTATTTGGGAAAATACCACAGCCAAAGAAAATAGAGCCCCTCTTCTGACGACAAGGGCATTCTCCTTATTTGTCCCTTCAGCCTGCTGTTTAATATCAGCCTTCTCTTTATCATAACGAGCGATGTCCTTGGCATAGTCCTGCAAATTCTGACTTAACAGCGCTTTTTGCGCTGAAGTTGCACCAAGAATTTCAACTTGAAAAGCTTTCCGCTGGGTTTCATATAAATTTTGTTTAATACTTTTAGCTTGGTAGTACGACCATTGACTGCCTTCCAGCGCGGTTAAAAGCTGCGCCTTGGCAGTAAAGAATGATGACCTCGATGAGGCGATGGAAGCGACAACCGCCAATACCGTTGTTGTTATAGCAATGCCCTTCATCCATTTTTCTGGTAATAGGTCTGCCATCTATGCCCTCCTTTTGACTATCCTTATCATTTAGGGTGAACGGTAATTTTATCACCGGTAATTTTGGCGTTAGGGACAATGACACGTTTATTGTCTTTGGTGATGATAAGGGTATTAAATATCTGGATCTCCGTCACTGTGCCCTCAGCGCCACCGGCTTCAACATAATCTCCCACACCAAAGGGCTTAAAAATAATCATCATCACTCCGGCGGCAAAATTAGAAAGGGAGCCTTGCAGGGCCAACCCGACGGCCAGACCGGCAGCGCCAATGATAGCTAAAAAAGAATTGGTCTCAACCCCGATCTTATTAAGGGCCGCAATGACGACAAAGACCAGGAGCGTAAAATAAACAATGTTCTTCCCAAAAACAGCGAGGGTTTTCTCCACTTTTGCCTTAAGCAAAAAGCCTTCACATAATTTAGCCATAATCTTTGCCGCCCATTTACCAATAATAAAAATAAGCAGGGCCGCAACAAAATTTATACCAAATTGCGTCAAATACTCATAAACTTTATCTACTTGTGCCTGCATATGCCCTCCCATAGCATCTCCTCTAAAATTGTAATTTATCAACATCGTCCTTAAATTTCTTTGTAACATCCACTTGCCTGTGCTGCAATACCTCCAATTCCTGACGAATCTTCAACTTTGTCTGATAATCCCCCTCGCAAAGCACATTTGTTTCCGCAACTTCCAGCTTAAGCACATCCAGGATTTTTTGTAAATCATCCATTTCGGAAACTTCCACCTTGATAAAATCTCCCATGATCCTCATCCTTCTTCTCATGGCAGTCTTATCTCGCTGCTGAACCTCATAAAACTTTTTCTCCCAGTCCTGATCCGGTTTTAAAGAAAGTTTAAACGGTACGGCCCAGAAAATTTCCTTACCTGAAGTCATCTGAATCGCTTCTTTATCGACACCCACAATTTTTATCTCTTGGCGATCATCGCTCATTATTCACCTCACTCATGGTTCTCAAACCTTCTGCCTTTCTACTATCGTTCTTATTTAGGGTAAACTGTAATTTTATCACCGGTGATCTTGGCATTAGGGACGATAACGCGTTTATTGTCCTTGGTCGTGATAACGGTGTTAAATATCTGAATCTCCGTCACTGTTCCCTCAGCCCCCCCGGCTTCAATATAATCTTCCAAACAAAACGGCTTGAATATAATCATCATCACTCCGGCAGCAAAATTGGAGAGGGAGCCTTGCAGGGCCAAACCGACGGCCAGACCGGCAGCGCCGATAACAGCCAAAAAAGAATTGGTCTCAACCCCCAGCTTATTAAGCGCCGCTATGGACACAAAGACAAGGATCGTAAAATAAGCAATGTTCTTGACGAAAACAGCCAGGGTCTTTTCAATCTTTGTATTTAATAAAAATTTCTCTAAAAAACCAGCAACGATTTTGGCTACCCATTTACCGATAACAAAAATAAGAACGGCTGCCAGTAAATTCAGGCCATACTGAATCAGGTACCCGTAAATTTTGTCTATTTGCTCTTGCATATCCCCTCCTTTTTTTTCGAATTATACCAAAAATGATTCTAAATCACTACATATAAAATTAGGGCACAAAAAAACTCCTCGCCATCTATTCGATCGCAAGGGGGTCGAGTTTTTGAACCCAGTTATAATAAATGGTGGAGGTGCCGGGCAATCAAACTTTCTTCTCCAATACACTCAAAATATCCTTATCTTCCGCGTTTTGTAATCCTTTTAATACGCTCTTTTGCCACTGAGGAGAGATAGAATCAAAAATAGACCCAATAAGACTGGCATCACCCTTCTTGATCAAAGCTCGTAAAAGCATAACAGCCGCTTCCCTGTCTTTATCAGCCTTTTCTTTTTTGAATCTACGCTGAAATATGATCAGTTTATGAAGTGCAAAATTTACAGGATGAGGAAGACAAACAGTAAAACCCTCAACATCAACCTTGATTGTATTCTCAGTCAAAAAATTCAAATATCTTAACGCTGTTGCATTAACGCCCAGCCGCGGGATTTTAACTGGCTCATCCATCCCCCGGCCTTTCTCCGGAGACAAAAATTCGATTAGAAGATCCGGATGCTCCAGCTTTATATATCCCTTTGAACCTGAAAAGCTCACAATAAAACCTAAGTCTTTTAACAATGCCGGAATGTCCGTTTGCCGGTGAATTTTCCTCGGATCAGGAATCAAGAAATCAATGTCCCTCGTCTTGATCGCCGATGAATACGCAACGCCAGAGAAATACTCCCTATAAAACGGCAGACACCAACTACCAATGAGCATGATGTCCTTCAAAACCCCAGCCCGACTCAAACGCCTCAGAACCTCAAGACATAGTTCATACTGATTCTTTTCCACGTAAAGAACTCCTTAAAAATTTAACCTGTTTTTTCACCTTAGATAGTAAATTTCGATATCGAGCCCTAAGCGCCTTAACCTCTGCATATTTTTGGATCTCGTCTTTAGACACTTTGCCCTTATAGACAAATTTAACCTTGCCTCCTTCACGCATGATCAAATAATAATAATCCCGCTCCTTGATGCGTTTTTTGACAAGACTACCTTTCGGGAGCTTCTTGAGTTCCCGTTCATAGTCCCCTTGCATACGCAAAGAATTAGCCAGCTCTTCTCTGAGGACACCTTTGATCACTCCCATACTTCTCTCCAATCGAGCGATAACGTTACCATACAAACTGCTCAATATTATAACTTGTATGGTAACAAAAAGCAAATAAAAAAGTTACCATACAAAGAACATATTAATCGATAATGTATGGTAACTTTTCCAACTGAACAAGCGCAGTTCGGACACAAAAATGGTGGAGGTGCCGGGAATTGAACCCGGGTCCTTGAGTCTCGTAATATAAGCGTCTACATGTGTAGTTTGTCTACTTTTCTCTCATCCCTTACCCTCCGGCAAACAGGATTATTTCGGGACCAGCCCTCTTAGTCTTGCTTCAATGTTGAAGACAAACATTGAAACCAGCCTGCTTTTGACCGTTTATCTGACTAGCAGGCGTTGCCAGTAAACGGGCTTAGTTACGGTGTAACTAAGGCTAGAGCCGGCATAGGGGGTACGCTTGTGGCGAACTCACCCATGACCTGGCTAAACATTAACGGTTTAACGTTAGCGTTTAATTTTTGCTTAGATTATTTTACGAGGCCTACCAAGCTTCCTCGACACGCGACCTATACCCGACTAACACAAGTCGAAACCAGTCACCCCCATTAGAAAGAACAGAATATCGATACTATAGCGCAAGATTTAATTTTTGGCAACTGTGGACTAATTGTTAAGCATAACGTCAAGCAGCGGGGCCATGTTATCCGCCCAGATTCGATACCCTTTGGGAGAAAGATGAAGGCCATCCGGCATGATGTCAGCAGAGATCTTCCCATCAGCCCCAATCAACTTATCCCCGATATCCAAATATCTGATCTCCTTCCCGTTGTCCAAAAGCGCAAGGCCGCCATTGACCGCCTTGATTTTTGCACGCATACCGGCTACATGCGGATCTTTGGGATCAGCACCCCGAGGAAAAATACCTAAAATCAATATCTTGGTCTTCGGCAATTTAGCATGAATGTGCCTTACGATCCATGTTGTGCCCTGAAAAATTCCGTCGGCGGATGCGGATATATTATTGGTCCCAATAAGCAGAATAAGGGCCCTGGGTGAAATCCCGTCCAGTTCCCCGTTGGCAATACGCCAACGCACAAATTCAGTGGTATTGCCCTTGATGCCGAAATTAACGGCATCGAGCGGCGCGTAATACTTCGACCAAATTCCCTGACCCGGCCCACTCCAGTCTTCCATAATAGAGTCGCCCAAAAAAACAAGACGGATCTTCCCTTGAGACAGGCGTTTTAAAATTTCTTCGTGACGCTTCTTAAAATGATCGTCTAAAAATCCGGGGAGATTACGCTTGGAAACGGTCATAACAGCCCATACAGAAACTAACAATAATAAAACCAGTAAGGATATTTTATACATTTGACTTTACCGCTTGACCCTTCGGTCGATTTCTCTTTTGACCTCGCGCTTTTTGATATCTTCTCTTTTATCGTATAATTTTTTGCCTTGGCCAACGGCGATTTCTACCTTGACCCAGCCGCGAGCGTTAAAATACATCTTGGTGGGAATAAGCGTCAGTCCTTTGCGGGTCAATTGACCGTTGATACGCTCAAGTTCTTTGGCATGCACCAAAAGTTTGCGCGCTCGAGCAGGCTCTTCATTCAGGTAACTGGCCTGCTCATAGGGATTGATGTGCAGATTATAAAGATAAAGCTCCCCTTTTTCAATATGAGCAAAAGCATCCGTAAAAGTGGCGCCACCCGCCCGCAGGGACTTGACCTCACCGCCGTTTAAGGCGATGCCGCATTCCCATTTATCGAGAAGCCGATAATTGTGATAGGCTTTTTTATTAGTGGCGATGGTTGACATAGGCTGCAATTATACCAGCTGCGGCTTCTTGTTGACAGATAAATTTCTCACCGTTATACTAAACAGCCTGGTCGGAGATTGGCTTAAAAAAATTTGCCGGGGTGGCGGAATTGGTATACGCGTACGTCTCAGAAGCGTATGGCGAAAGCCTTGAGAGTTCAAATCTCTCCTCCGGCATTTTATTAATACCCCCTCCCTAACCCTCCCCACAAGGGGGAGGGAATAACTGAGAATTCTCCTCTCAAGGGGGACTGAGAAATTCTTATGAACGATGATATAGAACTCAACGAATGGTTGGCTTCACTCGACTATGTCCTTAACAGCGCCTCTCCGGACCGGGTGCAATATCTTTTGCAACAACTTCAAATCCGGGCCCAGGAATCAGGCGTCACACTCCCTTTTACTTACAATACTCCCTATATCAACACTATTCCGAAGCTCAAGCAACCGGCTTTTCCGGGCAACCGCGAATTGGAACGCCGTATCAAATCCATCATCCGCTGGAATGCGATGGCTATGGTGGTGCGGGCCAATAAGGCTGCCGACGGCATCGGAGGACATATTTCCACCTATGCCTCTTGTGCGACACTTTATGAAATCGGGTTTAATCATTTTTTCCGCGCAAGCACAGAAACTCATAGCGGAGATATGGTCTATTTCCAGGGCCATGCATCCCCGGGCATTTACGCCCGTGCCTTTTTGGAAGGCCGCCTGACGGAAACCCAATTAGGCAATTTCCGCAGGGAACTCTCTGCCGAAGGGGGCCTATCCTCATATCCGCACCCCTGGCTCATGCCCCATTTTTGGCAATTCCCCACGGTTTCTATGGGACTCGCCCCTATCATGGGCATCTATCAAGCTCGATTTAACCGCTATCTGGAAGACCGAGACATTAAAACCCCCGATGATAATAAAGTCTGGGTTTTCATGGGCGACGGAGAATCCGATGAACCCGAATCCTTGGGCGCCTTGACCATGGCGTCCCGAGAAAAATTGGATAATTTGATTTTTGTCATCAACTGCAACCTGCAGCGTTTAGACGGCCCGGTGCGTGGCAACGGTAAAATCATCCAGGAATTGGAAGCCCTTTTTCGGGGGGCAGGCTGGAACGTGATTAAAGTGCTCTGGGGTGAGGATTGGGACCCCTTATTAGAGAAAGACAGCGAGGGCCTATTGGCCCGGCGCATGGGTGAAGTTGTTGACGGTGAGTATCAAAAATACTCGGTTTCCCCCGGAGCTTATATCCGGGAACATTTTTTTGGCAAAGACCCGCGATTGCTTAAAATGGCAGAACATTTATCAGACGAACAAATCCACCGGATGAAACGCGGCGGCCATGATCCGGAGAAAGTCTACGCCGCCTATAAAGCTGCGGTAGAATACAAAGGCGCTCCAAGCGTGGTCCTGGCCCATACCATCAAAGGTTATGGTTTGGGAGAATCCGGCGAAGGTAAAAATATTACCCATCAACAAAAAAAGCTCAATGAACAGGAGCTCAAAGAATTCCGTACCCGCTTTAATATCCCCATCTCTGATGATAAAGTCGCCGAAGCGCCTTTTTACAAGCCGGCGGAAGATTCTGTGGAAATGCAGTATTTACACCAACGCCGCAAGGCCTTAGGCGGGTATTTGCCACTGCGACGCACACCTACAGCAGTCCTTAAAACCCCGTCGGAAGAAATTTTTGAAGAATTTTATAAAGGCACTGAAGGCCGATTGGTATCAACGACCATGGCGTATGTGCGCGTGGTTGCCAAACTGCTGCGTGATGAGGCTATCGGCAAATTTATTGTCCCCATTATCCCCGATGAGGCACGCACTTTTGGTATGGAAGGCCTTTTTCGTCAATGCGGGATTTATTCCCGCGTGGGCCAGCTCTATGAACCTGTAGACTCGGAAAATTTAATATATTACAAAGAAGCCAAAGACGGCCAGATCCTGGAAGAAGGTATCAGCGAGGCAGGGGCCGTCTCTTCTTTTATTGCCGCGGGCACAGCCTATAGCACTCATAACGTGCCTATGGTCCCCTTTTATACCTATTATTCCATGTTTGGCCCCCAACGCGTGGGTGATTTGATATGGGCCGCAGGAGACTTGAGCGCTAAAGGGTTTCTCGTCGGAGCCACATCCGGACGCACCACTTTAAACGGCGAAGGCCTGCAGCATCAGGACGGACATTCGCATCTTTTGACCTCAACCGTGCCCAATTTAATTTCCTATGACCCGGCCTTTGCCTATGAAATCGCGGTCATTATCCGTCATGGCATTGAATGTATGTATGAAAAACACCAACGCGTGTTTTATTATATGTCCGTGAGTAACGAAAATTATGCCATGCCCCCCATGCCTGCGGGCGTCAAGGAAGGCATTATCAAAGGCTTGTACCGTTTCAGCCAATCTACTAAAACATCGACTTTAAAAGCGCATTTGCTGGGCAGCGGCACCATCATGAACCAGGTCCTGGAAGCCCAAAAAATCCTGGAAGAAAAATATAACGTCTCCACCGATGTGTGGTCGGTGACCAGTTACACTCAACTGCGCCGCGAGGCATTGCATGTCGAACGTGAGAATACCCTCAACGCCAAAAAATCCCTTGTGCCTTATGTCACACAAACACTCCGCCATGAAAAAGGCGTGTTTGTGGCCGCCTCTGATTATATGAAAATCCTGGCCGATTCCATCCGTCAATGGATCCCGGGTCCTTACGCAGTGCTGGGCACCGACGGATTCGGCCGCTCAGAAAGCCGCGAAGCTTTGCGCGATTTCTTTGAAGTGGATGCCAAACATATTGTCTGGGCCGCTTTGATAACTTTGCATAAGCAAAAACAACTGGGGGGCGATATATTAGCCAAAGCCCAAAACGAATTAAAAATTAATCCTAATAAAATAAATCCAATGATTGCGTAAACATATGATCGAACTCAAACTTCCTGAATTAGGTGAGAATATTTCCCAGGGCACTGTGACTAAAATTTTAGTCAAGAGAGGCGAGGCCATCAAAAAGGGACAAAATATCCTGGAATTAGAAACCGACAAGGCTGTTTTGGAAGTCCCTTCCACTGCTGATGGCACGGTCAGTGAAATCCTGATCAAAAGCGGCGCGGTCATTAAAGTCGGACAGGTGATTTTAAAGCTCGGAGATGGGGCAAGTCTAGAAAAAGCTATGCCAACCCGGGGACATGTCCCCGAAGGGGACGTGTCCCCAAGCACACGGCCAAACGAACCAAAGTTGAATACGAAAGCCCCCCAGGTAAACCACGTCAACGACGAACGTTCAAACGCTATTGCTCATGTCCCGATTCGTCAAGATGTCCCTGCCGCGCCGTCGGTGCGTTTGTTGGCGCGCGAATTAGGCATTGATATCGCCCAAGTCCCTGCTTCAAGTCCCGGCGGACGTATTTCCAGTGCTGATGTGAAAGCCTATTGCAAGATACTTAATACCTCGCGCTTGACACCCCCACCTGGCCTCCCCCATCAAAGGGGAGGAGTAATGGACGTCCCGGCACTGCCTGATTTTAACAAATGGGGACCTACACGCCGTGAGCCCATGAGCAATGTCCGCAAAAAAACCGCCGAGCATCTGTCTATAGCCTGGCAAAACATCCCTCATGTCACCCAATTCGACAAAGCCGACATCACGGAATTGGAAAAGTTGCGCAAAAATCTTTCCCGTACCCAAAAAATTTCCGTGACCCCGTTTATCATTAAAGTGGTAGCCACTGCCTTAAGAGAATTTCCGCAATTTAATGCCAGCATTGATACGGCAACTGGGGAGATTATTTTTAAAAATTACATCAATATCGGTCTCGCCGTCGACACTGACCGCGGGCTGATAGTGCCGGTGTTAAAAAATGTGGACAAAATGTCCATTCTGCAAATTTCTGATGAGCTAACCGCTATGGCTGAGCGCGCCCGTTTACACAAAACCACTATCGAGGAAATGCAAGGCGGATGTTTTACGATTTCCAACTTAGGCGGTATCGGCGGCAACTTTTTTACCCCCATTATTAATTGGCCGGAAGTGGCCATTTTGGGTGTCTCGCGAGGGGCCTTGGAACCAACATACGCAGAAAAACACTGCTCACCGCGACTCATGCTCCCGCTATCTTTGTCCTATGACCATCGTATCATTGATGGCGCTGATGGCGCCCGTTTTATCCGGTGGATATGCGAAGCGATCCAACAGCCTTTTTTACTGGACTTGAATAAATGAATACTTCCATCCAACTCGTCGTTATAGGTGCCGGGCCCGGCGGTTATGCCGCGGCTTTTTTGGCCGCTGACTTGGGATTAAATGTCGTCCTCGTAGATAAAGAACCCAATCCCGGCGGAGTTTGCCTATACCGTGGGTGCATCCCCTCCAAAGCATTTTTGCACGCAGCCGGAATCATCAGGGAGGCCAAACATGCCAAAGTTTTTGGTATTGAATACAATACACCCAAAATAGACATCTCTAAACTGCGCGACTGGAAAAAAAGTGTAGTGGCCAAACTAACCGGCGGTTTAGGAGCGTTGACCCGCGCACGCAAAGTCAAATATATTCAAGGAGAAGCCTCCTTCCTTAATTCTAATCGCCTTCGTATCAAAAAGACGGATGGCACCATCGAAGAATTATCTTTTCAAAAAGCGATTTTAGCCACCGGCTCCCGTCCGGCCGTCATCCCCAATTTACCTGTGTCCCCTCATATCTGGGACTCCACCACGGCTTTGGCCATGGACAATGTGCCTAGCCGCCTTTTGGTCGTCGGCGGAGGTTATATCGGCATGGAATTGGGCACCGTGTACCATGCATTAGGCTCTCAAATCTCTGTTGTGGAAATGACCCCAGGCCTTTTGCCCGGAGCTGACCGCGATTTGACGGATGTGCTTTACAAACGAGCCAAAAATCAATTTGCCAAAATCATACTGGAGACTAAAGTCATTAAAATGCAGGAAATCAAAGACGGCATCAATGTCACTTTCACGGATAAAGAGGGCCATGAATTCAATGAAGACTACGATAAAGTCTTGGTCGCTGTCGGACGTAAGCCTAATTCAGAAAATCTGGGATTAGAAAACACCAAGGTCAAGGTGACACCCCGCGGGTTTATTGACGTTAATGACCAGCGCCGCACAGATGATCCAGACATCTATGCCATCGGGGACATCGCCGGAGACCCCATGCTCGCCCATAAAGCCTCGCATGAAGGACGCGTGGCTGCCCAAGCCATCGCCGGACGCAAGGTGGCTTTTGAACCGCGAGCTATCCCGGCCGTTGTTTTTACCGATCCGGAAATCGCCTGGTGCGGATTAACCGAAATTGATGCGGCCAAAACCGGCCTTGAGGTCACTGTGGCCAAATTCCCCTGGGCTGCGTCCGGACGCGCATTGACCCTCGAGTGTACAGATGGCTTAACCAAACTCATCATTGACCCGAAAACTCAACGCGTCTTGGGAATGGGTATTGTCGGCGTGGGTGCCGGAGAAATGATCGCTGAAGGGGTACTCGCTATTGAAATGGGTGCTGTGGCTCAAGATTTAAAACTGTCCATCCATCCGCATCCCACCCTCTCGGAAACCGTGATGGAAACAGCGGAAAGCTTTTTTGGCCAAAGCACGCATATTTACAAACCTCGTTCTCTTAAAGCATAGAACAACTTCCACCAGGCATCATTGGCCTGTCGGCAGGTCAAACCTAATTTTTGGGCCATAAAATAACGGCAATGATAATTCCGTCGGTAAAAATTCACTAAAAACGCCTTCCAATCTTCATCGGTTTTAATCTGGTCGGCCTTCTCCTTGATCCAATAATCAAACATGCCCCGGCTCTCCTGGGGATAAATCATAAAATATTGATACGCTAATACCCCGCCGCACAATAGTCCCGCCAAAGCGATGGGCAGCCACACTACCTTCATCCACTCTGCCACCGAGAACAACATAAACCCGGTGAATAACATCATAAACGGCCACGAGCCGCATATTCTCAAGGCATGCGGCAATTCCTGATTAGTCAAGGCCGAAGGGATGATCCCTATAAAAAAATTCACGGTTAACAATAAAAGCCAGCGCCGGTTTTTGATGACCGGATTATCCCCCCAAGAACGACGCAGAAAAGCTAAAATCAAAAATACCAGGAGAACTCCTAAGGCTGCGATATCGAGCCCGCTGAAGATCCCTAAGTGACGGGTGGAATGCACATAAGAAGGATCGCCGGTGAAAAAAAGAAAATTGGGGCTTAAGTGTAAGAAATAGTTGTGAATAAAAATTATAACCAAGTCCCCCATAGTTCCAGTGCTTCCTAAAGAATGTAAGTAGTCCGGATTAAAAATGCTGATAATGTTAAACCGACTGGATAATTGGCCATGCATGTATTGCCACAGCAAAGGCAGCAAGGTCACAATAAACACCGATGCCAAACTCATCCAAGCATGACGCTCTAAAGGACGCCGCCCCCCTTCATAAATCGCCAGCGTAGCCATCATTAAAGGTATTTGCAATCTTGCCGGCGGATAAGCATACATAGCGCCGGCAAACAGTACGCCTGCCAGAGCCCAATCCCACCAGCGCCTGGAACGCATCAGAAAATAAAGACCCCAAACGGTAAATGCCACAGCAAAATAAGATTCTAACGCCACCCTGGTCACGACCCACGCCCAAGGGGAACAACTGGCAGCCAAGACAACGAGTAGGGCAAAAGCTACACCATAAAGCTCTTTAGAAAGAAAAAATAATCCCAGAATACCTACCAACAATCCGCATAGACTGTACGCTCTCAAACTGGGTACAGTGGACCCGAATACTTTGACCCAAAGGATGCCCGGATACATATAAACCGGCGGTTTATCCTGGCCATATTCCATCAAACCAAATAACGGCCAGCGTCTAAGTTCCGCATCACACCCACTTTGGGCCATACATTGCATAGTGACCGCACAGCTCACTTCATCCACATGAAAACCATACGGAATGGTGTCCAGCTTCCAAAATCGCAGGAGATTCAATACCAAAATCAGCACAATGATAAGGGCTAATGCCATTCTTTTAAACATAGTGTTATTCATATTATCATAGCAACGCACCTAAAACAAATACGTGCGTATTTTTATTGCACTACGCATCCTTTTTTGTTATACATATCAACATCATGCCTACCGATGAATACGATATATCAGTCGTCATTCCCGCCAAAAACGAGGCGCTGAGGCTTCCCCCATTTTTGCAAACCCTGGTAACTTATGCCCAAAAAAGCCGTTACCGTTATGAATTGATCATTGTAGATGACGGCAGTACGGATAAAACAGCCGAAGTTGTTTTAAACTTTAAAAAGTTATTTCCTCCGTTGGTCCTTATCCGGCTTGAAAAAAATAATGGCAAAGGCTTTGCGGTCAAACAGGGTATTTTATCGGCCCGTGGGCGTATTGTGCTATTTATGGACGCGGACGGCTCCACGCCTGCCGACGAAATCGAAAAAAATTTAAAATTCTTGTCCGAAGGCTATGACATCGTCATAGGTTCAAGGGTCTTACACAACACGACTTCCAAGGTCAAGGCCTTGTTCTACCGTAAAAGTATGGGGGCCATCTTTAATTTCTGCGTCCATACATTCCTGATTAAGGACATTAAAGACACTCAATGCGGATTTAAAATGTTCCGCCGTGAAATTATCCGTCCATTATGGGAAAATATCCGGCTGCAAGGTTTTGGATTTGACCTGGAAGTCCTGTTTCTGGCACAAAAAATGAATTATAGGATCAAGGAAGTCGCCGTCAATTGGACGCACAGGGAGCAGAGCAAAATCAATCTGGTGAAAGACTCCTTGACGATGCTGGCCAATATTTTTCAAATCAGAAGATGGTATGGTTAGATTTTCTCTAAAACACCATCCAGGCGAAGATTGTCCCCCACCTTCCAGTTGTGCAAAGCGGCATAACCATCACTGAGTTCCAACACATAGCGGCAGGGCTGATTGGGGGCATACACCGGACATGGATCTGTTTTACAGGCGGGAATATGGGGGCTTATAAAAACAATCCGGCCTGCCTGGCTAATCCATACCATATCCAAATTAAAACTCATATTTTTCATCCAAAAACGAGGACGGTCATCATAGGTAAAAACAAAAAACATGCCCCTGTCTTTCTCCAGGCCCTTGCGGTACATCAAACCGCGCTGCATATCTTCCGTCTTGGAAACCACCTCTACACCCACGCAATTGTCAAGATGACAAACCGAAGGGGTTTTTGCCCACACGGGGTTAGGACCAAAAACTAAAAATATGAAACAAAATATGAGATTGCTTCGTACCCTCATACCAGGTACTATCGATGGTCGTCGCTTCGCTCCTCGCAATGACATTGTGAAATTCATAGCGCGTGGACTCCGAATTTTTTTAACATCGCGGCCAGCTTGGCTAACGGCAGGCCGACCACGTTAAAATAACACCCCTCGATGCGCGGGATAAAAAGCGCTCCGCGCCCCTCGATGTCAAACCCGCCGGCTTTATCCAAAGGTGAAATAAATTTATAATAACGGCTGATCGCCTCATCAGAGAGCCTGGTCATAAACACCTTGGTCTTTTCCCAACCAAGTGTACAACGTCCGCTAGGGACTTCAATAAGGGCCAAGCCCGAATAGACCCAATGAGGTTTCGCCATTAATTCTTTAAGATTCTTTTTGGCTTCCTGAATGGTTTTAGGCTTCAAGATCAGACGCCCACGAGCAGAACACACGACCGTGTCCGAGCCAATGACAATGCCTTGACGCGTACGCAGAGCTACATCACGGGCCTTGTTTAAGGCATTGGTTTGCACCAAATGGGCGCAACCTTTGGATACACGGGAGATTTCGGTCACCCGGCCGGGAGAGCGTACGGTAAAAGGCAGCCCCAATATTTTCATAAGCTTGCGACGCTGGGGACTCTTCGAAGCTAAGATGAGCTTTTTCATTGAAGGAATTCGGAGATGGAAAAAATGGATTCTAAAGGCACGTTATATTGGGCCAATGCCTCACGGGCGCCTTCTTGCCTGTCGACTACACAAATAGCTTTTTTAATCTTGATATTCATGCTCTGCAGCACAACAATCGATTCCACAAAAGCTTTTCCGGTGGTGGCCACATCATCAATAATCACAACCGAACTGCCTTCCTTAAGCCAAGGGCCTTCCACCTGCTGGCCTTTGCCATGCGCCTTGGGTTGTTTGCGGATAATAAAAGTATTCATGGGATGCCCTGCCTCATAACTTTGCGAGGCTATGGCTCCCACCATAGGGTCTGCGCCCAAGGTAGGACCGCCGATGGCGTCTATCTTATCTTGACTAACCATATCCAGTATAATACGCGCCGTTAAATACGCCCCCGCGGCAGTTAAAGTCACCCGTCTGGCATCCAAATAAAAATCGCTGGTCTTCCCTGACGATAAAACAAATTTCCCCCTGGAGAAAGCCTGGGATTTGAGGATACGCAATAATTCACTTTTGTCCTGATTTATAGAATTTTGCATGGATTTAAAATTGCGGGAGCTCCAAATTACGACTATGGATTTCCACCAACAACATAAGGCGGTATTTTAACAGATTTTTATAGTCTTTGTATTCTTTGGCGCTAAAACCGGACGTGGCATGAAAGGAACGACTGGCCTCAATCTCCACCAAGGTGTTCATATAAGCATCCGTCAGCTGCTCATCGCTGAGTTTAGAAATATCCTGCTTATCCAAAATAGTCACGTCGGACGCAAATTCGGCCATGGACAAAGGCGTTAAAAATAAAACCATCATCGTCGCTAAAGTCAATTTTTTAAACATATCACCCTTTCCTTAAAATGTAGTCTAAATAGTCTCCCCGAGCAAATTAATTATATGGTAATATACAGCATGCTTCAAGCCTTTTTACAGGGAGCTCGGGAACTGATATTCCCCGACAATTGCCTGCTGTGTCGGGCGTTCCTTAATAGCCGCCATCAGCGCCAGCTGTGTACGGCCTGCACACAGCTTCTGGCATTTAATCCGGCCCCATTTTGCCGGTATTGCCCGCGCAGCGTCTTTGCTCAAAACGGTGAAAATATTTGTCCATCCTGCACTCAAAACCATTTTGCTTTTGATTGTGCCTGGGCGGCCTGTCTTTATAATGAAACGGCCCAAAAGCTGCTGCACGCCTTCAAATATGGTTCAAAAACATCTCTACATAAAACATTTGTTCCGTTAATGATCGATTTTGCCACCCGCCATCAAATACCCGTACACTCATTTGACATCATTGCCCCTGTGCCTCTGCATCCGGCAAGACTACGGGAAAGAGGCTACAATCAGTCAAACCTGCTTTCTTTAGGGCTAAGCCGCCACTGGGGCATTGGACATACGGAAGATCTGTTAATACGACGGAAGAATACCCCCACCCAGACGGAATTAGGCGCAAAACAACGCTGGACAAATTTGGAAGGCGCTTTTAAAATAAACGATTCCGCCTACGTTCAGGGCAAAAGCGTACTTATGGTAGACGATCTGTTTACCACGGGAGCCACCCTCCACTGGGCGGCGGACACTTTAAAAACAGCCGGTGCCGCACGGGTGGGCGTATTAACTTTGGGTATAACAATTTAACCTATGCATATTCTAAGAAACTATATTTTAAAAGAATGCCTTCAGCCCTTTGTGCTGTCTATCAGCGTCCTGACCAGCGTCTTTCTTCTGGGATATTTACCGCAATTGGCCAATAAGGTCATTAATGACGGCGTGTCCCTGACGGCCATGAGCCAGGTCTTTCTTTACTATATCCCCATCCTTCTGGGTTATACCCTGCCGATCGCCTGTCTGGTCACGGTGATCCTGGCCTTCGGCCATATGTCCTCGGAAAATGAAATCTTGGCCATGCGCGCTTCGGGTATCCACCTGCGCCGGCTGCTGATGCCGCTGATCATAGTCGGTATTGCCTTAAGCCTGGTGGTGTATATTCTCAACGACCGTATCATCCCCGAGGCTTATGACGCCCAAACGCGTATTTTACAGGAAACCGGCAGTCAAAACCCCACCGCTATGCTGGAGGCCGGCAGCTTCATCAACGCCTTTGATAAATATATTATTTTTATTTACCGTATGGAAGGTGATAAATTATATGGAGTCAGAATTTACCAGCCCGAACCCAACAAGCCGACCCGTACCACCGTGTCCCAGGAAGGTGAATTTGTCCATGTCCCAGGGCGTGACCAGCTGATGATCAAACTTATCAACGGCACAACCGACGAACCTGACGTCAAAAATCCCAATAATTTTTATAAACTTAATTTCCAGCAGTCTTTTATGTACATGGACGTTTCCAAAAAGAAAGCAGGGCCTGAAAAAAAATTCAAGGCCATGACGCTAAGGGAGCTGTCCCGCAAAATTGAAGAAATCCGCAGCCTGTTTATCGACCCGGCCCCGCTGTTGGCCGAATATCATCGCCGCCTGGCATGGTCACTCTCACCCTTACTATTTATCCTGTTGGGCTTTCCTTTTGCCGCCGTCACCCATCGCAGGGCCAGGTCAGCCAATCTTATATATGCTTTATTGTTCGCCGCCCCTTATTACATCCTTTCTTTAGCCTGCCAGGGGTTGGCCTCTCAGAATGTTTTTAACCCTATTGCCTTAATGTGGGCGCCGGATGCCACCGCCTTTATTTTGGCCATTATTTTAAACTGGAAATTATGCACCCAATAATAGGTCCTTTATGCGTATCATCGATCGCTATATTTTAAAATCCATCCTGACCATTTTCGTGGGGACTGTTTTTACTTTTGCGTTTTTGTTTATCCTCATCGATATGTTCGGCAACCTGCAAAATTTTATAGAAAAAAGCGTCGGATTAGACGTCATTTTTCAATACTACGTGTCCTTCCTGCCGACAGTCATTGTGCAGACCTCTACCATGGCGAGTCTTATCGCCGTCATGTTTACCTATAGCAATCTCAACGCTCATAATGAAATCATTGCCATCCGCACCTCGGGGCTGAATTTCTGGCAAATCGCCCGCCCGGCTTTGGTGTTTGCTCTTTTTATTTCCGCCTTTGTGTTTTTAGTGAATGAAAAATTCGTGCCGCAATCCTCGATGATCAACCAGGAAATCCGCGACACGGAAATTAAAATCGTCCCCTCCCAAAAAGGTAAAGGCAAGCCGCCCATCAAAAACCTTACCTTTTATGGCCTCAAAAACCGCCTGTTTTTTATTGACCTCTTTGACCCCAACACCAATGAATTGACCGGCATCACCATCATCGGCCATGACCGTAAACAAAACATGGTCGAAAAAATCACGGCCCTCAAAGGCAAATGGACGGGGATCGCCTGGAAATTCTTCAATTGCCAGGTCGCAGCGTACGATGCCGCTTCACCCAACATCTCCGGCCCCATAAAAATGTCGACGGAAAAACTGATGGACATCAAAGAGACCCCTAAGGATTTTCTCAAACAAAGGATGGATGTCTCCTCCATGAACCTCCAAGCGCTTCATAGTTATATCAAACGTTTCTCCGGCAGCGGAGCGCTTAAGACCCTCAGCGACTTGCGGGTTGATCTGCACCAGAAAATCACTCTGCCTTTGCGTAATTTTATTATTATTTTAATCGGATTGCCTTGTGTGCTTCTATCGGGGGGCAAACGCCGGGGCATGACATTTACTTCTATTGCCATTGCCCTGGTCATCGGATTTCTTTATTACGTTGCAGACGCGGTAGGTTTGGCCTTGGCCAAGGGCGGGGCTTTATTGCCGTGGGAAGGCGCGTGGTTGACCCCTATCCTGTTTACCCTCACAGCACTCTTCGTTATTTTCAGGAATTTTTAGAGATTGCTTCGTCGCTTCGCTCCTCGCAATGACACAGAGGTTTTAGGTTCTCGCAAAGACACAAGTTAGGCGCTTGGGAATTGCTTGTGTTTAATGTCCCTGCCTTCGACGATATAAATCACTTCTTCGGCGATATTGGTGGACAAATCCGCAATGCGCTCCAGGTTGTGAGAGATACGCATCACATGCAGACAACGGGGGATCACATCCTTCTTGCCCCGCATCAGTTCAGTCAAGTCTTTAAGGATCTTATCGCCGGCCTCATCAACAATATCATCCCTATCACAAACTGTATCGGCCAGGGCAATATCTTCATTGACAAAGGCATTGATGCTATCTTTGAGCATCCCCATCGTACTGTCCCCCATGAGCTTTAATTTATCAGAAAGGCCATTCACAGGATTTTTTAATAGAAAAAAGACCGCTTTCGCAGATATTAACGGCATGGTCTGCCATACGTTCAAGGTCCTTGTTCATCTTGATGATCATAATGACCAAGCCGCAGATCTACGGCCACCGGTTCATACTGGGCGATTATCTCAACACACATCCTCTCAATCTCCCGGTCATAGTCATTGGCGGCGGGCTCATTGGTATTAATGACCTCCTCCAATAAATTAATGTCTTTATCCAAAATCCCCTTGATGCTCCGGCCCAGCATGTCTTCCACGAAGGCGGCATCTTTCAAAAGATAGTTTTTGAGTTCTGATATTTTTTCTCTAAGCATGATGTTTCTCCTATTAACCGAACCTTCCGGTAATATAATCCTCCGTAATTTTACTCGACGGGTTCGTAAAGAAATCCGTGGTTTTACTAAATTCAATGATCTGCCCGTGCATCAAAAACGCGGTCTTGTCAGAAACCCTGCCTGCCTGCTGCATATTGTGCGTGACAACCACAATCGTGTATTCATCTTTTAATGTGCCCATCAACTCCTCAATACGCGCGGTAGCGATGGGATCCAGCGCCGAGCAGGGCTCATCCATTAAAATGATCTCAGGGTCAACCGCAATTGCCCGGGCAATGCACAGCCGCTGCTGCTGACCGCCGGAGAGCGACATGGCGCTTTTACCCAGATGGTCTTTGACCTCGTCCCATAAAGCCGCGCGCTTAAGGCTTTTTTCCACGGCTTCACTGAGAATACGACGATCTTTAATACCCACGATCTTAAGCCCGTAAGCAATATTCTCATAAATGATTTTGGAAATGGGGTGGATTTCTGAAATACCATCCCCACCTTGCGCCTAAGCGCCACCACATCCGTATTTTTATCATAAATATCAATCCCGTCAACCAAAACTTCACCTTCCACACGAGTTAAGGGAATCAAATCATTCATGCGGTTAAAAATACGGATCAACGTCGACTTGCCGCAGCCGGAAGGACCGATCATGGCCACTATCTGATAAGGCTCGATGGTCATGGAAATATTCTTCAGCGCCTGATTGTCGCCGTAATAAAAATTCAAATCTTGAACTTTAATGCTTCCTTTAATATCCATAATTATCCATTTTAAAGAGATTGCTTCGTCGCTTCGGCTCCTCGCAATGA
Source organism: Candidatus Omnitrophota bacterium (assembly GCA_963828495.1). GTDB lineage: Bacteria > Omnitrophota > Gorgyraeia > Zapsychrales > Fredricksoniimonadaceae > JABDGZ01. The sequence continues at coordinate 53,461 of CAWHFJ010000014.1, forward strand.
CACTTATCCTATTTCCCCGATGCCCAGCGGTTGCGGCGCATGACGTAAAACTGGGCCCATCCGTTGATGATCAAAACCATTAAAATAAGCACAATCGCCCCGGCCCATGCCTGACGGTGCCAGTCATCAAAAGGCGCAATGGCATAAGTAAAAACCTGCAGCGGTAAGGCCGCGATCGGTTGAGTCAATGAACGCTGCCAGTAGTGGTTACCGAACGCCGTAAAAAGAAGCGGCGCTGTCTCTCCGGCGACCCTTGCCAAAGCCACCATAATTCCGGTGGTAATGCCCGCCAAAGCTGAGGGGATCACGATATCCACCGTGACGCGCCATTTGGGAACTCCTAAAGCCAAACCTGCCTCCCTCAACTGGGAAGGCACCATCCGCACAAATTGCTCGGCTGTTCGCGTAATCATGGGGATCATCATAATCCCTAAGGCGAAACCACCGGAAAGGGCTGAAAAACTTTTCATCGGCAGCACGCAGACAATATACGCGAATATCCCATAGACAATCGAAGGAATACCGTTCATCACATCAGCCACAAAACGGACCACCTGCGCAAAATTTTGATCGGCATATTCGCTAAGATACACCCCCGACCCCAAACCTATCGGCACTCCGACACAAACGGCCAGCCCTAACAAAGTCAGAGTTCCCACAATCGCGTTGGCCATGCCCCCGCCTTTTTCACCGACGGGTTTTGGCAGTTGCGTGAAAAAATCCCAATTCAACGAAGAAATGCCCTGAATGAACAAATGAGCCAAAATAACAAAAAGTATAAAAAGTATCAAAAGAGCGCATAAAGACAACACATAGACCATGACACGGTCCCATATGGCCCGACGGAAACGTGTGCGTTCAAAAGATGTATATATAAGATCCTTTAAAGATTGCTTCGCTTCGCTCGCAATGACACTTGACAGAGGATTCATCTAATCTCCACCGCAGGCCCTTTGGTGACAGACCATATCAAAATCCGGGCCAATATATTAACAACAATAGAAACTAAAAACAACACCAAACCTATTTCGATTAAAGATGACAAATACATGTTGGTGGCCGCTTCCGCAAATTCATTGGCCAACACGCTGGCCAGGGTATACCCGGGAGAAAATAAAGACGCTGTGATCACCGCCGTATTACCGATAATCATGGTGACAGCCATGGTCTCACCGATGGCCCGGCCCAAGGCCAAAATCACAGCACCCAAAATCCCCACCTTGCCGTAGCTTAAAACAATATCAGAAATCGCCTCCCAACGGGTGGTGCCCAAGGCATAAGCGCTTTCCTTATAAACGCTAGGAACAGCCAGGATCACCTCACGGGACACCGAAATAATAAAAGGCACAATAATAATGGCCAGGATGATACTGGCAGAGAGAAAACTCACCCCATAATTAGGCCCCTGAAAAAAAGGTAGAAACCCTAGATATTTCCCTAAAAAAGGCTGAACAACGGTGCGCATAAAGGGTACCAACACAAAAATACCCCACAGCCCATAAATGACGCTGGGAATGGCCGCCAAAAGGTCCACGAGAATAGATATGGCCTTTGACACCTTCAATGGTGCGTATTCAGCTAAATAAATGGCCGCCCCCACTCCGATGGGCACAGCCAGCAAAAGCGCTACCAAAGAAGTCACACAGGTGCCGAAAATAAACGGCAAAGCACCGAAATTTTCCGCGACAGGATCCCATGTGCTATGAAACAGAAAACCTATCCCGAATTTTTTTAAAGTCAGATGTGAAGCGGAAACTAATTGAAAAAAAATACCAGCGACAATTATCAGAATGGAGATGGGAAAAACCGCCAATATTCTTCTGAATACTATGTCGCTGGTATCTTGTCTACTCATAAACTATGGGGGCCGACACAAGGTCGGCCCCTAACCTAATATTTGACCACTCCGCCCCTACGCCTAATATTTTACCTGTTCGAGCTTCTTTTGAATCAATTCTACCACATTAGGTGGAAGCGGCGCATAATCTAATTCTTCGGCATATTTCTGACCATCGGTGACTGCCCATTTGATGAAATTCACAATGGCCTCACCTTTGGCATGGTCACCCATTTGCTTGTAAATCAAAAGCCAGGTAAAACTGGCAATCGGATAAGCTTCGGGATTGGGGCTGTTGACCACCGAAACCCTGAAATCATTGGGAATGCGGACCCCATCCGCGGCTTTGGAAGTACTGGCCAAGGTCGGCTCAATATAGTTCCCGCTTTGATTTTTCAAAAAAGCATAAGGTAAACCATTTTGCTTGGCATAAGCTAATTCCACATAACCGATGCTGCCGGGTGTTTGCTTGAGCAAACCAGCCACCCCTTCGTTACCCTTACCGCCTAAACCAAGAGGCCAGTCGACTGATGTGCCTTTGCCGACTTTGCCTTTCCAAGCGCTGCTAATGGAACTTAAATAATCAGTGAAGATAAAAGAAGTGCCGCTGCCATCGGAGCGATGCACCACCACAATGGAGCTGCTGGGAAGATTGACACCGGCATTTTCTTCGGTAATGCGCGGATCGTTCCACTGGGTAATTTTCCCTAAATAGATATCGGCCAAAACATCGCCGCTTAATTTAAGCCCCTTGCTGACACCATCAACATTATAGGCCACCGCCACTGATCCCATGACCATTGGAATATGGTAAATACGGCCAGGCGCTGCCGTAAGTTGATCCATCGACATAGGACCATCCGAGGCACCGAAATCCACAGTTCTGGCCGTGATTTGCTTGATACCGCCGCCGGAACCAATGGATTGATAATTAAACGCAACGCCGGGATTCGCCTTGCCGTACTCATCAAACCATTTGGAATAAATGGGATAAGGGAACGTGGCCCCTGCCCCGTTAATAAGAATTGAATCCGCGAAGGCAAACGTCGCCCCCACAGCTAATGCTACAACTAAGGCCAAAATCCTTTTCATAAACAATCCCCTTTCTTACTATTCTAGAATTTAAAATTTATATCCATTTGGAACAGATTTTCAGGAGCTTTAACTGATGGACTTGTATTTGTTCCGTTAGCACTTACACCTTGAATACCAGGATCAATCTTGTAAATATTGCTGTGGAACCAAGCCATGGTGAACCAAAGATTCTTCATCAAGCCGATATCCAGTTCACTGCGCCAGCCCTTGACATTGGTTTGCCCGGAATAAAAATCAGCATCAGGGAACACATCTAACCATGCGTCTCTTTCAATGACCTTATAATAGGTGGCGAGTTTCCATGTCCCCCAGCCACTAACGGCTGAATTACCCATATAGGCGCCAGCCATCCAAGCCTTATTCTGTTCATTTTTATAGGTAGTTACAGGTACATCCTTGGAATTTGAAGTATTATCAGCATAATCTCCAAAAATACCTATTTGAGGAATATATATAGGAGAAGGCAACATTTCCCCAAACGGATCATTGATGCCCATATCTACCGCTCCAACGATCACGTCATTAAAATTGTAAGTCATGCGGCCACCGCCGGCAGATGTTGTTCCTGTATTAATCCCCAGGCCTTCGCCAAAACTTAAATGGGATGGATTGCTAATGTCATACCATGTTACTGCGCCTTTGTAATAAACCTGATCAGTTAAATTACCTTTAAGACCACCTTGAGTTACTAACATATACGGATCTGTTTTAAGCGCTGTGGTGGGAGTCGCGGCATGAAGGTCAAACACATCCTCCTGTATCCATGGTGTTACATACTCATTGAGTTTCTTTTGAAGTTGAATGCTGCCGCCTTCAGGGGTAATATTCGGATCCCAGAAGAAGCTGCTGCCTGCACCACCTGGACCAGGCTCCCAGATAGGATTGTCCATCTTGCCACCCATAAGGGTTGCCCACGAAGCAGGCGTATAAACAGCGTAAGCCTTATTAAGGACCACATCCGCCTTGCCAAAAGTGTCCGTAGTGGCATTCGTAAGGCCATCTGTTTTACCATTCCCGCCCAAGGTGAGGTTATTACTACGAGCACTTTCACCATCGGTTGCGATACCTACAACAAGTTTGACTTTATCATTAATTTGGTCTTCAAAATTCAAACGAGCACGGATACGGGCCCGATTTTGGTCTAAATTATCACCGCTGGCAGAACCACCGGGAGCCTTCCTGACCTGAATCTGATCACGCAAACGAAAATCTCCCGATATTTTAAGACCACTCACCCAATCCGGAAGCATGCTTTTAAAAGTTTTTTCCTGGGAATTTTTCTCATCAGAGGTAATTTCGCCTTTGATTTGATTAGCTTCTTGACTGGTCAAAATCCCCTTGTCCTCCAGTTTCTGGATCAACGAATCGACACTGGTGCTGGCAGCCAAGGCTAAACCTTGCCAGGTAAAAATAAATCCAGCTACTAACATTAAAACAATTTTTTTCATAACTCCTCCCTAGTTAATCGTGTTTTTATTGGGCTGCCTTATATCTTAGACTGCCTCTAGTGTACGTAACGAGTGTGACAAAATCCTTAAGAAGTTGTGAACTTTTTGTGAATTTTAATTAGGGGTAAACATTAACTCAAAGGCGCCGTTGACTGTTAAATTGGATGTAAAACGGATAATATTAAAGTTAAATCCTTTAAACCCGTCAGGCATATTAGCGGCAGCCCCATCCTGAATCACCGGAACACTGTCCCCTGAGGACTGTTCAATAAACTGAGGCTTGAAATCAAGGTCAATCCCCCCCTCTGACGTTTTTCGGGAGGAGACCTGGGCTTTATTCACGGCAGACACGACCTCTTTCACATAGGCCAGGGTTTCTTGTACCTGCGCATCACCATTTTGCCATCTTTCCTTTGTGGTGTTTGGTCGAAATGACGACGCATAAGGCTCATAAGCCTTAACCGCAAGCCTTGGGTTGATCGCATTCACTGCAGCAGCAACGATCTCGTACAATTGACCTAAAACATCTTCTACGTCTCTGCGCTCACCGTTTGTTAAGGGACTGCCCTTAGGATTTAAGTCGGGCCATGCGCTTCGTACTGTTATATAGCGGCCATATACCCCGCGTATATTATCATTGACTTGTTTCATCAAAAATATAACCACCGGAATGAGTAAATCGCTTGTCCAGTGTATCCGCTGTAATTTATCTTCTAATTGAGAATTTTTGAGGACATCGGAGATCTTTGAGAAAATCTTTACAGCATCATCATCCAGCGTATAAATGCCGTTGGACGCTCTATGCTTTTCAACTAAATCGTTCAATGAAGCCATTTTTTCTTCCAGAAAACGGTTTATGGTTTTTACACCGCCTTTCTCTAAAATTTCCTTTACGGTAGAATCACCGGTAAGGGGATAATCCGTATTGACAGCTCCCACCAATGGCAAATCAGAATTTTTTACCTTTGAGGTCATAAGAGTGATATGCGCATCGCGGGCATCCTGTATCGGCCCAAAATCAGGGGACTTAGGAAAAACTAAAACATCTCCTGTCTTGCCATTCTCCGCCATGCTCTGCGCGGCACGGATGCCATTGATAAGGCCTAAATCCCACAAATTAGGATCAGGGATGATATCACTCCCAATAAATTCAAACACTCTCCTTTTAGATCCCTTTTTTATGATCCTTAAAGCATCCAAATAAGCATAGCCGCTGCCTCTTGCTCTTAAAGGCAAGACATAAACGTCAACGCCTGTTCCTATCAATTTGGCTTTTATGGCTTGAAGGTGTTCTTCAACGGCGCCGATGTCTCCCCTGCTCTCACAGATGATAACTACCGCGTCAACGCTCCTTGTATTGGGATTAAGTTGCGCCTCAATCGCTTTCCTGCCTTCTGCCTTGACCAAATCAATATTCTTTTGCTCCTGGGGCCTCCCATTTCTATATGTCCCATAGGGATCGATCAATTTGTCTAGTTGCCTGTCCGCTTTATCAATGACCCTGTCAACATTCCTTCCCCATAAAAAATTGAGACTTTTTAGATTGGGAATCCAAAAATTAAATACGGTGTAAAAAACGGAAAATAAAGAAATAAGGCCCGACACAAAATCAAATTCAGACCTCCCCGAAAGATACAGATAGGATGAAAGAGCTAACTGCAAAGGCGCCAATAAACTAAACATCATGCTGCGGAAATCGCGCAGCTTATGGTCTCTGGCATCTTCCGGCAGTTGGGCTGAATATATAGGTATGCCCCCTGCTATAACTTGTTGCAGCCTTGTTTGGCTTTCTTGAAAAATAGCTTTAGGATCTCTATATAAACCCGGCAATATCTCATTGCCTTGCTGTAATAAGTGGGGAATTTCCAATTTCAACATTACCTGTAATCCCCACCTTACAGGATCGTAGAAAAATATCTTTCGCGCTATCCCATACAGCAATTCCCTCCCCCAATCTTTTCCCCGAAATTTATAAGTCATAAACTTATCAATGGTCCCGCGGCATTTCAGGATCAATAAAAACAGCTTCGCGTATCTCATACTCTTGATGATCGTATTCTTGTCTTCCATGAGACTCGTTCGCATAATGTCCGCCTGCTGGTCCCTGCTCCTGAGCAAAGGTTCGTTGGCCAAGCGCTCGGTCAAATATAATACCGTCTCGTTGGCTACCCTAAGAAATCTTTTATAACTGACTTGATAAAACTTATTGTAAGGCGCTTCTTGATAAAATTTCTCATCCTCCGTGTCTCTGATCAGCTCAGGGCTATACCGCATTGAACTGATCTGCTCAAAGATATTGTTGAGGATGAAATTTAGATCGCTGCTCAATTGTTTGAGAGGGACCCTTTGGTTAGGTTGGGACCATGTTCGCATCAGTTCTTCCCACTTATCGAAGGGCCCTATTTTAGTCTCCTGTGCCACAGTTCGCATGGCCTGGTTAGAACCGTTATGATTTTCTGTAGTTGTATCTTTTAACGTCCCTTCATTCAAATCCTTGACCAAGGTACGTAAATCAGCCGTAGGCAGATAAACGAAATTGTGATAGAGAGCCCGTATGGCTTTAGTCCCCCCATATACACCCAATAAACCAGCAATCCAAAAAACGTATTTCACAATACTTGGGAATGAAGGCAAGTCCCGGTTCAGGTTATTAATGTGATTGATATCGAATTGATCTATAAGAGATGTGAAGTTCTCCAGCAATTTCTTATTTTTTGGAGTATCCTCATGGTTTCTCAGATAAGTCTGAAATGTTCCTTCAAACTCTCTGGGATCGTGCTGACTTTGTGATTTTTGGGTAAGCTCATCCAAATTTATTTCCGGCTCGGTAATATGCGTGGTCTTTGACGAGAGTTGCTGAGAGTATTCCGGCCATTGCCGGACAGCCTCAAGCGCCCATTCTATGGCCACCTTATGCACCTGCGCTGTTCTTATGGAGTCTCCGCGAGGGTCATCGAGGGAACGCAATTCCAAGGCGGAATAAATCTGAGGATCAAGAAGTGCATTCAGCGGCTCTTCCTGACGGGTCTCCCTGTTGAGTTTTCTATTGGCGGCCCGAAAAATCCGGTTTGTGGTCGGATTGTCAATGGCTTGTGCGTCAGTGTAAACATTGGCCTGCCAGGAAGGATTCTCCCTGATCGTGGCGCAGAGACGCTCATCTGAAGAATTTAAATAAACATTTAGAACCAAAAGCCGGCCTGATGGATCAGCCATCAAACGCGACAGAACGATGGTGCGCAAGGATTCATCGAGATCAGGAAGCTGAAGAATTCTGACTACTTCGGCATTCTGAGACTTACCGATATAGTCCTCCTGTTGGTCAGGCCCCAAGCTTTGAAAATAGCTTAAAGATCCGAACGATCTTGGCCTTGCCAAATAAGTTAGATCCAGGGGAGCCTGTGAATTTTGTGGAGAAGGGTTATCCCGTATATAATTCCGAGTCATCCCTTCGGCCAAAACATACAGATCATGGTCTATGTATTGCTGAATGTTGCCTATTTCCGGCGAGGTAGTGAGGAAAATCTTATGCGCCTCTGTCAACTTGTCAAAAAGAACCTTTGTGTTAATATCCTCATGCCAGGCTCCTTTGGGAGGTTTTTCAAACAAAGCCTTATTAAGGGCATTGGGAAGATTCTTCAGGGCCAATTTGCTCATAATCCAAGTTCTGGCCAAATCCCTTATAACAGCGGCTTGCGGAACATCCGGATGCCTTTTATAATAGGCATCAAACTCATTGTAGATCCTGGCAAGGTCCCCTTCCGTCCAGTATTTGCCCTGCAGCAACGAGGCCAAGCCGATTGAATCCGGGTTGGCGGCAAGCAGGGTCAGAAACACTTTCTTGACCGCTTCAGGCGATACGTCCGGATAAATGGCATCAGGAGCAAAATTATCTTCAGTGCTGGTTTGAAGTATTTTTGGGTTGTTGGTAAGAATATCTTCAACCGATTGATAACCCAGGTCAAGGACTTCCCCATTACCTGCTGCTGGAGGCTTTAGCAATCAACTGGATAAAGAACCGCAAATCTTTGCGTTCCTGAACCATAAATCTGACAATCTGCTCTCTGACACCCTGGGCAGACGAGAACATGATCGTTCGTATAAGAGCATCCACAGAATCCTTCGTGTTCGGATAATACTTGAGCATCTCCAAGACTTCCATACGATTAAGAGGATTGGTATCGTTAAGGCCTTCGCCTATAAATGCCTGAGGGTTGGTCGTAGGTACCGCATGACTACTGTAACCCCTTTGAGGTGTCTCCACGCGGCTATCCTGGGCCTGAAGGGAACCGGCACCCAGAGCAACCGCCGCCGAGAATAAACCAAGCTCTTTTAAAAACTGTCTACGGTTACTCAACATGGCTTTGTCTTTCTGGGTGCTTCCACCTTGCTTCGAGGTTTCTATCTGCACTCCCATTTTTCTTAAAATTTCTATCTGCCGCAAATATTGCGTTTTAAGATCAACCAGTTTGACAGACAAATCCGCTATTTTTTGACGTTCGGGGTAATACTGATACTGGACAAAGACCTCCGGGTCATTACCGGCGAAAGTTTGCCAAACTCTCAGGGCATCTTGATACTCTTCTTGTACCGATGCAATTTCCCGGGCGTAATAATTGATGTTATCAATAGCCTGCCTGGCTTGCGCCCCAATATCCATTCTCGTTTTCTCAACTTTAGCCCTAGCCGCGTCAAGCTGTGAGGCAATAATTTCTTTTTCAAGTCTCCCTTGTTGATTAATGACCGGCCAAGAAAAACTCATGACCGGATTAAAACCCGGGGTCGTGGTTGAAACGCGGTCAATGCTCCCCCCAAAGGTTCGTATGGCAAACTGCTTATATTCACATCCGGGGGCGTCATTATTGCACCAACACCAAGGGTCGGTAAATTCTTTACATGATTTACTGTTAATGACTTGAGTTGAATCTCTACATCAGCCTGGGCCTTTAGCAGACGCGGGTCCTTGCTGTTTGGGCCCGTAGCTTGCGCAATAAGCCCTTGAGGATCTGCAACACTTGAGAATGTCCCTGCTGTGAACGGCACATCAGCAGTCATCGTCGGGCCTGCCGCTGATGTTTGACCGGTTAAAAGATTAAGTGTATTGGCCCAAAAGCTCTCTTGACGCTTAAATTCTACGGCATCGCCATCTGCTTTATGGATCTGTCCCTGGAGCTTTATCGGCAATGTATCATCTTGCGCAACGATGCCAAGAGAGGTGGCGATACCCACTTTTTGCTGTGCCTCATTTAAATCCCTGAGCAGTGCGTCTTGTATCTGAATTTTCTGCTGTACGCCATAGAGCTCAATTAATGCATCATGGGCATTCTCGATCTGCTGTAACATGGGCCGTTTGCAAAGTATAATTTAAGGAATTTGTTCCCGCACGCGCCAATGCTTCTTCTTTGCCTATGCCCCCGCTCACTATATGAATAAAATCACCAAAAAAGTCCCCAAAAATAATACTGCCTATATTGGCAAGACGTCCATATGGCGTAATTCCGGCTCCAAAACCATTAATCAGGGCATTGGCCCCGACCATGCCGGAAAACTTGCCATTCCCATTCCCGAACAAACTGCCTGTAATATTAAATTTCTTAGCCCTGGGAAAGCCTTCGGCAATTTTACTTTGCCAATATTGATGAAACTCATCAATGAACAAGTATTGATTTTGGTCGACCAGTGGATCTAGTTTTGCAAAGTTCAACGCAGGACCCTGAGGAGAATAATAGGCCGGCGGCGCTGCAGGCATGTTGGCTTGAGCGGTCCTATTGGGCATAAAGAGACTGGTGGCATATCCCTCAAGCAGGTCAGGCGGCGGCGGGGGCGGCGGAGATACCACTGACACCGTCGAAGGTGAATTTAAATGGCTTGCCGATAACAGGGCCTGGGCTTGTTTTTTTTCTTGCTCGGTCAATAAGGTGACCCTCACCCTGTCCTGCGGTACCATGGGGCCGGGGTGTAAAATATGCATTGGGTCATAGACTGTAACCTTAACAGAATTAAGCCCTTCAAGGGCTATGGATGGGCTATGCGGACTTGGGAGAACAGCCGTCACTTCACCTAATAATCTTCCGTGGTAAGTGCCTACTTCTACAAAATCTCCGACGTGGGCATTAGGCAGAATGACGGAGAGTTGATCGTCTTCAAAACTGCCCAGAAAAACCCGGTCCTTGAGGACCCGATAAAGGCCATCGCCCTCTTGAAAAACGTTTGAGCCATTCTCGCCGGACCAAACAATAACGCCGTCTGCGTCAGCCTTAACATCCAGCCGGGCCATTTGATCTTGGAGTTCACGTGCGTCGGCTATCAATTGGTTCTTGGCAATGGCCAGATTCGCCAATGTCTTGGCATTAATAGGCGTGCCGTCTGCCAGGAAGGGATGACTGAGCTTGATATTTATAGCTTCGATTTGGGTGAGTTTAATATTAAGTTGCGTCTTAAGAGGTGTGGGGTCCCCCTGGGCAACGGACTGTCCCTGTTTGACCCAGTCTCCCTGGTTGACCTTCAATTGATAGGACGTGGCCGCAGGGGCCGTTTTGGTGTATTCATTGACTTTACCGACGAAGGTATGCGTAGTCCCTTGACCCGGGAAATTAGGAAGTGTAAAATTATCGGTCGGTCCTAAAAATTGTACATGCAACCTCAACTGTTGGTCCAATTGTTCTTCAGATATAGGCGCCTGCGGCGTCACTATAATACTTAAATATCTGGTTTGCAGCTTAGATGACAAATCATAATTAAACCAGAAGGTGCTTTTATTCACAGGAATTTCAGTCCTGTGAATATCCTGCAGAGTGACGGCCATATTTTCAAAATACTGAACATTGCCTGGGATCGGGATATCAAAACGCAGTCTGTCCCTGGTACGGTAACTTAGGACCACAGTCCCCGGTTTTATAGAATCCCCTTCAGAAACGCTCACATCATAGACTGTAGAATTATACGGGGCTTTTAATTGGCGAAGGCCCTCTTGGGTCTTTGCATCATCCAATTGTTGTTGCAGATCCAGGAGTTTTAACTTAGCTTCAACCAAATCCAAGCTGTTACTTGCCCCTTGAGACTGCCCTTTTTCCAAAGTGCTCACTAAATCTTGCTGGATTTGGATGTCACTGGTCAATCTTTCAATATCAAAGGTGTTGTGACGATCTTTCACATTCACTAAAGGACCATTAACAGAAACATTCTTGCCTGATACAAGACCAGAAACGACCCCGCCGACCCTCGACACAATCTGACTTTCTAAAGGCGTCGGACGCATAAGATAATCATGCGTATAAATGGCTTGGGCGGCCCTTGGTGCCGGAATGTTATGTGTTAAAGCAGCCGGTACACCAGGCAACGCCTGCGCAACTGTTGAGAGCGGCGCAACTGCCGGCATGGACGGTAACTTTGCCAAATCTTCCGGAGGAGGCGATCCGCTGGGTAATCCTCCATCAGGTCCAACCGCTTTAACCGCCTGGGCAATGGCCTGCCTTGTTTCCGGGCCCAAGCGCCCATCCTCAACGTGCACACCTAATTTATGCTGTGCGGCAACAATGATGGCCTCCAGCACGCGCCCCACATGGTTCTGTTTAAAAGAACGGTCCCAATTCCTTGCCATCCAGTTGATGTCCACATTATATTTCCTGCCTGTTCGCGGGTTGCTTCCCCTATTCAATGCCATGACATCATCCAGATGGACAACTTTTCTGACCTCTTGAATATCTTGACGGTCCGCAGGAGTAATCTCCCCTCCAAAACGAAGGATATGATTCGACGGGGCCAGGGCCTGTGCGGGTGGAGCTTTGAGTGTCGGCGTGGGGGCCTCCTGCACCAATGAAGCCGTGACTGCCCGAGTTTGATCTTGCGCCAACAGCCGGGGCCGGGCCAATCCACCCAACGGCGAAGTAAGAGTCAAAACCAAAGCCACCGTCAAGACCAATTTCCGTAAAAATGACGGCAGAGCCCTTTGTGCCAAATCTCCCTGATCCGAGGTAATAGGATTATCAACGGCCAGTGCTACGGTCATAGCAAAATTCTTTAACGATAATTCACTAATGGGCTCACTGCCGGAAGCGTTCATGCCGTTGCGCCCAATGGGCAAAAGTTCGACACGGGCCACGCCAAGCGAGGAACCTGCCGTCATCTGAACAAAATCTCCTTTGATGGCATTAGCATCAGGTACCCTCAAGGTCTTCATCGCCTTGTCTAAATCCCCAAAAAAAAGCCCTCCGGAAAAATATTTTCGCGGCACCACCTGTTGAGAAATGGGATCCGTATCCTCACGAATATAGTTGTAGGCCCCGGTTTTATAAATATGCAAATATTGTTTATAGATCTGTTCTTTGGCATTCTTGTCCACCCCATCGATCCCGGAAATTTTCTTCTTATTGACATAACAATGAGACAGAATATTTCTTTTTAACGTGCGTTTAAACCAGGCGGCCATGACCATAGAATAAAAAATCTGACGAACAGGAGCAAAATTCTTCCCTTCATTGATCTCTTTTTCCAATTCGGGCAATATGATCTCTTGGGTAATAATCGCAGTTATTTTATGTGTCTCATATCCCCCTCCCCTAACCCCTCCCACCAGGGGAGGGGAACTATGTTTCTTTAAGGCTAAATAATCCTCCTCCAACATGACCTTAAGATGTGTCTGGCCAATCAAGGCGGAGTTGCCCATGTCATAAACAATGGCGCGATCCGGAACGATCCAGACCTTATTGTACGTATTGACCGGAAGCTCGGTTGTCCCGAATTTTTCATACGTTTTTTTGTAGACTTGTGCCCAAAATTTCTTGCCCAAACGTGTTTCCGGATAAGTCAATGAAGAGGCCAATTGCTTTAGTAGTTTGTCCTGCTTAAGAAGAGTATTGCCGGCATCGGTCAAGGCTAATTCATCCGGAATGATCCGGCCGGATTCATAGGGGGACAGATTGACCCAAAGGTCTTTTTCGGGGATCGTTAGACAAGTGAGGAAATATTTGACCAGAAGAGACGTTTCCTTCTGGTCAAGCGTATGGCGGTCCCCGGAATCGACCACAAAATCGAGTTCAAACGGCTTATCCGGATAAACACGCATCCCGCGTAAAACAGGAAAAGAATAGGGAACGGAAAGTTCAAGAATATTGCTCTGCAGGTGAGGCAGAAAAGGCGTGTCTTGGGCTTGAACTCTCTCCAAATTGCTTTCGAACAATAAGAACACCAATAAGCCGCAGATTATTCGAAAAATTTTGGATTTTCTCTTCAACATAACTTTTGCCTATATGACACGGCCACAATATAAATATATGTGCTACGCGTGACAGAATCCTTACGGAGATGTGAATTTCTTGTGAATTTAAAAACGCACCATGAATCTTGGCTATACCCAAGTGTAGAATTTTAATATTAGGAAATATAAACGTTAATGTTAAGTTATGGTTAAGAATGTTCTTAAATGAAACTTAATTGTCCCCTCATCCTTTCCTCATATGCGTCGGTTATATTGACACCATGCTTAACCTCAGATCCTATCTATCAAGGCCCAAAATCATCGAAACTATCAAAAAAAATGTCCGTTTTGAAACAGCCAAAATGATTGATATTTTCCCATCCGAAGAAAAAGACAGTCTCATTTTAAAAATTGTCGAGGAATGTGATTTTTGGCTGGCACACATTAAAGAACATTTAGCGCTCTCAATTGTTTCCCCTTCCCTTGATATTGCTGTTCATGAGACAGACTACCCTAAAAGTTTCTACAGCAAGGCCCTGAGAATAGGTATATATCCCATTGCCGCCAACCCCATCCACTGGGGGCATTTGCTGGTCGCCCTATCAGCCATGGCTCATTATTCACTGGATAAAGTTGTGTTTATTATTGCCGGCGATGACCCAAGAAAATCCTGTTTAGCCCCCTGCCAATGGCGGCATTATTTATCCGATCGTATTTTGATGAAATTCAATCCTCTTTTGGCTTACTCCAACATCGCCCGGAACCATAATTTTGACGGAGAAACAAACATTTTTAGGTTTTTAAGTCTGAACCCCTTTCAAAAAATCGATGCGTTTTATATCAGCGGGACGGACCACTACTATCGTCGGGACCCTAAAAAGGCAGATAAGGACACCATCCAGAAACTGGAAGAAAATATCACACAAAAAATATACGGTTTTAATGATCTCCTGCACTCTGTCTCCATAATCTTTGCCAAACGTAAAGGGGGCTCGGATATTCCGGTCAAAACCCGTTTAAACGTCGGTTTTATTCCGTGTCTTGGTTTTGATGCATCCTCCACCCTGGTCCGGGAAGCCCTTAACGATTTCACCCAAAACCAATCCCTTGCCCTCTTGCCATACACGGTTTATGAAAGCATCCTCTCTGCCAAAGAAAGATTGTTTACAGAGAAACCACTCATTGAAAATTATGGATTACACTAAAGTCATCCCTCTTCTTCAAAAAGCCATCGAATATTACGCGACAGATATTCATCTGGTGGTGGACAAGCCCCCTATTTTTAGAATTCACGGAGAATTAATCAGTTCGGACTTGCCGCCTCTAAAAAAAGAGGACCTTCAACAAACTATTTTGAGCATGATGACGGATGCCCAACGCAACACTTTCTTGGAAAAACAGGACATCGATCTGTCTTATTTGGGTGTTAAAAATTTTAACTTCCGGGTCAACGCCTACATAGAAAAAGGCAATCCCGCGGCCAACATCCGTATTCTTCCTACTCTCATACCCACAGCGCAGCAATTAGGGCTCCCTTCCATCATCGAAAAAATAGCCCGTAAACGCAAAGGGTTGATCATGATTTGCGGCCCTGCCGGAAGCGGAAAAACAACGACGATGAATTATATGGTGGACTTAATCAACAAAGAACGCCGTTGCAAAATTGTGATGATTGAAGACCCCCTCGAGTATATTCATGAATCTAAAAAAAGCCTGATTATCCAACGGGAAATAGGTACGCACACCGAATCTTTTGCCAGCGCTCTCAAACATGCCTTGCGTCAAGACCCCGATGTAGTGGTAGTCGGCGAAATCCGTGATGCGGAATCCATCTCCATGGCCTTAACCACTGCGGAAACAGGGCATCTGGTGTTGACCACATTACATGCCCCGGACGCGGTAGAAGCCATTAACCGCATCCTCGACGTTTACCCTCCGGGAAAACAAAGTCAAATCCGCTGTCAACTGGCTGAAAATCTTATCGGCATTATCGGACAAATACTCGTCCCCCTTCAAGACAGAGACGGCAGGACTTTGGTCACTGAAATCCTTGTCCCTAACCTATCTGTACGTAATATAATCCGACGGGGAGCGTTGCTTGAAATCCGGGGGCAAATGGTAACGGGTGAGGAAGGGATGGGCACTTTTGAACAACAGCTGACCCAGTTGATCACCAACGGCGTCCTAACCAAAAACTACGCCAAAGAATTCGCCAAATTCCCTAATCTTTTATAAAAATCTACGTCTTATTAAACTTAAATGTTCCCACGGCCTTCTGCATGATCAGATTATCTTCTTGCTCAGCACTGCCATACGTAATTGTAAACGCGTAGCCTTTATTGAAAAACGCCATATAGGTCACAGGGATGGGATTGTGAGGATTGGGATTAAAATCCAGCTCTCTGGCGTACACACCATTTAAACGAATCTCTTTATCAGCAATCAAAGTCCCTCCATGGGCCTTGATCCCTTCATTAATCATTTTTTCAATATTCTCTTTAAGAGTTTTTTGGGTCTCCTGTGAGGAAAGTTTACGGCTGGCCAAAAATTGAATGTCAATCCCCACTGTTTTCCCATCCGGAAGGGCAACAACAATTTCTTCGGGATATTCAAACCAATGCCATCCTTGCGGGACATCCATACTGAATAATCCGTTCTTTTGAACATAGACCTTAGCCAAAACGGGGGCCAGCCCGCTGCCTAAGAATAATAAAGTGACGATACCTATGGTTAATATTTTCATGCCTCAATATCCTTAAACCGATAACCTACTCCCCTTACAGTTTCAATATAATTGTCGGCCTGGCCTAATTTTTTACGTAAACCGCGCACATGCACGTCTACCGCACGGTCAATGATAAACTTCCCTTCTTCCCAGACATTATCCAGAATTTGTTGGCGCGACCATACCCTGCCCGGAGAACGGGAGAGAAATTCTACGATATTAAATTCAATAGCGGTCAATTTGACTTCCTGCCCTTTAAATAGAATTTTATGTTTCAATAAATCAATATTTAAATCACCCCAAGCGCGCAGGTCTTCCGTTGCCAGGGAAGATTTCTGTAAATCAGACATGCGCCGTAGAATAGCTTTGATCCGTGCCACCAGGATCCTGGGGCTGAACGGTTTGGGTATATAATCATCCGCGCCCATTTGCAGGCCAACCACCATGTCCATTTCTTCACCTTTAGCGGTGAGCATAATAATAGGAATATTTTTGGTGGCCCGGTCATTTTTAAGCATGTGGCAGATTTCAAGTCCGTCAACTTCCGGCAACATCAAATCCAGGACAATCAAATCCGGCCGGACAGTACGGACAAATTCAACCACATGACTGCCATCATACAAACAATCGGTGTCATAATTTTCGGATTTTAAATTATAGGCAATAAGTTTGCTGATATTACGGTCATCTTCAACAACTAAAATTTTCTTTTTAACCATGGCATCAATATACGCCATGGGCGTGACAAAATCCTTAAAAGAATGTGAATTTTTTGTGAATTCTGGAACAAGATTACGAAAGGAAGCTACGCGCGCGGGATGAAGAAACTAAAAACAGAACCTTGGCCCACCTCTGATCTGACCGAGACTTGGGCCTGATGGGCCAAAATAATATGTTTGACGATAGAAAGCCCTAAACCGGTACCGCCCAAATCGCGAGAGCGGGCTTTATCCACACGATAAAAACGCTCAAATATCCTGGGAATATCTTTTTCCGGAATACCGATACCGGTATCGGCCACATCGATATGAACGGCCTGATCGTCAACACTCATGCCTACCTTAATAAAGCCGCCCTCAGGGGTGTATTTGACCGCATTATCCAAAAGATTTAAGAAAACCTGCGCCAGTCTTTTATCATCAGCCAGGACTTTAGGCAAATCACCGGGAGCATCTATGGATACAGAGAGATTTTTGGTTTTGATCAATTTTTCCAAGACCCTCAGAGTGCGGTCTAAAACAGGCCTGATATCTAAAGGACTCAAAACTATATTCATCTTTCCCGACTCTATCTTGGATAGGTCCAACAGATCATCAATGAGGGCCGCCAGGCGATTGGAATCCTGATAAATAATGCTTATAAATTCCCTGAGCGAATCCTTGTCCTCCATCGCCCCGTCAAGAAGGGTCTCTGCATAACCTTTGATGCTCGATACGGGAGTGCGCAGTTCATGGGAAACATTGGCCACAAAATCCTGCCGGACCCTTTCCAATCTTCGCAGTTCCGTAATATCATGAAAAACTAACACCGCGCCCTCAAAAACATCATTCCTTATAATAGGGGCCGCATTGATCCTCAATATTTGTTCCTGCGGATAAACAGTGACCATTTCCTGGCTAATCAACTTCTTTTTGTCTTTAAGGATGCGATCCACCACATCCTGTATCTGTGCGTTTCTGATAACCTCTATCGGCGCTTTGGCTTCAGGAGCAGAATCCACAAAAAAAAGCTTTCGTAGCGACGGATTCATCAGAAGGATTTTCCCTTTTTCATCTACCACCATGATCCCTTCAAACATACTGGATAAAACAGCATCCAGCTTAACGCTTTCCATTTTGATCTGATCTATTTTCCATTTTATTTCGTCCGACATATACGACAATGCCCTGGCCAAATCACCCATTTCATCTTGGGAATAAAAAATGGATGGTTTGTGAGAAAAATCCCCCTCGGCCATGGCACGGGCTATCTTCGCCATTTCATTTAAGGGCCTGGAAACGACTAAAGAAATAACATACGTAAATGCCAGGCTCAGTAAAAATACCAATAACAAAGCACCGGCGATCATTTTCTGCAGGCGTCCTTCAAGCATTTCTATGTAAGAAAGGGCAACGGCATATCTTAAAAACCCATGATTTTGTCCCCTACCGAAAACAACAGCCATATAAAGCAGATATTTTCTGATTGTAGCACTGTATCTCTTATTGACGCCAAACCCCGTGCGCGCGGATTGTTGAACTTCAGGACGATGTAAATGGTTCTCAATTTTCTTCAATGCTACGGTATTCAGGTCACTGTCTCCCAGCACTGTCCCATCCCAACGAATGATGGTGACCCTGACTTGCTGCTGTTGACCTACCCTTTTAGCGAAAACTTGGGGATCAAAGGACCCTTTAGAAAGCGCAAGCTGTTCTTCCAAAAGATCACGGCCTGATAACAGCTGATGCCGCAGATGGTCTTCAATGGTGCCTTCAACATATACTTTGAGATGGGAAGTAAGATAGAAATAACCGCTAAAAAGGCCGAGAATAACAGCCAGACAAAATATAAACGTGAGTTTCCAGTGAAGTCTAATTTTCATCATCGCCCTGATCGAATCTGTAACCCACACCCGGGACCGTATCAATAAACTTGGCGGCTTTACCCCCGAGTTTTTGTCTGATCCTTTTGATATGCGTGTCCACGGTACGTGTATAAATATCAGCATCAACACCCCATACATCTGAAAGCAAACTGTCTCTGGTCTGTACGCGTCCCTGCCTTTGCATCAACGTGACCAAAAGCTTAAACTCCATGGGCGTTAATTCAACTTCTTTGTCCTTAATAAGGACCTTGTGCCGAGGAATATCTACGCTCAATACATCGTGGGTTAAAATATCCTTATCCACTTGTGCTGTTTTGCCTCTACGCAAGACCGCTTTGATCCTTAAAATAAGTTCTCTGGGACTAAACGGCTTAACAATATAATCATCCGCGCCCAATTCAAACCCCACAACGCGGTCAACCTCTTCCCCTTTGGCGGTCAGCATAACAACAGGGATATTTTTGAACTTCTCATCCTGTTTGATATGACGACACACCTCCAAACCATCCATACCAGGCAGCATCACATCCAAAAGGATAAGGTCCGCCGACCACCTGTCCATTATCTTGAACGCCTCTTCACCCGATGGGGCCGTCAAGCATTCGAAACCCGCCTTTTCCAAATTATACTTAATAAGTTTGGAAATATGTTTATCGTCTTCGATGATGAATATACGTTCTTTGGACATGAGGTGCATTATACTGGGCTTAGAAATTAACGTCAATGAAACAAAACTTAAAGACGATACACGCGCGGCAGGCGGTTGCCTAAAGAGCAGAGAATCTCATAACTGATGGTGTCTGCCCAAAGGGCCACTTCATCCGCCCCCACCGTCGATCCTTGTTGAGAACCAATCAGAACGACTTCATCACCGACTTGGGGAATATAACCGGAAAGAGTCACTGCAGTGACATCTATGATAATCTGGTCCATCGTCACACGCCCTATCACCGGACAGCGCACACCTGCCACCACAACAAAAGCTTTATTAGACAAGGAACGTAAATATCCGTTGCTGTAGCCGATGGGTAATACCGCAACCGTAATATCTTCCTTGGCCTTAAACGTATGCCCGTAGCTGATCCCCCGCCCTTTGGCAATGGTCTGCACGAACATAATGCGCGTCTTGACCGACATCACGGGCTTTAAGTGGACCTTCTCCTTTAAATCTTCCTGGGGATAAACTCCGTAGAGCATGATACCCGGACGGGCCAAATTCAAAAGATCGGACTTATAATCCCCCAACCCCATGCTGTTGCTGGCATGAACATAGGTAAACGTAATAAACTGATTCTCCAATAAAAAAACTATATCACGGAAATGGCGCATCTGGGTCAAAGTAAAATCGCGGTCCGTATCAGCCACGGGAAAATGAGTGTAAATACCTTCCAGGATCAAATGGGGACATTCCCTGCGTAGTGTTTCCACAAAATCCAAAGCCTGATCTTCATTGACTCCCAGACGGCCCATGCCTGTGTCTATTTTAATATGGACGGGAGTTTGTATCCCGTCTTTTTCCGACCAATGATTAAGGGCTTGGGCCATTTCTATAGAACAAACCGTAGGCGTCAGCTTATAAGCAACAATGTCTTTGGCCTCTGACGTGAAATTGGATTCAAATAATAGAATCTTCTGTTTAAATGCCGCCGCACGCAGACTCACGCCTTCGGTGATGTTGGAAACAAGCCAGCATTTGCATCCGCACGCACTTAAAACTCGGGCCACCGGCAGCATGCCGTGGCCATAAGCATCCGCTTTGATGACCGGCATAATCCCTAAGGAATGCGACATATTCTTAGCGCCCAGCTTTTGCAACTGTTCAAAATTATAAGCCACGGCCGCCAGGTCGACTTCAACCCAGGTCGTGGCCTCATGCCGGGGACCATCGTTGGTCGTGGCCTCGTGCAGGAGACTATCGTTTGATGTTTTATCGTCCATTCTTTTTGACCTTTGAAACTTGGCAATCCTGCGGATATAAATACAAGGGCAGCAGGCTTGCGCTATCGTCGTATTGTTTTTTTTCAAACCGCTCAAAAGCCAAAGCCGCCATGACCTTAGCCTGAGGATACCAAAATTTTTCATCGCTGAAAAGACATTTATGACAGGCCTTTTCAATATCCTTGCGGTAAATTCCCAATGCATCACCAACGAATAATGTCACACCTTTTAATTTTTTTAACACCTCGTCCAGCGAAGTCAATAAAAAACCACCCTGACGGCCACGAGCATCATACAAAGCCGCATATACCTTGCCACGGCGGGCATCGTTAAGCACACACATCTGATCACAATCACCTAAACTGACACCTCGAGCGATAATGTCCAAAGAAGCAATCCCGACAACCGGTTTCCCCGTCGCCATGCCAAAAGCCTTGACCGTGGAAAGACCGACCCGCAGGCTGGTAAAAGACCCCGGCCCCAACGCAATGGCAAAGCCATCAAGCTGGCTGAATTCTATCCCGGCAGAATCCAGGACCTGGTCCATCACCGGCAAAATAGAATCTTCCAACACTAAAGCGGATTTGATGTTCCGATAGCGCAGAACTTTCCTCATCTTGGCTTAGGGCTAATGAGAAGATTTTAGTTGAAGTTTCAAAGGACAAGAAATACATATTTTACGCCGATGCTCCCCTTTATGTTGAAATTTGACTAAATAGCGTGGTTTGATATTGTGTCCTCCTAAACGCTCGGACCATTCGATGACCGTAATGCCCTGCCCATAGAGATATTCATCGAAATCCAGCGTGCCTATCTCTTGAGGGCTTTCCAGACGGTAAAGATCAAAATGATAAATCGGCAGCTTCCCCTTATAATAATTCATAAGGACAAAGGTCGGGCTATTGACTTGTTTTAAGTTGACCTTAAACGCTTGGGCCAGGCCTTTAACAAAGGTGGTCTTACCGGAACCTAAATCCCCTTGCAGAAAAATAATATCTCCGGCCTTTAGGTGTCCCGCCAGCCTCTGTGCACAAAGTTTGGTTTCTTCTTCGCTATTAGAAATGAGTGAAACCTTCGGCATAAATTCTTTCTCTGGTATCCGCTGTGATGGTACCGACCGGATAAAAATAAAAAACCTTTTGGGCGGCCTGCCAATCCATGAGTTTACGGGCTTTATTTGGCGCCAGCGTAAAGGCAAGTTCAAAATCTTCCCCATCACCTAAAGCCTGGGATAAACTGACCCCCTTATGCCGCGGGATGGATTCATGATCCAGCCGCGCCCCGACCCTGCTGGCTTTGAGAATATGGTTCAAGTCCCCGGCTAACCCGTCGGATATATCTATCATAGAGCTGGGCTTAAAATTCTCAACCAAAAATCGCCCTTGAGCCAGACGCGGCGTAAAATTCAAATGCCGTCCGCTGGCCAAAGATCCGCCCAAAGGTCCGGTCACAAAAACCCAGTCACCGGCTTTGGCGCCATCGCGGGTCACTAAATATTTCTTCTCAACCTCACCCAACAACGCCACATTAATGACGATTTTATCCGTTTTAATAGTATCCCCGCCGACAATACTGACATTAAAATCCTTGGCTGTGACCTGTATGCCTTTATATACCTCCTCGATAAAACGTACAGGTAAATTTTTGGGGACACCAAGAGAAACCACCGCAAAGGTCGGCCAGCCACCCATCGCCGCGATATCGCTGATACTACAAGCTAGGGCTTTGTGCCCGATTAATCGGGGCGGCATGCGACGTGTAAAATGCGCGTCTTGGGCCAACATATCAGTGGTCAACAGCAAATATGTGTCTTTGGTATAAGGCAACACAGCCGCGTCATCGCCGATTCCCTTAATAACTGTCTTGGCAACAGGCGCGTATTTCTTAAGCGCATCGATTAAACCAAATTCACCTAATTGGGATATTTTCATTTTTCCTTATATGCCTCTACTTCCAGGCGCTGCATTTTAACATGAGCATAGCCGCGTTCATCTAAAGGATAACGCTCTATGTATCGCTGGGCGATTTCGGCCAGAAATTTATTTTGCAAACCGGCCGGAACGCGGCAGACATACGGGACCCATGTCGCCCTGATCCATCCTATCAGATCGTCCTTGCTGTTTTGGACCATGTCACGGGCCATCAGCTCAATACGTTGCGCTGTTAAACCGGATTTTTTGACCCAAACGCTATACTCCACCGGTGTATAAAAATGCCAGGGAAAAATAAAACCGCGAAAATATTTTTCCCATTGAGCCCCGGCAATGACTTCGTGACTAACAGCTAAAATGTCCGCTGCATTGCCTTTGCCCCCAAACTGCAGCAGTACCCGGCCATTAGTTTTGAGGCTGCGTTGAATGCCTTTAAGCACCGGCAACTGATCTTTGATCCAGTGCAAGCAAGAGAAAGAAACCACTATATCGAATTTATTAGAGAAGGTCAACCGGCTGGCATCGCAGACCTTGAAAGAAAGGTTAGCCATTGCCGATGACGGAAAACTTTTCTTGGCGAAGCGAATCATTGCCACAGAGCTGTCAACGCCTTGCACACAACCGCCGGGCAATTTTTGCGCCAGGGCAAAGGTGAGTTTGCCGTTACCGCAACCGATGTCTAAAACAGTTTCATTGCCCCGCAGGTTAAGTTTGGCAATATTCTCCTGGCCCCACTTGACCTGCGCCGAGGAATGATTGGCGTAATCAGCTGCGTTCCATTGGTGTTTAGGGCTTTTGGACATGGATATTCTTACCATAAGGCGGATAAATAATCCCGTATTCGGTCACAATCCCTGTAATCAACTTCGCCGGTGTCACGTCAAATGCGGGATTATACACTTTAACGCCGCGAGGCGCTATTGCCATGCCGGCAAAATGTGTCACCTCTTCGCTTTTGCGCTCTTCAATAGGAATTTGTTTGCCGGATTTAATCGCCAGATCAAAACTCGAACGCGGGGCTACGATATAAAAAGGGATTTTATGATACCGGGCCAATACAGCTAGCATATACGTACCGATTTTATTGGCCGTGTCCCCGTTAGAAGCAATGCGGTCAGCGCCGGCCAAAATAATGTCTACTTGGCCACGGGCCATCAATGAGGCCGCCATATTATCGCAAATAAGCGTGGTGTCTATTTTCTGACACAGAAGCTCCCAACAAGTCAGCCTCGCCCCCTGCAATAACGGACGCGTCTCGAGAGAGTAAACACTGAATTTTTTGGCCTTTCTTTTAGCCGTGTAAAAAACCCCTAAAGCCGTGCCATAATCCGCCGTGGCCAGGGCCCCGGCATTACATATCGTTAAACAACGCATGCCGTTGACAATCAGCTTCGCTCCATGCTCTCCCATGCGCCGGCACACATCCTGGTCAGCCTTAAAAATAGTCATGGCCTCTTTAAAAAGCAATTTCTTTAAAAGAGTCACATTGGCCTGAGGATGAAGAGCCACGACCTTACGCATTTCATCAAGTCTGTTAAAAAGATTAACGGCCGTCGGACGGGCCGTAGCTAAATAATCACAGGTTTTATAAAAAAGTTTTAAAAATTTGGATCTGTCCTGGCCTTTAAATTTCTGTAGCCCCAACAGCACACCAAAAGCCGCGGCTACACCTATAGCCGGTGCCCCGCGTACGGACAAACGTTTGAGTGCCTGCACAAGCGCATTGACGTTGTGGCAATAGATATATTCAAATTTATTCGGAAGTTTGGTTTGGTCAATGATGCGAACACTCCCATTGACCCATTTGATGGTTTCGATAGCCATCAGGTTTTCTCCACTTCGATTCTTGGAAATAACGGCGGGTGGGATTTCAAAACGGTGCCGGGTTTTAATTGTCCCCAAAGGGGCCCGGTATCGGCCGCGCCTAAAATATCCAACACAGCCGCAGTCTTTTCAGGCATGACCGGAGCTAACATGATCGTCGCGATCCGCAAGCCTTCGGCCGCGGTATATAACACACGGTTGGCGGCCTTCATATCCGTTTTGGCTAATTTCCAGGGGGCTTGGGCCTCCATATATTTATTGAGCACTCGCACAAAATCACAAACGGATACGACGGCTTCCTGCACTTTATATTCATTGATCAAATCCTTGATCCGCACGGGTAACCCATTGGCCTGTGCTTTAATATCTTCCTCGGTCTGAGTTAAAACACCGGGTTCTGGTATTTGGCCGTCATGATTTTTCTGGATAAGACCGCTGACACGATTCAACAAATTACCGAAATCATTGGCTAAGTCACTGTTAAAACATTTGATAAAAGAATCCGGTGTAAAATTAGCATCCAGCCCTAACACCATTTCGCGCATTAAATAATAGCGCACAGCGTCCACCCCGTAATTCTCAATCAAATCCAGAGGATTGACCACGTTACCCAAAGATTTGCTCATCTTGGTCTGGCCTATCAGCCACCAGCCATGGGCAAAAATAGTTTTAGGCAAATCTAACCCGAGGGAAAAAAGCATGGTGGTCCAGTAAATACAATGGGTGGTTAAAATGTCCTTGCCGATCAAATGCACGTCCGCCGGCCACCATTTCTTGAATTTCTTATCGTCGCTGCCGTAGCCGGGCGCGGAAATATAGTTGACCAGCGCGTCAAACCAGACATAGGTCACATAATCACGGTCGAAAGGAATTTCAATGCCCCAATCCATTCGGGCCTTGGGACGGGAAATGCATAAATCCCCCAGCGGCTGACGCAGGAAACCTAACATTTCATTTTTGCGGTGTTCGGGCCGGATAAAATCAGGATGGGACTGGATATGATCAATCAGCCTCTGCTGATACTTGCCCATCTTAAAAAAATAATTCTTTTCCTTGAGCTTTTTAACGTCCCGAAACTGACCCGAAGCATATTCCGTATCGCTGATAAAACGTTCCTCAGCTACGGAATACCAGCCCTCATACTCATCCGTATAAATATCGCCATTGTCATGGACCTTCTGTAAGGCTAACTGGACGATTTTCTTGTGACGCTCTTGGGTGGTGCGGATAAAATCATCAAACCGGATATCCAGGGTTTTCCACAAATTCAAAAACCGTGGCGCCAATTCATCGCAATGCGCCTGGGGAAGAAGTCCGCGTTTTTGGGCGGCCTGCATGACTTTTTGGCCATGTTCATCCAACCCCGTCAAGAAAAATACTTCATCGCCGACGGTGCGATGATAGCGGCTCAACACATCCGCCAAAATAGTCGTATACGCATGCCCGATATGGGGTGCGTCATTCACATAATAAATTGGCGTTGTAATAAAAAATTTACTCATATCTGCACATGGACCGTTTCTAAATATCCCTTTGCTATATATCGACTTAGGACAGAAATGTCCCTTTGTTCTTTTTGGACGTAGGGGACACTTCCACTAAAACCTATTGCAATCATTGGAGTTACCTGGAAACGGTCCAACTAGGATTTTTCGAAGGGATAGTCTATTTTGACCATTTTGCCTTCACCTACATCAACCGTCACATGATGCTTGAGAATATCCATGGCCACAACTTTGCCCTTTTCACCTGCCGGAGTTGTGACCTTGGCCCCTATCTTGGGTAACGTTCGGGAGAATTCACGATAAACCTGGAATTCATAGGCCATGCAGCACTTGACCCGGCCGCAAACACCGGAAATTTTTTGGGGATTAAGCGGCAGCCCCTGGTCTTTGGCCATTTTAATGGATAAGGGATGAAAATCCTTCATATAAGACGCGCAACACAAATCCCGCCCACAGACTCCATAACCACCGACGATCTTGGCCTTGTCACGCACACCGATTTGTTTGAGTTCAATGCGCACACGCAACATTTTGGCCAAATCCTTGACTAAATTGCGAAAATCCACCCGGCCTTCCGCCGTAAAGAAAATCAGTATCTTGGTCGCATCAAAAGAATATTCCGCCTGGACTAGCTGCATATCCATTTTGCTCTCGGCAATCTGGCGTTTGCAGGAGGCTAAAGATTCTACGGATTTGATTTCATTGTTGACCACCTGACGCAAATCACCATCACTGGCCAAACGCACGATCTTGCCGCCGGCCGCCTCGGTCTTGCCGGAAAAAATCTTTGTCGGATCAGAAATGACCCGGCCGAACTCTAAATTTCTTTCCATTTCCAATATCACTACATCATGACGGTGAAGGACAACGCCATTAGCGTCCGCCCACATCACGGGACGGTATTCTCCCAATCTGACTTGCACTAGTTGCCCCATAGATATTCCCTCAAAAGGCTCAACGCCATTTTAGTGTTCAAATGATCGTCTAAGAGCTTTTTCGTTTGTACGATTTGCCGGACAATTAAAGATAAGTCCGTCATGTCCCGGCTGGCAAATGTTCCCAATGCCTTCAGGCGATTCTGATGAACTAATTCACCGCCAAGGGCCCCATTTTTTAACATAAGGACATCCCTAAAAAAACTCAATAAAAGCTGCAAGGCAACAGCCGCCTGCAAAGGGTCCATGGAAAGCTCTTTGAGAAAAGCATCATTGCGGCGATTAAAAAGCATTTCATCCAAGACCTTCTGCCTCTTGGCCATAATGTCTTCTTTGACTAATTGGCGCGCCCGGCCTAAACACCCCTCGCTAAAAACCGCCAAAAAATAAGCGTCCTGTTGAGGCAAGCCCTCATCCGTCAAAAACCGGGTTATACGATTAACCGATGAGGGAAAAAATTTCACTATATGGCAACGGGATTTAATGGTGTCTAAATTAGCCTCCGGCACACTCGTCGTTAAAATCATCAAGGTATTCGCCGCCGGCTCCTCCAATGTCTTTAAAAAAGCATTGGCCGCCTCCGTCGTCATCAGCTCAATGTGACGAATAATAAAAACTTTGGTCTTGGCCTCATAACTCTTAAGCTGTGCCTGGCTTAACAAAAAGCGTACATCTTCAATTTTAATACTTTCCCTATCGTCACCACCAACCACATGCACATCGGGATGATTCCCCGACGCTATTTTAAGACAAGCCGCGCATTGCCCGCAAGGTTGAGAGACTCCCTCCCCCTCGCAATTGACTAGCTGGGCCAACGCTATGGCTGTCTGGGTCTTGCCTGAACCCTGCGGCCCTACCAGCAAATACGCGTGGGCCAGCTTGGCCCTAGCCACCAAACGACTAAAGGTAAGCATCACAGCGCTGTTAACTTGTAGAGAGTTTATCATAGGTCAAGCTAGGTCAAGCAAAGCATCAATATGAACTTTGACCCTTTTAAAAATCTCTTCCGGGGAAGCATCCACTTTAATGACTTTAATACGTTGAGGATAGCGTTGACTTAAAACCAAATACCCCTCACGCACCCGATGGTGATACTCCAGAGGACGCGATTCAATACGGTCTTTTTTGATATTGGTACGCGCCAGCCCCTGAGTGGGCTCAATATCAAATAAAATCGTCAAATCAGGAGTCAATCCGCCGGTGACAAAACACCCCAATTGCTCAATAGTTTTCACATCAATCCCATTGCCGTATCCCTGATAGGCGATCGTCGAATCCAGGAATCGGTCGCATAAAATAATTTTTCCGGATGTTAATTGCGGCAACAGGACTTCTTTGATCATTTGAGCACGGGCCGCCATATACAGCAGAGTCTCACATTCATTCCCCATGCCGGTATTCGCGACGTCCAGCAAAAGCTTGCGGATCGCCTCTGAAATCTTGACTCCCCCGGCTCGCGCAAAAGCACGACCGGCTTGTTTTTTGATTTCAAATAGTCCAAAACAAGGGCCGCCTGCGTACTTTTGCCGGAGCCTTCGGAGCCTTCAAATGTAATGAATTTACCGTGTATAGTCATAAATAAATATTGATTAATAATCAATATATGTTATCATATTCATCAAATTAACGCCCCCGTAGCATAATTGGATAATGCTTTTCTCTCGCAAGAAAATGATGCGGGTTCGAATCCCGCCGGGGGCGTTAAAGGGCTTAAGAATGAACGAGAGAACTTTCTTAAGACCATATTTCTCTTGAAAAGAACAATACTTCTGGTATACTTATATTATCTTAGCGAGAGAAAAGCCTTATGCTACGGGGGCCGCGAGAATATCGCGGCCTTTTTTATTCTAGCTTATACGCCTCCAAAGTTTAAATGCTTTTACTTGAGCGGGACTTAAATCAAACCACTCCCCATTCATCCTTTTCGTCTCAAATCGTTTGTGCCAATAAGCTTCAATACCACTGGGATCGTCAGTCTTGATTGAGTGAATCAAAGTACATTTCTCAGGTAGTTGAATTCGGAGCTCACTTCCACGCCGCACAGTATCATTTGTTTTTCCAATCTTATAATAGTGACCTGATTTAAAAAGATATACTTCACCAATTTGGGTAGCATCAGAGTCATCTAAAATTTCCTCTTCATTAGAATCCTCAAGGATGGGCTCACAAAATGCAACAATATCATTAT
Source organism: Candidatus Omnitrophota bacterium (assembly GCA_963828495.1). Lineage (GTDB taxonomy): Bacteria > Omnitrophota > Gorgyraeia > Zapsychrales > Fredricksoniimonadaceae > JABDGZ01. The sequence goes on from CAWHFJ010000014.1 coordinate 82,664, forward strand.
AGTCGGCTTTACCTTTACAATATTCCAATACTTTTGCTATAAATTTATCTTTCGTACCCCAACGACTAAAAACTTTTTTATTAGGAAAATTTACATCATTGCTCTTTTCTACTGTAATTTCAAGATAAGTTGGGAACTTTCCAAGTTTACGCGCAAGGCCTATTATTTTCTCAATAAGAAATGTATCGGAATACGCGCCTTGAAGTTGATTTGGAGTAAAGCCCGCTTCTTTTTGTGCATCACCAAATCTTGCCCAAAATTTACCCCAATCATAATAGTTTATCCCTGTTTCTTTTTCAAATCTCGCTACGCCTAACGGCTTTCCTTCATTCTTTCCCGTAGTTTTACGTATTGCGTCAATAATGTCTTGTTTGGTCAGTATACTCATTACTTCAACTCCCCGATCCCCTCTTTATACAAAAGAGGGGAAAATGATAATTTTATCACTATTGTCGCTAACGGATAAATTTATTGGTTCGCAGCGACTTGTCATTTTTAGTCAAAAGTTTTTTGTTGTTTCGGGAATCCCGAGGCTTTTAGGCCGAGGGATGGCTGAACTTGTTTGAGCCTGAAGCTTCCAGAGAAGCTGAAGGCGAGTTGTTCAGCCACCGGAACAACAGAGAAACTTTTGACGTTAAAAAAATGACCCAGGAGCAAGAAGCAATAAATTTATCCGTTAGCGCCCCTAAAAGAGATTGCTTCGCTGCGCTCGCAATGACACAATATTTAAATCCATCTCCAGGTTTGTCCGCTTTTGCCGTCTTCGACCGCGATCCCCTTTTCCTTCAATAAAACACGCAGTTGGTCCGAACGCTTAAAATCTTTAGCCTTGCGGGCCGCAACACGTTGGTGAAGTAAAGCTTCTAACTCTGCGGTTAATGCCTTTTCTTTCTCCTGCAGGAACAAGCCGAATATGTTGCGCGCCAAATTTTCCAGCACATCAACAGCATGATAAATCACCCCCAAATAGTTAGGGTCATCGCTGTTTTGATCTATATAAATATTAGTGTCATTGATCAAATTAAACAAAGCGGCCAAGGCCCTGGGGGTATTAAAATCATCATCCATCGCTTCGATGAATTCATTCTTGTATTTACTGATAAACCCTGCCTGCACAGGCTCGACATTTTTGTCCTTCAAAAGTCCCGCAGCCCTATAAAAAAGTACATCAAATTTATTCAAGGCTTTGCGGGCCTCAAGGATTTTATCGTCGGAGAAATCGATATTGCTGACATAATGCGAAAATAAAAAGAACATTTTAATTTCATCAGCACTATATTGCTCCAGCGCCTGCTCAATGGTGACAAAATTCCCCAAGGATTTGGACATTTTTTGACCATTGATCGTCAAAAGTCCGTGATGGATCCAGTATTTCGCAAAAGGCTTTTGTGTTAAAGCTTCGGATTGCGCCAGCTCATTTTCATGATGCGGAAAAATCAAGTCCCTCCCGCCGGCGTGAATGTCCAGGGTCTCGGTGTGCAGATGTTTCATACTCATACAGGAGCACTCGATATGCCATCCCGGACGCCCCGGCCCCCAAGGACTTTCCCAAACAGGCTCACCGGGTTTAGAGGCTTTCCATAACACAAAATCCAGAGGGTCTTTCTTGCTGGAATCTTTCTCAATACGCACAGCCTCATGCATTTTATCAATACTCTGGCCGGAGAGTTTGCCGTAATCTTTAAAAGCGCGCACATCAAAATAGACATCGCCGCCTTTAACCGCATACGCAAAGCCGCGGTCAAGTAGCCCCTGAATGTGGGTGATCATATCAGGAATATTATCCGTGGCCTTGGGCTCCACATCTGCCGCAGGAATGCCCAACGCTTTGAGATCTTGATAATAAAACTGAATTTGCTCACCGGCCACGTCAACAGCCGTGCGCTTGGTCTCAAGGGCTTTATCAATGATTTTATCGTCGATATCGGTGATGTTGCGGACAAACAGGACATTAAACCCGCGAAATTGAAGATACCGGCGGATCACGTCAAATACATACAAACTGCGCGCGTGCCCGATATGAGAACGGTCATACACCGTGACCCCGCAGGTGTACATTTTTACATCATGACCCGAAAGGGGTACGAATTCTTCCTTTTTCCCGCCTAACGAATTGGTGAATTTTTACGGCCATCGTGCACCTTCAACTTGCCTAAATAGTGTAATCTGCGTCATCTTCATTGGCGGGCGCTTCACAGCCGGTTTTGCGCTCAAGGGTCTTGATACGCCCCAGCAACCTTGATATATTTTCCATGACAGGATCACTGACATGCCTGTGATCTAATTCCATATCGATTTTACGGCCTTCCTGCTTGGTAATCCGTCCCGGGATCCCGACGACCGTTGAATTAGACGGCACATCTTTAATGACCACCGCATTGGCACCAATATAAGAATTGTCCCCGATTGTGATATTGCCCAAAATCTTGGCTCCGGCGCCAACCACCACATTGTTGCCTATTGTCGGATGACGTTTACCGGTTTCTTTGCCCGTACCCCCTAAGGTCACGCCCTGATAAAGAAGGACATTGTCCCCGACGATCGAGGTCTCACCGACCACAACGCCCATCCCGTGGTCAATGAAAAAATTCTTGCCGATGGTGGCCCCCGGATGAATTTCTATGCCGGTCAAAAAACGAATACTCTGCGAAAGCCAGCGGGGGACCAAAGGGATTTTCCATTGCCATAATTTGTGCGCTATGCGATAAACCATCAAGGCATGCAACCCCGGATAAAGCAAAAGCACCTCCAAAGCGCTTTTGGCTGCCGGATCACGCTCCTTAACGGCCTTTATCTCGACGGAAAAAAGGACATAAATCACCACCAAAATAACAGCGATAATCAATAATAAGACAATCATCATAAAGGATCCCCCGATTGCTTCCACAGCATTACTTTTTCAAATTCATCCTAGAAATGTGCCGTTTCCTTAATGTCTTTCCAGAGAAACGGCGGTCAACAAAACAACGGCATAAACCGCCATACCTTCTTGAGCGCCAATAAATCCCAAACCTTCATTGGTACCGGCTTTGATATTAACTTGCGTCCGGTTGATGTTCAGTTCATGGGCAATATGATCTTTCATTTTGGGCTTAAATGCCTGCAATTTCGGCTCCTCGGCTAAAATCATCACGTCGATATTGTCCACATGCCATCCTGCGTCACGAATTTTTTTGTTAATCTCCCTTAAAAACATAGAACTGGGGGCTCCTTCATATTGCGGATCGGTATTGGGAAAATGTTCTCCGATATCACCTAAGCCCGCCGCCCCTAAAATAGCATCGCAAACCGCATGCAAAACCACATCCGCATCAGAATGGCCGTCAAGACCGTGAGTATGCGGCACTTCAATACCGCCCAAGATCAATTTACGGCCAAAAATAAACCGATGCACATCATGTCCAATGCCTACTCTGTAATTCATAACCCCCCCACCCTTACCCTCCCCTCAAGGGGGAGGGAATAAACTCTCTATGCCAGCAACTGCCGTGCTAAAATGATGTCCTCAGGGGTCGTGACCTTAATATTTCGGTAATTGCCCATGACCATCTTGACACGGCCGCCCATGCGCTCGACCAAAATCGCATCATCGGTGGCTTCCCTTTTAAACTTCTTAGCATGCGCTTTGACTAAAATATCCTTATGAAACCCCTGGGGCGTTTGCGCTTCCCATAATAAATCCCTCACCGGGGTTTCTTGAATATCTAAAGTTTTGCGATCGATCTTTTTAACCGTGAATTTGACCGGCATACCAACAATAGCTGCCTTATTTTTCTTCAATGAAAGAAGTAAACGGTCAATCACCGCCCGGTCAACAAAAGGCCTGGCCGCATCATGCACCAACACGATTTTCGTATCAGGGGAAAGCGCCTTTAAGCCGCATTTAACCGAATCCGAACGCATAACGCCGCCCGCCACCACCGCGCGTACTTTTTTAAACGGCAAAGCCAGCCGATCAAAGGCCCTCAAATGCGCCTTAACCCCCACCAGCACAATGCCGTCAATAGCCGGATGCGCGTTGAAAACTTTCAAGCAATACGCCAACAGCGGGCGGCCTTTTAAAAGAACGAAAGCCTTAAGGGTCTTGGCATTCAATCGATGACCACAACCCCCGCGCCACAACGATAACTTCTGTCTTCACTGCCTCTCCAATTTAGCAAAAATCATGCGCCCGGCCTGGGTCTGCAGCGCTGAGGTCACATAGACCTTGACCGTCTGCCCTACAGCCTTGCGTCCGTCACTGACAACCACCATGGTCCCGTCTTCCAGGTACCCAATGGCTTGGTTGGCTTCCTTGCCTTCCTTCATCAGCCGGATTTCTAATTCTTCACCGGTAAATACCACCGGTTTAACCGCATTAATCAAATCATTGACATTGAGCATTTCAATGCCCTGGATCGAGGCTATACGGCTCAAATTAAAATCCGTCGTGCAAATGCGCGCGTCCATCAGTTTGGAGAGCTTGACTAATTTCAAATCCACCGTCTCGGGGCCGGTAAAATCATCTTCATGAATACGCACATCCGTCGCTGGGTCTTTTTGCATATTTTTCAAAATTTCCATCCCCCGCCGGCCGCGCTGGCGTTTGATATCATCCTCGGAATCCGCCAGCCGCTGTAATTCATGCAAAACAAAACGAGGCACCACCAAACGTCCGCCCAAAAAACCGGTCTTAAAAATATCACTGATACGCCCGTCAATAATGGCGCTGGTGTCCAAAAGCACCACCCCATCTTTTAAATCCTGACGCTTAAAACGCACATAAGGAATAATAAGATTAAATTCATCCTTGCCCCGCAAGCGCCATCACCGCGCCTAAATAAGAAAAGGCCAAAGTCAAAATCACCCGCAAAATGGGCTTAATCACATCCCCCAAAGGCAGCAAATAAATAATATCGGAAACTAAATTCGCCATAAAAATCCCCAGCAATAGACCGAAAACCATACTGGAAAGCCCGCGCACGGACACCTGCTTTAGGGTCGCCTCGACGGTAATGAGCAATAAGCCTCCCAGCAAACCAACAATACCTCCTATCAGAGGATGTTGATCGATGACTCCCGACCTGATAACCGATAACGCCGCTAAGAATAAAGAAAAAAATACGGATAAATAATAATGTCATGAAGTTTTCTCCTGACTTGCCCCCCTTGCCCGCCAGGCGGGGCTATTATTATAATTTATCTAACGCTTCCCGAAGGCCCGCCACCGCAATTAACTGGATATTGGAGGGCTTAAAATCATTTTTACCCTTCAAATTATTTTTAGGAACAAGGCAACGGGTAAATCCCAGCTTCTGTGCTTCATTGACCCGGGCTGCAATTTGAGACACGCTTCTGACCTCGGCGGAAAGCCCGACCTCTCCTAAAATAGCCGTATCATGAGGGACAACCTTATCCAATAAAGCAGACGCTACCGCTAAACTGACGCCCAAATCCGCGGCAGGGTCCATCACCTTAACTCCGCCGACAACATTTAAAAAAATATCCTTATCCCCTAAATTAAGCCCCAGCCTTTTTTCCAGTACCGCTGCCAATAAACTTAAACGGTTGGCATCAAACCCCTGGGCTTTCTGACGCACCATGCCAAAAGCGCTGCGGGCCACCAACCCCTGGATTTCCACCAAAAAAGGCCTGGTGCCTTCAAGAATAGGAACGACCACCGAACCCGAAGAATCCCCCGGCCGCTCACAAAGAAAAATTTCCGAAGGGTTTAAAACTTCCTGCAAACCCGACGAGGTCATCTCAAAAACACCGATTTCATTGGTGGAACCGAAACGGTTCTTATTGGCCCGCAACACACGGTACGATGAATAACGCTCGCCTTCAAAATAAAGTACGGTGTCAACCATATGCTCCAGCACCCGCGGGCCCGCCAACATGCCTTCCTTGGTGACATGGCCGATAAGAAAAAGAGCTATCCCCCGTGTTTTGGCCAACTGGGTCAAAACCGCGGCACTTTCCCTGACCTGGGCGACCGAGCCCGGGGAAGAAACTAATTCAGCTAAATGCACCACTTGAATGGAATCAATGATAACGACCTGCGGCTTAAGTTCATGAATATAATCGGCAATCGTCTGCACATCGATTTCATTAACAATAAAGAGATTATCATTAGCCGCTTGAGGCATACACGATCGGCGCGCATCTTGGCCTGTTTGACCGACTCTTCCCCGCTAACATACAAAACTTTCAAACCTGCCCTGCTCAAGGCACAGCTGGCCTGTAAAACAATCGTCGATTTACCGATCCCCGGATCTCCGCCGATCAAAGTCACGGAACCCGCCACTATACCTCCGCCCATGACCCGGTCGAATTCCCCGATACAGGTTAAAAAACGCTTCTCTCGGGTCATATCAACGGCTTTTAAAAGAACAGGGGCTGAGGCGGCCTGCGCGGCGATTTCAACACGCATCTTCCCGGAGTCAACCCGTGAGACAGACGTCTCCTCGACATAAGAATTCCATGCCTCGCAGTTGGGGCATTTGCCTACCCAACGCGCGGATTGAGAACCACAGTTCTGACAAACAAATGCTGTCTTAGTCTTCATTAATGTCACTTAGACTTAGGCCGGTACAGTAGTTTCCAAGGATTGGCTTTTAAATCCGCAGTGAGTTCTTCGAGATTGTTATAGATAGACTCGTCGGTCAAGAGCCGGCCTACTGTCCCATGCCCTTCTTTTAAATCCGTACCCAAAGCGCTCAAACCTGCCAGGGCCTCTTCTAAAGATTTCTTATTCTTATCGGTTAAAATATCATTATTCACATTATCCACAACCGTCTCAATCTTGGCCGTCAAAGAATTGACTCTTTCCGTTATCTTTTCAATCGGCACAGGGTCATGACCGATAACGACACCGTTATCCTTGACTTCGTCTTTCGATGTCCCGGGAATAATTTCGAGATATTTTTCACCTAATATCCCCAACTGATTAATCGTAACATCGGAATCGATGGGAACACCGACATCGTCTTTGATCCAGACACTCACCCGTACCTTGGTTTTTTCCCCATCAGCCCTATCGATATAAACCTGTAATTTTCTCACTAAGCCCACTTCGACACCTGCCAGACGCACGGGTGCCGCTTCGCGCAAACCACTGGCAAACCCAAAGATCACCTGCATATGACGGCCTTTTTCAAAAAAGGAAAGATCGCTGATCGAAAGGATAAAAAAAGTTAACGCCAACAGGGCCATCAACACAAATGCCCCGACTTTCAATTCCAAACTATTCTCTTGAGCCATAATCAGTTCTCCGTCATAAGGTTGGCATCATTTCACATGGCCAAAAACAAGACTCTCATCTTCGGTGATGGGGCCGTGCGCTTGGCCCTGTATAAACTGCTGGATAACCGGATGGCTAGAATTCTTGATGTCCTCCGGCTTACCGTCGGCAATGATCTGCCCCTTATAAAACATCGCAATCGAATCAGCGACCATATAGGCGGAATTCATATCATGAGTCACAACAATGGAAGTGACTTTCAGCTTATCACGCATTTCAATAATCAAATGGTTGATCGCGGCCGCCGTGATCGGGTCGACACCGGTCGTCGGTTCATCGTACAAAATAGTATGGGGTTCCATGCACAGCACCCGCGCTAAACTGACTCTCTTTTTCATCCCTCCGGAAAGCTGGGAGGGCATCATATGCTCCACATCCTTTAAACCCACCAGCCCCAAGACATTGCGCACACGCTCCTGTAGTGTCTTTTTATCCAGTTTCATGAATTCATTGGGAACAAACCCGACATTTTCCCCGACATCCATGGAATCAAACAACGCGCCCCCCTGAAACACCATGCCGATGTCCATGCGCAAACGGTTGTATTCTTTTTCATTGAGATTGGTGACTTCAACCCCGTTGATTTTAATCGAACCGCTGTCCGGATGCATAAGACCCACAATATTCTTTAAAAGAACAGTTTTACCGACACCGGAGCGGCCGATAATGACCTTGGTCTCTCCCTGGCGCACGGTCAGGCTCAAGTTATTGAGCACCATTTGCGGACCTAAAAGCTTGTATAAGTTGCGTATTTCAATCATTAAACATTCAGCAAAAAATAAAAAATAAAAGTGATCAAACAATCCGTCAGCACAATCAAAATGAAGGAACGCACGACCGCGGTCGTCGTCGCCTTGCCCACCCCATCAGCCCCACCCTTGACGGTCAGGCCCTGATGGCATCCGACAATCGCGATAATCATGCCGAAAAAAATCGTCTTAACCAGCCCGGTCACAATATCTTTCATCGTCAGGGCGTGGAAAGTCATTTTCCAAAACATCTCGTGACTGATGTGCAGCTTAAACACACAGATGACATAACCGCCCCAGATGCCGATCACATCCGAAAGCATAGTCAATACCGGCAGCATAATAATCAGTCCCACAAAACGCGGCACCACCAAATATTTGACCGGATTGATGCCAAAGGCCTTGAGCGCGTCCACCTGTTCGGTGACGACCATGGACCCGATTTCCGCGGCGATCCCTGCCCCAATGCGCCCCGCCACGATCAACGCTGTCAAAACGGGGGTCAATTCGCGCGTCAGTGACACGGCAATCACATTGGGGATATAAAGCTCGGCGGACAGCTGCACCATTTGATAGGCCATTTGCAAAGCGATGATCATGCCCACAAAAAAACCCACCAGCGCTGAAATCACAAAACTACCCGGCCCGATACGCTGGGCCTGTATCAAAGAGCGGTACCCCTTAAAAGGAGGTGTCAGGGCCGCCACCATCGTCTGTGACCACAATAACGTCAACTGGCCGATATAGCGGACCCATTCCTTAATCGCATTCCCTATTCTGATACTCCAAGCGATCATGGTTTAGACAAGCACCAAACTGTCGTCACGACGGACAACTGTGATTTTACTGCCTTCTTTAAACCGTCCGGAAATAATTTCTTCCGAAAGCATGTCTTCCACGTAGCGCTGAATAGTTCTCTTTAAGGGTCTTGCCCCATAGATCGGGTCAAACCCCTTTTCCATCAGGAAATCCATGGCCTCCGCTGAAAGGCTGATTTCAATGCCCTTGCCTTTAAGCCGTTGGACAACCTCATCGACTTCCAGCTTGATAATTTCTGTCAGGTTTTCACGGGTCAGATGCCTGAACACAATAATATCGTCGACACGGTTTAAAAACTCCGGTTTGAATGCCTTTTTGACTTCATTAAGCAAACGGTCTTTGATGGCATTGTACGACGTATCTTCCTTTTGCGCCACAAACCCCAAAGAACCGGCATTACGAATGGTTTCCGCACCCACATTCGAAGTCATAATAATGACGGTGTTACGGAAATCCACCTTGCGGCCGAAACTATCGGTCAACTGCCCGTCTTCGAACACCTGCAAAAGTAAATTAAAAACATCCGGATGGGCTTTTTCGATTTCATCCAGAAGCACCACGGAGTACGGGCGGCGGCGCACTTTTTCGGTCAACTGTCCGCCTTCTTCATACCCCACGTAGCCCGGCGGCGCTCCTATTAAGCGCGACACATTGAACTTGTCCATATATTCGGACATGTCGATCTGTATGAGAGCATCCTTATCACCAAACATGAACTCCGACAAAATACGCGCCAGAAGACTTTTGCCCACACCCGTCGGTCCCAAAAAGATAAAAGAACCGATAGGACGGCGCGGATTTTTGATGCCCGCCCGGGAACGGCGCACCGCGCGCGCGATGGCCGAGACCGGCTCGTCCTGGCCGATAATAGATTTTTTCATCTGCTCTTCCATCTTGAGCAGCCGGTCACTCTCTTTCTGTTCCAGGCGGATGAGCGGTATTCTCGTCCACTGAGAGACCACACGGGCTATATCATCAGGCGTGATCACCAACGCCACATCATCGCGCTTTTGCATCCATTCCGCACGCTTGCGCTCAAGCTCATCACGCACTTCCCGCTCTTGATCGCGCATCTTGGCCGCGCGTTCGAAATCCTGGATCTTGATATAAGACTCCTTCTCCTTTTTTAACTGCTCAATTTTTTCCTCAAGCTCTTTGATGGCGTCGGGCACAACCATGGCCTGTAAACGCGCCCGGGCACCGGCCTCATCCAGGATGTCCACGGCTTTATCCGGCAGGAAACGGTTAGAAATATAACGGTCGGACAAACGGGCTGCGGCGTCCAAAGATTCATCGGAATATTTGACCCTGTGGTGCGCCTCGTATTTATCGCGTAAGCCTTTAAGAATTTGGATGGTTTCATCCACCGACGGAGCCTCCACAATAATCGTCTGAAAACGCCGCTCCAGCGCCGCGTCTTTTTCGATATTTTTGCGGTATTCATCCAAGGTGGTCGCCCCAATGCACTGGATTTCTCCCCGGGCCAAAGCCGGTTTTAATATATTGGCTGCGTCAATGGCCCCTTCGGCCGCGCCCGCCCCTACCAGTGTGTGGATCTCATCGATAAAAAGCACGATTTTTCCGGAACGCTTAAGCTCATCCATCACCGCTTTGATACGCTCCTCAAACTGTCCACGGTATTTAGTGCCTGCAATCATCATGGCCAAATCCAAGACTACGATCGTCTTATCGCGTAACAGTTCAGGCACGTCCCCGCAGATAATCTGCTGGGCCAGCCCCTCGACGATAGCGGTCTTACCGATCCCCGCTTCCCCCAAAAGCACCGGATTGTTCTTGGTGCGCCTCGAGAGGATCTGGACCACGCGTTCAATTTCATTTTTGCGTCCGATCACCGGATCCAGTTTGCCTTCTCTGGCTAATTTATTCAAATTACGGCCATACGCATCAATGGCCGGAGTTTTACCCGCTTTGACTGTATCCGGCTGTTGACCGTAACCGGGAATGCCCGATCCCAATAATTCCATGACTTCATTGCGCAGCTTGCCTAAATCCAAACCCAAATTCAAAAGCACGCGGTAAGCCATCCCTTCGCCTTCTTTGACTAAACCCAGCAGTAAATGCTCGGTACCGATATAATTATGCCCCAAGGCCCGGGCTTCTTCGGCGGAGAGCTCCAGCGCTTTTTTGGAACGCGGGGTGAATGGGATATCCCCCACCACCTGGGTCGCGGGACCGGCTTGCACTAATTTTTCAACCTCCAGCCTTATAGTTTCCAAATCCAGCCCTAATTTTTGCAATACCGCCGCCGCCACTCCTTCACCCTCGCGGATTAACCCCAACAACAAATGTTCCGTGCCAATATAATCATGGTTAAAACGCCGCGCTTCTTCCTTGGCGTAGACAATAACTTTGCGTGCACGTTCAGTAAACCGGTTAAACATCTTTCCCCCCTAACTTCTGACGGATCACAGCCGCCCTTTTGGTATCGCGTTCAAACGCGTTTAATTTTTTACCTTCGATTTTTTGTAAATGCGCCGGTTGAATCATGATAAATAATTCATTGAGCGCCTTATGATCCACGCCTTTGAGAATACCCATATCTAACCCCAGCCGCACCATCGAAAAAAGCTCAATGGCCTCCTGACTGGAAATGATATGTGCGGTCCTCAAAAGCCCCCAGGAACGGCAAACTTTGTCCTCAAGCATCGGTTTATTCTGCAAGAGCAAAGCCTGACGGGCCTGCTCTTCCTGCTCAATGACCTGACGGATAAGCCCGTTAATATTTTGAATAATATCCAATTCGCTATGGCCCAAAGACACCTGATTGGAGATCTGATAAAAATTGCCCGACGCCTGGGTGCCTTCCCCGTAAAAACCCCGACTGGCAAAACTTAATTTGGAAATAGCTGCCAGCACTTTATTGATCTGCTTGGTCATGACCAATGCCGGCAAATGCATCATCACGCTACCGCGCATGGCCGTGCCCGTATTCGTGGGACAAGCGGTCAAAAAACCCCAGCTGGACGAAAAGGCAAAGGGCAGTTCACGGGCCAACGCGTCATCAATAGCATTAATAATATCCCAGGCTTCAGTTAAATTTAACCCCGAGCGCATCACCTGAATACGCAGATGGTCTTCTTCATTGACCATGACCGAAACCACTTCCTCGGCGGCCACCAGAAGACCTTTGCCTTCCGGATTGGAAGCATGCTCATGGCTCATCAAATGCCTTTCCACCAACATCTGGCGATCCACCTGGTCAAGTCCGGTCATCCCAAACAGCGTCGATCCTTTCAACTCGCTGATACGACCAACCGCCTCTTCAAAGGCCTTCAACACCTCCTCTAAATCTTTTTTAGTGGATTTACCGGGGAAAGTCCAATCCGCCAGATTACGCGCCAGACGCACGCGCGAACTCATGACAATATGGGCAGAGGGCCCCGTGCCTCTTAACCACTCTCCCGTATGACTTAATAACTCTTCGATACGCATATAACCCTCTACTTCTGTTCCATCTGTCTGATCTTATCCCTAAGAATGGCCGCACGTTCAAAATCTTCGGCCGCAATGGCCGACTGCAACTGTTGTTTTAAATCCTCCAGCCCATCAGAAAGAGCCAACGACGCCGTGGGAGCCTCTGTTGAGGCAACTGTAGGCTTCTCCTGAAACGAAAGAGGTGTTTTGCCTAAATATTTATTCGAACCGTGAATCTTGCGTAACAGCCCGCTTAAATGATCTTTAAAAGACGTATAACATTCCCCGCAGCCTAAACGTCCGAATTTGCGAAAATCCTCGTAAGGCAAATGACAACGGGTGCATTGCAAAGGACTTTTATCGCTATCTTTTAAAGAGGCAGACTTAGGGGTATCCGCCAGGCCTGCCAATAAATCCGCTATGCCAAATTGCTGCTCCATCTGAGAGCTTTTTTGCCGGGCGCACTCTTCGCATAAATGCATTTCCGACATCTGCTCATCGACAATTTCAGTCAAATGCACAGTGGCTTTTTTCTTGCCGCATATATCACAAATCATATTTGACGCCATCTTTTTTAGTCAGCTGATGAAAACGCTCCAAAAGTTTTTTGGTCACAGGCCCCGGGCGGCCCTGTCCAATAACGCGTCCGTCCACCTTCACAACGGGAATTAATTCCGCCGCGGTCCCGGTCAGGAAACATTCTTGGGCATTATACAATTCATGACGGGTGATATCCCCCTCGAACACCTTGATTTTCATCTTTTGTGCCAGTTGTACAATGACCTCACAGGTAATGCCCTTCAAACAGCCCAAATGCGGGGTCGCCAGCACTCCGTCTTTATAAATAAACACATTATCTCCGGTGCACTCGCCGATATAGCCGTTGTCCTGTAACATAATCGCCTCATTGTAACCGCAAAGCGAAGCCTCCATCTTAGCCAGAATATTGTTAAGGTAATTCATCGACTTCATCTGCGGATTAAGCGCGTTAGGATGGTTTTTGACCGTCGGCACCGTGATGATCTCCATGCCATTTTGATAAAGTTGGGACGGATATAAAACGATCTTGTCGGCGATGATGATGACGTTGGGTTTCCCATGGCATTTACGGGGATCAAGCCCCAGATCACCTTCGCCGCGGCTGACGATCAAACGGACATACCCGTCTTTGATCCGATTAACCCGCAAGGTATGGACAACCGCTGCCATCATGTCTTTCTTAGTCATGCGGGGGTCGATCATCAATGTATGCAGGGTTTCCCACAAGCGGTCGATATGCTGCTCGAGACGAAAGACAAGGGCGTTATACGAACGGATACCTTCGAAAGCCCCGTCGCCGTAAAGGAACCCATGGTCAAACACCGACACCTTGGCATTCTCTTTGTCCACCAATTTTCCGTTAAAATAAATTTTCATAAACTCCCTTTCGTTCAATATTAATGAACCAACCTTAAATTAAAAGGATACGTATATGTCCTGCCCCTTGATGTCCTTACCGCGCCTTTCAGGCTACAAATAAGATTTGTTAACCAAAAAAAGATAAACGTCCCTATCGCTATGGGAATGCCTATAATAGTAAACGCGATGCTAACAGCCACCATCAAATATATGATCAATGATACCTGAAAATTTAAGGCTTCCTTGGATTGTTTTTCAACAAACGCCGAGTCGCTCCCCTTAAATAACCATACTAGTAACGGAATAATGACGGATAAAAACGCTACCGGGATCAACCCGCCCAAATGAGAAAGAACCGCCCAATTCTTTTCCTTACACTCATCAGGGACTGCTTTTTCTTTTAAAGCAACATCTGCGGGAGTCTTAATTTCTGCGCCGCAATATTTACACTTAATGGCCTCATCTCTGTCCATGCGCAAATGCCCCTTCCAACAGGCCGTCTTTCATGGCGATCACTCGCTGGGCGCGGCCGGCGATTTTCTCGTCATGCGTCACGATCACGACCGTCACCCCGTGGGTCTGATTTAACCTCAAGAGCGTATCCATCACCACCTGACCGCTTTGTGAATCCAAATTACCGGTGGGCTCATCGCAAAAAACCACCTTCGGCCCATTCATCAAAGCGCGTGCAATAGCCACCCGCTGCTCTTCCCCGCCGGAAAGCTGATTCGGCCTATGAAGAGCGCGTGCCTTAAGCCCCAACTGTTCCAATAATTTTAACCCCGCAAGCTCAATTGCGCTTGTCTTTCCTGAATTTTCTTTAATCATGGCCGGCAAAATCACATTCTCCAGCGCCGTTAACTCCGGTAACAAATGATAGGATTGAAACACAAACCCCATATCGCTGCAACGCGCCTGGGCACGCCTCAGGTCACTTAAGGCGTATAAATTCTGCCCCTCAAAAATCACCCGGCCTTCATTGGGCCCATCCAAGCCGCCTAAGATGTGCAATAAAGTCGATTTCCCGGCACCTGACGGGCCTGAGATAGCCACGACCTCACCGGCTTGAATACCCAGATTGACCCCCTTTAACACATGCAAAGGGCCCGGATACATTTTATGAATATTGACGGCCTCAATTAACATTATTCGTACCTCAAAGCTTCCACAGGCTCAAGGTTCGCCGCCTTAAGTGCGGGGTAAATCGTGGCCGCATACGTAATCAACATGGCCGCCCCTATGATCAACCCAATATCCGAGGCCTGTATTAAAACCGGCAAATGGTCGATATAATAAATGTCCTGGGGCAATTTAATAAATTGGTATTTTTTCAATAAAACGGTTACCCCAACACCACCGATAAACCCCCAAAATGTTCCCATCGCCCCCAAGCTCAAGCCCTGCCAGGTAAAAATACGATGAATACTGGCGCGGGAAGCGCCGATGGATTTGAGGATGCCGATATCCTTGACTTTACTGGTCACCGTCACAATCAGGGTGCTGATGATATTAAAAGAAGCCACCAGCACGATCAAGGTCAGAATAATAAACATGGCAAATTTTTCTAAAGCCAATGCCGCAAAGAAATTAGCATTTGTTTCCATCCATGTGCGCACCAAAAAGCTAAAACCTATCGTATCATAAATGGCCTTTTTGACTTTGGGAGCCTCATCGGGATTTTTTAACTTAAGCCCGATGCCCGTGACAGTGTTGGGACCTATGTTAAAAATTTCCTGGGCCCGGCGCAAATCTACCAAAATCAAATTCATATCATAATCATACATGCCTGAAGTAAAAATACCGGCCACTTTAAACTGGTAGCGCCAGCCACCACCCGCGACCCCCGAGGCCGGGGCTATGATCGTCAAAGGGTCTCCCAAGCGATACCCGTAAAATGAAGCCATCTGGCTGCCGATAATGACCCCGTCTTCTTTTAAATCGGCGACTTTACCATGACGCAGATAACTATTGATACGTGTCACAGAGCCCTCGCTCTGGGGCTCAACCCCACGCAAAATCAAACTGGCGGCCCTTGTTCCGGCCTCTAAAAAAACATTGCCGTGAATATACGGGGTCGAGGCTAGAACGCCCGGCAAAATTTTCAGACGTTGGTTTAATTGTTGATAATTTCTTAAACCGATTTCTTTCTCGACAAAAACATGGGCATTAGCTCCCACAATTTTTTCCCGCAGGTCGTGATCAAACCCGGTCATGACCCCGATAACAATGATCAAGGCCATCACGCCGATGGCAATGCCCGCAACGGCCACAAAATTAATGACCGCAAGAAACTTGTCTTTCTTTGCGGTGAGATATCTTAGCGTTAACCACCATTCGAAATTCATATACACCTTACGCCTTCGAAGTAATAGGGCCTTTTTCGAAATTCATAAGTTTTATTGCTCCGGCTTTAACAGCGGAAACAAGATCACATCCCTAATCGACGCTGAATCAGTCAATAGCATGACCAGACGGTCAATGCCGATACCAAGCCCCCCGGCCGGCGGCATCCCGTATTCCAAGGCCCTGACAAAATCCTCATCGATCGTGCGGTTGCCGGTTTCCGTATCATCTTCCAGGTCCGCCAACAGACGGCGATGTTGCTCCTGAGGGTCATTAAGCTCAGAATAAGCATTGCCTACTTCCATACCCGCGATAAAAAATTCAAAGCGCTGGGCCACGGCCGGGTTGTCTATCTTGGCCTTGGCCAGCGGTGAGAGAAAGGTAAAATAATCCAGCATAAACACCGGATTGGCCGTTCTTTTCTCATCGAGGACTTCTTCAACAATTTTCATAATGGCTGAACGCGTCAGACGGTCGATCTTGATGGTGCCTGACCGTTTGGCTTTAACTTTGGCGAGCATCCCTTCCGCCGTATCCTCCGGATTGATATCAAAATGCTCTTTGACCACACGGGCAAAAGAGCGGCGCTCCCAGGGGGTCGTAAAGTCAATCTCCTGCCCCTGATAATTAATTTTATAAGTCCCGTACATTTTATAGACCAAAGAACTGATCAGCTCTTCGGTCATCTGCATCATGTCCTCGAAATTACCGTAAGACTGATAGACCTCGAGCATGGTAAATTCCGGATTATGCCTCGTCGAAATCCCTTCATTGCGAAAATTGCGATTAATCTCGTAGACCCGTTCAAGTCCGCCTACAAGTAAGCGCTTCAAATAAAGCTCAGGCGCAATACGCAGATACACATCCATATCCAACGCATTATGTCTGGATTTAAAAGGCTTGCCGCGCGCCCCACCGGCCAGCGGCTGTAACATGGGTGTTTCCACTTCCAGGAACCCTTTCCCGTCGAGAAATGAACGCACATAGGAAATAATATGGCTGCGCTTGATAAACACGTCCCGTACTTCGGGATTAGCGATCAAATCCACATATCGCTGACGATAGCGGATATCCACATCTTTTAAACCATGCCATTTTTCCGGTAAGGTCTGCAGGGATTTCGCCAGCACATGATATTTGGCAACACGGATGCTATCCTGACCGGTCCTGGTCTTGAACGTTTCCCCTTCAACCCCAATAATATCGCCGAGATCTAAACACTTCAGCATCTCATAAGCTTCAGGCCCAACATTGTCCGCTTTAATAAAAATCTGCATACGACCGGTCTGGTCCATCAGGTCCATAAAATGGACTTTGCCTTGGTCCCGGTTGGCCATAATGCGCCCGGCGGTCACCACGTGCACGCCTTCTTTAAAATCTTTTAAAATCTCTGCAATTGAATGCGAGCGTATAAAACGCTGGGCATAAGCATCAATACCTTTAGCTTTCAGGGCATCCAGCTTTTTTATCCTAACACTTTTATTTTCATCGACTTCCATCATTTACCACCCTCTTATAAAGGCTTCATAATAATATAAAATTAATACTTCTTTAGGAAATGATATTATATAGAAATTAGAAGGGGAAGTCAACCAACAACCCTATTGCCCATGAAACCGCTTTAGTGATGGATGGACAAAGCCGGATACTTTTTTAACTCTTCGATGAAATCAGGATTAACCGTGATCCCTAATTCTTCAGCCTTTTGCACATCGGCCCAAGCTCTGGTGTATTTCTTGATGTCATAAAAGACACGCGCACGGTTATTATAGGCCTTGCCATAGTTGGGATTAATTTTAATGGCCTTGGAATAATCAGAGACAGCTTGGACATAGTTGCCAAGCTTGGCATACGCACGCCCGCGGTTATTATACGCCTCTGCATCATTGGGGTTATTGGCAATAGCCATGGTAAAATCAGAAATAGCGCCGGACAAATTGCCTTTCTGCGCATAGGCTGCCCCGCGATTGTCATAGGCCTTTGCAAAATGGGGATTGATATCAATGGCCTCGGTATAATCAGCAATCGCCTGATCATACTTACCCTGCTCATAGTAGGTATTGCCCTTTTGCACATAGTCCACGGCTGTTTGGGCATAAACTAAAGGAATGCTTAAGAGCAGCATGCCTAATAAGAATAAGACTATTTGATGCTGCATAGCCCCCTCCCTAACCCTCCCCACGAGGGGGAGGGAATCAAGCACGCACAATAAAAAAGCCCTCCAAGAATTTGGAAAGCTTTTTTGAGATTGCTTCGCTTCGCTCGCAATGACACTAGAAAAAATCCTCTCAATGACATCGCTATAAAACTACTATTCCGAGCCGGTTTTGCGCTGAAACAACTTTTTGATACCGGTGAACTTGGTTGAGGCTTTGGGTGTTGATTTGACATCAGCCTTGGAATGAGCAGGCGTTGCGGCTGGGCCTGCTGCAGGGGCAACAGGCTTGACCTGAGACTCTGCGTCCTTGACAGGCTTGACCTGGGCCTCTGACACCTTAGAGGTATCCGCTACTCCCTTTTCGGCTTTGAGGCGCTTTTGGCCCGATATGATCGTCCGGCTTTTTTCAGTCAATTCCAAAAACGCCAAAGAGGCATTGTCACCTATACGTTTCGTATAAGCAATAATGCGGGTATAGCCGCCCGCGCGGGCCTTAAAACGGGGAGCTGTTTGTGTAAAGAGTTGCGTCACCAGATGATGATCACACAGGATCGCAAAAGCTCGACGGCGCGCAGCCAGCGTATCTTTTTTGCCAAGCGTGATTAATTTATCAATCAGCTTCCTGGCTTCTTGGGCTTTGGCACGGGTCGTGCAAATACGTTCTTGCACAAGTGTCGCGCGAGCCAAATCGCGTAAAGTCGCTTTCCTTAAACTTTGATTACGGCTTAAACGGTTGCCGGCCTTCCCGTGTCTCATATTATTTAGCCCTTAATTTTTTTGTATCTACTTTCATCCCCAGATTCAAGCCCATGGCTTTGAGGATGTCTTGGATTTCTGTTAAAGATTTTTTCCCGAAATTGCGAAACTCCAGCAATTCAGCTTCTTGACGGCGCACCAAATCGCCGATCGTTTTGATATTGGCATCTTTGAGGCAATTAGACGAACGCACCGATAATTCCAGTTCGGAAATCGGTAGCCGCAGTTTGGTGTACAACGCTTCTTCCTCAGCGGAGACCTCTTCTTCCTGTTCTTCTTCTTCCGGCAATTGGCCGTACGCCACAAATACATCCAGATGCCGTTGTAAAATATTGGCCCCGTATAATAAGGCTTCTTTGGGATTAACGGCCCCGTTGGTAAAGATTTCCACGACCAACCGGTCATAATCCGTGCGCTGGCCGACCCGGGTATTCTCGACGTTAAAATTGACTTTTATAATCGGCGTAAAAATAGAATCCACCACGACCGTCCCGACCGGCGCCCCTTCTTTTTTATTCTGCTCCGCCGGCACATAACCGCGGCCGCGGGAAATTTCTAATTCCATATTAAAAGGAATGTCCTGCGTCAAGGTCAGCAAATGATGGTTGGGATTGAGGATCTCAACAATCTCATCCGAAATAATATCTTTCGCTTTGATCTCGCCTTTTTCATTGGCCTTGATATACACGGTCTTGGGGGTCTTGGAATGGGAACGCACCACCAAGCCTTTGATATTAAGGATGATCTCCGTCACCGACTCTAAAACGCCGCTCAGTGTGGAAAATTCATGCGACACCCCTTCAATACGAATGGAAGAAACCGCGCTGCCTTCGATGGATGACAAAAGGATGCGGCGTAAAGAATTACCTAAAGTCACACCATACCCGCGCTCAAAAGGCTCAGCCACGAATTTACCGTAGGTGTTTGTATAGCTGGATTCTTCACAATCTAAACGTTTTGGCATTTGAAAATCGCGCCATTTGACACCCATGATAATCTCCTTTAAGTTTTATGTCCCCGCTTGGGGCGGCCCCCAAGGGTCATACATAGTTTATCTGGAATACAACTCGACAACGAGCTGTTCATTGACCGTATAGGTCACATCTTCACGCACCGGCACGCGCACGACTTGAACTTTTAAATTCGCGGCGTCGACTTGAAGCCATCCCGGAATTTTGCGTTCTTTAGTTATCTCAACGTTCGATTTTATACTGGCCAGCGCCTTGTTATCTGTTTTTATTTCAATAACATCGTTGGGTTTGACCAAAAATGAGGCAATATTAACCCGGCGGCCATTGACCGATACATGATTGTGAGAAACGATCTGACGGCCATCGGTACGGGATTTGGCAAACCCGCTGTTAAAAAGCACACTGTCCAAACGGCGTTCCAAAAATTGTAAAAGAATATGGCCGGTGACACCCTTGGTGCTCACCGCTTTCAAGAAGTAATTACGGAATTGCCTTTCTAAAATGCCGTAAATGCGCTTGATCTTTTGTTTCTCACGCAATTGAACACCAAAGTTGGACAGTTTCCCTTTTTTCAAACCATGCTGGCCCGGGGCGTATTCACGACGGGATACCGCGCATCTATGCGTATAACACCGCGTACCTTTCAAAAAAAGCTTCTCGCCTTCACGGCGACAAAGACGACAATCTGGTCCTAAATCACGCCCCATATTTCTTAATATCCTTTCGACCCCTTTTTCTGGATTCCCGCTTCCGCGGGAATGACAGGTGTATTATACTCTACGCTTCTTGCGCGAACGGCAACCGTTATGCGGAATTGGTGTCACATCTTTAATCGACGTCACGTGAAGACCCGCCGCCACCAAAGCACGGATGGCTGATTCACGGCCTGAACCGGGCCCTTTGACTAAAACATCAACGCTCATAAGCCCTACTTCTTTGGCACGACGGGCCGCATCGGTCGCTGCTATCTGAGCGGCAAACGGTGTGGATTTCTTGGAACCGTGAAATCCCACCAACCCCGGAGAGCCCCAACTAATGGTATTGCCCTGTTTATCGGTAATGGTGACAATAGTATTGTTAAAAGACGCCTGAATCGTCGCTATCCCGGAGGTAACGCCTTTGAGGGATTTCTTTTTTGCTTTAACATTCTTCTTGGCAGCTTGAGCTTGGGCTTGATCTGGCTTTGCTTCCGGTTTTGTGGCCATAATTTTTTATCCTAATACCCCTTCTTTATGGAGCTTTTTTAACTGGAGCCGCTTCCTTCTTAATGATATGTCCCACGACAGGCTTTTTGCCTTTACGGGTGCGGGCATTGGTTTTGGTCCTCTGGCCTCTGACAGGCAAACCCTTGCGATGGCGAATGCCGCGGTAAGTCCCCATCTCCATATGACGGCGCACATTTTCGTTGATCTCGCGGCGTAGGTCGCCTTCAGTGACATAATTTTTCTGCACCAAACCCGTAATACGGGAAATTTCCTCTTCCGTCAAATCTTTGGCGCGCTTGTCCGGGCTAATCTGCGCTTGCGCCAAAATCTGCCTGGTGCGCGTAGGGCCGATGCCGTAAATATAAGGAAGCGCGGCCTCAATCCTTTTTTCTTTCGGAAGATCAATACCTAAAATTCTGGGCATCTGACTTATCCTTGTCTTTGTTTATGTTTCGGATTGCTACAAATGACCCGTACCACCCTGTTGCGTCGGACAATTTTGCAACTTCCGCAAATTCTTTTAACTGATGATTTGACCTTCATTGTTTTTTACACCCCCACCTAACCTCCCCCATCAAGGGGGAGGAATCAATACCATTACTTCAATCTGAATGTGATCCGCCCACGGCTTAAATCGTAAGGCGATAATTCAAGTTTAACTTTATCCCCGGGTAAAATACGGATAAAATTCATCCTTATTTTTCCGGACACATGGGCCAATACTTTATGATTATTCTCCAAAACCACCCGAAACATGGCATTGGGCAATGCTTCCACGATCGTTCCTTCCACTTCAATTAAATCTTCTTTGGCCATATCTTATTTTGTCAGTATTTCCGGATCACCGGACGTAATGACAATCGTATGTTCAAAATGCGCCGATGGTTTACCATCTTGCGTCACTACACTCCAACCATCATCCAGCGTCTTAGTATGAAAGCTGCCCATATTGACCATAGGCTCAATGGCAAACACCATGCCCTCTTTCAACACAGGCCCCTGTGAAGGCTGCCCGTAATTAGGGATCTCCGGCTCTTCATGCAAAGCCCGTCCTATCCCATGCCCGACAAAATCCCTCACCACAGAAAACCCATGCATCTCAACAAAACTCTGCACAGCGAAAGAAATATCGGAGAGCCGACAGCCTGCCCTGGCTTGCTCTATGCCACGGTATAAAGAGGCTTGAGTCACATCTAAAAGACGTTTGACTTCACCGGAAACCGTCCCTATAGGGACAGTTATGGCCATATCAGAATAATAGCCTTCGTAAATAATACCGATGTCTATGCTGACAATGTCTCCGTCTTGAATGACACGCTTGCCCGGTATCCCATGCACCACCCCTTCATTGACGGAAATACACGCACATCCGGGGAAACCATGGTAACCTTTAAAGGCGGCGAGCACCTTATTCTTTCGAATAAGCTCTTGTGCTCGACTGTCAATGTCTTTGGTCGTCATCCCACTTGTTAAAGAGCTTTGCAACTGTACGACAATGGAACTAAGAATTTTACCAGCTTTTCTTAAAATGTCAACTTCATTAGGGCTTTTGATACGAATACCCTGATTGGAATTCATTTAAGCACGGCGGCCACAGCCAGACGGACCTCGGCCGCTTCCACATTAGCATTTATTTTTCTTAATTTATGCTGTTTAGCGTAATAATCAACAATCGGTTGTGTACTCTGCTGATAAACCTGCATGCGCGACTGGATGGTTTTTTCATTGTCATCCCCGCGCTGATACAGTTCGCCGCCACACACATCACAAATGTCCGCCTTTTGAGAAGGCTTATAGATCACATGAAACAAGGCCCCGCATTTACGGCATAGTCGACGACCGGTCAGGCGTGCTAAAAGAACTTCCACATCCGCTTCCAGGCTCAGCACACAATCTAAAGGCGCCTTGACACGCTCTAAGATCATGTCTAAATCCTGCGCTTGAGCGACCGTCCGAGGAAACCCGTCAAACATAAAACCTTTACTCAAATCCAGACCATGTTCGACTTTGCCAACGACTAACTGAGTCACCAACTCATCCGAAACCAAAGCCCCTTTTTCCATCAAGCTTTTAATCTCACGACCCAAGGCAGAGCCCTTCTTGGTTTCTTCACGCAACATATCGCCTGTGGCAATAGGCACCAGATGATATTTTCTTTTCAAATGATCCGCCAAAGTCCCTTTGCCAACGCCCGGAGGTCCCAACAAAACTATTCTCATCGTCTTCCCCGCAAATGTCCGCTTTTCATAAAACCCTCATAATGATGCATCTGCAAATGCGATTCAACCTGTTTCATGGTATCCAGCATAACACCGACGGTAATCAAAACGCCGGTACCTCCAAAAAAGGCAGCCACGGTGTAGGGGACTTTAAAGGAAGCCATGATCCAATCCGGCATAACGGCGATAACGCATATAAACAAAGAACCCACGAGCGTAATACGGGTCAATACATAATCCAGATAATCCGCGGTTTCTTTCCCCGGACGTATGCCCGGTACAAATCCGCCATGCTTCTTTAAATTCTCCGCCACATCCACGGGATTAAAAACAATGGCCGTATAAAAATAACAGAAAAATATAATCAAGGTCGCGTAAATCACGTAATACGTTATCTGCCCGCGCTGGATCCAGGAAGCAATGTGCTGTAACCCGCTATGCGGCAGGAAAGATGCAATCGTGGCGGGGAACAAAATAATGGACTGCGCAAAAATGATGGCAATAATACCCGCTGTATCGACTTTCAAGGGAATAAAGGTCCCTTGGCCCACGGCTGTGGAGGTGGTCCCGGCCCGGCGTGCATACTGTACCGGAATGCGGCGCTGCCCCTGAGAAATCAAGGTCGTCGATATAATGACCGAAATTAAAAAGAACACCATCAGGACGATCGCAATCGGTTGTAATTGACCTGCACCGCTTTTAGGATCCAATAATAAACTCAGCTGATGATAGGCCGCCGGAGCCCTTGATAAAATACCGACCGTGATAATCAGTGACATCCCATTGCCTACCCCGCGCTCCTGAATGCGTTCGCCTAACCACATCAAAAAAACAGTACCCGCCGTTAAGGTCATCACCGTCGTAAAACGGAACCCCCAGCCCGGATTGGCCACGATTGACAGGCCACCAAAACTAGTCGGACTTTCAAGCCAAAGAGCGATAAAAAACGACTGTACTATCGCCAGTCCCACCGTACCGTAGCGGGTATACTGGTTGATTTTCTTGTAACCGGCCTGGCCTTCTTTGGAAATCTTCTCCAGTGAAGGGATGACCGCCGTCAACAGCTGCATGATAATGGAACTGGAAATATACGGCATGACCCCCAGAGAGAGCACCGTCATTTTCCCCAGAGCGCCCCCTGAGAACATGTCCATGATGCCAAACACGTTGCCGCCGCCGTTGGCGCTGCTCATTTTTTGAAAGAACTCGTTTAAAGCCGCCCCATTAATGCCGGGGGTCGGGATATAACAGCCTAAACGATAAACCGCAAGGATCCCTAACGTAAAAAGGATTTTTTGGCGTAACTCAGGGACTTTAAAACAGTTTGAAAACCCTTTTAAAAATTGGGAGATCATAAGATGTTAAGACAAAATTTCGGTTTTTCCGCCGGCTTTGGTGATTTTATCCAAAGCGACCTTGGAAAAACGATGCGCCTGCACCGTCAATTTCTTGGCTACTTCTCCCCCGCTTAAAATTTTTACCGGTTGCAACAAAGATCTGATCAAATTGGCACTTTTTAAAAGTTCGGGGGTGACGAGTGTCCCTTCTTCAAAACAGTTAAGGCTTGCACAATTAACCACCTGATACCTGGCAGGCCACTTACTGTTAAAACCGACCTTGGGTAGCCGGCGCAGCAAAGGCATCTGACCGCCTTCATAAGCTAACAATACACCGCGCCCCGAACGGCAATTTTGACCGGTTTGACCGCGTCCGGAACGCTTCCCGTGACCGGTGCCTCGTCCGCGACCGACGATTTTCTTAGCCTTGCGGGAGCCTTCAGGGCTTCGTAACTGATGGACTTGCATTGGATGTATCCCCTGTTTCTTGACGTACAGCCTTCAAGCGGGACAAACCGTCGAAGGTAGCCTTGACCACATTGATAGGATTATTAGAACGATGACACTTGGTTAAAATATTAGAAATACCCGCGCCATCACAAACAGCGCGCACGGCACCCGACGCAATGACCCCGGTCCCTTCAGAAGCGGGTTTAAGCAATACAATGGCAGAGCCGCATTGACCGATAATTTCATGAGTAATCGTCGTACCCCGACGAGCAATGACGATCATTTGTTTACGGGCCGCCGCCAGACCTTTTTTGATAGCCGTGGCCACCTCCCCGGCTTTGCCCAAACCATAACCCGCCTTGCCTTTGCCGTCACCCACAACCACCAGCGCTGAAAATGCCAGACGCGTACCGCCCTTGGTCGTTTTAGACACCCGGTTGATAGAAACAACTTTTTCTATTAAACCACTGTCTGTCAAAGACGGCTTCTTTGTAAAAGCACGACGTTCACCCCCGCGTTTGCGACCACCTCTATTAAAAGGAGCTCCGGGGGCCGGTTGTGGCGCGGCCTCAGGTGTCTGAACAGCAACCTCTTCAGGCAGAGCCGCTGCTTCAGTTTCTTGGGCCAAAATTTGCTCGGCTTGAGCCGGGGTTTTAACAGCTAATTCTTTTTCGTCAATTTTTTTAATGTCTTTCATAGATGATTAAAACTCCAATCCGCCACGCCGGGCGGCTTCGGCAAACGCTTTAACACGCCCGTGATATAAATACCCGCCACGGTCAAAAGCGACCTTTTTAATGCCTTTTTTAATGGCCTCCGCGGCCAAGATCTCTCCTAAAATGCTCGCGGCACTGACATTCCCGCCGGATTTAATTTTCTTTTTTACATCTTTAGCCAGGGTCGATTTGCCCATCAATATTTTACCCGCCGCATCATCGATAATTTGGGCCTGCAGATTATTCAAAGATCTATGCAAACACAGACGAGGACGCTGGGGTGTTCCGCTTAAAACGTCACGGATGCGTTGATGGCGATGGAGTCTTTGTTGTTCTTTAATGTTTAACATATTATTTTGTCACCTGTTTACCCTGTTTGCGTCTAACTATTTCACCGGCATAACGAATGCCTTTGCCCTTATAGGGTTCCGGCGGTTTAAAGCCGCGGATTTTGGCTGCCACCAGCCCCACCAAAGATTTATCAACCCCTTCCACGGAAATCTCCGTCGGCTTGGCCGACGTCACTTTCACGTCTTTGGGAAATTCATACTCCACCGGATGAGAAAATCCGACGCTTAAAACGAGCTTACTTCCCTGTATCGCGGCACGAAAACCAACGCCCTGGATTTCCAAATCTCTTTTATGCCCCTGGCTCACACCGGCGCACATATTTTCAATCAATCGCTTGGTTGTCCCATGATTGGAACGGGCCTGCTTACTGTCGGCTTGACGATGGACAAACAGCTTATTGTCTTTTTGTTCCAAAACCACGTCCGACGGGATCGCCATGGACAATTTGCCCTTGGGGCCTTCCACGTTCACATGGATCTTATCAAAAGAAATCTTCACATTCTTGGGTAAATCAACCGGTGTTTTTGCAAGCCTGGACATAGAACATCCTTACCAAATATAGCAGAGTACTTCCCCGCCGATTTTTAATTTACGCGCTTCGCGGTCTGAAATCAACCCCTTGGAGCTGGAAATGACCGCCGTGCCCAGACCATTAAGAACTTTGGGGATACGGTTATTATGCGTGTACACACGCAAGCCCGGACGCGAGATACGTTTGATCCCCAGGATCAACGGCTTATTGTTTTCATATTTTAAATAGACTTTGAGGAGGCCCTGCTTGTTGTCTTTCAATAAACGGCAATCCTCAATGTAACCGTCATTCTTAAAAATAGTCATCATGCGCTCGAGTAATTTAGAAGCCGGAAATTCAACAGTCTCTTTGTGCGCGGCTATGGCGTTACGTAAAATAGTTAGTGTATCAGCGACCGGATCAGAAACAGACATTTAATTTCCTCTTTGTTACCCTTCCGGGAATGACACCTGATAAACTACCAACTGGCTTTTTTAATTCCTGGGATCTCACCCTTCCATGACAGTTCCCTAAAACAGATACGGCATATGCCAAAACGCCGCAAATACCCGCGTGGACGACCGCACAACCCGCAACGGTTATGTTGACGCACAGAAAATTTAGGGGCTGCTAAAGATTTATTAATTAAAGACTTTCTGGCCATAACTCCCTTTCCCAACTGAGCCCCGCTGCTTTGGTCTAAACCCTAAGCGGGGCAAAAAATTACTGTTTGCTAAAAGGCATCCCTAAAAGGCGCAAGACTTCAAAATTCTGGTCTTTATTGCCGCCTTCAAAAACAAAAGAGATGTCCATGCCCTGAATGCGATGGTCCCTGGCACTCGCGTCGATCTCAGGGAAAATGCCCTGGTCGGAAATGCCCAGCGTATAATTACCGTCGCGGTCAAAAGCCTTGCGGGAGGTCCCGTTAAAATCCCGAATACGCGGTAAGGATGCGTTCACCAAACGGTCTAAGAATTCATACATCCGCGCACGCCGTAACGTCACTTTGCAGCCGATGGGCAGGTTCTCCCGTAACTTAAAATTGGAAATGGCCTTCTTAGCCCGACGGACCATCGGCTTCTGACCCGTTATCGTCGCCAAATTCTCAGCGGCGCGGTCTAAAAGTTTCACATCTCCGATGGCCTCACCGACCCCCATGTTAACAACAATTTTGGACAAATGCGGCACCGCCATGGGATTCTTGATCTTAAATTTTTCCTGCATTTGAGGGATCACCTCTTTGCGATATTTTTCTAATAAACGGGCAGCCACTTGTTCTTCCCTCTTTCTTTAGACGACTTCACTGGTGAGCAATGCTATGCGCTCTTTGGAACCGTCTTTTAAAACTTTGACTGAAAAACGGGTAGGGCTATTGGACTTTTTGTCCACCAACATAAGATTTGCCAACGCCACCGGTTTTTCCAACTCAACATACCCCCCCTGCGGATAGGTATCAGATTTCTTCACAGATTTTTTGACCACATTGATATTAGCAATGACCGCCGTACTTTTTTTAGGGTAAACCCGTATGACTTTACCGGTCTTGCCCTTGTCCTTGCCGGCCATGACCATCACTGTATCATCTCGACGGATACGCAACATATTAAACCACCTCTGGCGCTAAAGAAATTATTTTCATATATTCCATATTGCGCAACTCGCGCGCCACGGGCCCGAAAACACGCGTACCTCTGGGGTTGCCCGCGTCATCAATAATGACGACCGCATTGCTGTCAAAACGCACATACGTACCGTCCGTACGGCGAATGGATTTCTTGGTCCGCACAATAATACCTTTGGCCATACTGCCTTTTTTAACCACAGCATCCGGCGTGCTTTCTTTGACATTGACACGAACAATATCGCCCACCTGGGCCCACATCTTGCCCTTGGCTTTCAAGACGCCGATCAAAGAGGCTTTACGGGCACCGGTGTTATCTGCTACATCTAAAATTGTCTTTAATTGAATCATAGACGTTCCTCAAACCTTAGACCCCACAACCTCGCTGATAATCCAGCGCTTATCTTTCGACAAGGGCCGTGTTTCCATAATAAGAACGACATCCCCGGTTTTGGCGATATTCTTCTCGTCATGGGCTTTATATTTGACAAGATTACGCACCTGTTTTTCATACTTGGCGTGCTTATGGACTTTGCCAACTTGCACCACGCGGGTCTTGTCCATTTTATCGCTGACGACTACAGCCGTCAAAAATCTGCGACGGTTAACTCTGTTTTCCATGAATTTGTCTTTCTTTTAAAACTGTTAAAATACGGGCAATATCTCTCCTTAAATTACGGAAACTAGCCGGTTTCTCCACACGTCCCATCTGGCGGTGGGATTCCATATCAAAAATGTCTTTCTTTAACTGTTTTTCCTTTACGATCAAATCATCTTCAGTTAAATTTTCCAAATCTTTGATCTTCATATATACCCTTCTATTGACCGGCGGAGCGAATAATGAATTTGGTCCTTACCGACAGCTTAAAGGCGACTAAACGCAAAACCTGTTTCGCAAAATCTTCCGGCACGCCGCCTAATTCAAAAACGACTTTACCGCGCTTGACCACGGCCACCCAATGATCCAAATCACCCTTACCCTTACCCATACGGGTTTCCGCCGGCTTTTTGGTGATCGATTTATGCGGGAACGCATTAATCCATAATTTCCCGGAACCGCGCAATTTGCGGGCCACCACCACACGGGAAGCTTC
Organism: Candidatus Omnitrophota bacterium; assembly: GCA_963828495.1. Lineage (GTDB taxonomy): Bacteria > Omnitrophota > Gorgyraeia > Zapsychrales > Fredricksoniimonadaceae > JABDGZ01. The sequence continues at coordinate 112,079 of CAWHFJ010000014.1, forward strand.
CAGTTGTCGGGCGGGAATAAACCCGTTTTCAATGGCTTTCAAACCATATTCGCCAAAATGCATCTGGGCGCCGGTGGTTGCAACACCTCGGGATTTACCCTTTTGGCTTTTACGGTATTTAACTCTTTTAGGCATCAACAACATAAATGAAAAATCCTCTCACGTTATTCTGCCGCGACTACAGGCACGGCCGGCGGGACTATCGGTTCGACAGGTAAACTCACAGGGGCCGCTGCCGCTGCCACTGCGCTAGCTTGAATTTCTTCCTGATCCTTAATCACATCCCCCTTATAAATCCAGACCTTGACCCCCAAAAGACCGTAGGTCGTCTTGGCTTCTGCAAAACCATAATCAATGTCCGCACGAAAAGTATGCAGAGGGACCTTGCCCTCGTGATATTTCTCGGTACGGGCCATTTCAGCGCCCCCCAAACGGCCGGCACAACGGATCTTGATACCTTTAGCACCGGCAGCGCGGGACTGTTCAATCGCACGTTTCATGGCACGACGAAAGGCCACCCGTTTCTCCAGCTGAAAAGCCACGGCCTGGGCCACCAATTGCGCGTCCACATTAGGATTTTTGATTTCCTGAATATCAATAACAATTTTATCCATGTCTTTCTTGGTAATATCTTTAAGCTCGGCGCGCAAACGGTCGATGTCAGCCCCACGACGGCCGATGATAACCCCGGGACGCGCGGTATGAATACGCACTTTAACCTGCTCGGCTAAACGCTCGATAACAATCATGGAAACAGCGGCCTGCTCAAATTTTTCACGGATATATTTGCGGATCTTAAAGTCCTGCTGAATATTATCAGCATATTCACGGCGTTGGGCAAACCAAAGGCTGCGCCAATTTTTGGTGTATCCGAGTCTTAACGCTAACGGATGAACTTTTTGACCCACAGTGGTATCTCTCCTTTAGGACCCCGCCGCTTGGCCATCTGGCCAGGCGGGGCTATTTTGTTTTAATATCTAATTCCACGGTTAAATGCGTTGTCCGACGTAAAATCGGGGTGGCCCTGCCAAATGAGGCCGCACGAAAACGTTTCCAGGCACCGCCATGGTTGGCGCTAATCGCTTTAATATATAACTGCTCTTCGCTTAAACCTTTTTGCTTGGCATTGTTGACCGCGGAATCCAGTACTTTTTTGACCAAAGCGCTGGCCCCCTTATTGATCTGGGCCAACAGAGCCGTTGACGTCAGAACATCCTTGCCGCGGATGGCGTCAATCACCTGGCGCATTTTCATGGAAGATACTCTTAAATACTTTCCCCTAGCAATAGCTATCATTTCTTCTGCATCGCTTTCTTGGCCTTAACACCGCCATGCGCTTTAAAAGTACGGGTCGCGACAAAATCCCCTAATTTCATACCCACCATATTTTCGGTCACAAACACCGGTATATGTTTACGACCATCATGGACCGCAAACGTATACCCTACAAAATTAGGAATAATCGTCGAACGGCGCGACCAGGTTTTGATCGGCTGGCGCTGACCGCTTTGAACAACCTTATCAAACCTGCGGGTCAAAGATTCTTCGACATACGCGCCTTTTTTAACAGAACGGCCCATTTTACTTTGTCCTTCTTCTGACAATCATTTGGTTAGAATATTTACGACGACTACGCGTCTTATAACCTTTAGTCGGTTTACCCCACGGGGTCACCGGATGAGGATTCCCTTGAGGCGCTTTACCTTCACCACCGCCATGCGGATGGTCTACCGGATTCATGACCACACCGCGTGACTGCGGACGGCGGCCCAACCAACGGCTGCGCCCGGCTTTACCAATCAAAACAGTTTCATTTTCCACATTGCTTAACTGACCGATGGTGGCACGGCAATCAATGGACACCTTACGCACTTCACTCGAGGGTAGACGCAGATGAGCCACACTTCCCTCTTTAGCAATCAATTGCGCGGATGTACCGGCACTGCTGGCGAGTTGACCGCCATTGCCGGGTTTTAATTCAATATTATGAATGCCCGTGCCCAAAGGAATTTTAGACAGCGGCAGACAATTGCCGGCCAACATATCCACATCGGCATTATTAGTACTGACAATCACATGGCCGACGCGTAAATCAACAGGGGCCAAAATATAAGATTTGCTTTTGTCAGTTTTGTACTGGATAAGCGCAATACGACACGTGCGGTTAGGGTCATATTCAATGCCCAGCACTTCGGCCGGATCATCCATACGGGTCCGCTTAAAATCAATGATGCGATACATACGCTTGTGCCCAGAGCCGCGGTGACGCGAGGTGATACGGCCATACGAATTACGTCCACCCGTACCCTTGATAGGTTCCAGTAACGACTTTTCAGGTTTCCCCTTGGTCAGTTCACTGAAATCCGGCAACACCGCGTGACGAACACCATTCGTGAATGGCTTAAAACGTTTGAGACCCATTTTATACGCCCTCTATTTTCTGCCCCTCTTTAAGAGAGACAATAGCTTTTTTCCAACCCGTCGTGTAACCGGCACGGTTCCGTACGCGCTTGAGTTTACCCGGCACATGGGTCGTGTTGACCGCATCTACCTTGACCTTGTAAATCTCTTCCACCGCGCGTTTGACGTCGATCTTGCTGGCCGGGGTTGCGACACGAAAAAGATATTTGCGTTCTTTTTCCAAAGTACTGCTTTTTTCCGTCCGCACCAATGCTTTGACAATATCGTAACAAGTGATCATTATTGGATTCTCTTTAATAAAGTTTCTAAAGCTTCTTTCGTAACCAGCACATTTTTATTATTCATAATATCCGCGGCATTCACATCCAACGGCACGAGCCAAGGTTAAACGCGCAATATTGCGGGATGCCAATAAAGTCTTTTCATTGGTCCCATCGAGTACCGCCAAGGTGCGTCCTTCGACCTTTAAATTTTTAAGAATAGCCGCAAACTCACTGGTCTTGCCGGAGGTGACTTCCAATTGATCCACACACACAAGGCTATTGCCTAGAAATTTAGCATTCAGACTCTCGCGCAGAGCCGCCAGGCGCACTTTTTTAGGAACGCTGTATCCAAAATCGCGGGGTTTAGGACCGAAGGCGATACCGCCTTTTTTCCACAACGGAGAACGGGTCGACCCCTGACGGGAGCGGCCGGTGCCTTTTTGGGCCCATGGTTTTTTACCGCCACCGGAAACTTCAGAACGGGTCTTTGTAGACGCCGTGCCCTGACGATGATTGGCATTGTACATGACCACGGCCTGATGAATCACCGCGTCCTGCACATGCACGCCGAACTTCTCTTTGGGCAACTCAATACTCGCCGCTTTCTCACCCTTAATATCCACCACATTTAATTCTGGCATATCACACCTTTTGTCATCTGAGCGAGCCTCAATCACTTCTTGGCCGTTTTAACGGCAGCTGTAGCCGCCTTGCTCTGTTTCATTGGATTTTTCTTAACCGATGTTGCCTGTTCTTTCTTTTCTTCCAATGAGCGGAAGGCTTTCTTCTTCGATTTATTAATGACCACGACCCCATTCTTGTGGCCCGGAACAGCCCCTTTGACAAGGATCAAATTTTGATCAGCATCAACCCGCATGACGCGCAGACTCTGCACGGTCACGGTCTCCATCCCCATGTGTCCCGGCATATGCTGGCCCTTGTACACGCGGGAAGGGTCCGAGCTTGAACCGATAGAACCCACTCGACGGTGATGCATGGACCCGTGGGCCGCAGGACCGCCATTCCAATTCCAGCGCACCATGCCGCCTTGAAATCCTTTGCCGATGGAGGTACCCGTTACATCCACGAAATCCCCTGCTTTAAAGAGATCCGCTTTGAGCTGGTCTCCGACTTTATAATCTTTATTATCCGCAGACTCAAACTCCTTAATATGTTTCAAAGGCGCCTGTCCCATTTTCTTGAAAAAACCCAAAACAGGCTTTTGCAAACGGGTTTCTTTGACGGGCTCATAACCTAAAACAACCTTCAACGGTTTATCTTTTAAACCCAAAACCGTGCACGGCCCCGCTTCAACAACTGTCACAGGCGTGATATTGCCCTCGTTGTCAAAAATCTGGGTCATGCCTATTTTTTTACCCATGATACCGCGAATCATTTATATGTCCTTCCTCAAATATCAATCTGTACGGGTGCCTTTAGAACCCACCCCTACGCATTATTATTGTTTAATCTCAACATCGACCCCCGCCGGCAAATTTAATTTGCGCAAGGCTTCCACGGTCTTGGACGTTGGGTTGACTAAATCAATAAGACGCTTGTGCGTCGCTAATTGAAATTGTTCGCGAGATTTCTTATCGATGACCGGTGAACGAAGAACCGTGTATAACTCTTTCTTCGTCGGTAATGGCACCGGGCCTAAAATTTGAGCGCCCGTCCGAATGGCCGTATCCACAATTTCCTGGGTACTCTGGTCAATTAACCGGTGATCGAATGCTTTCAGTTTTATACGTATTTTTTGCATAATTAGTCTTGATTAAGATCCTTCGCCAGTTGGCTTAAGGATGACACTAACATTTCGTCAGTGTCACTTAATAACCTCCGTAATAACACCTGCACCGACGGTATGTCCGCCTTCACGGATGGCAAAACGCAATTCCTTCTCCATGGCCACCGGTGTGATAAGCTCAACTTCCAAAATAACGTTATCCCCGGGCATGCACATCTCAACCCCCGCGGGTAATTGGGCGGTCCCGGTCACGTCCGTGGTACGGAAATAAAATTGCGGACGGTAACCCTTGAAAAACGGCGTATGACGACCGCCTTCTTCCTTAGTTAAGATATAGACCGAAGCTTTAAATTGAGTGTGCGGGGTGATGGAACCCGGTTTGGCTAAAACCATGCCGCGCTCCATATTATCTTTATCCGCGCCACGCAATAACAACCCGACATTATCGCCGGCTTGGCCTTCATCCAATTCCTTACGGAACATTTCGACGCCGGTCACAACGGTCTTGGCAATAGCCGGACGTAAACCGACCACTTCCACTTCTTCCCCGACTTTTACACGACCGCGTTCAATACGGCCGGTCGCGACTGTTCCGCGGCCGGAGATGGAAAACACGTCTTCCACCGCCATCGAAAATGGTTTGTCCAATTCACGCACGGGGGCGGGAATATATTCATCGACCGCTTTCATCAACTCAAGAATCGGTTTGGCTTTGCCTTCAAAATCCTTAGGATTATTCAACGCATCCAAAGCGCTACCCTTGATGATCGGGGTCTTGTCGCCGTCAAATTTATACTTTGTCAAAAGATCGCGGACTTCCAATTCGACTAAGTCCAGTAATTCCTTGTCCTGGACCTGGTCACATTTGTTCATGAATACCACAATGCGCGGCACATTGACCTGACGGGCCAAAAGGATGTGCTCACGGGTCTGCGGCATCGGACCGTCACTCGCAGAAACAACCAGTATCGCCCCGTCCATCTGGGCAGCGCCGGTAATCATGTTCTTGATATAATCCGCGTGTCCAGGGCAATCAATGTGGGCATAGTGGCGGATTTCCGTTTCGTATTCAAGGTGCGAAATATTGATGGTGACACCACGTTCCTTTTCTTCCGGAGCGTTGTCAATGGAATCATAGGCACGCGCCTGGGCTAAACCTTTATGACTTAAAACAGTGGTGATGGCCGCGGACAACGTGGTTTTACCATGGTCAACGTGACCAATGGTCCCGATGTTCAAGTGTGGTTTATTACGCACGAATTTTTCTTTTGCCATAATTCTATCCTCCGTTGTAAAATGCCCAATAATTTCTGTTTAGTAACGTGGCGCCAAAGGCCAGATTAAAAATTTCCCTACTCCCCTCTATTTAAGACGCAGGGATACATGGTTGTATGGACTGCAAAAAATAGTGTATTCTCTATTTAAACATTCAGGAATTTGCGTTAGCTCACTTTAGCAACGAAATCCTGACGAGAGCCGATAATTTTCTCGGCAATGCTGTTTGGAACCTGCGCATAAAACGAAGGTTCCATAGAGAATGATGCGCGTCCCTGCGTGAGGGACCGCAGCGCATTCGCGTAGCCAAACATTTCAGCCAAGGGAACATCCACCAGCGCGGTCTTAAGCTTGCCCCGGTTGCCGGTTTCCTTGATCTGTGCACGACGCTGCATCAAATTGCCAGTCACATTGCCCCAATAATCTTCGGGCACTACGATTTCCAACTTCATAATCGGTTCCATAAATACGGAACCGGCCTTACGGAAAGCCTCTTTTATAGCATACTTTGCCGCTAATTGGAAGGAAATTTCGTCAGAGTCCACATCATGATAAGAACCGTCAACTAACGTGGCAATAAAATCCGTCACCGGATATCCCGCCAACACGCCGTTTTGGGCGCCTATTTCTATGCCTTCACGGCAGGGCTTGATAAATTCACGAGGAATAACTCCCCCTTTAATTTTATCTACAAATACAAAACCTGTGCCGGGCTCGCCCGGTTCCACATCAATGACCACATGCCCGTATTTACCGCGACCGCCGCTCTGCTGAATATATTTACCGACGATATTACCGACTTTTTTAGTGATCGCTTCCTTGTAAGCCACTTCCGGACGGCCGACATTGGCTTCCAGATTATTTTCACGCTTCATGCGGTCCACAATGATTTCCAAATGCAGCTCTCCCATCCCGGAGATAATCGTTTGGGAAGTCTCGTGATCAAACTTAACCCGTAAAGAAGGGTCTTCATCCAAGAATTTACGCAAAACCATGCCCATTTTATCCTGGTCCGCCTTGGTCTTTGGCTCAATGGCTAATGACACGACGGCCTCCGGCGGTTTTAAACCTTCCAAGACCATGGGCTTATCTTCGGCGCAAAGCGTGTCCCCTGATTTACTTTCTTTCAAACCAACAAAAGCGACAATCTCGCCCGTGGAAGCAGAGGTCACAATTTCCTGCTTGTTAGAATGCATAACAACGATCTTGGCAATCTTTTCATTCTTGCCGTTGGAAGAATTCAAATATATTTGGCCGGGCACGAAACGGCCGGCATAAACACGCGTAAAGAAAATCTTGCCTACATAAGGATCGGAAGCGATTTTAAACACCAGCCCCACCGGGGACTCACTATCATCCGCTTTGCGGACAATAACTTCTTCTTTATTATCAGGATCGTAGCCTCTCTTGGGGGGGATATCTAACGGGGAAGGCAGAAAATCAACAATAGCATCTAACAACATCTGTACGCCTCTGTTTCTAAGGGCGGTACCGGTCAAGACCGGAACGAATTTGGAAGCGATCACCGTGCGGCGGATGGCTTTCATCAATTGCTCTTTGCTGGGGTCTTTGCCGTTTAAAAACATATCCGCCATTTCATCGTCCACTTCAGCCAAACGTTCCACTAATGTATGACGATATTTAGCGGTTTTTTCTTTAAATTCTTCAGGCAAGGGCAAACGTTCAAATTCCATGCCGTCTGCATCTGTGTACTTAATGTACTGAGAGTTGATAACATCAATCAATCCCTTGAAGTTATCTTCCTGACCGTCATTGTAAACAATCCCCGCAGCATTAGCGCCAAAACGTTCATGCATCTCCCCGATGACACGGTCAAAATCAGCACCCATCCGGTCAATTTTATTAATAAACGCAATACGAGGCACATTATATTTATCCGCTTGACGGTAAACAGTCTCTGTTTGCGGCTGAACGCCGGAACAGGCACATAAAACTATCACAGCCCCGTCCAACACCTTCAGAGAACGCTCAACTTCAATCGTAAAATCTACGTGGCCGGGAGTGTCGATAATATTGATACGGTGCTCCCTCCAAAAAGAGGTGATGGCCGCCGAGGTGATGGTAATCCCGCGCTCCTGCTCTTGGGGCATCCAATCCATGGTGGTGTTGCCGTCATCAATATTACCCATTTTATGAATTTCACCCGTGTAATATAAAATGCGCTCTGTCGTCGTGGTCTTACCCGCGTCGATATGCGCAATAATACCGATATTGCGAAACATATGTAAGGGGACTGTATTAGAAGAAGAGGCCATAGGCTTGACTACCATCTTAAATGGCTGAAGGCGCGGTTGGCCTCAGCCATTTTATGTGTTTCATCACGTTTTTTAATAGCCTGGCCTTCGGATTTGTATGCCGCAACCAATTCTTCAGCTAGCTTGATTTCCATGGGCTTGCCCTTTTTGTTGCGGGCATAATCCCTGATCCAGCGCATCGCCAAAGACATGCCGCGCGCCGGTATGACATCGGTCGGTACCTGATACGTCGCTCCTCCCACCCGGCGGCTTTTAACCTCCAGGCGCGGACGCACATTGTCCACAGCTTTGTTCAAGGCCTTGACAGCACTTTCTTCCTGGGTCTTTTCCTTGAGGATGTCCAGTGCGTTATAAATAATGTTTTCAGCGATGGTCTTTTTGCCGTCAACCATCAAAATAGAAATAAACCGCGCAACTAAATCGCTGTTATATTTAGGGTCTCCGACGACTTTTCTTTTTTCTGCCCGACGTCTTCTCATTTTTTGCCTCTTTTAGCGCCATACTTGGAACGCGATTTCTTGCGGTCAGAGACACCCGAGGTGTCGAGCGTGCCCCGCACAATATGATAACGCACCCCCGGTAAATCCTTGACGCGCCCGCCGCGCACCAGCACAATCGAGTGTTCCTGCAAATTGTGCCCTTCCCCCGGAATATAGGAAGTCACCTCGATCTTGTTGGAAAGCCGTACACGCGCGATTTTACGCAACGCTGAATTCGGTTTCTTCGGCGTCATAGTCTTAACTTGAAGACACACGCCGCGTCTCTGCGGACAGGATGTCAATGCCGGAGACTTACTGTGCTTGATTTTCAGCCGTCTGCGGTATCTGATCAACTGCGATATCGTTGGCATATTTTACCATTTCTACTTGATTATATTCTTTCATTCCCGTCCCTGCAGGGATCAAATGCCCGACAATGACGTTTTCTTTAAGCCCACGCAAAAGGTCAACTTTACCAGATGCTGCTGCTTCTGTCAATACCCTTGTTGTTTCTTGGAAACTCGCCGCCGAAATAAAACTCTCCGTCGTCAAAGACACTTTTGTGATCCCCAATAATAAGGGGGTCGCCTGGGCCGGTTTGCCTTTTTTCTTAAAGACCGACTCATTGGCCTTTTTGAAAATCATGCGGTCAACCTGGTCTCCCACCAAAAAATCGGTGTCGCCGGCATCGTCGATACGCACTTTTTTAAGCATCTGGGCGATGATGATTTCAATATGCTTATCATTGATCCGCACGCCCTGCAAACGGTAGACCTCCTGGACTTCATTGAGAAGATATTCCTGTAAGGCCTTGTCCCCGCACACACGCAAAATATCCTGCGGCACCACAGGCCCGTCTGTCAACTGCTGACCGGCAAAGACATGGTCGCCTTTGTACACATTAGGATGTTTGCCGTGAGGAATGGGATATTCCTTGGCGGTGCCTGTGGCACTTTTAACAATAATGGTACGCAATCCTTTTTTATCCTCACCGAATTCACACAGCCCGTCGATTTCGGCAATGACCGCCGAATCTTTGGGACGGCGCGCTTCAAAAAGCTCGGCCACACGCGGCAAACCGCCGGTAATATCGCGGGTCTTGGAAGCGCTGCGTGGAATTTTAGCAATCAATGCGCCCGCCGCGATCGTGTCCTTATCATTGACTAAGATGTGCGCCCCTGTGGGGATCGAATAAATACCGACAATCTCCCCCTTATCGTCACTGATGATAATCTGCGGATGAAATTCTTGTTTATGTTCAACCACGACACGCTCTACAACCCCGGTCACGGGATTTTCTTCGCGCTGGTAGGTCGTCCCTTCGATCAAATCTTCGAAAGATACCCGGCCTTTGGACTCAGTGATGATGGGGATGGTATACGGGTCCCAGGTGGCTACGACTGAACCTTTGGGCACATCCTGTCCGTCGGCAAAAGCCAATGCCGTGCCTTGAGGCAGCAGATGGCGCTCAAACTCGCGGCCGTACTCATTGTTAATACTCACCGAGCCGTTGCGGTTAAGGACAATGAATTCTTTACCACGGGCCACGACCCGCAAGGCATGGTATTTCAAGGTGCCATCCTGCTTGGCTTTAATAAAGGACTGTTCGATAGTTCTGGAGGCCGTACCGCCGATGTGGAAGGTGCGCATCGTCAGCTGGGTCCCCGGCTCACCGATACTCTGTGCGGCAATGGTACCGACCGCTTCCCCAACCTCAACTATACGATGAGTCGCCAAATTACGGCCGTAACATTTGACGCAAACGCCTATCCCGGCCTCACAGGTCAACACCGAGCGGATACGCACTTTTTCAACACCTAACTGCTCGATTAAATCCGCTTTCTCTTCCGTAATTTCTTCACCGGAAGCCACCACTTGCTGATCAGTGACCACGTCCAAAATATTATCCAGCGCAACCCTACCGACGATACGCTCTTTAAGGGACACCACCATCTCATCACCTTCAGTAATAGCGGCGACCGTGATCCCGTTGACCGTGCCGCAATCCAAAGCATTGACGACCATCTCTTGGGCTACGTCCACCAGACGACGGGTAAGATAACCCGCGTCGGCCGTCTTAAGGGCCGTATCCGCCAAGCCCTTACGGGCACCGTGAGTGGAGATAAAATATTCCAAAACCGTCAACCCTTCACGGAAAGAAGCGGTAATGGGATTCTCAATAATTTCGCCCGATGGTTTGGCCATAAGCCCGCGCATACCCGAAAGCTGACGGATCTGCAATTTGGAACCGCGGGCCCCCGAATCCGCCATGATGAACACCGGATTAAATTGGTCCATTTTCTTAAACACCAAGTCAGACAAAATCTCCGTCGTATGGGTCCAGATGTCGATGACTTTGTTGTACCGCTCGCGTCCGGTGATAATACCCTTACGGTATTGATCGTCCACTTTGAAGACTTCCTGCTTGGCATTGGCAATAATGCCCGGCTTTTCTTCAGGGATAGTCAAATCCGCCATGCCGATGGAAATCCCTGCTTCGGTGGCTTTGATAAACCCTAAAGTTTTCACAGCATCCAGCAGTTGCACCGTCTGGTTGTGCCCAAACCGTTTATAACAATCCGCAATCACGGAACCCACGCGTTTCTTGTCCAGCAATTCATTGACAAAACCGTAATCCTGCGGTAAAACTTCATTAAAAAATACGCGTCCGACGGTAGTTTCAATAATAGTGGAATTTGTCCCTGTCGTTGCCTTTTCTGTTTTAGGCTTATCTTTCCCCACAGGTTGAATAACCATAGAAGGTTTTTCCTGGCCCCAGACACCCGTCAATAAACGTAATTTGACACGCGCATGCAAATCCACATAACCGTCCGCATACGCCACCTTCACCTCGTCAATGGAGCCGAACAAATGATTTTCCCCACGAGCACCCGGGCGCTCCTTGGTCAGATAATAAAGGCCCAAAACGATATCCTGAGTCGGCGACACGATGGGACGTCCGTCCGCCGGAGAAAACAAATTGTTAACGGACAACAATTGCAAGCGGCATTCAATCTGGGCCTCCAAAGACAGAGGCACATGGACCGCCATTTGGTCCCCGTCGAAATCCGCGTTAAATGCCGTGCAGACCAAGGGATGCAACTTAATGGCCTTACCCTCAATCAATACCGGCTGAAAAGCCTGTATCGACAAACGATGCAAGGTAGGCGCGCGGTTGAGCATCACCGGATGGTCCTGAATAACCTCATCCAGGATGTCCCACACCTCAATCTTGGCGCGCTCCACCATGCGCTTGGCCCCTTTGATCGTATGCACAAACCCTTTTTCTCTTAATTTACGGATGATGAAAGGTTCGAATAATTCCAGCGCCATTTTCTTAGGCAGACCGCATTGATGCAGTTTCAACTCCGGTCCCACGACAATAACCGAACGGCCGGAATAATCAACGCGTTTACCCAAAAGGTTCATGCGGAAACGCCCTTGTTTACCTTTAAGCATATCCGACAAAGATTTCAAAGGACGATTGCCTGAGCCTAAAACAGGACGGCCATGACGACCGTTATCCAAAAGCGCATCCACGGCTTCCTGCAACATACGCTTTTCATTACGGATGATAATTTCCGGAGCATTCAGATCAATCAATTTCTTCAGACGATTATTACGGTTAATGACCCTGCGGTATAAATCATTCAAATCTGAAGTAGCAAAACGCCCGCCCTCCAACGGCACCAGAGGCCTAAGATCCGGCGGGATCACCGGCAAAACATCCAAAACCATCCATACCGGGTTATTCCCGGAGACCCTGAAATCTTCAACGATCTTCAACGTCTTGGCTAATTTCTTAAAATTGGTCCCGTTAGGATTGGCGTCCGCAATATCCTTGCGTAATTTTTTGCACAAGGCACTCATGTCTAATTCTTTAAGCATCTCACGCACGGCTTCCGCGCCGATACGAGCTTTAAAAGCGCCTCCGTATTTAAGCACAGCTTCCTGGTACTCATCCTCGGAAAAAAATTGTTTTTTCTTTAAAGGAGTCGTCCCCGGATCGATGACCACGTATTCTTCATAATAAATCAACTTCTCCAAATCCCGCAAGCCCACCTGCATTAAGGCCGCCAAACGAGACGGGACCGCTTTGTAAAACCAAATATGCGTGACGGGACAGGCCAGATCAATATGCCCCATGCGCTCGCGACGCACCGAAGAGCGGGTCACCAAAACCCCGCAGCGGTCACAGGTAATCCCTTTGAATTTAATCCCTTTATATTTTCCGCAATTGCATTCCCAATCGCGCATAGGCCCAAAGATCTTCTCGCAAAAAAGCCCGTCCTTCTCGGGCTTTAAAGTACGGTAATTCAAGGTCTCCGCTTTTTTGACGGGGCCTTTGGACCAGGACATAATCACTTCAGGTGAAGCAATGCGGATCGTGATACGGTCTTGTTTCGTGATATCGACTTTACTCATTTGCGCTCTTTTCCTCTTTTGGCTGTTCATCTTCGCCTACCGCTTTTTCCATGCGAATATCCAGACAAAGCCCTTGCAATTCTTTAACCAAAACGTTGAAAGATTCAGGAATCCCGGGGCTTAACGCCTGTTCCCCTTTGACAATCGCTTCATAAATACGGCTTCGTCCGGTGACGTCATCAGATTTGACCGTCAGCATTTCCTGCAAGGTATACGCCGCCCCATAAGCTTCCAGGGCCCAAACTTCCATTTCTCCGAAACGCTGACCACCGAAATGCGCTTTACCGCCTAACGGCTGCTGGGTTACTAACGAATAAGGCCCAATGGAACGGGCATGGATTTTTTCATCCACTAAATGGTTGAGCTTTAACATATAAATATACCCAACCGTGACCTTCTGCTCCAAAGGCAGCCCGGAAAAGCCATCACGTACAACGGTTTTGCCATCCTCCGGTAAACCCGCTTCTTTAAGCAACGCACGGATTTCACCCTCGGTCGCACCGTTAAAAACCGGCGTCTCACAATAGAGCCCAAGTAATTTCGCAGCCCAGCCCAAATGGGTTTCCAAAAGCTGCCCCACATTCATACGCGAAGGCACGCCTAATGGGTTAAGCACCACGTCCACGGAACGACCGTCTTCTAAAAACGGCATGTCCTCTTCCGGCATGATGCGCGACACAATACCTTTGTTGCCATGACGACCGGCCATTTTATCGCCGACCTGCAATTTGCGCTTGGTGGCCACATACACAACCACGCGCTTGAGTACACCGGCGGGCAGTTCATCACCCCGGCGGATCCGATCGGTTTCCTGGAGTTCTTCTTCGGTCAGCTCCGCGATTTTGTCTAAATAAAAGGCCATAATTTCACGGCCTTCCGAGCCTTCTTCAATGTCATCCAGAGTCAATTTACCCACGCGCTTTTTATCGATCCCCAGCGATTTAGACAATTTCTCGTCTTTTTCATGGATAATAATATCGATTTCCTGTTTATAGTATTCCCTGATTTTATTGATCGCCGAAGCTTCTTTGGTTTTGTCCTGTTTGGATTTACGGCCGCGTTCGTTGCGTTGAAAAACTTCCACGTTGACCACGACCCCTTCGATGCCCGGAGACAAAGTCAAGGACGTATCACGCACGTCGGCCGCTTTTTCACCGAAGATGGCCCGCAGGAGCCTTTCTTCAGGAGATAACTCTTTTTCGCTCTTGGGAGTCACTTTCCCGACAAGAATATCCGTGGCTTTAACTTCCGCTCCCACGCGCACAATACCCTCTTCGGTCAAATCCTTGAGAGATTCTTCGGCAACATTGGGGATGTCACGGGTGATTTCTTCATTCCCCAAACGGGTCTCGCGGCATTCACATTCAAAACGCTCGATGTGAATAGAAGTAAAGGCGTCTTCACGCACAATGCGTTCATTGATCAAAATAGCGTCTTCAAAGTTATACCCGCGCCACGGCATGAACGCGACCAACGCGTTACGGCCGAGCGCCAAACGGCCATGTTGTGTGCCGATCCCGTCGGCAATCGTTTGGCCGGCTTCCACTTTCTGTCCGAGTTTGACCAACGGACGCTGATGCACACAGGTATTGGCATTAGAACGCTGAAAATTCTTTAAGGAGTAAACCGTCTTGCCGATCGTCACTTCACGGCCGTCGACTTTAGTCACCGTTCCAGCTTCATGGGCCAAGACAACAACACCGGAGTCCCGGGCTACTTTCTCTTCCATGCCCGTACCAACAAAGGCCACTTCCGGTATCATCAAAGGCACAGACTGGCGCTGCATGTTGGAACCCATCAACGCACGGTTAGCGTCATCATGCTCCAAAAATGGAATTAACGCCGCCGCCACAGAAACCAACTGTTTAGGAGAAACGTCCATATATTCGACTTTTGCCGGTTTGACTCGGGGGAAATCCCCTTTATAACGGCAGGACACCAGGCTCTCCGTCAATTTACCGTCTTGATCCACCGCTGAATTGGCCTGCGCGATATATTTGTTCTGGTCCACATCTGCCGTCAGGAATTCAATCTTACGGGAAATTTTGCCATCAACTACTTTGCGGTAAGGTGTTTCGATAAAACCTAGTTCGTTCACACGGGCACAGGTGGTCAAGGACGCGATCAGCCCGATGTTCGGACCTTCCGGCGTCTCAATAGGACAGACACGGCCATAATGGGTCGGATGCACGTCGCGCACTTCGAAACCCGCGCGCTCGCGGCTTAAACCTCCGGGCCCCAAAGCGGACATACGGCGCTTGTGGGTCATTTCGGAAAGCGGATTGACCTGGTCCATAAATTGCGACAGCTGGCTACGGGCAAAGAAATCCTGGATCTGATTAGAGAAAAGTCTCGAATTGATCAAATGATGCACCGTCAAATTCTCAAAAGAACTCATTACAACCAATCGCTCTTTGATCGAACGTTCCAGACGCGCGAGACCTATACGTACCTGATTTTGGATCAACTCACCGACAGACTTGATACGGCGGTTGCCTAAATGATCAATATCATCACATTCCCCGTTACCTTCACGCAAGGCCACCAAATATTTAATAACCGCAACCACCGTCTCAATGTCCAGCACGCGGTTGTCCATCGGCACCGTAGTATTTAACTTGCGGTTGACTATGTGACGGCCGACCTTGGAGAGATCATAGCGCTTGGGATCAAAAAAGAGACGGAAAAACAGAGTTTCAGCCACTTCCACCGTCGCCGGTTCAGTCGGGCGCATCTTACGGTAGAAATCAAGCAAGGCCTCTTCCTTAGTCGTGGTATGGTCTTTCTCAAGGGTATTTTTTAATTTATCAAAACAGTCCCCTAACATCTTTTGCATATCTTCCAGGGATGAGAGACCCATGATGCGTAATATTTGAGACGCCGGGAAATTACGGCGGCGGTCCACATAGGCAATCAACACATCATTCAGATCATATTTGATCTCAAACCACGCCCCCCTTGAGGGGATCACACGACCGTAATAAATACTTTTACCTGTCGGATGGGTTTCCTCTTCAAAAGAAACACCCGGCGGACGCTGGATCTGGGAAACAACGACACGCTCATCGCCATTGATAATAAAAGTCCCCGTATCCGTCATCAGAGGGAAATCACCGAAATAAACTTCCTGTTCTTTGATGTCGACCGGTGTAATCAGGCGTAATTTGACTTTCAAGGGAGCGGCATAAGTCATCCCTCTGCGCTGGCACTCATAACGGGAATATTTTTCTTTGCCGATATTATAACTGATGTATTCCAGGCGAATCTGCGCATCGTAGCTTTCCAGAGGGAAAACTTCGCGGAAAACCTCTTCTAACCCCTGATCCTTGCGCTTGTCCGACAACACGTTTCTTTGCAGAAACTCTTCATAAGAAAGGGTTTGAATATCAAGAAGCTTGGGCAGTTCGAAATTATCCTGAAACTTACTAAAATCTCTGACTTTTAGCTTTTCCATATGGTCCCGTCAATAATCAAAAGATGATATAAAATCATCTTTTGGTTTTAGGTTAGAGATCCTTCGGCAGTTGCCTAAAGGCATGACATTCAACATTTCGTTGAACGTCACTTCAGCTCGACTTTAGCACCGGCAGCTTCAAGTTTTTTCTTAAGCTCTTCCGCTTCGGCTTTAGGAACAGATTCCTTAACGGTCTTAGGCGCTGATTCCACCAATGTTTTGGCTTCAGCCAAACCTAAATTAGTGACCGCGCGCACCTCTTTAATAACACCGATCTTTTTGGCAGGATCAACTTCCTTCAAAATGACATCAAAGGATGTTTTTTCCTCAACCGGTGCGGCAGCGGCAGCAGCTCCTGCGCCCGCAGCGACGGCCATAGGGGCCGCAGCCTGAATCCCAAGCCTGTCTTCCATGGCTTTGACCAACTCGGCTAACTCCAAGACGGTCAAACCAGTGACTTCCTTGTAAATCCCCTCTAATTTGGGGGCTAATTCTTTAACGGCTGTGTCAGACATCTTTACTTCCCTCCCTTTTCACTTTTCTGTTTTAAAATGGACATGAAATCACGTGTTTTGGCATTGAGCGCACCGGCAAAACGGGTCACGGGCGCTGACATCGTACCCAAAAGTTTTGCCAACAACACTTCACGCGACGGCAGACTAGACAACGTATGGATCTGGTCTTCGCTCAAAATAACTCCGTTGAGCACGCCGCCACGAACGACAAAACCTTGATAGTCTTTCGCAAATTTAACAAGAACTTTGGAAACTTCGGACGCATCCGCATCACTTAATATCAACGCCATCTGGCCTTCGATACGATTAACCAAATCTTCGTATTGGGCCTCTTTAAACGCGATACGCGCCACCGATGATTTAGAAACCAAAACTTCAGCTTTTTTGCGCTTTAAATCCTTGCGCAGAATATTCATTTTAGCGGAAGAAATACCGCGGTAAGAAACCACAAAAGCGCTGGATTTCTTAGAAACGCCTTCCTTGACCGATGCAGCCATTCTTGTTCTATAAAGCGTGACCTACTTTCATAGTGCCACCTTCACGCCAGGCCCCATAGTTGTTGCCAGGGCTAAACTTTTAATTAAATTACCTTTAACCGCCGAGGGTTTAGCATGATTGACAGCCTCAATGACATACTGAGCATTTTCTACCAGCTTATTCTCGTCGAAGGAACGTTTACCGATCCCTAAATGAATGCCACCCTGCTTGTCAGATTTAAACTCGACACGGCCGGCTTTGACTTCCCTAATAGCACGTTCCACATCAGCCGTTACAGTACCCGCCTTGGGAGTGGGCATAAGTCCACGGGGACCCAGCACTTTCCCTAACTTGCTTAAGTCACGCATCATATCAGGGCTGGCCACCACTACGTCAAAATCCATAAACCCGCCCATCACTTTCTCGATAAGATCATTGTCCCCGACATAATCCGCCCCTGCCGCTTGGGCACGGGCTGCAACATCCCCCTTACAGAAAACAGCCACCTTGACCTTTTTACCGATACCGTGCGGAAGCACAACGGTACCGCGCACGCCCTGGTCTGAGGCTTTTAAATCCAAATTGAGATTAAAATGCAGTTCAACGGTTTCATCAAATTTGACTTTAGGCGCACGGGCCAAGCAGTTAACCGCTTCCTGCAAAGGAAGAGGTTTTTCTATTGTGCCGATGGCCTTATGAACTTCTTTCATTCTTTTGCTAAGTTTCATAAGCTTATCCTTTGACCTCTATACCCATGGAACGGGCTGTACCGACGATGGTGGCAATCGCCTGCTTCATATCAATGGTATTTAAATCATCCATTTTCATTTTGGCGATTTCTTCAACTTGCTTAACCGTCAAAGAACCGATGATTTCTTTGCCGGTGGTGCCGGACGCTTTCGCCAATTTAGCGCTTTTTTTAATCAATGCCGAAGTCGGAGGCGTTTTGATGATAAAATCAAATGATTTATCCTTGTACACCGTAATAACGACAGGCAAAGGTAAAGGGTCACGGCCCTTGGTTTTGTCGTTAAAAGACTTGCAAAACATCATGATGTTGACACCATGCTGGCCTAAGGCCGGCCCGACCGGAGGCGCCGGGTTTGCCTGACCGGCGGGAACATATAATTTGATTTGAGCGACAGCTTCTTTTGCCATATAAATTCCGTGTTAAATTTTCTCCACCTGCCAATATTCGAGTTCCACGAGGGTGGAACGTCCGAAAATAGACACACTGACTTTTAATTTACCGCGATCCGGATAAACTTCCATGACCGAACCGTTAAAATTCGCGAAAGGACCCTGCCCGATGCGAATCGCCTCACCCACCTCAAAGACAATCTTCGGAGAAGGTTTGGTCTCAGTTTCCTGCGTACGCTTGAGGATATTGTCCACCTCGATCTCGGTCAGAGGTTGAGGCTGTCGCCCCGGGCCGATAAAACCGGTAATCCCTGGTGTCGTTTTAACCAGATACCAGCTTTCCTTGGTCATTTCCATCTTAATCAAAAGGTAGCCCGGAAAGAATTTGCGGCTGGTAATCCGTTTTTTCCCGCCGCGTACTTCGGAAACCTGCTCGGTCGGGACAACCACCTCTTCAACAAATTTCTTTAATTCTGTCGTGGCGATACGGCTTTCGAGTCCAGCTCTTGCGCGCTCTTCTGCCCCTGTTTGCGTATGAACAACATACCATTTCATAATTATTTGATAATTACCGCGACGCCTTTAGAAAAAACGAAGTCGATAATCCCCACAAAAAAACCCAATAAAAAAGAACTTAAAATAACAATCAACGTCGAATCCACCAGCTCGCGGCGGGTGGACCAGGAGACTTTTCTCATCTCCGCGAAAACTTCACTGATAAATTTTTGTATTTTGGTAATCATTATGCAAAAATACAACAGGCCTGGGAGGAATCGAACCTCCAACGCACGGTTTTGGAGACCGTCGCTCTACCAATTGGAGCTACAGGCCTAATATTCCCTATTGCTTCGGCTTCATTAGCCTATGCTAAGGCCGTGCTATTGCTATTTTTTTGTCTCTTTATGTAACACGTGTTTACGGCAAAAAGGACAAAATTTCTTTAACTCCAGGCGCTCTGGTTTTTGTTTCTTGTCTTTAGTACTGTTGTAATTAATGCGATTGCACTCGGTGCACTGAAAATGAATTGTCTCGCGCATATCTATTTCTGATTCCTTGCGCTCCCCCGTTGGCCCTGCTATAAACGGAGTCACAGAAGATTTGTATTAAAAGAAGCCCCCGAGCGGTTTTGAACCGCTGGCCTCGTCCTTACCAAGGACGTGCTCTACCAACTGAGCTACAGGGGCAGCATATCCGGCCGCCTGTCATGCACATCGTTGTCGCGCCTAACTTAAAATCAGGCCAAAATAATGAACTTGAAGTATATCCGCAGAAGAAAATATTGTCAAGAATATTTTTTAGATTATTTGAGTTTTAAAAAACGCCTTTTCCCGACCTTCAAAACCCCTGGAATGACAAACCAATTCTCATCTTCAATGACTTGTCCTTCATGGGTCACGGCTTTTTCTTTAAGCAAACGGCGGCCCTCATTCTTAGTGGCCACTATTTTTGTAACTGCCAATATATCAATAAGTTTTTCCCCTGGCACAATTTTATGTTCCGGAATATCTTTTGGAATTTGGTGCTGGCTAAATGTTTTTTCAAAATGCTCACGTGCGCTATGCCCTTCGGCTTTGGGATAAAACATTTCCACCACCCTCTGGCCCAACTGCAATTTCGCTTCTTTAGGGTGCATTTTTTTAACCGCGTCTAAATCGGCTTCCGTAAGGATCTCATAATAACGCAGCATCAACTCATCGCTGATCGACATGATTTTGCCAAAAATCTCATCAGGCTCATCATTAATACCAATGGTGTTGCCCAAAGACTTGCTCATTTTATTAATGCCATCCGTGCCTTCCAACAAAGGCGTCATCAGCACGACCTGTGGTTTTTGACCGTACGCCTCCTGCAACTGCCGGCCCATCAGTAAATTAAATTTCTGATCGCTGCCTCCCAATTCCACATCGGCCTTCAAATGCACGGAATCATAACCTTGCAGAAGAGGATAAATAAACTCCAGCAAACTGATTTCTTTGGCCGTTTCAAAACGTTTTTTAAAATCCGCGCGGGCCAGCATCTGGGCCACCGTCAAATGCGCAGACAATTCCAGTAAATCCTGGGGGGTAAGTTTATTAAGCCAGCGGCTGTTAAATACGACTTCGGTTTTTTTAGGATCGAGGATTTTAAAAACTTGGGCCTCGTAGGTGCGGGCATTCTTCTGAATATCCGCCATGGACATTTTCTTGCGCAGTTCATTACGCCCCGTGGGGTCTCCCACCTGGGCCGTAAAGTCCCCGATCAAAAAAATCACCCGGTGTCCCAAATCCTGGAACTGTTTCATTTTACGCAGCAAAACCGTATGGCCTAAATGAATATCCGGTGCGGTAGGGTCAAAACCAGCTTTAATAACTAAGGAGCGGCCTTCTTTGAGTTTGGCCTCAAGGTCACCCAAGCTGATGATTTCAGTGGTGCCGCGGGAAAGCTTATGGAGGGCATCTTGAATGGACATAGGAAGAAAGTAATAAGTGACTGAATGACCGCTCGCCATTTAATAAATGGGCAGACTGTCACCTTTATTTTATAATCTAGCACTGACGCCGATTTTCATGCCTTCGACATCAACTTTAATGATTTTCACCTGAAGCTTATCACCGGCCTTAAGTGCCGCGGCCTGGGTCTTGTCAATTTCCGAAGAATAAACCAAAGCCTCGATATCATCTTCCAATTTCACAAAAACCCCGAAATTAGAATTCATGATAACTACCGATGGCACAACAGCCCCCACCGGAAATTTCTCAGCAATGCTATTCCAGGGATTAGCCTGTAACTGTTTGAGCCCCAAAGTAATCTTATGAGCTTCCGCTTCCACAGACAGGACGCTCACCTGGACTTCCTGGCCCTTTTGAACAACCTCCTGAGGATGATTGATCTTTTTGGTCCAGGACATATCAGAGACATGGATCATGCCTTCTAACCCATTGCCTAATTCTACGAAAGCCCCATAATCCGTAAATCCGCGGACAATACCTTTGACCGTGGAGCCAACAGTAAATTTAGCTGCGGCCCCACTCCAAGGATTCTCCTCCAGCTGTTTCATGCTTAAAGAAATACGCTTGGCATCTTTGTCCACATTGATCACCTGCACTTCAATGACATCCCCTAATTTAAACATTTCCTGAGGATTGACCATTTTCTTCTGCCAGGTGATTTCGGAAGAATGCAAAAGCCCTTCAATGCCTTTGTCGATCTCAATAAAGACACCGTAAGGCATAATATTGACAACCTTACCCTTAATACGGGCACCCGGAGGGAATTTGGCTACCGACTCATCCCAGGGATTAGAGGTGATCTGTTTGAGCCCCAAAGAAACTTTGGAATTGTCCTTGTCAAAATCCAGGATCAAAACCTCAAGCTTCTGTCCGACGGAAACGATCTCAGAAGGATGGTTAATACGGCTCCAGCTCATATCCGTAATATGCAAAAGCCCGTCCACACCGCCTAAATCAATGAAAGCCCCGAAATCGGTGATCCCCTTGACCGTACCGCGGCGTTTTTGGCCTTTTTTAAGCTCTGCCCACAGTTTTTCGCGCACTTCTTCCCTTTCCTTCTGCACCATTTCACGACGGGAAAGGATCAGATTACGGCGCTGTTTGTTCATCTTGGCTACAACAAATTTGTAATTGTGGGCGGTGATGTCATGATTAGACAAACCTTTGAAAGCGGACAAAGACATCGGTAAAAATGCCTCGATACCAAAAACATCGACGATATAACCGCCCTTGACCGCGCGCATGACCCGGCCTTCAAGGATGTCACCTTCGTTGATATCATCAGAAATTTTCTGCCAGCCTTTAAGGCGCTCGGCCTTCGCGTAAGACAGAATCAACCGGCCGTTGTCATCCTCAATATTCTCGATTAAAACCTCAATCGACTGCCCTATGGCTAATTCAGCGGGGGCGCGGAATTCCTCAATAGGAACGAACCCTTCAGACTTAAAGCCAATGTCAACGATGACCTCCTTAGGAGTAATCGCCGCAATGGTCCCTTTGGATACCTCGCCTTCCTTAATATCCTTCAAGGTGCTGGCGTACAACTCTTCCATCAATGATCTTTCTGCATCCATGGATTTAAAACCTTCTTTCTTTCAATCGGAATTCTTTGTGCGACCTTCCCACAAAGTCTGGTAATTATGCCAAAAAGACCCCAAATGTCAATGAAATTTTTTTAAAAGAGAAATTATACAGGAACTGTAGGCGCAGCCGAATTCTCCTGTGCACCTAAAAACTGCCTTAAATCCGTCATCGGCTGGATATTGATAATGACCGGCACAAAGCCCGGGGCGTTACGTAACTGTTCAAGCATGGCAGGGTCAAGGCGGAATTTGATCCCTGTTCCGGCATTTTGTGTCTGTAAATTCATATGAGCAGGGGTTAAGTCAATACCGCCGGTATTTGTCTTCATCGCCCGATTTGATTCTTGCCCGGCCGATTGGGTGCTATTCCTATTTTTATCATAATTTTCAACAATTTCTTTTAAAACAGCTCCCCACCCTTTACCGCTATCTTCATCATAAACTTTAATAAACTCTATGTCCGGCATCATTTGCTTGAATGTATCAATAAGATGGTAATAATTTGGCCCTACGACTATATACTTAACATCACTCATAGTATTAATAGCTCTCTGATCAACCCCGCCAATCAACATAAAACTTCCCATAAAAACCGATTGCAGGGGTGCCTCCTCAATATTCCCAATAGGACCAGTATAAAAAGCTCGCGTTGGATCGATCCCATATTTTAGAAAATAAAGAAATTTCTCCAACCGTTGCTGTTTTGCTACACCATGCGCTTGAAATCTTATTCCTATCTCATTAATAGGACCATGGGCCCGCATTTCTTCTTCGTCATTAAATCTCTGTGTGGGGCCTTGAATACGCTGATTCAACGAATCTACTAAATGACGGATCTCTGCTTCTCTATTATTTTTTGTCTCCAGAAAAGCTGCAATTTCGCCTTTTTTATCGAGTTGGGACCACTCTGCTCTCATGCCGTATTGGTACAATTTAGCTATATCGGCTTCCTCCAAATCATCTCTGCGGTCAATGTCACGAAAAGAAGTAAAATCATCCAAAACGAAAACAGGCTTTCCCTCCGGGGACATAAAAACTTGAAATTGTGAAGGGTAAAAATTCCTTGCTGAAGGCACCACCTTATCTCCTATTAAATTACTTAAAACATTTATTAATTCACGGATCTCCTCAGAGTTTAACGATTCTTTTTCACTAAGTCTTTGTCCATGGATCGCCTTCACCCTAAGATAATAATAACCTTCTTGATTCTCCTGCCAAGCTTCTGTCTGTCCATAACCAATCACACCAGGCAATAAACCTTCTTGTTGAGCCAGGCCGTATGAATGTAATAAGGATCCCAAAGGATCATACGTCCGGCTTTTTCGATCAGAAAACAAATAAATATCTTCACCATCGTGCCGGAAAATATATAAACCGCCTCCTTCATAAATTAAACTACTTCTCAGATCATGGCCATCAATGACAAGGTCTGCACCGTTTTGGCCAAATACAACTTTTCCTTTGATTGGATTAAACGGTATTTCATCATTTAAACGCACGGCCATCGCCTGATTCACTATAGATTCCAGTTCCGGGGACACTGCGGCAGAATGGCTTACTTGTTCAATGGCCATCCTCGAAAATGATGAACCATTAAGGTCTTTAATGATCGTTTGATGTAAATCATAATATGGCCCTAACTCTGCATCACGATACCCAAGCTTTTGATAAAATCTGTCAAAATTAAGCCTGCCGACTTGTTGAGCATAAAATTGTTCTGCTCCTTCAAAATACGCTACCCGTTCAGCCAATCCCATCAAAGAACTTCCAATACCCTTATATCCGCCTTCATAAGAGCTGGTAACTTGGGGATCAACAAAAATGGCATCAGAAGGTTGATACCGGTCAGTCCAAGCATCGGATGGGAATCCTATATCCATTAATGCAAAAATTTTCTTCAGGTTTCTGTTTATTGTGAAATGAACATATCCGATTTTTTGACCATCTAAATACACATCAATTAAATACCGATGACGATTGGATGTCTCTTTTTTCTGATACTTAAACTCAAAATGAGTGCCATCGCTGGCCGTTAGCGTGATCCCTTCAGAACTGCCCCTAATCCACCTCTGTACGGTCTCATTAATTTCAGCATCATGCGTATTCTGGATCATCGCCTGATCAGCAGTTACTTTATCAATTTTTTGTTTTGCGGCGACGGGGTCATTCATCCAGTCCTTACTGCCTTCCTCCTGGATCATCGTCCTTGCCAGAAGCAGGGCTTTTTCGACACTTCCTGCTTTATGAACAAAATATCGAGCTAAATACAACCCGATCGAATGGGAGATGATGTAGGGATCTTCCATTTTAACTAAATCAGGTCGGCTTTTTAAGAATGCCTCTTGGGAGAGACTTTGATTAAAAAAGTCTCTTCCTATTTGGAAAAAAATAACCGGGATATCATTACCGCCTGCAATTCTAGCCAATGCATCAAACATCTCATGAACACTGGAGTCTTTCTTGTTTTCCCTACCTGCCAGATTTTCAAACATTAAATGCCCTACTTCCGAAATAACACCCCGCTCTCCATTATCGGGATCTATATTCAACAGATGCCTGGAACCAATCCGGTCATCCTCTAGGAAGGAACTGCCTTTCCCAAAACTAAGGTCATCTTCCGCTGTTCGCAGGGCGATATCCCAAAATTGATCTGACATGGACAATACATCAGACAATAAGGATTCGAGATTAATATTATGAGGATCCGTTGCAAATTGCAGGCCTTCTGTCTTTAACATTAAAATATCTACTTCTAAACTCATTCTTTGCTCTTCAGAAATACTTTGCCCCTGATAGAATATATTCAGATAATTTAGAACTGTTTGAAGGAATTCTCCCTGTTTTTTTCTTATTCCAGTCGTATTTGATTTAACGACGAGTGCTGAATTCTTTATTTCTTGAATCCTGACATTATCCAGTCCATATAAATGAGCAAGCCAATCGATAGCATGTTCCACTTGGATTTTTAATTCCTTATCTTCCAAAGTATCTACGTCGCCATGGCGCATTATGAAATCTTTCGATAACTTGACCTTTCGGGTTTTCCCCCGTCTTAGAAGATAATCAAAAGCCGTGCCGCTTTTTAATAACCCGTCTTTTTGTTGATTATATAAAGAATTTAATTCTGCCCTTAAATTTGGAGGCATTGCCACAACATCATTTTCATCTTGGGTGGCTTGAGAATCTTTCCATGCCACAAATTTTGATTCTAATTCGGGAAATAAAGTGCTCACAGCATCTGTTAGACTGTTGAGAGTGGATCTGCGCCGGATTTCAGCCCCTTCCAGCGCTCTTTTAACCCTATAAAGATCCTCTTCTATCGGATGGCCCCTTCTTAGAAATCCTGTAAATGTTTGAGGATCTTTAAAAACACTCAGAGGTATATTTTGTTGAGGGGAAGAGATCTCTGCCCGATCAAGAGCCAATTGGGCGCTGTCCCCTGCATCGCCTAAAATCTTTAAAACAGTTACCCCCGGGAATATACTGTCCACATGTTTATGTCTGTTCCGCTCCAAAATAGAGTCCGCAATGCCATCCGGACTATCGTCCTCAGAGATGACATCCTTTTTCAATTCCGGGATCCCTGATGTCATAATCACAAAATCTCCCTCATCAACTGGAATGTTTATTGATTCTATATCTCCTGAAACACTTTTACTCTCATCATACGCTCTAAGCTCACCGGATTTCTTAAAAACATATATACGATTCATGCTTTTATTCTGAACAATCGTAACAAATTGATGACCCTCCGGATCTTGCCAAGCCCCGGCAAGGTTGATATTGACTACTGTACGCAGTGCAGTCGGATTAACTTTATAATAACGTCCTATCTGTTCTTCCCCGGCTTGAACAGCTTTTACCAGAAAACCTTCAATCTCTTCCAGGCTTTGGGACGCCTTGGCTTTTTGCCATTCGCCCAATTCAGAATTAAAATATTCTCCAATGATATTGTAAACCTCTTTTGTTAATACAACACTGCTTCCGCTAACCAATTTAGCCCGCCCTTGCACCCTGTCAACATTCCCGAAAGTTTTTCTTAATTTCCCCAGTTCTTTAAATACCCCCAAAATGTACGATGAATCCGGTACTGCCGTCCATTCTAAAGTGGCATCCTGATTACGACTGCGGAAATATAGTCTGTATTTGCCCTCACCGGTGGGATCAACCCGGATCCTAAACTTTTTGCCTTCTTCATGCTTCACCCCTAATGATACATCTTCAAAGGATTCAGTAGATTCCTCACCTTTAGCTCGAAGCTCCATCCTTACCACTCCCTCTTTAACCCTAATAATATAAACACTATCACCAACTACCACTTTGACTCCTTTTTTACCGAAAGTGACAAAATCAGACCTCTTTCTTGGAATAGAAAGCCATTGAGCAACTTCTTGTTGGGCTTCAAGGGCCCATTTGTTCCTCTCGCCTGCTTTCCAGAACAACTGTGCCCCCCTGTCAGGAGTATCTAATACTTTTAATTTTCCTGCTAATCCTGCCTTCATCATATTTTTTTCAGGGAAAATTATGTTTAAAGCAATATGATCCACCTGAACAACCCCACCTGGTACAATAGGATAAAGAAAAACTGGAACTGTTGGAAAATATCGATGATTCCTATAATAATTCCACATCATTTCATCATTGCCGAAGTCTTCTTCATTAATCATCGCCCGATCAAGAGCCAATTGGGCGCTGTCCCCATTTTTCCCGTTTTCTCCAGCCTTATTTCCCCTTCTCAATATCCGCGCAATATTCCCTAAACGCCATTTTGAAGTGCCGGGTTCTACAGTTAAATTTACGTTATCAGCAGATGATGAAATAAATTTTGCTCTAAGTTGGGGAGTTGCACCAATAATCCTTAAAACGAATTCTTCTGCCACATATCGACATGTGCTCCTATATTCTTCCACTACTTGTGAACCCTTTTCTCCCAATTTCTTCGCCTCAGCCGGGCTTTCCATTAATTTTTGTAAATTAGCCCAGCTAAAATTTTTGATGGCTTTTCTTTTCTCTAGCTCTGTTTTTAGTTCTATATTATTCCCCCAATCTCCTGGAAGAACCAAAGTCGGGACCCCTGTAACGGCCGGCTCCGCAACATTCCTATCATGACCCAGCACGTTTACAGTGCCCAAATTATATAATGCAGGAAGATCTCCCATAGTATCAACTACTAAAATATTACTATCTTTCACATCAACACCATGAATCCCCATATTAGATTCCTGATGCTTTAGAGAGTCTTCCAAATAAGCCCAAGAATGATGACTGCCATAACGTTCCTGCAACCTTCTTCTTGCTTTGAGATCGGGAGGCTTAACTACAACTCTAAAAGCAAGGATGACCAAGGGACGCTGTCCTGCAGGAAGATCTCTATATAACAACGTTTCATTATTTTCTCCCTTTGTTGTCAGCGAATCATATGCTTGCATAATTTCATCAAGCTCATCCATCATCCTGGGCGAACCGACAACCATTACTTTCCTTTCTAAACTTATACCTAAAGATTTTTTTATACTATTTATTTTATATGGAGGGAGTTTTTCCGGAAGATCAAATTTTAACGGAACATTAGGCGCAGAAGCATAAGTCCGTCCCACAAAGGAATATACTGATATATCCCCGTACGTCCTAAAACCTACTTGAATTTTCTCTTTCTTAAAATCCCGAATCTGCTTTATAACGCTCCCCGGAGAAACTGTTTCAACGCTCTGTGGGTTCGTTATTTCATCATCATAATACAATGTTATGTTCTCTTTTTGAATACCCATTTCCCTTATAAGCCCTCTTGCAGCATTGATAGAGGCTACCCTATCTAATTTTATAGCTAATTTTACCGAACTATCATTGATCGTCATTTTGATTTTTTGCAGCATACGATCAAGGCAAATTTCCGGATTATCAAGAAACCCCGAATTTTCTCTTAACAATGCTTTTTCAATAAAATTTTCCCCTCTTCCTTCTTTTTTATAAGCAGGATCCTCGGCAACGCCTCTGTTAAGAGCATCAAATATACGGAATAATTCTTCCAACTGCTCAACTTTCCAGTTAGCTATTTCATATGCGGCAGCAGGTTCATCATTTAATATCGCAAGCATTTTTAAATAATAAGATAGACGGCTTTCCGAAAGCTTTCTTCCATATACCTTTCGGAACATAGCCTCAACTTCTTCTCTGGCAACCCCTCCTTCTTTGGCAACAAGCCTTTGCGAAAAATTGCTTAACCATTCCTTAAATTTCCCATAACTAGTTTGTTCTCTACTTTCACTCTCTTGTCCTTCAGTATTTATTGCCTGCTTTTCGACCAATGGAACTTTATTCTCTATTTCAATCTTCTTTTCTGAAGTGCGGTTAAATATTCGATCTATAACTTTTTTAATTGAAAACATGGCAAGATCTGCGCTCACTATGCTGTACTTTTGAACATCATCTGACGTCGAAGCTGGAAGATTATGAACTATCTCCATCGCAAAATTAGACTTTAAATTAGTTTCCCCGTTCATAGCAAAATCAAAATTGACTCCCCCCGAAAAATACTTTCTGGGGATCACTTGTTGGGTCAGTAGATCCGGTTCTTCTTTGATATAGTTGTAAACGCCTTTTTTAAATGCCTGTAGATACCGCTCATAAATCTTCTGTTTTTCCTGCGGATCATCAATATTTACACCTGCGACTTTATTTTTGTCTGAATATATTTGAGACAAAATGCTATCCTTAACTTTCTTTTTGTACCATGTGGCTAAGATGAGACTGTTGTAGGCCTGACGGAGTTTGGCGAAATTTTTGTCCTCATTAACCTCTTTGGTTAATTCGGGGATAACAATTTCGCGGACGATTTGGGAGCCTAAAGCATTGATGCCTCCCCCTTCATGGGAGAGTGGATCATTATCCGTATGTTTTTTTAATGATAAATAATCCTCCTCCAGCATCACCTTTAATTTGCTTTCAACCACATACGCCGTCCCGGCTTGGGCATTTTCGTACACAACAGCTTTTTCTGGCACTATCCATACCTTATTAAACGTATTGACCGGAATATTGGTTGTGCCAAATTTTTTGGCTGCTTCTTCATAGATGCGTTTCCAAAATTTCTTGCCTGTTTTATCTTCAGGATAAATCAAACTCGCTGTGATCTGCTTAAGCATGTAGTCTTCTGCTAATAAATCCCGGCCCATTTCGGTTAGGCCAAAGCTTTGGGGAATGATACGGTCTTTTTCATATGGGCTTAAATTGACCCACAGGTCTTTTTCGGGAATGGTTAGGCTGGCAAGGAAATACTTTATTAGTTTTGTGGCTTCCTCTTTCAAACTCCCTCTATCCCCCTCTTTAACTAAATAGGGGGAATCTCCTTGATCTAAAATAAAATCAAAACGGAATGGGTTATCTGAATTTACTTTGATGCCTTTTAATATGGGAGGATTAAATTCCGGGCTTAAATGAACCATGACCCCGGGGGCCGGCAAACGAAATTCCCCGCCTGCCCCACCTGTGGTGGGGCCTGTCCACGAAGCATTTTGAGCTTGGGCCGTCGGTAGTGGACCCAACGCATTAGACAGAAAGGCGAGGATTATAACTAAAGAGATAACTTTTCTTATATCTAAATTTTCTCCCATAACTAAAGTATAAACTATCTATATAGAATTTGCCACTTGGTGAGAATTTTGGGGAATTGTCTGTTTTTTAAAGCGGCTTTGGAGCCAGGGCCTCCCCTCATACCGGGGACTATCGCAGGTCGTAAATTCTATCTAAAATGCGTTGGGATGCTTGTTCATAGCTGGGCGCATCCTTAACGAAAAACGGCTCTCCAAAGGTGGCGGACACCGGGCCTCTTTTGAGAAATTTAGTGCCGGGAGCCATGACTTGATTGGTCCCTTGCAGATAAACGGGCACCACCGGTACCCCGGATTTGATCGCTAAAAAACCAGCCCCGGCCTGGGCTTTGGGTAGCGCATTGCCGATACGCCTGGTCCCTTCCACAAAAATCAAAATCACCCTGCCATTTTTTAAACGCTTGAGCGCTTCTTTCATAGCGCCTAAATCCGCCTCACCCCTTTTGACCGGAAAAGACCCCAGACGGGTCAAAACAAACCCTAAAGCGCCCTTAAACAGCTCTATCTTGGCCATAAAATTAATCCGGCGCACGGAACAAATACCTAAAAGCACCGGGTCCAGATTGCTGATGTGATTACTGGCTAAGATAAAAGCGCCCTGACGCGGGATGTTGCGGGTCTGATGGGCGCTGAAAGGAAAAAAAAGCCAGCTGACAACCTTGGTTAAGAAATAGACGATGTAATAAATCATACATTTAATTTGGGTCTATTTGTTGGCGGCCGAATTCCAATATGGCTTTGGAGCGTTTAAGCGTTTTAGCTTCCGAGTAAATACGCACCAGCGGTTCCGTCCCTGAGGGACGAAACATCAGCCAGTCCTCATTATCACAGGTAAGCTTGACCCCGTCATAATCCTTGACCTCAATGACCTTCCTGCCTAAAATAGAAGTAATCGTTTTCAATTTATTTAAATCGACTTTTTGGGCATCCATCTTATAATCCAGCCGCTCATAATAATACCGCCCGAATTCACGCTCCATGTCTTGGACTAATTGCTTAAAATTTTTCTTATTATAAACCATCATCTCCAAAAGCAAAAGACCGGCCAGGGTGCCGTCACGCTCAGGGATAAAATTGGGCAGGCCCATGCCTCCGGCTTCTTCCCCGCCGGCGACGATCTTTTCAGAAATCATCAAATCCGAGATATATTTAAAGCCTACCGGCGTTTCGTAAAGTTTACGCCCAAGTTTCTTGGCAATATTGTCCATCATGGTTGTCCCGCAAAGCGTTTTGATGATACCGCCTTCGACATTACGGTTGCGCACCAGATGCAAAACTAAAAGCCCTAAAATCTTCTGGGGAGAAACAAATTCACCTCCGGGCATGACCGCGGCGATACGATCAGCATCTCCGTCAAGCACATGGCCAAAATCAAACTTTTCTTTTTTCATACGGGACATTATTAACCCTAAACATTCCGGAATAGGTTCGGGCTTACTGCCATCGAAAGAAGGATTAACATCCTCACGCATCAGGGTAAGCTTAATGTCCGTACCTTTAAGTATCTGGCGCATCAAATCACGGCCGGAGCCATGCATAATATCAGACAACACTTTAAATTTAGCCTTTTTCATTTTCTTTAAATTCACGTAAGCGCGCAGGAACTTGACATACCCTTTTTTAAAATCATGCACAACGATCAACCCTTGGGCCAAAGCTTCAGAAAAATTCATACGCTTCAGGGGAGTCTGACCTAGATAGCTCTCGACGGTACCAGTAATATCTTTAGACGCGGCGCCGCCTTGGGCTGTTTTAATTTTAATCCCGTTAAATTTAGCGGGATTATGGGAGGCCGTGATCATAATACCGCATACATTCTTAAAACCCACCACACCGAAACTCAACGTAGGGGTCGGCAAAGACGTATCGGAAAGATATGTTTTGATACCATTGGCCGCAAAAACTTCCGCGACAGCTTGGGCATATTCTGCGGACAGAAAACGATTGTCATACCCCACCGAAACCGACTTATCAGGAAATTGAGGATTGTTTTTGTGAACCCAATCCGCCACCGCCTGGGCCACAATGCGCACATTCTCAAAAGTAAAAGTGTCGGAAATAACCGCGCGCCAGCCGTCGGTGCCGAATTTGATTTGTGATCTAATATCGCTCATATGACTCTCCTCATTAAAAATATAATCGATGACGATTAACATAACGTATAACAGCCTTGGGCGTCAAATACCAGATGGACTTCTTATGTTTAAGGCGCTGGCGGATGTCACTGGAAGAAATATCAACAGCCGGCATATTGATTTTTAAATAAGGCCAGCGCTTAGGATAATTTTTGTCAAATCCAGGGCGGTTTAATATGACCAAGGTGGCTAAACGTAAAATGCCCTGTGGGTCCTTCCAGCGGTGGAACTCCCTTAAACTATCCTCTCCCATCAATAAATAAAATTTGGCCCGAGGATAGTTGTTGCTAAGTTCTTTTAATGTGTCGATGGTGTAAGACACGCCTTTGCGGCGCAACTCGCCATCGTACAATTTAAAAGCCCTGTTACCTTTGATGGCCTCTTTGACCATCACTAAACGTTTATCCGCCGCCGGCAGACGATGATGGGCCTTAAATGGTGACCGATTCGCCGGCACAAAAAACACCCCATCAAGCTTCAAAGTCTCCGTGGCACTTTGGGCCATGAGCAAGTGACCAAAATGAATAGGATCAAAGCTGCCGCCTAATACACCAATCTTCATTCTTGGACCGTTTCTACGCATCTTGTTATTAGAACTCAAGTTGCAACAGAACTGTCCCTGATCTATCCTTTGAATAAAGGGACACTTCCATCAGAACTCATTCAGGTTATTAAAGTTAGATGAAAGTTAGATGGACCCGGTCCAAGTTTAGATGCGAATTTGGCCGGTACCATACACTTCATATTTATAACTAGTCAACCCTTCTAAGGCCATGGGGCCGCGTACATGCAATTTGTCGGTGCTGATGCCTACCTCCGCCCCAAAACCAAATTCATATCCATCGGTGAAACGGGTCGAGGCATTGACATAGACGCACGCCGAATCAACGGCATCCAAGAAAATCTGCGCCTTCTTTTTATCTTGAGTCACAATGGTGTCCGAATGACGCGATCCGTAAGTATTGATATGTTCAATAGCGTCCTGAAGGCCATCCACCACCCTAATCGAAAGAATCAAATCCAAATACTCCGTGCGCCAGTCCTCTGCGGTGGCTTTTTTAACGCCGCCCTTGACAATGACACGCGTGGCCGCATCACCGCGGATCTCACAGCCGGCCTTTTGTAAATCAGCCACTATCGACGGCAAAAACTTCCGGGCCACGGTACAATCGACCAGCAGGGTTTCCATGGCATTGCATACGCCAGGCTTCTGGAGCTTGGCATTCAGGGTGATGGTGCGTGCCATATTTAAATCGGCTTGACTATGAACATAAACATGACAAACACCCTTATAATGCTTAATGACCGGAATGCGCGAATGCTCAGCCACAAAACGAATCAATGCTTCGCCCCCGCGCGGGACAATCACATCTAAATACTCATCGAGTTTCAAAAGTTCCTGCACGGCCTGACGGTCGGTTGACTCTATCAATTGCAAAGCCTCCAGAGGGATTTTGGTTTTCTTCAGTTCATCTTTAAGAATTTTAAAGATCGCTTTATTGGAATGAATCGCTTCCCGGCCGCCTTTGAGTATAGCGGCATTACCGGATTTCAGGCATAAGGCCGCGCAATCAGCGGTCACATTCGGACGTGATTCATAAATAATGCCCACCACCCCTAAAGGCACACGGATTTTTTTAATCAACAAGCCATTAGGCCGACGGATAGTTTCCAGTAATTGGCCCACCGGGTCTTTGAGTTTGGCGCACTCACGCAGGCCTTTCGCCATGGCCGTGATGCGCTTGGGATTAAGGGTCAGACGGTCGATAAGCGCTGTGGCATATTTGGCTTTCACGGCGGCCGCCAAATCCTTGGCGTTCTCCTTTAAAAGATACGCCTGCCGGGATTCCAAGGCTTTGGCCATTTGCATCAGCGCGCAGTTTTTCTCTGCTGTGCTGACTAAAGCCATTGAATAGGAGGCTTTTTTAGCCGCCTTTGCCATTTTTAAAATATGAGCGGATAAATTCATGTTCCAAATCTCCGGGTAATAATTTCTCCTGCTTCTCAATAAAATGAGTGCCGATACGCTCGCCCCTAACCAAGCGCACCAGAACATTTTTAATGTGGCCTGCCGTAATCACGCAAGGTGTATGCGCATGGGTGGCAATCTTGACCGCGTCAATTTTGGTTTTCATACCGCCGCGGGCCATATGAATATTTTTAGTGTCCCCGGCTATGCCTTCGATTTCAGGAGTGATCTGTTTAACTTCTTCATATACTCTTTTATTGGTATCGTACAAGCCTTCTACATCCGAGAGGATAACCAGCAAATCCGCATGTAAAAGGCTGGCCACCAAAGCGGATAATTTGTCATTGTCCCCGAATTTAATTTCTTCGGTAGAGGTGGTATCATTTTCATTAATAATAGGGACCACCCCTTTTTTCAAAATAGCTTCCAGCGTATGGCGGGCGTTTAAAAAACGGATCTGGTCATCAAAATCATCCCAAGACAACAGCACCTGGCCGCATTTAAGACGGACCTTATGGAAAATTTCGATGTAAAGACACATCAGAGCCGCCTGGCCGATCGCCGCACGCGCCTGCAAAAAAGGCAATTCAGACAATCGCTTTGTTTCGCCCAACTTCCCCATACCCAAAGCAATGGCACCGGAAGAAACCAACACCACCTCAATGCCTGCCTTATGCAATAGACTAATCTGCTTAGACAGCTCCTTTAACTGAGCTGTCTTCGGCCTCATTTTAGAGTCCGCAATCTGGCTGGAGCCGAGTTTAACGACAATGCGTTTTATAGGTCTTTTAAATGTGCGTGTCATATGTAATTAAATCCTTTTGGCCTTCCCCCGAAAGCGGGAATGACAGTAAGTCTTTATTATAACAACAATCTTATCGATGCCAATAGCTTATCTAAACCTCGGCTTTCCAGCGCTGAAATGCTCAGGATGTCTTTGGTCACCTTGCGCTTGAAACGCGTCAGGTTCTTTTTGGCATCCGGTAAATCCATTTTGTTGGCCACGAGTATGCGATGTTTATGCAACAGTTCTTCGCTGTACAAATTCAGCTCTTCGCAAATATGATGATAATCTTCAACCGGATCGCGGCCTTCGCTGCCGGCCATGTCAATCACATGCACCAGGATTTTGGTGCGCTCGGCGTGTTTAAGAAACTCATAGCCCAACCCCTTGCCTTCATGGGCCCCCTCAATCAAACCCGGCAAATCCGCCATCACAAAATTCTTTTTCTCATCATCGTCATCTTTGACAATGCCTAAAATCGGCGCTTTAGTACTAAACGGATATTCGGCAATCTTGGATTTAACATGGGATACAGCGCAAATGAGCGTTGATTTGCCTGCGTTGGGAAACCCCACCAACCCTACGTCGGCGATAATTTTTAATTCCAGGCGTATCATGCGCACTTCGCCCGGCTTGGGCGGCAGCACCGTACGGTTATGGTTATTGCCCCGGCCACCTTCACCGCCACGGGCCACGATCACACTATCGTCATGCTCCACTAAATCCCTGATCAATAAACCATTGTCATAATCCCATAGGATCGTCCCCACGGGAACGCGTAAAATACAGTCCTCGCCTCTTTTGCCGGTTTTATTATTACTACTGGCATGCCCGCCGCTCTGGGCCACATAATGCTGTTTGAAACGGTAATCCAAAAGCGTATGCAAATTACGGTCCGCCATGAAAACCACATTCCCGCCGCGCCCGCCGTCGCCGCCGTTGGGGATGGGATAACGCGTGTATTTATCACTGTAATGGCTTTCGCAACCTTTGCCGCCGTTGCCTGCCTGCACCTGAATACGTGCCTTATCCACAAATGCCATAGGGAAATCTCTCCTAAAACTGGTCTGCCGCTCCCTGCGGCAGACACGTTATCAAATTTGTGACCAACGATAATACCCGGTATGAGGGTACAATAGTATAAACTGAAAATCCCGGCATCCCGCCAACCTAAGCCGGGAAACCGGGACTTTAAAATTTCAAAAATAATTACGCACTAATTTTTGCAATTTTAACGGTTGTCAAATCCTGGCGATGACCGTGCGTGCGCGCTGAATCTTTGCGCTTGCGGTATTTAAAAGCGACCACTTTGGGGGCGCGAATCTGAGCGACCACCTCAGCTTTGATTTCCACATCTTTCAAATACGGCTGGCCTAATTTAACGGTTTTACCATCGGCATAAAGCAAAACTTTATCCAAAACGATGCTCTGGCCTTTCTCAAAATCCAAACGGTTGGCCTTGATCACATCGCCTTCGCTGACTCTAAACTGACTGTTGCCTACCTGAACCACTGCAAACATATCATCCTCCCTTTACATTCCTAGAAAGTGCGTATTATACATTGAATCAATACTTAGTCAAAATATTTTAATTGATCTTCACCTTGCCCCTGCCTTCACAATAAGGACAGGCATGAAATTCCAGAGACTCTATGGTCTTGCCGGTACGCGCCCGCGTCATTTCCACAAGCCCCAGCTGGGAAATACGGTTGACCTCGGTCTTGGCATGGTCTTTGACTAACCCGTCACGCAAGGCATTAAGCACCTTACGCTTGTGGTCTTCGCGGTTCATGTCGATAAAATCAATAACAATGATACCGCCCAAATCCCTTAAGCGCAACTGGCGCGCGATTTCAGGGGCCGCTTCCATATTCACGGCAAAAGCCGCGTCTTCAGGAGTGCCGCGACTTTTAAAACGACCGCTGTTAACATCAACGACCGTCACCCCTTCCGTCGGTTCAATAACGATATAGGCGCCGGATTTCAAATACACTTTCGGCTCATAAATCTTATCCAGCTCGCGGGCCACGTTCATGGCCTCAAATACAGACTGCGGCCCCGCGTGATACTGGATTTTTTCCACCACTTCACGGCCAATCAAATTCTGCGCGAATCTGCGCATTTTAATGAATTCCTCCTGAGAATCAATGACCACGCGTGTCACATCATCCTTGAGTAGGTCCCGAATGACTTTCCAAATCAAAGACCCTTCTTCATAAATAAGGGCCGGCGGCTGCTTTTTCTTGGACAATTCACGGATCTCCTGCCACTTATTGACCAAAAATGTAGAGTCACGGACAATTTCTTTTTCCCCCTGCTCCATCGAGGCCGTGCGGATGATGAAACCGCCGCTTTTGACAAAAGTAAATTTTCTTAAAATATCCCGCAGGCGCTGGCGTTCTTCAGGTTTATCAATCTTTTTAGAAATACCGCTGTGCTTGTCCACAGGCATATACACCACAAAACGCCCGGCCAAACTGACATGGGTCGTCAGCCTCGCCCCCTTGGTACCAAAAGGGTCTTTAACGACCTGTACTAAAATTTCCTGGTCCTTTTTTAAAGGCAGTTCATTTTTATCCTTTTTGGCAGGACGAACTTCGTGGCCCTGCGGCGGGACATTGTTCGCCGATGCGGGCTTGGGGAAAATCATATTGATGATTTTTTGAGGCGCACTGGGCTCATCTTCAATGGTCTCGATATCATTTAAAAAAGGATTGTCAGCGTCCGTCAAATACAAAAAACCGTTTTTCCCCTGACCGATGTTGACAAAAGCCCCGTTAATCGAAGGCAAAATAGACTCGACACGGCCCTTGTAAATGTTGCCCAGCATCGATTGATGCCGGTCAAGCTCAATATAAAAATCATCCAGCTTACCGTCCACCAAAACCGCCACACGCCTCTCGTCTTGAGCGACTTGAATAAGAATTTCTTTAGACACAGTTTCCCTCCTTGAACATGTTTAATAAAAAATTGACCATGCGTGCGGAAGAAACTATTGGACTTGGCCCTGCAGCCTAGGCCGATGTTTTCTCAACCGTAATGATGTGCGGCGTCAAAAAAATCAGCAATTCGGTCCTGGTGACCGTGGTGTTGGTGCTGCTGAAAAAAAGCTTGCCCAGCCAAGGGATGTCCCCCAAGAGAGGGACTTTGTTCTTGACGACGACCTTGTTATCGCTAATCAAGCCCGCGATCACCAGGGTTTTGCCGTTTTCCACCATCACCCTGGTTTGGGTTTCTTGATCATTGATTTCCGGTATTTGTACCGGCGGATTCGTCGTCGTGCCCTGCGCCAAAGTCACCATTTGGTTAATCGCTGATATCTGAGGATGCAAATCCAATGTTATCAATCCCGCGTTGTTCACATGTGGTGTAACCTCAAAAATAATACCTATAGGTTTATACGTAAATCCATCAATTTCTTGCTGCCCCGTCTGGGAATTAAACGTATAATTCGGCAACGGATATTCAACCCCCACGTTAAATGTCGCCTTCTGATTGTCCAGCGTCACGATACGCGGATTGGAAAGGGTTTTCGTATGCTGATGATTGCTCAAAGCGGCCAGGGTGGCGGAAAATGTTGAAGCATTGATTGTCCCATAAGTAAATCCCGGCGTTGTTGAAGTGGATAAAACTGGGGCAGGCGCTTGTGCAAAAGTATTATTGGCCGGAAAAAATGAACCGCTCCCACCGCTATTGCTTCCAAAACCTTTTGATGTAAAAGGGAAAGTCGTCGGTTGCGTGGCCCCTGTTATACTCACCTGGGCCACCCAATCTATCCCCAAAGTATCCGTATTGTTGATATCTGTTTCAATGACCTTGGTTTCAATCAACACCTG
The DNA here is from genome assembly GCA_963828495.1 of Candidatus Omnitrophota bacterium. Lineage (GTDB taxonomy): Bacteria > Omnitrophota > Gorgyraeia > Zapsychrales > Fredricksoniimonadaceae > JABDGZ01. Next base: position 150,954 of record CAWHFJ010000014.1, read on the forward strand.
CGGCGTGATGGTGTCAATAGATTTGATCACTTCCGCTATCAATTCCACATTGCTTTCCGGATCCCTGACAATAAGTGCATTTGTGCGCTCATCAAAATTGACAAAACCGCGGGCACTTTTCATTTTCTCAACGACCTTCATCACGTCCGCGGCTTTGGCAAAGGAAAGAACGAACGTTCTAGAAACCAGGGACTCTTCGGCTTGCAGGGTTGTAGAATCTTCACGGTATTTTTTTAGATTTTCAACGGTCATGACCGTGATGATATTGCCACGGCGTTCATAGCCATACCCATAAGTGGATAGAATCACATCCAACGCCTTCTGCCAGGGCACATCGTTTAATTGAATGGTGACCACACCGGTCACATCGGGCGCGGCCACAATATTCACCCCGCTTTTAAAGGCCAGCACCTTCAAAACGCTTTTGATGTCCGCGTCCTGAAAATCCAGACTGACAATCCCGCTGTCGGACATCTTAACCTGGTCAGCAGCGGAAGACGTATTATCCGCCCCCGCAAAGACCCAACCTGCAGACAAAAAAGCCACCGTCCCTACTATCAACCGCACAGTATTCAATACAGGTATCCGCATCACATACCTCCCTTTTTCAATCCCAATGTAACCCTTTGTGTCCCTTGTAAGAATTCTACACGATCAGAAGCAATCACATCAACGACATAAGGACCGATGTGGTCATGGACCTTAACGACTTTGCCGTTGACGATAGCCACGTTATTCCCCTTCGCGTCCGCCACAATCCCCTCTAAAGTCAAATCAGTGACGGTCAAATCCGCATCATAAGCCACTAACATCCCTGCCGAAGATACCAACGGCGCAAAAGGATCACGCTTGGCGTGATCATCGTACACGAAGCTCTGTTCTTGGGCATAACTGAAAGGGACCGCTATGAATGCTATCAAAAAAATAAAAACTCTCATAAATTTTTAGATGGGGCTGTTGGCTTATCCACCAAGATAATGTTGATCGTCAAAGAAAATAAATGTATACGCGGGTTTTTCTCATCGTCTTGGACAAGCAGGTCCTTCAAGCTAAAATATAAATCTTCATTCTCCAACTTGTTTAAGAAACGCCCAAACATATGATACCCGCAACGCGCCTGAATCACAATAGGTAAAGCATAATAATGACCGTCCTCTGATTTGGTCAAACTTTCCTGTTCTTGCTTTTGCGGCACCAACTTGTCGATTTTAACGTCATATTCATTGGCAATGCGGGAAATAGTCTCCAGAATGGCCGGGACTTCCTGCAGGGGCCTGATCTTGATGTTCATCGCCTCCAATGTTAAACGGGTCTGCTCCAAGCTTTTTTTAAGCTGATCGATTCTTTGTTTATCCGTCACAACCTGCGCGGTATCTGTCGACAATGTCTTGATTTGATCATTAATATCGGAGATGCTCCCGCATTGAGGCAAAACCAATAAAAACACATCCAAAAGCAAAACCAACACAACCACACCGCCGAGTATGGAATAACGTGCCTGCTCGTTTAAATTGTTAAAAGCCTCAAAAATTTTACTCAAGTCCATTTTTATATTCCCTAAAGACCCTTCGGGGTCATTTTAATTTCGCCATGACGGTAAAATCCGCCACCTCAATAGAGTTCCTTTTGCCCCGCTGGATGGAATTGACTTCCAGCGAGGAAAAATCCTTCATAAAAACTTCATTTTTCTTTAAAGCGGACACAAAATTCCCCACATTGGTAATTTCGTCATGATTTTTGGATACGGCACTCCCCTCCATCGTCAGACTGCTTTTATCTAAAACCATTTTCCTCAACCACAAGCCTCTGGGCAAAGCATCACTGATGGCATTAAGCTTGGGAGACCACACTAAGGTTTTCTTGACCGCCATATCAGAAATGGCGTTGATTTTCTTTCTTAATTCCCGGGACTTACCGGAAATAGCGTCCAATTCATTTTTATCGGATGCCACCTTCTGCCATTGTAACTTCTCCAAAGACAAATGCCCGGCGGTCATCAACCACCACGCCCCTAGAACCAAATGGACCGTTAAAATCAAAAAAACCACCCCTCCCGCCACCCCCAAAAGAATTTCCTGGGGGATGTTAATCGAGAGAACCGACAGCCCGCCGCCGCTCTTTTTTCTAAGCGCAAGGGGAATTAAATTAATATTAATCATGGATTGCACCCCAATCCTAAGGCAACAGAAAACTGTACGGCATGACTCTGCATGTCGCCGGAACCCTCAGGCGTATGTAAATGCGCATGGGCCAGGGGGTCCCAAATTTTGACCCGCACTCCCAAATTTTTCTCAAAGACGCCTTCCATGCCCTTCAATAATGAACCTCCGCCGCTTAAAAACAGCTCGTCCACCTGAACATTTTTCTCGGTCATAAAATAGTCCATCGACAAACGGATTTCGGTGATCAGATTATTGATCGGCGTATCGCATGCATCCATGACTTGCTCTAACTTGTCCCCCGGATTGCATTTGATGGTCTCCGCTTGTTTGTCATCCACCCCCAAAGTATTGGCAATTTGCTTAGTCAACTCTTGACTGCCGACGAATATATCCCTGGCAAAACGCATGGATGAATTTTTAAAAATCATCAGAGAACTGATGGAACTGCCGATATCCAATACGGCTTGAGCATTGCCCGGGACACCCGCCGCCGGCCCCAGACACTTAAAGGCATTGGCTATAGCAATGGAGTTGAGGGTCAAACGATCCAACTCCAGACCTGCTTCTTTAAACAATTTTAAACGTTCATCCACCATTTCTTTTTTGACAGCCGCCAGCAAAACAAACATTTTTTTATCTTTGCTTTCGGGATCTAAAATGGCACAGTCCGTATAAATGCTCTGGGGTTCAAAAGGAAGATATTTGTCCAAATCAAACACAAAAGATTTGCGTAAATCATCCAACGACATCCGGGGCATATCCAAATAGCGGAGCAATGAGCCTTTACCGGAAACCGCGGAAACCAAAACCTGATCATTCAAATGCAGACGTTCGACAATTTTTTTTAAAGCCGCTTTTGAGTCGCCCCCTGCAATAGGCTCGATGGCCCAGCGGCGTATCTCCATCTTCCCGGCCAATGTCTCCACTTCCACCGCTTTGACGAAGCTGGTACCGATATCAATACCGACAACAGGAAGGGCTGCCGGCTTGGGGACCAAACGGTTGATTACTGTCAAGTATTGATCAAATAAATTTTTAAAATTCATAAATATATTCTAACAGTGTTGAGGTGATTTTCAAGGTTGCTGTTTAATTAACATTTCCAAAGAGGATTTACGTTTGTCTAAAACAACCATTTGAGAACGTAAATCATCCAAATCAGCTTTTAATCCGGCCTCCTGGCGCTTCAAATCATTCACACTGCCCTCCAATTGGCCCTGTTCGGCATGCTGACTGCCGGTCATCTGAGTCCTTGGGAATTTTGGGCCCATTTGTTTTAATAAATTCTTAAGCTGAGTATAATTTTGTTCCAATTTTCTTAACTCCAACTCCAAAGCACCAAGCTGTGTATCATCCCATTGGGAGGAAGGTGAAGTCACGATTTGGCCTTCCAAATCCTTGATCTGTTCTTTTAAGACCTGCTGGTACGCCAAAAGACCGGCCGCAGAGGGCACAGGTGTTTGTTTTTCATAATCCAGGATGGAGGCATGCAGCGACTCTTGCCTGGCTTGGCTATCATAAATCATTTTCATCAATTGTAATTTTTCTTTCTGTCGACGAGCTTCAAGCGGAGATTCTGCGTTTGGGGAAGACGGCAGGCCTTGCATGTCATTCATCTGCCGGAGTAACTGTTCGCGCTCTTGGTAGCCTGCCTGCAGGGCACCTTGAAGGGACTTGATCGCCTCAAGGGTCTTTTGAGTACGGTTATCTAAATCAAGGCTTTCTTCTTGTAAACGGGAAATCTGTTGGGCGCGGCGGGGATTATCACTGCGCAATCTCGCCGCCGTTTTATTTAAAAGGTCCTCTTGCTGCCGCAATTGCCCCAACTGGGCCTGCCATTGCTCAATGTCTTGTTTGACGGCATTGTTTTGAAGTGTTAGTCGCTGGTTATCCGCAGTCAATTGTTCGACGCTTTGTTTTAAATGAGACAACACCTCTTGCAAGGCATCCGTCGCATAGGTCACATCATCCTGGGCCCAACAGCCCACAGGAAGCCCCGCCAATAGTACCGCCAGAAAAAATTTACTGTATTTCATAAATTTTATTTTTGAAGGGCCGATGTCATGCTCAAAATCGGCATAAACAACGCAATAACAACAAATCCTATCACAATCCCTAAAAATCCTATAATTAAGGGTTCAATCAATTTGGTCAAGCCCTCCACCGCCGTATCCACCTGATCGTCGTAAAACTCCGCTACCTTAGCCAGCATCTTTTCTAATTGCCCGGATTTTTCTCCTATCGCAATCATGCGCGTGACCATCAGCGGGAAAATGGGACTTTTAGATAAAGGCACCGCGATACTCTCGCCTCCCCTGACACTGACTTTGATCTCATCGACTAAAAGTTCAATCACACGGTTCCCGCAAGTCTTGCCGACGATATCCAAGGATTCCAAAATAGGCACGCCGCTTTGACTTAAAGTGGCGAAGGTCCTGCAAAAACGGCTGACCGAAACCTTACAAATCAAATCCCCAAAAATCGGCAGCTTCAAAAGCCAAGTGTCTACCTGAAGATGGCCGACAGGTGTCTGCCTATACTTGTTAAAGAAAAAACCCAAAACAACAATACCGGCAATGAGAAATAGAAGGTCATGTTGCAATAAACTGCTAAAATTGATCAACAATTGGGTCATGGCCGGCAGCTCTTGCCCCAAAGAGGCATAAATCTGGGCAAAAGTAGGAACGACTTTCACTAACAGCCCTATCGTGATGATCATCGCCATGCTCACCACCACCGCCGGATAAATCATGGCCCCCTGCACCTTTTGACGCAGCTTATTGCTTTTTTCTAAATACCCGGATATCCGCTCAAGAATGTCCGTCAAAATACCGGCGCTTTCCCCGACCCGGATCATGTTGACATACAATGGGTCAAAAATCTTGGGATGTTTAGAAAAAGCACTGGAAAGGCTGCTGCCTAATTGTATGTCTTCCCGGATAGAAAGAAGCGCCTGTCGGAATGAAACATTCGAGGTTTGTTCACTCAGAGCTTCCAAGGACTGCAAAATGGGTATCCCTGCATCCACCATCGTGGCAAACTGGCGGGTGAAAACAACTAAATCTTCCGGCTTAACTTTTTTACCCCCACGGGATTTGACGCCGGATTTTTTAAAACCCGATTCTTTTTCTTCCGCAATACCGAGAATGATCAAATTGCGCTTGCGCAGCTCGGCAACGATCATCGCTTCGCTTTCCGCGGCAATTTTACCGCTGACGTTTTTACCCTCTTGGTCACGCGCTGTATATTTATACGTTGGCATTTTGGGCCCTCAACTGCCTTGCCCCCTCTCTAACAGGGGAATATTCAATAGTGGCGCAGAATGGCTTCTTGGATTTCCGTTTTAGTGGAAATAAAAGTCACAATGCGACATTGAGTTAAAGATTCTAAAAATATTTTTTTATCCTCAGTCAAAGGATTAATCATCACCACACTTAAGATATCCCCGATACGGTCTAAGGCAATCACTTTTTCCTTTTGGGCTACCTCAAGAGGAATTAAACGGACAATCGTCGGGTCAATAGTATATTTATTAACCGCAATATACGGCAGGCCCAGCTGTATGACCAGAGCCGCCACAATGTCCTGCTCATCAAGATAACCCAATTTAACTAAAATTTCACCAATAAAATCATTTTCTAATTTGTCATCGAGTGAAGCGGGGCCCTGCGTATTCATGCGCAAAGACCGGTCTTTCTTCTGCAGGGCTAAGGCAGTTTCCAGCTGCTCGCGGGTAATCCTCTTGCGCTGGACCAAAATCTCTCCTAACAAAACATTATAGGCATCCATACAAACGCCCCTAACCCTTCTTTTTTATTCATCTTCGGAGGCCACCCGAAAAACTTCTGTCAGCGAGGTTTCCCCCGCACACATTTTATCGACTACATCGTCAAAAAGCAATTTCATCCCCTGATTTTTTTGGGCATAGCGGGAAATGTCCCCGGATGATTTCCCTTTCAGGAGCATTTCACGGATCGTGTCATCGATTTGCAGGATTTCGGTCACGCCGACCCGTCCCAAATACCCTGTCCCCCGGCAGCGGTCGCAGCCTTGGCCCTCATAAAAAACAGTGTCCGCCTTGATTCTGTGCTGTATTCTTTTCAAAACCTCCGCAGAGATGTCCACGGGTTTTTTACAATGCGAACAAATGCGCCGGCAGAGGCGCTGGGCGCAGACTAAAATCAAACTGGAAGCCACCAAAAAAGGCTCCAGGCCCATATCGATCAGACGCGTCACAGCACCCGAAGCATTATTGGTATGCAGGGTCGAAAGCACTAACTGACCCGTGAGGGACGCTTTAATGGCGATGTCCGCCGTCTCCGAATCACGGATTTCGCCCACCATCACCACATCCGGCGATTGGCGCAGGATCGCGCGTAACCCCGTTGCAAAATTAAGCCCTATATCCGGCTTGACTTCAATTTGAGTCAGACCATCGACTAAATATTCCACCGGCTCTTCAATGGTAATGATATTCCTGTCCGGTGTATTGAGCTTATTAACCAATGAATACAACGTTGTGGATTTACCGCTGCCGGTCGGGCCCGTCACTAAAATCATCCCAAAAGGTCTATAGACTGATGCTTCCAGAACACTCACGGCATTGGGAGAAAAACCTAATTTGGACAAGCCCACCGATAGATTATTTTTATCCAATACCCGCATGACTATTTTTTGGCCGAAAGTCGTCGGCAGTAAAGACACGCGAAAATCGACTTCCTGCGCACCCACCCGCATTTTGAAACGCCCGTCCTGGGGGGTTTGAAAATTAGTAATATCCAAACCCGCCATGATTTTAATGCGTACCCCTACCGCATTCTTGCTTTCCTTAGGAATAGTCAATATGTCCTGTAATATCCCGTCGATGCGGAACCTCACACGCATCCCCTGCTCTAAAGGTTCCATGTGAATATCGGACGCCCTCTGACGAATCGCTTCCTTGATGACCAAATTGACGATACGAATAACCGGGGCCTGCTCGGCGACCTGCACATCCTCATCCTCTGAGGAAGTCTTCTGCACGATTTCAAAGTCCGCCCCCTCCAAGTGTTGGGTCGCCTCAGCCATGGCCTCGATGGCGGAAACATAAAATTGGTCAATGGCCCGCATGATCTGACTTCCAGAGGCAATCACAATGTCAATTTCCTTGCCCGTCAGATTACGCAAATCATCCAGAATAAAAACGTTCAAAGGATCGCTAATGGCTATCGTCAGGGTATTGCCCAACAAAGACAGAGGCATCACCTGATACTGACGGGCGATTTTTTCTCCGATAATATGCTTGAGCCGTTCATCAAAACGGTATTTAGTCAAGTCAATGGAGGGTAGATGCAGCTCACGCATCAGCAGTACCAGCAAATCCTGCTCGGAAATAAGCCCCTGTTTAATCAGGGACTTGACCAACCCCAAGTTTTTGTCCCGCTGAGTATAGACCAGGGCGTCAACATCCGCCGGATTAATATTCGGCAGTGATTTGAGCGTCTTTAAAATTCTTTCCTGGATGGTATTCATATCTATAGTGAATCAGCCGCGGTCAAACGCACTACTTCCTCTAAAGTTGTCAGACCTTGGGAGGCCTTAATGACCGCATCCTCGCGCATGGTCGTCATTCCCTCGCTGCGCGCGACACTCTTGACTTCAGCCTCGGACGCTGAGGCCAAAATTAATTCTTTAATTTTATTGGTCAAAACCAATATTTCGGTGACCCCCACACGCCCCTTATAGCCGGTATTCAGACATTTCTCACACCCTTTGGCCTTAAAAAAGATCCCGTCATGGTCCGGTATCAGTTCTTTAAGACGAAACTGCCGTACCATTTCAGGAGACGCCGTATAGCCCTCGCGGCATTTCAGGCATACACGTCTGACCAACCGCTGGGCCACAATGGCCACCACGGAGGATGTGATTAAAAACGGCTCAATCCCCATATTGATCATACGGGTAATAGATCCCGGCCCGGTGGTCGTGTGCAAAGAACTAACCACCAAATGCCCGGTCAAAGCCGCTTTAACCGCAATATCCAAAGTTTCCGAATCCCGGATTTCACCGATCAAAATCACATCCGGGTCCTGACGCAAAATCGAACGCAATGCCGCCGGAAAAGACAGGCCGAATTCAGAACGTATGTTCACCTGGTTAAATCCTTTGACCTGAAATTCCACCGGGTCTTCCACCGTCACGATATTTCTTCCCGGCGAATCGATATGTTTAAGGATCGAATATAAGGTGGTCGTCTTTCCACTGCCGGTAGGCCCGCAGGCCAAAATCATGCCGTGAGGGCGCCCACAGCATTCTTTTAAACGCTTGATGGCCTTCGGTTCAAACCCCAGCTTATCAATGTCCGCCATGTCCTGGTTCTTGTCCAAAACGCGCAAAACAATTTTTTCCCCCATGGCCGTCGGCAGCACATTGACCCGAAAATCCACTTCTTTATTTTGGGTCGTCTGTATCCTGAAACGCCCATCCTGCGGCAGACGGTGTTCGGCAATATCCAGACTCGAAATGACTTTGACGCGAGAGATCACGGGAAAATGAAGGTTCTTGGACATACGGTCGATTTCCCGGATAAATCCGTCAATACGATAACGGATGCGTAAGCAGTTTTCCATAGGCTCAATAAACACATCACTGGCCTTGGCCGCCACCGCCTGCTGGATGATCGTATTAGTCAAGATGATGATCGGGGCCTCTTCACTAAGGCTCTCAATTTCTTTTTTGTTCAGGTCCCTGCTGTCTTTAACTAACTCCAGATCTTCCGCCTCTTTGATGTCTTTAAGGATTTCCGCCAAATCCGAAGACGTGTCTTGGCCCCAACAACGGTCAATGGTCACACGCATATCTTTAGGCCTGGCCAAAACAATACTCACGGACATGCCTGTCATGGCTTTAATATTATCAAGGGTAAACATATCCAGCGGATCAACCACGGCAACGGTCATCTGGTCCTTGAGCCGGGAGATAGGGATAACTAAAAATTTCTCGGCCACTTCTTTAGGGATTAATTTCACCAGGGAGGGATCAATTTTCAATAAATTCAAATTGATCAAGGGTAAATGCAGGGCTTCGCTTAAAACAACACTCAACTGATCTTCGGGTATCAGTTTGAGTTTGAGCAAAATACGGCTTAACTCCCCGCCAAATTTTTTCTGTTCCTCAAGGGCCCGCTTGAGATTCTCGGGGCTGACTAATTTATCCCGCAAAAGAATTTCTTTAAGTGTTTCTTGTATGGGCAACATCAGCGAATTTCGTAATAACGTTTGATGGCATTGTTGATATCCGTCGCTGTACTGACAAATGCCTGCACCGAGCAGCCGGTCACACGTTCGATCTCCTCCAGGGCTTGCATATTCAAAGGATTACTCATCGCTAAAGTCAAACTTCTGCCGATTTTATCGATGGGAACAAGGCCATACTGCCTGCAAAGGTTAAGGGGAACAATGGCCACAACCTCAGGCGCAATTTCATAATTAGACAAAGGCAGGTAGGGAAAGCCATATTGACAGGTCAACGCCTGCACCACATCCTCTTCGGTCGCTAAGTGCAGCTGGACTAAAGCCTCTCCTAAAAGAATACCTTTGTCTTTTTGGTAAATCAACACTTCTTCCAGTTTGGCGCGGGTGATGGTCCCCCGCTCAACTAAAATTTCACCTAACTGCTTATTGACTGTTTTACTCAAATGTCTCATATCCTTTACTATACTGATTCCCTAAGATATTGTCCAGTCCTGGTTTTAAAAAATAGTCCGTTTTTTACCCAAATTCAATAAAAACCCCAGCATGATGGCAAAAATCATAAAAGAGGTACGGCCATAACTGACTAAAGGCAGCGTAATCCCCACCACCGGCAAAAGCCCCATGACCATGCCGATATTAATCACCACCTGCATCGCTAAAATGCTGACAATGCCCACCGCCACCAATTGGCCAAAAGGATCTTTATTATGCCGGGCGATTTCAAAACCACAATAAATAATAATCCCGTAGCAATAGACTAAGAAGAGCCCGCCTAAAAGCCCCCATTCCTCGCCAATGACTGAAAAAATAAAATCTGTATGCCTCTCGGGCAAAAAATTTAATTGATTCTGCGTGCCGGAAAGCCAGCCCTTCCCCCACAATTCTCCGGACCCGACCGCGATTTTTGACTGGGTAATGGTATATCCCGCGCCCAACGGGTCGAGGCTCGGATTAAGAAATACCAGCAGCCGATCTTTTTGATACGGTTTTAAAACATGCCAGGCCAGCGGGACCAGTAACCCGAAGCTCCCCAGCAAACAAAAAAACAAACGATGGGCCACACCGCTGGCATAAAGCATCACCAAAAAAATACCCAGCAGCAAAATAGCTGTTCCCAAATCCGGCTGTTTAAAAACAAGGACCATGGAAATACTCATCAGCATCAAAGGCAAAACCAAATCTCCCCAAATCTCGCGCACAGAGGAAGATAGACTAAAAGACAGTTTCGTCCGCCGCTGGCTGAAATAACGGCCCAAAAAAAAGATCATCGCCAATTTGCTGAGTTCCGAAGGCTGAAAGCTAAAACCGCCTATGGAAAACCAACGGGTGGCCCCCAGAGCCTGGCGTCCCATAAACAGCACCAAAAGCAAAAAACCCACACTGACGCCGTATACAATATAAGCCACATCAAAAAATTTACGGTAATCCCCATGCCCCAGAAGCAGCATCAGCAAAATCCCAAGCCCGGCGCAAAAAAGCTGGTCGTAAAACACGGATTGGTCCACCACATTATTATTAAAAGAAGCGCTGTACAGCGCCAGAAGGCCAAAGGCGATGATGATGAGGGTGTGGGTCCAAATGATTCTAGGTATATGGCGCGCGGAAATCATAATAGTTTACTGATCTCTCCCTGATGCCTTCTTAAGTTCATTGATAAAATTAGGATCAACACTGGCCCCTAATCCTTCTGCTTGATGCACATCGCCCCAAGCCTTGTCATATTCTTCTAGCTGAGAATAAATAAAAGCCCGGTTGTATAAAGCCTCGGGGAACTTAGGATTTATTTCAATGGCTTTATTATAATCAACTATAGCTTGAGTTAAATTGCCTTGTTTGATCCAGGCAACGCCACGGTCGTAAAAAGCCTGTGCAGACTGAGGATTTATTTCAATAGCTCTATTATAATCAACCATCGCTTGAGGGAAGTTGCCTTGTTGACTATAAATATTCCCACGGTTAATAAATGGTTCCGGCTGCCCCGGGGTTACTTCAATCTCCTTGCTATAATCCCACAGAGCTTGGGGTAAATTACCTTGTTTGTTATGGATAAGGCCAAGGTTAAAATAAGCCGGATACTTAGGATTGATGGCAATAGCTTTATGATAATCAGACAAAGCTTGGGACCAATGACCTTGATTGTAATAGATAACACCCCGATTATTATAAGCACTATCATAGTTAGGATTGATTTCAATGGCCTTATTATAAGCCCACAGAGCTTGAGCAAAATTACCTTGTTTGTAGTAAAAAATACCGCATCTGTCATATGGTCTTGCTTTATGCGGAGATTTTTGGACTGCGTCATTCCATAAAGTGAAATCATCCCTCCAAACTTTGTTTCTTTGATAAGTCAATACAGAATACCAGGCTATTATCATCATTAAAGCAATAACCATCGTTTGAATAGTCTTCTTTTCCAAAAGATAATACACGCCGCTGACTAAAAACATGCTATACCCCACTAAAGGTAAATAAAGTCTGTGTTCAAAAATGACATCCTGGGCCGGTAAAAGACTTGATTCAGGCGCCAGGGTCAAGAAAAACCAAAAGATGGAAAAAGATACCCATCTGTACTTGAGGAACAATCGTTTGGCGCAAAAAAGAATAGTTATCAAAAACACAAAGCTGATGAATACCGGCCATTCAAAAATACTTCTAAAAACGGGATAATCATAATCCAAGTTCTGGTTAAACGGCAGGAAGGCCAATCTTATATAGGTGACAACTACCCTGAATTGAGTCAAAAGATAATGCATAGGAGATATGCCGCCAGGCCCCTGGGTGACATCCTGGATCTCATGCAATAAACTTGACTTGGTCAACCACATGGTGAAGGGAATAATAAATAAAGTCAGCAAGAATGGGCCTATACGCTTCCAATCTAAATTTTTCTTAGTTTCAAAAAAGCTAAACTCATAAAATACAATCATCAGCGGTAAAGTGACGGCTATTTCTTTAGTAAACATAGCCGCAACGACTGTTATCAGTGAAAAAATGTAATACAATCTTCCCAGCCCCGAACTTGGTCTGTCATCTTGTAGCAACCTCGATTGGGCATAAAAACTTAAAGAGGCTAAGTAAAACAACGTCGCCATTGAAGCAGCCCGTTGATAAATATATGTTACCGCTTCGGTTTGAAGGGGGTGTGCTACAAATACCAGGCCTGCACATAAAGCCATGAGATTGGCATGGCGAGTGATCCTTTGCTCTTTCATGGCAGGGGTCGAAAGAGTCAAAAGAACAAGCCACCAGACTAAAATGGCTGTGGCCACGTGGACCATCAGATTAAACACATGATAGCCAAACACATCGAGCTGATGAAAATGATAGTTAAGGGCCAATGAAAGTAACGTGACAAAACGGCAAGGATAAAATGCCCAGACCTCCGACAGATGATGGATATTTCTTATAGCAAAATTATCGGTTATATTCTGGTCATCCAGATGAAATGAGCAATAAAAAGTATTGGCATAAACGCTAATGCCTAGACAAGAAATAATAATTATTGAAAACAATCTAATATAAGACGATCTCAAAATTAATTTCCATTCGTGTTGATAAACCATCGGGCGGACTATTTTTCTGAAAATACATCAGCAGTAAAAACGTACAGGGATACGTTAGGGTCTTTCCATGCGTCCGGAGGCAGGCCTGCTTTTTGACTGCAGAGCTCTGATAGAAACTCTTCTTTGCTCCATCCGGTTTCATCCGCCACCTGCGGCAGAAAAACCCCTTGACGATTGCCGTCGCTGACAATCACTCCATGCTTGCCTAATACAATGTCCGAGGCGTCCACAACCTTGCGGGGTTTCGAGAGAACAGAAATCTCCACGTCAATGTCTTTTAATTCCGCCGGTGTCACGGGGCTAAAACGCGGGTCCTGAGAGCTGGCAGCAACTGCCATATCACGCACTGTTTCATACAAAGGCTGTTGCCCGATGATATTGCCGATGCATCCGCGCAAAGCCCCATGCTTGCGGATAGTGACAAAGGCCCCTTCAATCTCATTAAGCCTTGCATCCTGCGTCGTCACGTCAGGCACCTTGCCGGTTTTAACAAAAGCCTCGATGGTGCCACGGGCGATTTTCAAAAGTTCCTTTTTCTGCGCCGGGCTTAATGCCGCAACCCCCTGGTCTTGACGTTTCCCCTGCCCTAAAAGGTCCGAATAAAAAATGATCGATGAATAGCCCACCACACGGGTTTTGTCACCCGCCGTGTCTCCGGAATTAGCGTGCTTTAAAACTTCCACGTGTCGGATCCCTCGTAATCGGGCCAGAATCAAGGCCGTGGTCACCGGTACAAATCCGCACATTTCCATTTTGCGGCTGATACACCCTTCAAAAAATTTCTTAGGGTCAATGTCCTGGATAGCCTTGAGGGTACGCGCATCCATGCTGTTAGCTACATCGTAGGTAAAATAATGAGACATATCTGAACTGATTAAAACCAAAACATCATCCCGCTGGCCTATAAGTTTATCCAAAGCGACGGCCAAATCCCGACAGACTTTTGCGTCGGGGTCTCCCATCAGGATAGGCACAATATGTATACCCTTAAAGGTTTTCTGCAAAAACGGCAATTCTACTTCAACAGAATGCTCGCGCTCAAAAACCTGCGGCAAAAATTGAAATTCAGGATTTTCCTTTAAAAGAGCTTGGGCAAAATCTTCATCCACCGGCAGCGTCCCTAAAGGTGTCTTAAATCCACCGGCACGCCATACGGAAATACCTTCAAAAGGAAAATAATGACTGGGGCCGATAACAACCACGGTCTTATAGGGGTTACGGGCAATGGCCTTAAAGGTATACGCGGCAACCGGCCCAGAATATATATAACCCGCATGCGGGGCAATAGCTATCAAAACTTTCCGGTTAGCAGGGACACCGCCGGCGGATTGCTCAAAATAATCAATGGAGTCCGATAGTTCTTTTGGATCGGCGCTATAAAAACCACCAGCGACATTAGGTTCTTTGATCATATCCCCACCCCAAGATTGAATGGAAAAACCCATAAGTCCTATCAATAGAAAAATAATATTCTTCATACCCAAAAATACCTAGCATCCTCACTTCTTATCAAAATAAGAATCCAGACTGAATTTCCCCGCGCGGGGTATGTTGCGTAATAATAAAAACGTCAACAACAAACTGGCGCTGTCTAAAACAATCTCCATCCGGGGTTTTAAATGGATCAAGTCGCCGAAACAGCCGCAATTTTCAAGCGGCAGTCCTCGCATCAGCGCCTGCCCCAGCATCACCACAAAAATGCCGAAACAAATTAATGCACCTCTTAACGCCCACGGCGTCCATAACCCTATAAAAATAAAGACCCCCATGATCAATTCTATCCACGGGAAAATTTGAGCCACCAAAACCTCGATGGGAGACGGTAACGCCTGATAGGCCTGAATGGCATACAAAAAATTCTGGTAAGGGCTCAAGAGTTTTTCTAAGCCTGAAACTAAAAAAATACTGCCGATTATTAGACGTACTAAAACCCACATATTATTTACCGGAAGGAAAATATTGGTTAAGCTCTTCTTCCAAAGATTTAGTCCCCACGACCATTTTATTATTAATAAAATAGGTCGGTGTAGAGCTAATCCCCAAAGACTGCCCCAAAGCCTTCTCATCGTTAATGGCACGACGCGCATCATCCGATGCCAGGCAACCCTCGAGCTTGGGTATGTCTATCCCGGCTTGCAGGGCCATCGACTTAAACACCGGTTCAGCGCTAATTAATTGCGCCCACTGGCTTTGCTGAGGCATCATCAGATCATTCAAAGCCCAAAATTTTCCCTGGCGCGCGGCGCATTCACTGTAAAGAGCGCTGACCATGGCATGACGGTGCATATTGGTCAGCGGAAAATATTTGACCTGCAAATGGATATCATTCGGATACTTATCAAGATATGTGCCTAAAATTCTTACCCCGTTAGCACAAGCCGGGCATTGAAAATCAATAAATTCCACGACTTTGACACGGGCCTGGGGATTGCCTTTAGAACGCGCCTGCTTGAGATCAAGCTCCTGATGCCGGGCGCCCAGAAAAAATTTAGCCCCCCCTATAAGTACCACTAAAACCAACACAATCAAAAAAGTCAATCGTTGTTTATTCATAGCGCAACCTGCCTGTCTTTTTCATCATACGAGCAATCTTGCGGCTTAACAATGGGGTCAGCGCATTAGCACGAAGACGCCATTGCCAATTATGGGCCTTAGTGGCCGGAGTATTCATACGTCCTTCTTCCCCTAAACCCAAAAAATCCGCCATAGGAATGACCACGGTATCCGCACGAGAACGCATCAAAACCTCAATCATGATCCAGTGCAAATCCCGCAGGACAACTCTTTTCTGCAAAACCATGGCGATATTAACACGCTCATGGGGTTTAGCTTCTCCATAATACCATCCCTGGATGGTGTTATTATCATGCGTCCCGGTATAAGCGACACAATTCGCCGGATAATTGGCCGGCACGTGCGGATTGGTGTAAGGGTCTCCGCCGAAAGCGAACAATAATACCCGCATGCCCGGAAACCCGAATTTTTTCATAAGCTCAACGACATCCGGCGTTATTTCTCCCAAATCTTCTGCAATAATGGGCAAAGACTTGAACCGACGCCCCAGCACCCTGAAGAAATGCGCTCCCGGGCCTTTGGCCCAACGGCCGAAAACCGCCAATTTCTCATGCGCCGGAATTTGCCAAAAGGCGGCAAACCCGCGAAAATGATCAATGCGCAAATAATCAAACATCTGCAAGGCATGCATGATACGCGCGATCCACCAGGCGTACCCGGTCCTTTTCAAATGCACCCAGTCATAAACAGGATTGCCCCAGCGCTGTCCGGTCCTGGAAAAATAATCCGGAGGACATCCGCTGATAAATTTCAGGCGCCCTTCATCGTCAAGTTTAAAAAACGAGGGATGCCGCCAGACATCAATGCTATCGTAATTGACATAAATAGGGATGTCCCCGATAATGGCAATATGCTTAAGCCCCGCATAGGCTTTAAGCTTGTGCCATTGACGAAAAAACAGATATTGAATAAATTTAACCCGATCTATATCGGCACAGTACTTACGGGAAAATCTCTTTAAAGCGTCAGGCTTGCGATTTTTGAGCGACGGTGGCCATTCATTCCAACAGCGACCGCCATACACCGATTTAATGACCGAAAACAAAGCAAAATCATCCAACCAGTCTTTCTGAGCCTTAATAAAACAATCGAAATCCTCAACTACCGTCCCCTGAGCGCCCCCACGCGACTGAATAATAGGCCTGGCGGGGTTTTTTTGAAACCGCCCAAAGGCCCGCTTAAAAATTCTTTCTTTAAAAACCCTCACCTTAGGATAATCCACCTCTCCCCCCTCAAAAGATGCCGGGGGCCTGACATCAGACGCGGATAGAAAACCTTCAATAACCATCATCTCAGGAGAGATTAATAAAGGATTTCCGGCAAAAACGCAAGAACAGCTATACGGCGAATTGCCGTTAATGCCGTCGGTGGGATTGATCGGCAAAATCTGCCAGTATCTTTGTTGGGCTACGACTAAAAAATCCACAAAGGCATAGGCAAAAGAGCCCATGTCCCCAATGCCATACTTGGAGGGGAGCGATGTAATGTGCAGTAAAATACCGCTTTGACGTTTATCCATGCATGATTAACTTATTAGGGGCGATATTGACCTCCAGGATCTCCCCCAGATGTTCAAAAAGCTTCACCCAGCGGCCTGCTAATTCATCCGATGATGCCTGAGCAATGATGCCGGGATAAATTTTGCGGCCCATGGCGAAATAAATATTTTGCGTCTTCCACAAATCCAGGTCCAGATTCAGTTGCCCTAAAAATTCCAAAATGGCGATGATTTTCTCCATGAGCAGAATGTTTTCAGGGTACTCGGCTAAACGCTTCATCAGGCTGCTGATCCGCTGGCTGGCCAGAAAGGTGAAATTCGCCTGATCACGTTTGAAAGACCAGCGCTTCATCTCCTCAACCAGCTTTTTAAAACGCTCAATATCCACCTCCTCGGCTTCGAGGACGGCAAAAATGTCGCGATTGAGAATAAATTCCACCACCGTCATCAACATACGCGGCAGCGGCAGACGGATTTCATTCTTGATCTGCATCAAAGGATAATGGTGATCATAAATCTGGCGGAAACTCGTTTCAATATCATCCATCGTCGATGACAAAACCTGGTTGAGAATTTTTTTCTGCTCCTCTTTAAACAGATGCCAAAGAGAATAATTGTTATATTTAAAATAGTCTTTAATAAAACCTATGAGATTAGGAATATCACTCTCTAAAAAAGCGTTGATCAGGCGCGTGCGCATTTTCCCATATTCATCGGCATTTAAATAGTCAACCCCACCGATAAAATTATGGTCCCCTAAATGCAAGACCGCGAAACAAATGTGCGCCATCTCCCAAGTTTCTTTGGAACGCACCAGCGCACGACCCACCGCCAACCGCAGGCGTCCCGCCTCTTTAAGATCATACTGTTCGCTGGTGACGGTATAACTATACATGTTTGTTTTGGCCGCATATTGTTCAAATAAAGACGTCATCGCATAATGGGCCCCCACACGCAAAAGGTCTACGACGGAAGGCTTGACCATGGTGCGGTAAATATGTGCACCGTCTTTTAATTCGGGCACATTACTGACCGCCAACGACAAACGGCTTAAAAATTTCTCTTCCAGCTCCGCCCCGGCGACATCATGGGCCAATTGGATCGTGCGTGCGGCATATTTAAGGATTTGCACCGTCTCTATCCCGGAAATCTCGTTAAAAAACCAGCCGCAAGAAGTATACATCAGCATGGCATTGGTCTGCATTTCCAACAGTTTGAGAATCTTAATTTTCTCGACTTCCTTGAGGGGGCGGCCCGCAACGTTTTGCAAAAACCGCTCCATATTCTCTTCACGTCTATCTAAGATGACTGAAATATACCCATCCCGTATGCCCCAAGGGTCCTTTGTAAAATCAGCCATTTGAGTTTCATATAAAGACACGATACTATCACGCAGCCAATCCAAAGCCTGGCGTAAAGGGGAGCGCCATTTTTGATTCCACCCCGTCCCCCCTCCGGTCTTACAACCACAATCCGAACGCCAGCGCTCAATACCATGAACGCAACTCCAGGAAGAATGTTCAACGATTTCTACATCTTGGAGGGGCGGGCACTTCTCTAAAAATTCACCATAAACAGTTAATTGGGCCAACTGATGCTCTTCCAGATAATGCAGACAATAGGCCAAGGCCATATCGCCAAACTTATGGTGATGGCCGTAGGTTTCTCCGTCGGTGGCAACGTGGACCAACTGGGCATTGGGATCACTGCTACTAAAAGCATTCGTCAGGCGGCGGGCAAATTGCTCCCCATTATTAAGCAGGCCTTCAAAAGCAACCCCCAAGGCAATAGACCCGTCGTAAAAGAAAACGCAAATTTTCCGCCCTGAAGGCAGACGACAACGGTAAGGCACATGCGGATCTACGCGGCCCTTAGCCTGATGAGGGGCCAAAACCGTAAACTTGATCCCCTGCTCAGCCATAATATCCAAAGTTTCCAAATCAACCGCGGTTTCCGCCAGCCACATCCCTTCGGGTTTCCTTTTAAATCTGAATTCAAAATCTTTAATGCCCCAAATAACCTGTGTCCGTTTGTCCCGGCTATTGGCCAAGGGCATGATCATATGGTTATACACCTGGGCGATGGCAGAGCCATGGCCGGAAAAATTTTTCTGGCTTAAACGGTCCGCCTCCACAATAGACCGGTAAATTTCAGGGTCCTTCTTTTCCATCCAGGACAACAGGGTCGGACCAAAATTAAAACTGATCTTGGAATAATTATTAACGATGTCAACGATCCGTTGACTGTCATCTAAAATACGCGCGTCCGCGTTGCGGGCATAGCTCTCCGCCGTGACCCTCTCATTCCAGTCGTGATAGGGAAACGCCGAATCCTGGACTTCGACTTCATCCAGCCACGGATTTTCCCTGGGAGGCTGATAAAAATGACCATGGATACAAACGAATTTATTCATTAGATCTTATAAACCAGAGTGTTAAAAGCGCGTACTTCACCCTCCACCAGAGAAACAAAAGTACGGCGATTTTTGATGGTATAAGTGATTTTATCTTCACGGGCCAGCCAACCTAAAGCTTGGAAGACCACTTCATCTTTCTCCTTCAAGGATTTCGCCAGCTGACTGACATTGGTTTGCCCGTTTTGTCCCAAAAAACGCCAGACCTTCCCTACCACTTCAATGATCTTTTCTTTCATAACATGCACTCCTTCAATGAATTTTACTATTACAAATATCTATAGTGAGGTGCCATTTCCTTAAATCCATATTAGAAAAACGGCCTTACAATACATATTACTATTTAAAGTAACATTTTAATATTAACGCACCCTGCCGTCAATATCTTCATGGGGGCATTATAACCACTGCAGAAAGAAGTTCAATATAAAATTTTATACGATAAGCGGGCGGCGCCCAAAATGACGGCATCATCCCCCAGCTGGGAAGGTAAAATACGGCAGATATTAAATTTCTTGAAAAACGGATCCGCTTTAACTTCTTTGATGACAATGGGTAAAATAAAATCCCCACAAGCTTTAATGACTCCCCCTCCTAAAATAATGGCTTGCGGATTAAAAATATGGTTAAGAGATACCGCAGCTTGGCCCAAAGTCACCGCCATTTGGGTTATCACGGATTTGACTAACGGGTCATTTTTAATCAGGGCTTCTTTTAAAATACGGCTTTTAATCATATCTAATTTGCCGTCATTGAGTTTGGTGACGATTGTCTTACGTCCGGCTTTAACCCCTAAACGGATATCACGTTCAATGGCCCATCGGCTGGTCAAGGCCTCCAGGCATCCATGATTGCCGCAATGACACAGCGCTCCTGAAGCCTGCATAATCATATGCCCCAGCTCAGTGGCCGCCCCCTGAGTGCCTAACAATAATTTGCCATCGCTGATAACCGCCCCGCCCACCCCGGTACCGGGAAAAATACCCACCACCTCAGATAATCCTTTGGCAGCACCTAACCATGCCTCCCCAAAAAGTCCGGCATTGACGTCGTTGGCCATGACCACCCGCACACGGAATTTCCGTTTTAAAGAAGTGCTCAGAGGAAACCCCGTCAGAGCAAGATTGGGTGCAGCCAGAATTTGATGATTATAGGTGTCCACAATTCCCGGAACGCCGACACCGATCCCTTTGATCGCGCCAAGCTTAAGACCGCTTGTGTGGATTAACTCCTCAACTGTATCTACCACACAGCTATAAATATCTTCGGATTTGACCTTCTTAGGCGTGGCTGTTTTCGTGCGGCTGAGAATTTTACCCGAGGCTGAAACGACGCCACCGGAAATTTTGGTGCCACCTATGTCAAGACCGATATAATAGTTCATAACATTCAGCGTCAAACTCTGCTATAAGCGGGGCCTGACTCGGCTTCGACGTTAAGGTGCTCCTGATTGAAATGCGTACGTCACAGCCTTAGCTCTCGGTGGTTTCCCTTGAACAAAGCCCTCAGGGCCGTCACCGTCCGCCCCTTAACATCGAATCCGAGCCACCCGTCGCAATCTTATCCCTCGGTCACCCGATGATACGCAATCTTAACCCTTTATCTCGTATAGTGATTGATAAAATATTCCTGCACGTCGAACGTTTCGCCTTCTTTTTTGATACGACTATAGGTGCGATCGCTTTTTAAAAGACGGGCCTTGCGGGTGTCTTTTAGAAAACTTTCCAAAATAAACTGCAGGTGGCTTTTAATTTCAGGCTTGGTAATTTCAAATAAAAGTTCTATGCGCCGGTCAAAGTTGCGCGTCATCCAATCTGCGGACGACAAAAATATGCGCCCATTCCCATTATTATTAAAAAAGAAAATCCGTGAATGCTCTAGAAATCGGCCCACCACACTGCGCACTTCAATATTCTCACTTAAAGCTTCCACCCCGGGCACCAAAGAGCAAATGCCGCGCACAATCAGTTTAATTTTAACACCGGCCTGGGACGCCGCATATAATTTTTCAATAATTTGGGTGTCTTCCAAGGCGTTCATTTTGGCCATAATCAACCCGTTCTTATGGATCTGTTGGGTTTCGATTTCACGATCGATCAAATCAAAGAAATATTTACGCAGGTCATGGGGAGAAGAAATCACCCTTTTCCAGGGACTGGGTAGAGAATAGCCGGTAATAACGTTAAATACATCCGCGATGTCGCGGGCAAAGTCATCATTGGCCGTAAAAAATCCGATGTCCGTATAAAGGGTGGCTGTCTTCTCATTGTAATTCCCCGTTGATAAATGCACATAACGACGGATGCGGCCTTCTTCCTTACGGACAATCAACGTCATTTTGGAATGGATTTTAAGCCCCGCGATCCCGTAAATCACATGACAGCCGGCCTGCTCCAGTTCACGGGACCACTGAATATTCTTCTCTTCTTCAAAACGGGCCTTGATCTCAACGACCACGGTGACCTGCTTGCGTTTTTTGGCCGCCTCCATCAACGCCTTGATAATCGCCGAGTCTTCGTTGGTGCGATACAGCGTCATCTTGATGGCCAAAACATCAGGGTCATTGGCTGCCGCGACGACCAGCTCGCAAGTCGGCATAAAAGACTGAAAAGGCACATGGACAATAAAATCCCCGTCTTTAATTTTTTCAAAAATATTTTCATAAGGGGATTTAATAGACGTAAAAGTGGCGATAACGCAGTTGTGGTTTATCGGTCCAGCCAGCCAAATCATAAAGAAAAGTCAAATCCAAATCGCAACTTGTAAACACCACTTCTTCTTTGGGAAAATCAATGCCATTGCACAAAACTTCCAGAAGTTCCGGTGCGGTGCCCTGCTCTATCTGCAAATACACCGCCTTGGCGCTGGAACGTTTTTTTAATTCTTTCTCCAGGGCTTTGAGTAAATCAGGGGCAAAACCTTCATCGACTTCCAGCTCACTGTCACGCAAGACCCTGAAACAAAGACGCATCCTGAATTTTATAACCTTTGAAAAATTGCTCCAAATTTTTCTTGATCAGATAATCGATAAGCACATACACGGACTCCTCGCCTTCCGCCGGCACTTTCAATAAACGGGGCACCGATTGCGGAATGGGAATAATGGCCAAATGATTTTTGTCCGAACGGATAATATTGACCGCAAAAGCAATGGTCCTGGAAGGCAAGACCGGAAAAGGATGGCCGCCGTCGACCGCCATAGGTGTGATGATCGGAAACAAGGTGGTGTCGAAAAAACGCTTCACATATTTGGCTTGTCGGGGTTGAGCTCTTCGGGTTTCTTAATAAAAATCTTCTGCGCTTCCAAGGCATCCCTGATACTGTCCTTATAGACCGCATAAAACTTCTCCACCAAAGCGTCTGTGCGCGTTTTGATTTCCGCCAACAGCTCTTGAGGATAAAAACCGAATTGGTCGCGCTTATTGTAGCCCGAAGCCAAAAGTTTTTTGACCCCGGAGATCCGCACCATGAAAAATTCGTCTAGGTTGCTGGTAAAAATGGCCAAGAATTTGATGCGCTCCAAAAGCGGATTGCGTTCATCCGCGGCTTCTTCCAGCACCCGGCGGTTGAATTCCAGCCAACTCAAATCCCTGTGAATAAATTTTTCTTTAGTGTCCATAATATTTAATCCTGGGTCCTGACAGTCAAGGTCAATTTATTGCCGGTAATTTCCTCGAACAACTCTTTCTTCTCCAGAAAATTCTCTTTTTCCAACAAAAAATTCTCATGCGTATACACCACGATGGTCGCATCCCCGGCGGGGTTGAACTTTACTTCCAATTTTTTGACCTTCTGTTTATGCGAACGGTCCAGCGCATTGGCCACACGCAACAGCGCACTTAATTTCTGCACCGCAATTTGCTCCACGGAGGCCAGGGAATTATACAATATATGCGATTTTAAAGGGGACGACCGCCGATGATAACGGGCGATGCAGGCGATAATATTGATTTCATGTTCCGTCAGCCGGAATAAATTCAAAGAACTGATGATGTATTCGCTGTGCTTGTGATGGGAGCGGTTATTGACGAACATCCCGATATCGTGCAGGTACGAGGCCAAAAAAAGATACAAGCGGTCTTTTTCTTCCAACCCCAAAATTTCTTTAAACGCGCCAAACAACTGATCGGTCATTGACGCCACGTGTTTCAGGTGGTCGGCATCCATCCCGTATTTGCGGCAAAGGAAATGCGCCACCGATACCAACTGGCTTAGCTTATTGTCCTTCTCCGAGGTGTCAAATTTAAACAGCAGATTCGCCAAGATCGCCTCGGACAAAGACGCCTCGAGGATATACACATACTCATTATTACCGACTTTAAATAAAGTATTAAGGATAATGGCAAAACCGATGAACGTCGCGGCGATATCCGCAGGGACATTGTAGGTATGCGCGATCTCCTCGGCGTTCATTTGCTTTAAGCGCGACAAAGCTCCTGGGCTTCACTGGCTTTGAATTTAAAAAAATCCGAATCGCGGCGTTTGTTGGGCAGCACATGCTGGATAAAGACCGAATAATTCTCGTCGATCAGGATCATATCGTCAATCGTCAGATTGGTATTGTTTTTCTTTAATAAGAAAATCTCATTTTCAATATATTCTTCGGTGGCCTCATGCACTTCCTGCAGGGACCCGTCCAACGTTTCCATAAACTGGGCCAGGCGAAGTGTCCCTATAGGAAAGCCGATGTTCATGAGCGTCAGCCCTTTTTCCATAACGGAAACATCCAGACTGCCGGCGCCTAATTCCGCGATCAACAGGTTTTTTTTGTCTACCGGATAGGTTTTCTTTAATTTATGGCTCAGGAAATAATCAATGTAGTAAACCACATCCCCCGCGTTTAAAACATCGATCTTAAAACCGGTTTTACGCAGGACCGTATCCAGGAAAATATCGCGGTTACTCGCCTCACGCACGGCGGTGGTGGCAATGACGGAAACGCTCTCGACATCGTATTCTTTAAGGGTCTCTTTGTATTTTTGCAATACCGCGGCCGTTTGATTGATGATCGTCTGCGGGATACGGCCTTTGAGAAAAACATGCTTGCCTAAAGGGACGATGTTTTTGAGCGATTCGATGATTTTAACATCATCCCCATGGCTTTCGGCAATAAGAAGTTTGATGGAAGAAGAACCTACATCTATGACACCAGCGACGCATAATACTCACCTTAGGCAGATGGATTTTTTATCATTATAACCCGAGGGGGCAATCCGTCAAGTATCATCACTTTAACC
>CAWHFJ010000015.1:0-11383 GCA_963828495.1 Candidatus Omnitrophota bacterium
GGCGATGCGGCGCTGAGCTTCTATGCCGTCAGTCGCTCTGTCGCGCAGGAGTAAACCGGGGCCGAATTTCGCAGCGGAGCCAGCGGGGACGGGAAGCGGGAGTACGGTTAGGCCGATTCACCGGGTATGTCGTTCACTTTTGGGTGGGAAATACAGGTGGGTGACTGGGCTCATTTTCCACCGATTTTCCATTTCAGGCGCAGGATTTTGCGTTTTCAAGGCGCAAAACTGCTGATTGTGAGCGGTGTCACTTTCAACCCCATTGACAGCGGCGGATAGGAAGATAAAAATGACGGAGCGGGGCAAACTGAGCCGATCGATGCGGCCTACGGAGGGAAAGTGAAAAACACAGGGAAAATGCTTCTTATCGGTATGTTGGGTTTTCTGGGCGCAGGAATGTTGCTGAGCGGCTGCAAGCCGGCGCCGGAGTTGACCAAGGCCAATGCGCTGGCCTTGATCCAGGCCAAGTATGACCAGACTCCAGCGGCGGGCGTGGCCATCGCTGTAGATGTGATGGGGCTTAAGGACGGCGTGCAAGCCAAGTATTGGGAAAAGGCCACGGTTTATGCCAACAGGATCTGGGGCGACTTCAAGATAACTCCGGACGGCAAGAAGGTGCTCAAGCTCTCCGATGGGGGCGATGTACTCAAGTGGCGCCCGGATCACGATCCCGAACCGAGCTATGCGGTAGTGGTGACCTCAGTTACCACCAATCATCTCAAGGCGCAGGATATACAGGATCCGCAGGACGAATCGCTTCCTGGCGTATCGATGGCCAAAGGAGCTGATTTTAACGAGGTTGTGAACCTGGAAGGTTTGCCGGCCCCGCTGGCGAAGATTGCCAGTAATGCCATCAACAAGCTGGTCAACAAGCACCACGCTGATTTTGCCTTCGAAAATGGGGCTTGGGTTCTGCACTCGATCGAATAAAGAGGAATAATCCTACGGGGTGGGGCAGAATGCATTGACCCCACCCCGATTTCTTGCTATGGTTATAAGGTTGCGCAAGAACGCATCTATCCGTGTGTCTTGACGATGGAAGCGTAGGGGAAGCCCGGTCCAGCTGAAGCTGGCGGGGCTAAACCCCAAGGCCAGGAGCAGTTGGCTGGCTAGAAATGTTCCCGGAATCGCTCTTTTCTTGCAAGGGGCAGGGATAAATCGCATCGGCGTCCGCGCGTTCTCCACCTCGGAGGGCTATGCGGGCCGGAAGCGGCGAAACGGAGTCGGCTTTTCCATCAGAGGAATACGCTCGGCCACCGTCCCGTTTCTCGTCTGAGATTGCAACGAAGGCAGACGCGAAGCAGCACATCTGGGCTTCCGTGCGCGTGTGCGACTGCGTTCAGGTCGCGCGCTCTCGCCATGGGAGGCCTCTTTGGTCTGTGCGCGGCTGTTGGCAGTTGGGTGGACCGGCATTTTTGCTGGCTGTTTGTTAACGATGTAAGGAGTTTCAGTTTGCCTACATTCAATCAGTTGGTTCGCAAGGGGCGCACGGCCCCGCGATACAAGACGGCGTCGCCGGCATTGCAGGCTTCGCCGCAGCGGCGCGGCGTTTGCACCCGCGTGTACTAAAGAGAAATATGGGATCAGGGAAAGGCAAACCCAGGAATTGGGAGCAAGGTTTATTCCTTTTAGCGCTCAAACCCGTATGAGCGGGGTGGATTTAGGTCAAAACCGCCAAATTAGAAAAGGTTCTGTTGATGCCATCGAAGGCTATGTCAGAAAAGCCGGAGGGATTTTTCCTGATGATTTGAAATCATCGATCGAAACAATTTCAAAAGGCGGCGGAACACCTTTAGTTGTCGCGGAAAATAAAAATGTCCTAGGGGTCATTCAGTTAAAGGATATTGTCAAAGGTGGCATCAAAGAACGTTTTGCGGAATTACGCCGTATGGGTATTAAGACCATCATGATCACAGGAGACAATCCTTTAACTGCCGCGGCCATTGCCGCGGAAGCAGGGATGGATGATTTCCTGGCCCAGGCCACACCTGAGACAAAATTAAAATTGATCCGTGATATGCAAACCGGCGGCCGGTTGGTGGCCATGACAGGCGACGGGACCAATGATGCGCCTGCCCTGGCCCAAGCGGATGTGGCGGTTGCCATGAACACAGGAACACAGGCGGCCAAGGAAGCAGGGAACATGGTGGATTTGGATTCTAATCCGACTAAATTGATCGAGGTCGTCAAGATCGGCAAACAGCTTTTGATTACCCGTGGTTCATTGACGACCTTTAGTATTGCCAATGACGTTTCCAAATATTTCGCGATCATCCCGGCGGCATTTATGGGGACGTATCCGGCGCTGGGGGCGCTTAATATCATGCATTTAGCCACACCGCAAAGTGCGATTTTTTCCGCGGTTATTTTTAATGCGTTGATTATTATATTCCTTATTCCATTATCTTTATTCGGCGTGCCTTATAGACCAATGGCTGCCAGCCGTCTATTACGGGATAATTTGCTTGATTTACGGGGTAGGAGGAATCATTGCCCCGTTTGTAGGGATCAAATTGATCGATATGATTTTAGTAGCGTTACATTTAGTTTAATATTATCTACCCCGGGGAGGAAGTGGTATAGGAGAAATAATGTTACTCGCACAAATCAGACCAGCCATAGTTTCATTTATTTTATTCACGGCGCTTACAGGAATTCTTTATCCGCTTGGTCGTGACCGGGATTGCTCAAACGGTATTTCATAAACAAGCTGAAGGCAGTTTGATCGTTTCAGGAGATGGTAAAATATTAGGATCATCTTTGATAGGGCAGAATTTCGATGACCCGAAATATTTCTGGAGCAGGATATCAGCGACAAGCCCTGCTTATAATGCCTCTTCTTCTTCCGGTTCTAATTTAGGGCCGTCAAATCCTGCTTTACTTGATGAGGTAAGGCGAGAATCACTGCTTTAAAAGCAGCTGATCCTAATAACAATGATCCGATCCCTGTGGATTTAGTGACTTCTTCGGGCAGTGGCTTAGACCCTCATATCAGTTTAGCCGCGGCCAACTATCAACTGGCGCGCGTTGCCCGTGTGAGGGGATTAACACAAGGAGCGGTCCAACAAATCATCGATCAAAACACCCAAGGCCGTTTTTTAGGATTATTGGGTGAGCCGGTAGTGAACGTCTGCAAGTCAATCTCGCCTTGATCAGTATAAAAAATAATGCAGATATGCTCTAAATGAAGTATATATATAGGGCATGGAAAGACCTGATCCGGATGCAATATTAGCCAGAGTTAAAGCCGAAGAAAGCCACCGCGGCAAGCTGAAGATATTTTTCGGCATGTGCCCAGGTGTGGGCAAGACCTATGCCATGCTTCAGGAGGCGCGCCAGCGTCAGAATGAAGGCTTTCGGGTATTGGTTGGCGTTGTCTGCACGCATGGCCGTGCTGAAACCCAGGCCCTGCTGGAAGGCTTAGAGCAGATCCCCCTCAAAAAAG
Source organism: Candidatus Omnitrophota bacterium (assembly GCA_963828495.1). Classification (GTDB taxonomy): domain Bacteria; phylum Omnitrophota; class Gorgyraeia; order Zapsychrales; family Fredricksoniimonadaceae; genus JABDGZ01. The sequence continues at coordinate 3,446 of CAWHFJ010000015.1, forward strand.
TTGATTACCGCGGCATTACGCTTGAGGAAATGGACATTGATGAGATCCTCAAGCGCCATCCCCAATTAGTTTTAGTCGATGAACTCGCCCATACCAATGCCCCGGGCAGCCGGCATCCCAAACGTTATCAGGATGTGTTAGAGATACTTGCCGCGGACATTGATGTTTTTACCACCCTTAATGTCCAGCATGTTGATAGCCGCCGGGAAGATATTTTAGCCGTAACCCGTGTGGTTGTCGGAGAAACTGTTCCTGATACCATCCTTGATGAAGCTTCTGAAATTACCCTGGTTGATCTATCCCCGCAAGCATTGCATCAGCGCCTGGCAGAAGGCAAGGTGTATGTCCCTGACCAGGCCCAGGCAGCTACAACTAATTTTTTCAAGACTGAAAATTTGACTGCCCTTAGAGAAATGGCCTTACGGTTGACCACTGCCCATGTAAACCGGAATTTGCGTTCGCTCATGTTGGCCAAAGGCCTTTCAGGCCCCACCAGAAGCGGTGAGCGTATTTTGGTTGCGGTGGGGATCACGCCATTTTCGGAATCATTGATCCGTATGACCCGTCGCTGGGCAGGGATGCTGGATGCTTCCTGGATCGCCTTGTACGTGGAAGGTTCCGCGCCGCTTACCGAAGAGCATAAAGAACGCTTGATGAAGAATTTAGCTTTAGCCCGTCAACTGGGGGCTGAGATCATCCATCAGGTGGGGGATGATCTGGCCCAAGTGATCATTGATGTGGCTAATAAAGAGAATGTCACTCAGATCATTATCGGTAAAACGATCGAGAAAAATTGGCAGCGATTTTTGGGGGTGCCAACCTTGGCCGATCGATTAGTGTCTTTAAGCGGGCAGATCGACGTGCACATGGTGCGCATGTCATCATCAGACAAGAATTTTCCCAATAAGCCAAAAGAATTTTTATCCAAACTCAGGCCCCGTGAATATGGTTTTAGTTTTTTGATGTTTGCCATTGCCACCATCGTGAATATGTTCTTGGAGCCTTGGACCGGTTATCAGATGCTGGGGTTGATGTATTTACTGACCGTTGTTTTAAGCGGGTATTCTTAGGCAGATCTGCTGCCTTTATGCTGGCGGCTTTAAGCGCCTTGGCATGGGATTTTTTATTTATCCCTCCGAAATATACCTTTAGTTTTAGAAGCAGCTATGACATGGGATTATTGGGGATGTTTTTTATCACTGCCCTGATGATGGGATTTATGACTTCCAAGTTACGCCGCCAAAAAGAGATTGAACAAAAACAGCGCCTGCGTTCGGAATCTTTGTATGAATTGACCCGTGCCTTGGCCCTTAGTACCGACATATGCACAGGCGATGCGGGTGGCCACCGGCCAAATCAATTTGCTTGTACCGGGCAATAGCTGTGTTCTGATGATCGATGAGAATGACCAGCCTCTTTTTGACAGTGCTATCGGGGATTCCATTGAAATGACAGACAATCAAAAAGGCTTGGTCCAATGGGTGGTGGCTAACAAAAAAGCCGCCGGCCGTTTTTCTGATACCCTGCCGCAACAGTCCTTGATGTATATACCGCTCATGTCGTCAGGGCAGGTAAGGGCGGTGTTGGTGATTAATCTTTTAAATGAAAAGCCGCTGGATTTGGCTCAACGGACATTATTAGAATCTTTTACGGCGCTGATGACGGTGATGATGGAAAAAGACCAATTGTTAAAAATGTCGCGTGAAGCCAAAATGAAGGAAGATACGCAAAATTTGCAAAGTGCTCTTCTAGATAATTTATCGCATGAATTAAAAACACCCCTGACCATTATTTCCGGTTATTTGGATGCCTTGGTTTTATATCATCAATGGCCTAAAGATGCCATGGAGCTTTTGGAAGAATGCCGTTTAGCCTGCCTGCGTTTGACCAGCGGCGTTGATGCGGTATTGGATTTGACTAAATTGGATACCGGTAATTTAAGCCCTAATTTTGCCTGGTGCGAAGTCAAGGATATCATTGCCCAAGCCCTTAAACAGGTCGCTTCTGAGGAAGATGAAAAGCGCATCCATCCTGGATTGCCCTCAAGGGCCTTTATATGTGAACGCGGATTTTTATATGATCACGCAATCTTTAAAGAATATTGTTCATAATGCTTTAGTGCATGGGCCCGAAGGTGAAGAGATCGATATCCATGTGCGTATTATGGACCAAAAGATCAGGATCAGTGTGATTGACCAGGGGGAAGGTATCCCTAAAGAGACCTTGGCCAAGATTTTTGACAAATTTTATCGAGGGGCAAAAACTAAAAAAGGCGGGTTAGGGCTAGGGCTTTCCATCGCCCGTCGTTTTGTGCAATTGAATGAAGGCGATGTGGAAGCAGAAAATTTGTCCCCCAAAGGTTTCATGGTGACGATAACCCTACCGATGGCTGAAAAAGAATAAGAATGTCCAAAGGATTAGTTCTTGTTATTGATGATGAGCCGCAGATCCAAAAGATGCTGGGCGTTATTCTCACGCATGCCGGCTATGAAGTAGTCAATGCCGATAACGGTGAAAAAGGATTGGCCGCACTCGTTTATAAAAAGCCCCAAGCTGTGCTTCTGGACATGGGCTTGCCGGACATGGAAGGCTTTGATGTGCTGTTGCGCATCAGGGAGTTTAGCGATGTGGCTGTAATGATGGTTTCAGTCCGGGGGCAGGAAGAAACAAAGGTCAAATGCCTGGAAAGCGGGGCAGATGATTATATTACCAAGCCTTTTTCCGCCTCTGAACTGACCGCAAGGCTTGCAGCCGTGTTAAGGCGAAAGACAACACCGGGAATTGTTAACGAAGTTTTTGATAATGCCGGGTTACGCGTTGAATTTAATACGCGCAATGTGACACTTAATGGCAAGGCCCTTAAGCTGACTTCCATTGAATATGGATTATTAACATCGCTGATCAAAAATGCGGGACGGGTCTTAACGGTGCGACAGATATTAAGGGAAGTTTGGGCAACGGAAAACGAAGAAAAAGCCAATTCCGTGCGCGTTTATCTCAATCACTTGCGACAGAAAATCGAAGACAAACCCGTCACAGCCCAAGCGCATCATCAACGAACCCGGGATCGGGTATCGTTTTAATTTACTGTAGTTTGGACGGTTGATGCCTATATATTTTTTTGTTGTATTGTGACCATTCGGCGGGTGGCACGGCTTTGATGTTGCCGAGCGCACGTCAAGTGCTCAAGTCATCTAATCAGTGAAACCCATTTTCTGGCCGCTGATAGGCTAGCAATTCGCCAAAGCGAAGCACGGAACATCAAGGCCGAGACATCGCTGCATTAATTTTGCAAAACCAATGCATATCAAAGGATAAAGAAATGATACTTTTTTTATTTTAATTTTCGCAGCAATGGTCAATCCTGTAATTGCTCAAGCAGCTGACGCATCCTTGAAATCCACAGCTTTCGCTATTCCCTACGGAGATAAAGGCATTGGGTTTGATGATATGATTTTTTCTTCGGATTTGCATAAGGTGATGGTACCTGCCGGACATACGGGGAAATTATATTTCATTGATCCTAAGAGTTTTGCCATGACAAGTATTGGCGGGTTTTACTTCGAGCGATGTCATGCAAAAGGGGCAGAAGAAGGTATTTCTTCGGCAGATGAGGGAGAAGGTTATATTTTTGCTGCTGATCATGGTAAAAAAGAACTTATTGCTATTGATCTTAAATCAGGCGTCGTTGTAGCTTCTGCAGATTTGGCAGGGGACGCTGATTACGTGCGTTATGTGGGGGTTAATCATGAGGTATGGGTCACTGAACCGCATAAAAAACAGATCGAGGTTTTTAAATTTTTAAACAGGCGATCATCCAACGCTGAAATTACGACCGCGTTTATTCCTGTTCTCAATGGGCCGGAATCTTTGGTGATTGATCATTTGCGAAAGCGTGCGTATACAAATTTAGGGCATAATTCCGCGGCCATTAATTTAGACTCACATGCAATTGCCGGCACATGGTCTAATGAATGCGAAAAATCGCGCGGGGATGCTTTGGATGAGCAAAAAGGGTTTCTTTTTGTCTCTTGCGCGGAAGGCAAGGCTATTGTTTTTGATTTAAATCAGGGGAATAAAAAAATAAGTGAATTAGCCACAGATCCCGGGCCTGATGTGATAAGTTATAATGCAAAGCTTTCTCATTTGTATTACGGTGCAAGAATGCCACCTTGACAGTCATAGGAGTATCAGCCCAGGGTAAGCTTTCTCTTTGGGTCAGGCCCAAGCGGATAAAAGGGCGCATTGTGTTGTCAGTGATGATCAAAATAATATTTGGGTCTGCGATCCCCCTCACGGGCAGTTATTGCGTTTCAAAGATTCATTATAAATATGCGTCCTCATAATTCTAAACGACCATCCCATCAACATTTAAGACCTTCACACCTCCAGACATCGGGATGACCGTGAAAAGAAATTTCTGGCCGGAACTCCCATTGATCCTTCTCCCCGCATACGCCTGGAAGCCGGAAGCCAGGAATTGACCATGCGCGCCATGGATTTAATTTGTCCCATCGGCATGGGACAGCGCGGGCTTATTGTTGCTCCACCCGGTTCTGGTAAAACAACCTTTTTGAAACATATTTGTCAGGCCGTGGCTTGGGCACTCCCCAAATAAAACTTTATTGCCTGCTCATTGATGAGGGCCAGAAGAGGTGACAGAATTCAAAAGGACTATTCCCGGAGAAATCCATTATTCTTCTTCAGATCAAAGCTATGAGAATCATATTGAGATCGCGGATAAATTGATGCGAAAGGCCTTTGTCGAGGTGGCGGCAGGAGGGAATGTGATGATCGTCATTGATTCGTTGACGAGACTTGCGCGCGTGCATAACGCGCAAACACGTTCCAGCGGCCGCACGATTTCCGGCGGGGTGGATGCCCGCGCCCTGGAGGTGCCGCGCCGCATTTTTGGCGCTGCGCGCAAAATTGAAAATGGCGGGTCGCTTTCCATTTTAGCCACGATTTTAATCGAAACCGGCAGCCGCATGGATGAAGTCATTTTTGAGGAATTTAAAGGTACGGGTAATATGGAAGTTGTGCTATCACGGGAAATCGCCAATCACCGCATTTTTCCGGCCATTGATATTTCCAAAAGTGCGACCCGCAAGCAAGAATTACTTCTTGATCCCAAGGAATATCAGCAAATAGAAAGATTAAGACGCGCTTTAGCCGGCCTTGGCACTGTCGAAGCCGCCCAAACTTTGGTCAAGAAACTGCAGCAATTCCCTGACCAATAAAGAATTGCTCGCCACATTAAGTTAGCGACTTATTAGGTCATGGTGGTTGAGTGTGAATTGGGTCCTGTTTTAGATACTTGACATAATTCTGGTTCAGATTGAATGGTGAGAAAAACAACGATGGCCAGCAGATTGAGAAAACTTGCGCATCTCTTACTCCTTTCACGAAACCTTCATTGTTTAGGTTACGGTAGCCAGACAGCCTTGTTCATTTTTAAGATGAGTTTAGGCTCACGGTTTTGCGTCCTACTTTTTTAAGTAGTTTGCCTTTTGATTTTTAAAAGAGCGTAATTCTCAATTCCAATATAAATATAACATATAAATTATATCCTTGCCATCTCACCGCTTGTTATCTTATTCGTAGTCTATTGAGATTTATTGCCTAAGGAGTGTGACAGTAGTATACTATCGCCAGGATAAAATATATTTTAATAGAAAGAAGGATTAAAGAGGTGTGTCATGGCACCATTTAAAAAACTTCAATTATTTCCTACCAGCCGCCTTTCTGTCGTCATCGCCATTATTTATGCCCTTATAGCATAGGGTTCACTTCAATTAGCTTTTGAAGGCACCAATGCCTCTCCCGTTTGGCCACCGTCGGGAATTGCGTTTAGCGTTGTTTGGTTCCTGGGATATCGGGTTTGGCCCGGGATATGGCTGGGAGCTTTTATAGCTAATTTAATAGTCTTTACTCATCATGGATGGTCTTTCGTTCCGGCAGCCCTAGTCTCAGCTTTGATCGGGATCGGCAATAGCCTGGAGGCCTTATTTGGTGTTTTTCTTCTGCGTAGTTTTACCGATCGTATTGTTTTTTTATCTAAAATCAGTGATATTTTCAAATTTGTTTTTGCCAGCTTTGATGGGCTGTCTCATCCAGTGCCATCATCGGGACATCTGCTATTTATTTTACCCATCCTGCTCCAGGGCTTACTTTTAATATGATCTGGTTTGCCTGGTGGCTGGGAGACGTTGTTGGTATTCTGGTTGTTGCCTCCATCTTTTTGACCTTCCATAAGAAACAATGGCAAATAAAGTCAATGCAGAATGTCCTTGAAGCAGTGCTAATAGTCCTTATTTTGATATCAGTCAATACCGGAGTATTCATGGGTAAGTATCCGGAATATGGTTTTTATTCTCATGTGACCTATTTAATCCTTCCTTTCGCTATATGGTCTACTTATCGTTTTGGTTTTCCGGGAGCGATAGTATCTATTTTAACAACTTCGATCATTGCTATTGTTGGATCCATGGTTCATTTGGGGCCTTTTGTCAGTCAACACGTACCGGAAGACTTGGTGATAGTGGAGTGCTTCATAGGCGTTATCGCGGTGACTGTTCTCACTTGGCTGCGGCATTGTATGAACGTCAGAAAGCGGAGGAAAATATAAAGCATAATGAAGCGCGATTTAGAAGCTTGGTGGAAAACTCCTTTGAAGTTATAGCCATGATTGATACTGAAGCGAAGGTGCTTTATACCAGCCCGCCGACAAAGAATATTTTGGGTCATGACAATTCAGAACTTATAGGCCATTCAATGTTTGAGTGGATGCATCCGGATGATTCCCCCGGTGTTATCGAAAAATTTCAGGGGCTTTTAAAAACACAGGGAGCGATCGTCCATGCGACATGCCGCATGCGTCGGAAAGATGGCATTTGGCGCTGGATGGAAGGATCAGGGCATAATCTTTTGCATGATCCGGCTATCGGGGCCATAGTTATAAACTATCGTGACATTACTGAACGCAAATTATCTCAGGAGCATTTTGAACAGGTGGTTGAGTTTTCTCCTATTGCCAATATCATGATCAACCAGGAAGGCAAGATCCAGTTGGTTAATAAAACTACCGAAAGATTATTTGGGTATAACCGGGAAGAGTTGTTAAATATGAAAATAGAGAATTTGGTGCCTGAACAATTCCGGAGGCATCATCCTTCCTATCGAAAAGAATTTCATGACGACCCAAAAGCGCGTCCCATGGGGCCTGAGAGGGAACTTTACGCGTTAAGAAAAGACGGCAAACAAATACCTGTAGAGATCGGATTGACCCCCATTCAAACTGAAGGAGGACTTTGTGTTCTGGCTTCGATCGTGGATATCACCCAACGTAAGAAAGCTGAAGAAATCTTGAGACGGGACAAGGATAGTCTGGCCCAATTGGTCGATGAGCGTTCCAAAGAATTGATAAAAACTCAGAAAGAACTTAAGCATTTTAGTCGCCTGGCCGATATAGGGACCTTGGCCGCGACAGTGGCCCATGAGTTGCGTAATCCTTTGGGGGTCATTCATTTGGCAGCGTATAATTTAAGGAGAGAGAAGGATGATTTGGGCGCTAATAAGCATTTGGTGAATATTGAAAAGAAAGTATGGGAAGGTAATCAAATCATCGACAATCTCCTTAGTTACGCACGTATAAAAATCCCTAATTATGAAAAGGTTAGAATTCTTAATATTCTTGATGAATGCCTGGCATCGGCGCAGGGACGTTTTGGGGAGAAAGGTATCAAGATTAAAAAGGAATACGGCGATGGTTTAGATTTTATTGAGGCTGACCCCAATCAAATCAGGGAGATTTTTTTGAACATCTTGAACAATGCTTGCCAGGCTTTTAGCACACCCGGAGGCAAGGTTGAATTAAAGGCCCAGCGTGTAGGAGGGGATATGGTTAAGATCAGCGTAAAGGATGCGGGGGTGGGCATT
>CAWHFJ010000016.1:0-183171 GCA_963828495.1 Candidatus Omnitrophota bacterium
CACATCAGCCAAGCTCCCTCTCCTATGATTTGAAATCTGGCACTGTCAACCTTATATTTAAGTATTGCTATCGCCTCAAAAAAATACCAGTGCCCTTTCTGCGGCTCAAGCCTACCAATGACTCCTATGATGGGAGATTTGGCCATGCTTTGTTGAGGGCCGGCATAACTGTAAGGTCCAAACTTATCCAAGTCGACTCAGTTATGAATAACTGTGATTTTTTCAGGAGAAAGGCGTTTTTCTTTAACCAGATATTCTTTCGCCACATTTGAAACCCCAATGATTTTGTCCACATACCTGTCGAGACGATCGATAAAATACGCCCTTTTAATTCCTTTTCTCCCACGCTTCTCTTAAATCGGCCAGTTTCGATAACAGTGGGAATGCCTGCCCATTTAGCCAAAGGCGCCGCAAATCGCGTGGCAAAAAAGAGATGAGAATGGACAATGTCAGGTTTTTCTTTTTTCAGTATTTGAATAAATTTGGCAATGTTCTTAATGTTTCTCCAGCGTCTGATCGTAATCGCGTATACATTGACCGGTTGTTTTAAGTCTTTTTGTATTAAATCAAGCAAATCCTGAGGGCAGACTAAAACTGGTTCAAATAAATTACGGTCGATGTTATTTAATAGTTGCAACGTATGTTCTTCTACCCCGCCCCGTACCGTCGAATTTAAAAAATATAAAACCTTAATTTTTTTGTTCAAACCCCCTATCATTAAGCCAAAAAAGTCTTTAACATCCCGGATTCCATCGTGATGTTTGTTGCTGACCAAAGCGGCATCCATGGACGGATGGTTGATATTAAAACCATGCATGCCATGAGGAGCTTTTGAGCCCATATGGCTTGGATTTATGACGGTGCCGGTATTTATTAAAAATATGGATTCGCCATAACGGCTGCGCTTAAAATCAACATAGTTATTTGCAATTTCCTCTACCGACAATAGATGTCCAAACGATTGTTCCCTTAGTAAGGCAGTTATTTTCTCTTTTGCTTCCGGAGTAAAATACCAAAACCGCGCCATAGTGGAATCATAAAAGGCAACATAGTCATGGGGCAGCAAAAATCCCAAATTATCAATCTGTTTTTTCAAATCCACTTCTTCAACCACTGCCGCCATACCATGATCGGAAAAAATAGAAAGATTGACATCGGTATATTTTTTAGAGGCAGTGTCATAGATCTCACGAATTTGCGCTTCATAAAAATCAATGGCTTGGTCAACTTTTTCCTTGTCTTTGCATGAAGCATGCAGTAATGCATCAAATTCAGCAAAATATAAAAAATACCTGTCGTTGGCTGATGAATTGATCAATTCTTTCGCTTTATCGAAAATCTCCTTATCTTTAAGCGGATAAGTTAAGGTCGCATAGTTAATTCCGGCTTCATCCCAGCGGTCAAATACTGAGGAAGCTGATTCTATACCTTTCGATTTGTAGATACTTTTTTTCTCACAGATATCAAATAAACACAATTGTTCGACCGGAATCAGATATGTTTCAAAATAGCCGGTATAGCCCATAAGCCGCCTTGAGATTTCTTCGATTATCTTTCTGGTAATACGGGACCTGAGAACAGGCCGTGGCAACCAATGAAGGAACTTTGTCCAGCGAAACGGTGAGGTTTCAGGAGAATAATAAAAAAGCGACCAGTGATTATGCTTTTGGGGGTATTGACCGGTCAAAATAGACGGAATGACCCCGCTTGAGAACCCCAGGATGCTTTTGACCTGCTGTTTGGTTACGGCAATATCATCAAGGAAGGGCCGGTCCTTAATGAATTCCCACCCTAAAGCGTCAATCAAAATAAAAATGTCAATGCGTTTATTCATTTTACATATTTCTCCCATTTAGCAATCACATCAGCAGACTTTATTTCGTCAGGACTGTCACTGAAATACTCTTTCACAGCATCCCGGTATATAAGAAACCACGGCAAACCTCTTGCCATAACGGCTCTGGCCAAGTCTTTCAATATTTCTAGAAAAGACAGACCCTTCATATTATGATTCTCATAATTCCAAACATTTTTCATATGGATCTTTAATTCTTCCCATTTCTCCAATGCTTCTTTTGAGTCGATGTTCTTGGTTATGGAACCGTCCTTCAATAATATAAAAGCTGCATGTATTTTTTCTAATAAACCAGGGAAAAGCACATTAAAATCATTCTTCTCTTCGAATAGTTTGCTTATCGCTTCTTCTTTTTCCGGATAAAGGCCGCGGTAGCATTGATGAAAAGCAAGGATAGAGTTTGTCATTTGAATATAGCCTTTCATCAGATCATAAAGAATGATACTCTCCCCTCTTTTTATTCTTTGCCAAAGCATGAGCTGCTCAACTATACGGTTATTAAGCAAGGTGAAACCATCATGTGTTGCAATATCTTGAAAAGAATAATTTGGTATGCAATTCAAAATACCATTATCCCCCCATACGACCTTACCAAATTTCTTTGTCTCTACGGCAAAAATATATGGTTTGAGTCTTTCAAGATGTCTTTGCGTGGTAAAACCAATGGTTAATTTCCCTTCTTCTCTGCATATTTTCTTTACAGATGGCATATGTTTGACTACTGCCAAGAATTCAATGTCGCTGACATTATCAATGCCTTCTTTTCTCGCAAAGCTGCCTACAAGGACCAAGTCCACGAGATTTTCATTTAATTCCCGGACGATTATATCTTTATATTTTTCTATCAACTCTGAGCGCATTTACGTATTTTGTCAATAAGCTTACTATCAAATGGACGATCCCCATTGACAATCATATCCCCCAATTTCTTTTGCGGTTCAACATATTTCTTTTGCATCGGCAATACATCCTTAAAATATCGTATGCAGACTGTCTCAATAGTATCTCCGCGTTTCTTAACATCACGCTTTAACCGTCGCATAAAACATGTTATAGGATTTGCATTAATATATATCTTCAAATCATAAAGCCGCGCCAATCTGGAATCTATGAACGGCATCAGGCCCTCAACAATAACGTAAGGTTTCGGCGCAATAGACAGGCCTGTTTTTAGTCTTTTGCTTTCAATGAAAGAATAGCGCGGGCTTTTGATGCCCTCTTGTTTCTTTAAATTTAACAGATGCTTTCTAAGCAAGATAAAATCAAAAGCTTTTTTGTGATCAAAATTGATCTGTTTGCGCTTCTTTTTCGATAAGTGAGACCAGTCCTTATAGTAATTATCTTGAGAAAGAACAACGCACCGTTTATTACCAAATTTTCGAAATAAGCGAGTTGCCAGAGCAGTTTTCCCTGATCCTGTCGGACCGGCTATGGCAACGATCCGACTTTGCACCGGGCTGTTTTTTCCCATAGTTCTATGACTCTATCAATGTTCTGATTGTTCGCAAAGACTTTAGTCACGGTTTCTCTGGCTTGTTCACCCATAACTTTGGCTTTTTCGGGATTATCAAGAAGATAAAGGATTTTATTTGCAATCGCCCTGTAATCCTTTTGGTCAACCATAAAGCCATTTTCGCCATCCTTAATAAGGTCAATAGCACCGGCAAACCGTGTGGCAACCACTGGTTTTCCGGCCGCCATGGCTTCGACCATGGCTATGCAGGTGCCTTCAAATAAGGAAGATATTGAATAAATATCACAAGCTGCAAGGTACTCCGGCATAATGTTATGATCTATACTTCCGGCAAAAACTACATTCTTGGCTATCTGTAAATCATTCATAAGTCTTTTTAATAGCGTTTCCTGGGGGCCTTTACCAACTATCAATAAAAGGGTTGACGGCCTCTGGGAAGTTATTATTTGAAATGCCTTTAGCAATGTAGGCAGGTCCTTTTGTGCAACAAGCCGGCCTGAAAACAGCACAATCCTATCGAATCCCTTACCCGAATATAAGTTTCTGATCTGTCCACCGTTTATTCCTTGGAACTTTTCCAGATTTGAATTCACGGGAATGACATTTATTTTTTCATAAGGTATGCCAAGGGCGGCTATCTTTTTCTTTTCAACTTCAGTACCAACCCTGATTGTATCTGCATGTTTCAGTATGAATTTCCCCAAGTTATTAAAAAACCTGTTCATTTTCCTTTGCTTCATCCAATATTGGTTATCACAGAAGTCAACGTGTGTTTGAACATTTAAAGGAATCCTATATTTCTTCTTTAGCCAAAACCCTATAAAACCAGTACTGAAAGGATCTTCTACTGTAACAAGGTCAATTTTTCGAGTAGTGCATATTCTGGATGCTATTCTTAATGCATCGCATATAAAACTAGTTTTACTTCTTGAATTTGTGGGATTTATCCATAAATTATCAGTCCACTTCTCCGATTTATAACTGAAACTTTTTGGACTATAAATCACCATATATAGAGAAGAGACTTTGCTCGCATAGTCAAGTTGCCTTTGACGAACATCACCGCGAACCTTATCAGACTGAAGCATTAAATAATCTAAGCCAATTGCCAAGAACGTTCATATTAGGCTCTTTACTATACTTGCAGGATTACCGGCAACAACTGTCATTGGAGGGACATCTTTTGTTACAACCGAACGCGCGCCTACTATAGCTCCCTTTCCGATTCTAACACCCTTTAAAATGAATGCGCCCTCACCTATCCAAACATCATCTTCGATCGTGATTGGTTTAATTTCATTCTTATCAACGGGCAGCTTATTGCGACGCTTTTCATAGTCGATTGGATGGCCGTCATGATCAGAAATAAATGTGCGAGCAGCAATCAGACAATGAGAACCTAATCGTTATTCTTTCACCAACACCAATTCTAACTTGTGGGCCTATATAAGAATCATTACCAATTTCCAACATTGGTTCAGGATAAACTTTGTACCCTTGAAATCCGGATGTGCCATAAATTATGACGTTATCCCCAACAATAATCTTTATGTTTTCATTAATATCTGGAATTCCGTTTATGACCTGAATATTCTTCCCCGCATGAGTACAACGCGCTTTAAACATCGGAATGTAGTAAAGCGCTGCCAAGAGCCATCTCCATAGCCCTAGCCTAACATTTCGTTCCCACCACAAAAACCCATATAAGGGTTTAATAGAAGGAAAATTCGCATGCAATAAATATTTAATTGCTTTATTCAAGAATAAATAAAACCCGGATTGCCTGTTCCTAATTCTAAAGATAAGTGGGCTCAACATAAGTGCCTTTCTAATTCTTCCATCTTGGCCGCGGCCGAGTAGTCCATCACATAAGTTTCTTAAAAATAGAGATGTAGCTTTCAACAAATACTTGCTCCGTATACTTACGTTCTACAAGTTCCTTTCCATTTCGGCCCAATTGTATTCTCAGTGTATTGTCATGAGATAGTCTGTCGATGGCTTGAGCCAAAGAATTCTCGCTTCCTCCCTTAAACAATAGCCCATTATATTCTTCCTTGATTACATCATTTTTTATAACCGGTATGTCCGCGCCGATGACAGGTTTACTGGATGCCCACGCTTCCAAAAAGACTAAACCAAAGCCCTCACTAACCGACGGCAACACAAAAATATCGCATACTTGATAATAAGCGGGAAGCTCACTGGTCGATAGGTTCTTTAGAAAAAATATTCTCTCGTTCAAGCATAGATGACTATTTACGCAATACTTTTTCAGTTCCGCCTCTTGCGGACCTTCCCCTACTATGAAGCAGAATATCTTAGGATTAGACAGAATATTCAGCGCAGAGAGCAATACTTTGATATTTTTGGGCGGAACTAGACGAGCAACACACAGTAAGATGACCGCATTATCTGGAATGCAATATTTTTTTCTTATTTCCCCGCATGCCTCACCATTCCGAGAGAACTTTTTCGTATCCACAAAAGGTGAAATTACCTCAATAATGTCAGCGCTGATGTCGAATTTCTCAACAAGCGCATTTTTTAATGTTTGTGTATTGACGATTATTTTTGAGTAATTCATTATATTCTTTTTAGCTAACCTAAAATGAAATGTCAAATGTTGTTTTGTTATGTGATCCCAGGCAATGTTAAGATGAAGAGTTAATACCGAAGGCACCTTGTATCTTTTAGCTATATTACTAGTGGCTAACCCGGCGGAATATGGATTGTGGGCGTTAAGTATATGAAATTTGTGAACGTTCTTTTCTAAAATCTTGTATAACCGTTTATACATCATGTGATAGCTACACATGAATTCAATTCTATTACGCCAAAAATTTCCAAACGGCTTTACTGAAATATGCTTAAAATCCAATTGATCTTCCCTAAGAACCGGGGCAATAAGTGTCGTATCTACACCATGCCTTATCAAGGCTAGGGCAAGATCATGAGAATATTTTTCTATTCCACCAATGTGGTCTGGGGAAGCCCACAATCATTCACAATAGCAACTTTTAACATTGTCTTTGCACGCAGTTGTATGATTAATAAATAAATTGCACTTTCTGGGCAGCTCTAATTGCGCCAGGAAAATAACATACCTTCATTTTTTCTATAAATGTAGTTAATTTTTGCGCCATATTTCTTTAACAACTCCCTTGTATTATCCGTAGACCCATCATCAATAAGAATGGTTTCAAAATCTTTATATGTTTGCCTCAATACACTATCTACGGCTTCAGAGCATTGTTTTGAGCGATTATAAGTAGGCATGATTACACTGACATTAGGCATAGTTGGAGATGTCATTTTTTATAACATTAATAATTTTTGAGAAATAATAACCCCTCTCGAGTTTTGTAGCCACCAGAAATGTACACAAACATAAATAAATTACAGCAGCACCAAAAAATTCAAGTGTTAATAGAAAATAACTTGTATTTTGACAATTGCTATTAAATAAAAGGTAGAAGGCTAACAGTATTAGACCAGGGATAAAGCAAGGGAAAAAAATTGATTTGATATAGTCCTGGAACGAAATACCCAAATGTTTCATTATTAAAAATGGCTGAATTATTCCAAAATTAATGACATAAGGGATAGCGAATCCGATAGCCACCCCAACCAGTTTATATTCCTTTAGTAGAATCATAGCTAATACGCTACTCGTTATTAACTCCAATGTATTCAAAAGCGCATATGTTTTAAGCTTGCCCATTCCGCTAAGAATTGCATTAATAATGAAAGGTGATGGAGTAAAAAATAAAGAGCTGGTTATAATACATAAAACCGAATAGCCATTCCTTATAAAGTCTTCACCAACCCAAAGTTTTAAAAATTGCCTGCCTAACATAATAAAAGTAATATTTATGAAAAAAATTATCGCATACGTATACCTCGATCCTGTTAAAAAACTTTTCTGTATTCGCAATTTATCATTAACAGCGTTAAAACTACTAACAAAAGGGATTAACATATCCGCAGCTCCAGATAAGAAAACCTTTGAATAATCTGTTAATCGAGTTGAAACAGAATAAAAAGTTACATATGATGGGCCCAAGAAAGACCTAAGATCATGTTTGGTAAAGATGAAATTACGTTTCTGGTCATAGCGATAGAAAAAGAAAATAAGCTATATCCAAAGATCATTTTTCGGTATTTCTTTTCTGAAAGACTTAGATCGAATTTCAGATGCGGGTAAAACTTTCGAATGAAAATAATTTTCACAGCTTGTTTCAAAACCGTTATAGAAAAAGTAATAACGGCTAAAGAAACTATGCCATGACCTTTCAAGATAAAAACTACGATAAAGATGGCTTGAATACAGAAACCCGCAGCTTCTATTCCCGATATAATCTCTTGCCGCTTAAACCCTTCCAAAATTCCAGAAAAAATTAAAGAAAACAATATGCTTCCTAAGTTTAAGGCCATGATTAAAAAACTAAGCTTTGAATACAAAAATATTTTCCAGGATTAATACGAAATATTTTGTCAAGGGATAGCGCACAGATAAAAGCGGATACTATAGCCGTAATGCCAAAAACTATGTACAATAACCAGCTTGTATTGATTATTTTATTTATACTCTATAAATCGTTCCTCGTTTCAAATTCTGGTATATATTTAACAATCGCCCCTCTTAAGCCAAAATCAAAAAAGCCTATATACCCTGTCAGTGTCATAACAATTATCCATGTTCCATACAATTCTTTACCCAAGTGATGAATCAAAAAAGGCATTAAAAAAAAGCCTATACTGAATTGAAAAATCCAATAAAACCAACTTGAAAAAATATTTTTTAGTAATTTGTCAGTTATGTTCATTGGTTATCAACTATCAAATAAACTCATAAAAGGTTTAATTTCATTGTCAATTTGAAATTCGAGCTTCTATTCTTAATCGGGAATTTTGTCTAAATTTAATCAAATCAGATTCACTTTTAAACAAATTTATAATACTGTTAGCTAAATCAGTTGAATCCTGAATAGATGTAATGTATCCACATTCAAATCCTTTTTTTCGAAGTAAATAATCGCCAACTCCCACATTTGTTGATACAACTGGAAGACCCGTAGCCATAGCTTCAAGCAATACCATTGGCATACCTTCAGACAGTGATGACAATATATATATATCTGCGATAGCTAAAAAATCATATACATTCTTTTGAAATCCAAGAAATTTTATTGAGTCCGAAACGTTCATTTTTTTTGCCAAAGATATCAAATTTTCTTTTTGTGTCCCATCTCCTAATATGAGAAGATAAAGGTTAGGAATACGGCTTCGAACTTGAGCAAAAGCTTCAATAAGAAAATTGTACCCTTTTACCTCCTCCAATTTTCCAATTGTTATCAAAATCTTATCGGTGTTACTTAAAAAAAGCTTATTTCGAAGGTCAAACCTATCCACATTAAGGCTTTTTTGAATTTCGGCGAGATCTACGCCGTGCGGAATAACACGAAATCTTGGAATCATGAATAAAAAATTTCCTTTGGCAATATTCCTTCATCACCTGAGAGCTAACAACCAAAATATCAGTAAGCGTAAATATAAAAGTATCAAGTAAATATGTCTTAAACGAAACTGAAAGGGAAACATATTATTGTAAGTTGCTATAATTTTTTTACTCCCGCAATTTTTCCCGCCAAGATCCCATAACGATGTGCATAATTAGAAAGAACAACCAACACCTCAGGCTTAATCTTTCTTATTAATTTAACTAAATTAAAAATTTTATAACATCTCTTTTTTTATTTGATCGGATACCAGCAGTACATTTGAATACCGTATTTTTTTATTACATTGATATGTTTGCCTTCTTCAAACAAACAGCAAATAGTAATATCGTATTTTTTAAGATCCAAATGATCTAAGAAGCGCAGAATCATGCTTTCTATTCCCCCCATATTATTAAAATCATTCCAGACTAATAGTATTTTTTTCTTATTCATTTGAATTCAATATCCGTATTGTAGATAGTAATATTTTTAGACTTTAAATAACGAATGGCCTTTACTAAAGAATTTGGCATGCTAAATTTCCAACTAAATATATGAATAATTCTTATAAAATTCTTCCCATCAGCTGCTACCAGCCATTTATTGTTATTAATTTTTAGATGCGAAAGATGATGCATACCTGCATATTTCCAGCCATAACCAGAAGGAGACAAGATGGGAGATTCGTTCAGTTCATGGTCTTCATATTCTGTTGTATCCATTCGTGATATACAATTCATTCTTACGCATTTACCATACCCGCTGGAATCATCTTGAGCAAACCGTATAATTCCATGATCTAAGGCCATTAAATTACCACCAGGCCTAGCATTTTTATTATTATTTCTTATCACAGGATTTTTGATATGTGGTAACCAAGGGCCTTCTAAATCATTGGAATAGTATAAATATAAATCAGCGTTACTTCTATCTGTCACAAAAAGCCATAATTTTTTATCATATTGAATTAATGTGGGATCACTATATGGTTTGCCTTCCAATATTGTTTTATAATACATCCATTTATCAGGGAAACTCTTCGCTTTATATATCCTAACCGAATTATTTTCTGAACTTTCGGGAATCATATAGTATCGATTTTTATATTTATAAATAGAAGGATAAGATAAGTGAAATGGTTCTTCAAGCACTAACCCTTGATAAGTCCATTTCTTTCCGTTTGAACTCGTAGCGAACCCGATTGTTCCTTTTCGATGATCTATAATTTCAAAGAAGATATAGAATATATTATCTTCTCCTTTAATAATAAAAGGATCAGCTACACCAATTGCTAATTTATCGAATATATTCTCATGTAAGTGCCGGATTCTTAATACCTGGAAATTCTGATATCTTGAAACCATTAATTTCATCATAAGTTAAGATATATAAACCAATGCTCCATTCTTCTTGGCTTTGCATTGATATAAGAGATCGCATCCGTTTGAAAGCACTCATGCTTAGCGCCTTTCAAGAACTGTTTCTATTTTTGTAAATACCTATACACGTATGCCGGGATGTGGTACTGAATATTGGTTAGAATGTAACCCAGCAGTTTGGCTTGGGCTTGTTTGAGCATATCTTCGCTATGCTGGATCACACCTTTCTGGGTCCGGCTTGCCTGGACAACCATCAAAGCTCCGTCGGTGTGCGGGGCGATCAGCGCCGCGTCGGTTACAGGGATGACCGGTGGCGCGTCCAAAATTATATAATCGTATCTCTTCTTCAAGGCGGCAATCAGGTTACCAAACTTGACCGAGCCTAAAAGCTCGGCTGGATTCTGCTTTGTTTTACCTGCCGGCAAAACTGTAAGATTATCTATTTCCTTAATATTCAGTAAGGTTTCGTCAACCGGCCTGTCATCGGCTAATACATCTGCCAGGCCTATGTCATTGTCAATGCCCAAATATTTGTGCACCTTCGAGCGGCGCATATCGGTATCTATGAGCAGGACCTTCTTTTTCCCCGCCTCTTGGGAGTAGCATATGGCGATATTGATGGAAGTGATGGTCTTGCCCTCTCCGTGGATGGAACTGGTGATGACCACGGTCTGGATTGGTTTTTCTTTCTTGAGCGTCTGGATATTGGTGCGCAGCTTCCGGTATTGCTCGGTCACCGGAGAATGCAAATCATAAAAGGCGACGATGCGAGAATCTATCTTGGATGCTACGGTCTTTTTGGCGATAAATTCATATTTGACTTGATTTTGGGTGTCAAGTTTTTCAATGCGCAAGAGGCGCTCTTCAGCGGCTTTTTTCAATGCATCAGTGATCTTTCCCATTAGGACTCCTTTTTGATATCATCGTCTAAAAATCTATGCTATACTATAACTATGAAATCGAAACCCTTGAGCGAAACTAATCCATACTTATGCGACACTGGCATTTCAGAAAAACTGGTTACTGTCAATGTCAGCACTTCAACAGCCATTGAACTGGGCATTGTTTCTTCTACCATTATCAAGGCCATCAAAGGGCAAAATTCACCGCAGCTTATTTTTTACCCTCTTGCCGGGCAGCAGTAGTTGCTACCACCTCTTTAAAAATTTCCTCCATCGGCGCATAATCACGTTTCATCCCAGAACGCACGGCAGCAAAATATTCTTCTTTCTTTTTACCCTTAATCATACCGAAATCCAAGGGAGGCAAACCAACTTGTAAAGCCATCAATGTCGCTAACATACGCATCATCCGTCCATTGCCTTCTCTAAAAAGGATGAATAATAACCGCTTCCACATGGACATCGGCCAACGCTTGAATAACGCGCTTTTCATCTTTGAATCGGCACGGAGTATGAACGGCCAGTTGTTCTTTTTCAAACGTTTTCATCAACCCGGTAATGGCAGTGGCCACGGCCTCAACGCGGTCCATTTCTCTCTGGTTTTTAATTCCCAAGAGATTTTTCAAAACGCGTCCACTGGATCCTGGCTCAAATTGGGCCTCCGGTAATCCCGACACGTCGTATTTTTTGCCTCTCAAATCCCTCTCCTTATTTCTTTATATAATCAATTATGATTATTTACAGAAACAATATAAAAAATAACCAGACAAATTCAAGTTCCAACCTTAAGATTGCTTCGCTTCGCTCGCAATGACACTATATGAGATTGCTTCGGCGCTTCGCGCCTCGCAATGACACTAAAAGAATCGCTCGCAATGACGTTATAATTTAATGCCCTTAATAAAGTCTAAGTCGTTGGTTTCTCCGGTGTAATAGAAATCGCGTTCTTTAATAACCTCGTTGATGATATTTTCGGTAATTTGATGGGTATTACTTACATACCCTGATAAAAGCGCACTGTCACAGGTCAGGTTGATCAGGCGCGGTATCCCTTTTGAATAGGCGTAAATGGCTTCAATGGCCCCTGCAGTGAAAATTTCAGACGACTGGCCTTCTGTCAAAGCTAAATTCAGGCGGTGTTTTATATATTCTTCGGTTTCTTGACGGGTCAAAGGGCTTAAGTGGTAATAAATACTGATCCTTTGCTTGAATTGCTCAAGATGGACGTTTTCCAGTTTCTTTTTAAGCTGCGGCTGGCCAAGAAGAATGATCTGGATGAGCTTTTCTTTTTCCGTTTCCAGGTTGGAAAGCATCCGTACCTCTTCCATGACCTTGGGAGTCAAGTTCTGCGCCTCATCAATGATCAACACCACGTTCATGTCATCCGACAGCTGGCGGATAAGAAACTTATTAAATAGGGAAAGGAGCTTTTGTTTGCTGCCTCCCTTATATTCTATTTCAAATTCATCAAGGATCTCTGCCATCAGCTCTCTGGATGTCAGATGGGTATTGGTGATAACGCCGACCTTGGTATTCATATCAAGCTGCTTGAGGAGCGTGCGGCAGACTGTGGTTTTTCCGGCACCTATCTCCCCTGTAATGACCACAAAGCCTTTTCTGCCCTCGATCGCGTAGCGCATGCTGTTTAATGCCTCAAGATGTTTAGCGCTGGGGAAAAAGAACTTGGAGTCAGGCGTTGTGGAAAATGGTTTTTCGCTAAAGTTGTAGAATTTTTCGTACATGTCTACCTCTTGAATAAAGCAATTAAGGCTGAAACAATGATAAGGGCCGCTCCCGCAATTATTCCCGCTATAAGCTTATTTTGGGTCACGGTGCGTTCTTTATCAATCTCTTCCTGGGTTGTAATCCGCGAAATCGCCCCTAATACCGGTAAGCTAAAAGCGCGTTTCGCGTCTTCCACATCCAAAATCGATTGGTCCATAAATTCCCTGGAGAAAACCAGCCCCGCCCCTGAAGCGGCCCCCAAAAACAACCCCATAAAGATAACCAGGGGTTTATTCGGTTCTGTCGGCTCTAAAGGCAGGCGCGGCGGGTCTATTATAGTGTAGCGGGTACCTTCCCTTGAGGCTTCCAGCCGCTGGGTGATTTTGGCGGTTTCCAGCCTCTGCAGGAGCATGTTGTATATAGATTCATCCACACTCGTGTCACGGGCATTGCTCGCCTCCACCTTGTCCATCAAAAGGACCTTGTATATGGCGTTGTTCGCATCAGTCTGGCCGCCAGCAGCCATGTCAGTAGTACTTTGGCTTGTCTGGGCCGACATGACTTTGTCCAACTCTTTCTTAAGGTTCGCTTTTGTTTCATTGTCCAGCACTTGGCCTGCTCCCGTGACCTCATATTCTCCGGATGCCAGCTCTTTCTTGGCCATATTGATTTTCTGGCGCAGTTGTTTGACCATAGGATGCTCTTCCGTTGAATCCTGCAAAAGTACCCTAAGATCGTCCTCAAGTTTGGCGACTTCTGTTTCCTTGACCTTACGCTTGTAGATCGCCAGCTGCCCTTTGATAAAATTGACGGCGTCATCCGTTTCCTTGGTTTGAGTCTCAAGGTTTCTTTCCATCAGGATATCGGTCAAAGTCTGTTCGACTAAAAGGGTCTCTTTAGGATTTTTGCCTTTGTAGGCAATTTTAATGACGTTACTCACGGGAGTGGTGATACTTCCCGTGCCTGTCATATCGACGGTGATATTTTTACGTAAGTTCAGTATGCATTGTTCATATTCCGCCTGAGAACGGATGTTCTTATCAAGGCCGAGTTTTCGAGTCAGCTCAACTAAGCTATTCCAGCCCAGCAGAATCTCCTTGATGCCTTGCATTCTCTGCCAAGCCGTGGTGGAAACGGCCAAATTCTGGATGAGCGGATTGATGATCTTTTCTTCTTCAACAAGGATCGTGGTTGAACATGTCCACTTAGGAGGGATCAAGAAAACATGCCGTAATCCCGAAAACCAACCCCAAAAAGGAAGGCACAATAATCAGCCATTTGCGGCGAAACGCGATCTTAAGATAATCAATGGGGTTGTGGTATCTTCCCATGTCTTGTGTTTCCATTAAGCGACTCCTTTTATGGATTCCCGCTTTCGCGGGAATGACAATTGGATTCCCGCTTTCGCGGGAATGACAATATTATTGATTATAAGAAAGATTTTTCTTAAGATCATGCTCGGCCGTCTTGGCGGCAGCCGCGCTCTCAACCGGTGACGCGGCCAAGCCCACGAGTGTAGCAATAGGCGATACGATTCGGATGCCTTTGGCTATCGCCGTGGACGGCACATAAAAGATGTCCCCCGGTTTGATGGTGATATTTTTCCTTAAATCCCCGTAATACAGTAAAGCGTAAAGGTCCACATTTTGGATCTTTTGCTTACCGTCATTGGTAGGCGTAATAAGCCGGCACTTGCGCATAGAGGCATTGATCGTAGGCAGGCCCGCCAAATGGATGGCGTCACGCAGACTTATGCCTTCGGATTTCATGACAAACTGGCCCGGCGAGGCCACTTCACCTAATATGTAAAAGACCTTGCTGCCATACTCTAATATGGTGACGCTGACTTCAGGCGCAACAACGTATTTAGTAAGGACTTCTTTGAGCTTATCTTCAAGCTGTGTTTTAGTTAACCCCTTGACCGGAATGTCTCCCGCATACTTGTATTGGATCATCCCATCCTGGTTGACAGCAAATTTATCACTGAATTCAGGGTGGCGCAGAACATCCACTTGGACCACATCATTGGCGCCCAAGGTATAGTTGACAGATTCAAATTGGCCATAAGCGGCAGCTGTGCCTTCCTGCGATTTTTTCGCAGTGGAAGAAAGATATTGGTTGGCATCAACCTGAATATCAGCGCTGTTAGCGGAACTCCTTATTACGGTAGGATTATTATCGGCTTGGGCTGCCGGTAATAAAACCAGTGTTAACAACACAGACAATACATAAGATGTAGAACGTTTCATAGCTCCCCCCTTATAATTCGATTACTGTTTCTTTAAATTCTTTGAGTTTTTTAAAGTCGTCTTTTTCATAAATGCGCCAGCCCCGCCAATCACGTTTGGCACGGACGACTTTGCCTGATTTCTCCCAACGCATAATGGTCTTGGTAGTCACGCCCAAACGCCCTGCTACGTCAGTTATGGTCATTCTTCCGTTACTCATTTGGTCCCCTCCCCATCTAATGCTGTCTTAGAATGTCCTGGTATGTCCTAATACTTCCTAAAATGTCCTATATTGTTCTAGTAAGCAAGTTTCATGCCAAATTTATCAATATTCTTGAGATATTATATTATTCTTTAATTCCTTCAATTTCAATGGGTTACAATAATGAAATTTTGGAAATTTAGTTATTCACAGGCAGAGATATGTTGAAATGTTGCATAATTGCACTTTAATGTTGATAAATACGAACATCATTCAACACTTTCCCAATAATACGATAATAACTCGCCAAAGGCAGAAATTGTCCATTTTCCTAACAGTTTGGAATAATTGAAGTTATATAATAAATTCAAAAAGACAGGGTTCATCATAAAGTTGGCATGAAAAATGCTTCTTATGATAGATATAGAGCAATAGCAGAATAATCAGCATAACTATATAGTGGGGGGAAGATATGAAAAAGCTTTTATTTGCGCTTACAGTAGCATTAATGAGTGTTACAGGTGCTGTGACAGCCCATGCGGCTTTTACTTCTATTGCAAACGCCGGCGCCTTGGGCGCCAATGATTCTGTTGACTGGGGTACTGTGGGAGTGACGAACACATATCTTCCTAGCCCCTTTAATGTGACTTCAAATGGGGGTATTAATATAAGTGTCAGCGACCCAAGCATGATAAGTGTTACCAGCCCAAACGGTAGTTTTGAGAGGCGTGATCAAGGAAACGGCTGGTATGGGAATTTCACTACAGGGGACAAACTTTTATGGACCAACGGGTATCCAGGCCCAATAATTCTTAGTTTTTCTAATCCTGTTGCAGGCGCAGGCGCACAAATTCAAAGCGATTATTTAGGCTCCTTTACTGGAGAGATAGATGCGTTGGGTGCTGGAAATAGCGTATTAGCTTCTTATGACTTTACCGGTACCAGCAATTATGACGGAGGAGCTGGTTCTGCGATATTTGTAGGTCTTTTAAGTGATAGCGCCAATATTGACGCAATAAGTTTTAATATTTTGTCAGTAACAAACCCAGACGGTATTCCTCTTACAACAACAGACTTTTCAATAGATCAGGTAGATTTGACTAGCACAGCCGTTCCCGAACCAGCCACTGTATCGCTTTTAGGCTTAGGCGCATTAGGTTTGTTCTTCAGAAGAAGGAGCCCAGGTGAAAAAAATTAGGATTTTTCTGCCACTACTTGGAGTAAGTTTATTTTTATTAGCAGGCAACGCGTCTGCTTATACTTGGGTGAGTTATGGAGAAGTATATGGGAGTTTGCCTTCATCAGCTGTCGTGGGGTCTAGTACTGGATCGGGTTATACAGCAGCAAGTGACTATCAAGGCGCCGGCATCTCTGGAGTAGGAACGTTCCTTCCCGCCGGTTATAACCAAGTCGTAGTGACCGATGACTCAATGCTCTATTCATATAATACCGGGACTTACGCTGTGGCAGGGGTGATATTAAGCACAGTAGGTTATTATTGGAATTTGCCAAGCTCAAGTTTTCCTGCAGAAGGCAGCGCATCTCAATCAGCAATAGACAATCTAGATATAATTCAAGCGGGAAATGGTGGGTTTAATGGCTCTTTCGATCCTCTTGGTTCTACCGTGGGCACGTTATATTCGGACCAGGTACCTTCCAGTTTTACTTTTAGCGGCTTAGATCCATCAGAGCAATATTATTTATCGTTCTTAATTCAAAATACAACGGACACGGACCCAATTTGGGCAGATCTATCCGATGTCAATGTTTATGAGAGCAACGTGCCCTCTGGCGTCGCCACACCGGAACCATCGTCTTTAGCTCTTTTGGGCTTAGGCGCATTAGGTTTGTTCTTCAGGAGAAAGAAAGTAGCCTAATTAGTCTATTGGCTTAAATCTAAGGGCTTGGCTTAACCGCTTAAGCCCTTTTTGTTTGGTGGAGATATGAAAAAGCTTTTATTTGTGTTTACAGTAGCGTTAATGAGCGTTACAGGTGTTGTGACAGCCCATGCGACTATTGTTTCTATTACAAGCCCCGGCGCCTTGGGCGCCAATGATTATGTTAACTGGGGTACTGTGGGAGTGGAGTACACAACAATTGATACCCCCTTTAGTGTGACTTCAAATGGAGGTATTAATATAGGTGTTAGCGACCCAAACATGGCTGGTAATTTTGAGCTGCTTACTCAAGGAAGTGGCTGGGGAGGGAATTTCAATCCAGGAGACAAACTTTTATCGACTACCGGGAATCCAGGCCCAATAATTCTTAGTTTTTCTAATCCTGTTGCAGGCGCAGGCACACAAATTCAAAGCAATAATGCTGACTCCTTTACTGCAGAGATAGAGGCGTTGGGTGCTACAGGAAATATCTTAGCTTCTTATGACTTTACCGGCAACAGCACTGGCGCCGGAGATGGTTCTGCGATATTTATAGGTCTTTTAAGTGATAGTGACAATATTGACGCAATAAGTTTTAATGTTTTGTCAGTACAAAGCGGTCTAACAGATTTTGCCATAAATCAGGCGGATTTGGTTAGCCTAGGAACTTCTGCCGTTCCCGAACCCGCCACTGTATCGCTTTTAGGCTTAGGCGCATTAGGTTTGTTCTTCAGGAGAAAGAAAGTAGTCTAAATCATAAGCCGCACTGCGCCCGCGGCCTTTAAGAAGACGCAAAACGCCCTTTTCAACAAGATCCGTGATCTCACGATAAGCCGTGGCCCTGCTTACCTTGGCCAACGAAACATATTTCCTCGTAGATAGTCCACCCTGAAACTCCCCTTTGCCTGTATCCAATAGGCAATTAATTATCTTGCGTTGGCGTTCATTAATGATTGTCTGGCTGTGTTTTTGCCAAAACTCCGCCTTAACTATAACTTTCCCAATAATGGTTTGAGATTTCTCCATAGCTCGTATTAAACATCCTAGAAACCATACAAGCCATGGCGTAATATCACCATTACCCTTTGAGACCTTTTCCAATACATCATAATACATTTTTCTCTCTTCCATAATTTGAGAAGAAAGACTATAAAACCTCACAGGAATACCTTCATCCTGAGCTAAAGCCATATCTGTCAATACACGCGCAATACGCCCATTACCATCATCAAAAGGATGAATGGTCACAAACCAAAAATGAGCTATTGCAGAGCGTAAAAAACCTTCTGTTTCCCCCTGACTTTTCTTAAACCAAAGAAGAAACTGCCCCATCTCTTGAGCGACTTGTGCACTTGGCACAGCTTCATAATGGACCTTATGACGTTCAATAGGACCCGAAACAACCTGCATAGGATTATTGCGCCACCTGCCTACCCGAATTTTGCTTAAACCGGAATATCCCGTTGGGAACAAAGCCGCATGCCAACTAAAAAACCTTTCAACGTTTAAAGGCTTCTTATAATTCTGCGTTGCATCAAGAAGAACTTCCACCAATCCGTCAATATGCCGATCAACTTCTCCTAAACCCGCCTGAGACAATCCTAAGTGCCTGGCTACTGAAGACCTGACAGAATCTCGGTTTAGAATTTCACCTTCTATCGCGGATGTTTTAACTGCCTCTTCAACAAGAACTTCAGCCTGAGCCTGAGGCGTTAACTTTACCCCAAAAGCTTTACCTCTAGAGAGAATTTCCCCTTGAGTTCTTCTTGCTTTTGACAAAAGAGGCAAAAGCTGATGACTATCCCATGAAAAGCTATTCCAATTTTGATGCTGCCATATATATTTCACAAGCAATACCCTCCTTTAATCGCTTCACTATTTGAAGCAATTATAGCATTTTATTGCTTCATACGCCAACTTAATTTTGAATTAATCGCTTCATTTGATTGTTTTCACGAATTGCGGGCGATGATGCCCTTCATGCGGGCGATGATGGCTTTGTCATCCATCAATTGGGTCCAGCGGTGCAGTTGACGCAAATCCTTGCGCAATTCGGCAGGCGTTTCTTTATGCGATGAGGGTTGGCTGACGTATATCTTATCATGCTGGGTCACAGAATCTTTCTCTTTATTCAACAGCAATTCTTCTTCCAACTTCTCCCCCGGCCGCAAACCGACAAATTCCATTTTAATGTCTTTGTCCAAAGTCAACCCGGACAAAGCTATCAGGTTCTTGGCGATTTCAATCACTTTGATCTGTTCCCCCATATCCAAAATAAAAAGCTCACCGCCGCTGCCTAAAGCGCCGGCCTGCAAGACCAGCATGACCGCCTCTTTAATGCTCATAAAATAACGCTTCACATCCTTATGGGTAATCGTAATCGGCCCGCCATTTTCGATCTGTTGTTTAAACAGCGGCACCACAGACCCGGCAGAACCCAGGACATTGCCAAAACGCACCGCCATAAACTTGGTCTTGGATTTTTGGGCCTTCTGCTGGAGAATGATTTCCGCGATGCGTTTGGACATGCCCATGACATTAATGGGATTGACCGCCTTGTCCGTTGAAATCAACACAAAACGCTCCACCTGATAATGGCTGGACGCATAAATCATATGGAGCGAACCGATAATGTTATTCTTGACCGCCGCCACAGGGTTTTCTTCCATCAAAGGCACATGTTTGTGGGCCGCGGCATGAAAAACCACCTGAGGTTTATACTTCGTGAAAACCTTCTTTAACAAGCCAATGTCACGCACGTCCCCGATGACTGTGCGGACATTTAAATTCGAATATTTAGTCTTAAATTCCACCGTTAAAAAATAGACAAAATTCTCATGGTGATCAAAGAGGATGATTTCTTTGGGCCCAAAGGTGGCCACCTGACGGCAGATTTCCGAACCGATGGAACCGCCCGCACCGGTCACCAGAACAATTTTTCCGCTTAAATATCCGCTGATCTCATCCGTATCGATATGGACCGTCTCACGCCCCAAAAGATCTTCCGGCCGCACATCCCGCGGTTTGACTTCCATCTCACCGCTGATGATCTTTTCCAAACCCGGCACTACCTTGATTTTAGCCTTGGTGTGTTCACAATAGAATAATATATCGCGCACAACTTCACCGGAAGCAGATGGAATAGCTAAAACAATCTCCTCAATATCATATTCCTCAACCAACCGCGGAATGTCCTGTCTGATGCCTAAAATCTTGACCCCCCGTAAATGTTCATGCAGCTTGGTGGTGTCGTCATCTACAAATCCCACAACAACGCCCATAGTAGGGTTACGCACATATTCGCCCAACAACATAACCCCTGCATCACCGGCTCCCACAATAAGAATTCTTTTTACCTCCAAGCCACTCACGCGTTTAAGCGCAAAATAGTCCCGCAGGATCCCGGGCAACAATCGCATACCGCTCAGTAACGCCACACATAAAAACCAATCAATAATAAAAACCGTCCGGGGAAAACCTTGCAATCTAAAGACAATAACTTCCACTAGCAAAAAAATAGTTGATGCAACAGAATTGGCCTTCATAATAGACCAAATATCTGAAGCACTGACAAAGCTCCACAGTCCGCTATACAAACCAAAATAAGCAAAAACAATGATCTTAATGATCAACAGGACCGGCAAACGCGACCAAAAAACCTGCATATACTCCTCCGGAATATCGAATTCAAAACGGAGTATAAATGCCCCATAAAACGCCGCTATGACCAAAAAGATGTTGACGAAAAGGATAAATATCCTGCGGTACCTTAAGAAGAATTTTAAAAGACTCGATATCATATATAACCTAAAGCCATATTGTTATGGATTGGAAAACTAAAGGAAAGTATAGCATGAAAAATTAAAAAAAACCACAGGCAGGTTCCTTCAAAACCGACTAGCGAGCCTCTCAAGCCTACGATCATTCAATCCCACATCCAGAATTTTTTGAATCAATGCATCAACCACCGGTTGACCTTCATCAGCACAAGGGGGCTCGAGCTTTTGATCAGATGCATTACACTGCGGATCAAACTTTATTTCGTGGGGTTCCATAAGCAAGCTATCCTTTCGTTTCCTTGAGGATTCTTGCTTATTTTATCATGTTATTTTGGGTTTAATCCTATTAATTAAAATATTTTTTAATGCTTTCACAGTAAAATCCACGTGTTCAACAGTTAACGTCGGATGCACTAAAAACATCATGGATGTTTCACCTAACTGCCGTGCCACCGGTTGAGGTTTTTGGGCAGGCCGCCCCAAACGTTTCCTAAAATTGATAAACGCTTGTTCACGGTATATTTCCGGACAAGATCCTACGCCACAAGGCACCCCTGCTTGAGTTAATTGGGCTAAAATCCGGTCACGACTCCAGCCTTTGACCAACTGTTGGGGGCGCACATAAACATAATATTTATAATAAGCATGAAAAATCTCTTTTGACGGCTCCGTCACCCGTAGACCGTCTAACTGCCCTAATTGCTCATTAAAACGCCCTGCCAAAGAACGCCGGGCTTTGACCCATCCATCCAAACGCCGTAACATAATGCGCCCGATAGCCGCTTGCATAGCGGTCATCCGGTAGTTAGTCCCAAAACTATTGACCATCCATTGAAATCCGGTCCCTTTAGCACGGCCAAAAACAGCATCAAAGTCACGGCCATGGTCCTTTAAACTCCACGCTTTTTGCCAAAACCGTTTATTATTAGTGACCAGCATCCCGCCTTCGCCGCCGGTAGTAAATATTTTATCCTGACAAAAAGAAAACGACCCAAAATCCCCCATTGTTCCGACATGGCGGCCTTTATATTTCGCGCCATTAGCCTGCGCGCAATCCTCAATAACAGCAATCTTACGGGAACGGCAAAACTTGAGGATGGGATCCATATCGCAAGGCCAGCCTGCCAAATGGACCACGATTACAGCCTTAGTTTTTTTAGTAAGAACGGCTTTGATAGTCTCTGCTGTCATATTGCCGCTATTAACGTCTACGTCCGCAAATACCGGCAGTGCCCCTGTCAAGGCCACACAGCTGGCAGAAGCCACAAAAGAACGGCCGGTCACCACAACCTCATCCCCCGCACCCACCCCAAGCACTCTCAGCGCCACATCCATGGTCACAGAACCATTGGCCATGGCAATCGCATGCCCAACACCCAAATAGCGCGCATACTCTTCTTCAAAAGCATAAACCTCATGCCCTGTCCACTGACTCACTTTTCCGGAAATCAACACCTCCCTGACAGCAGAAATAATTTCTTTGTCAAAAGAAGGCCATGGTGTAAAAATTATTTTTTTCATAGCGAATACCTTTTCTTGAATTGTCCAACAGCCTCAAGTTCCTTGACCGGCCATATTTTCCCCATAGGGGTCAATACCCATACGGTCTGGACCAAAATCGTCAGATCAAACCAAAACGAATTGCGCCTCACATGCTCCATGGCCAACTCAACTTTAAGCGGAACGACCACCTCATCGTAAAACTTATCCGGATCAGGGACTTTCGCGAGGATTTCTTCCTCATGCCGAAAATGAAGTGTCGCCACACTGGTGATGCCTGGCCGCACAGAGAAAATCTGTTTCATGGCCGGCGTATATTTCGCGGTGATCTCGGGCACGTCCGGCCGGGGACCGACAAAACTCATATCTCCTTTAAATACATTAAACAACTGCGGCAATTCATCCAATTTGGTCTTGCGCAAAACTCGCCCGACAGGTGTAATGCGCGGATCCGCTCCGGTCGTGACCGAAGTCCCCAGAGTATCGGCCTTGTCCACCATGGTCCTGAACTTGTAAACAAAAAATATCTGCTCATGTAAGCCGACACGCTTTTGCGCATAAAGCACCGGTCCTTTGTCATTCCCGCGAAAGCGGGAATCTAATTTAATGAGCAACGCCACCACCGCCATCAGCGGCAGAAAAAATAGTATACCCAAAAAAGAAACAATGAGGTCAAAAAAGCGTTTCATCAGCCCTCTATCCCCCTCGATTTATTTCTTCAAGTTTATACAGTGCCGCCAATGACTGGTTCATCTTCCCCAGAAAATGCTTATAAGGATATGTTAACGACATACATTGACCAACATAGGGACGGTAACTGATCCTTAATCCAATCGGCTGTTTCCTAAAAAAGAATTTATCTATAAGGTAATCTTGGACATTCGTTTCATGCAATAAACTGCGAAAACCATCATTCACATACCCGAATTTCTCTTCACCCAAATAATATTTATTCATTTCATAGAGTAAGGCATAGCTGGGATAAAGGCGAAGGAAATCAGGATGGAATCTTATCATCCAATAATGCGCTTCCATTTTACCATATACATAATTTTTGGCGTATGCCATTAATCGGCCGGTCTCCTTTTCAAAAACACCCCAATAATGCAGGATGTCATCAAAATCATCCGTTAACATCATATGGCGTTTGAATTGACGCTCGGTCTGGTCTAATCGGGCATTCTTATAACGCCGAAAAGCGGCCACATGAACAGGCCACGCATGCTCAGCCATAAACCTTGCCTCAATCCTCTTCACAATACAATTCTTTAATCCGCGCTGTACTTCATTGCGGAGTTTGGAAGGACTATCCGACAAATCAATCGATCGATCACACACAACAGAATACCAGGCATCAGGCGCCGTAACAAAGCCGCTTCCCGAACGGATCAATATGCATTCTTTAAAGAACCGGAACAACTTATCCTGATATTTCTTGGAGCTAATAACATAGTTCCCCGAGACAGGGCCTACAGGAACAACCATCCGTTGATACGATGTCCATAAAACATCCTCTAATATCATTGATTTCTGAGATATGCGCTGAAATAAATCTAAAAATCTACCCGTATTCATGACATTAATCCCATCTCTTGCAACATCACAGCGTTGACTTTATGGACATCATATCGTTTTTCTGCATATGCACGACTTTCCCTGCCCATGATCGCGATTTGTTGGGGATGATCAATAAAAAACTCCATCGCCACGGCCAGCGCCTTAACATCCTTTACCGGCACCAAAATGCCGTTAGGGCCATCCACTTGCCTCACTGTTTCCCTGCATCCGGGCGCATCGGTCGTAATCACTGCCCGCCCCGTGGCCATGGCCTCAAGGATGGTCCGCGGCGTGCCCTCACGATAATAGGATGGCAGGACATAAACATGGCAATCACGATAGAGTGAATGCACATCATCAATAAATCCGACATAATTCACCAGCCCCTCCTGTTGCCATAAATCTAATTCTTCTTGTTTGATGGAGTTCGGATTTTCATCCACGTCGCCGGCCAACACAAATTCAACATGTTGCCGATGCGCTCGCACAATCCTGGCTGCCTCGATATATTCTCGAACGCCCTTGTCCTTTAAAAGCCGGGCGACCATAAGAAACCGAACGGAAGAATGCTCGACCAATTCTTCTTTAGGAAAATCCAAAAGGTCAATCCCGATACCGTTAAGCAATACCGCCTTCTGTCTGGGGACATAACCTTCTTTGACAAACTGCTCCAAATCATCCGGATTAAGAAAAAAAATGCGTTTGCTGTTCAGCAGGCCAATGCGATAGAGACTTTTTGCCATAATCGAGGCAATGGCATGGGTGAATGATTCCCAGGGCATAAAAGGACTCCCCAGCCCTTCGATCATCGAGAAAACATTGCGTATGCCGCAAAAACGCGCTGCCAGGCCACCATAAATAATCGGTTTGATCGTGTAGTTCAAGACCATATCGGGTTTAATCCTTTGCATCAGACGGACCAAATCAAATAAAGTGACAATATCCGCCAGAGGATTCATCCCCGCACGTGCAATCCGAATCGGATCATAGGTCACACCCAACGCCTTAAGTTTAGCTTCTGTAGCCGGGTCCCTCCCATTGGCCGCCGTATATACTTTAACCCCTTTATCCAGCATGGCCTTGATCAACGGCCCGCGAAAAGTAGCCAGTGAGATGGGAAACGCCCCAATAAGTAAACAAGATGTCGGATCTTTTGTTGTCATATAATTAGGCATCTATCCCCGGGATCAAAGCGCGGTTGATCCTTTGTAATATTTTTAACGCCTCTGCCTGTTCCTCCGGCTTGATGCGGCTGTTACGCAAACTGACCAGATGCCGGCCAAGTCCTATCTGCGAGCAAAGCCAATAGATCCCTCCCTTGGCAAACGTTCTAAGGGCCAAACCCGTAGTGCGCCACTCGCCAACTATTGCCGGACCATACTGCCTAAAAATCTTTCGGTCTGTACGCTGGGATACTAAATAATTATTCAGGCTGACTTGCCCTTCACGGTAAAATAATAGCGGCTCGGCTATCCTGGCGAAAGTTGAGTGCGCTATACTTCTACACCATAATTCATGGTCCTCTGCCCGTAAAAATTGCGGGTCGTAGGGATTCCTGCAAAACCAATCTGTCCGGCCAAGGATCGTTGGGTGAATTAAAAGCCCCTTTCTCAGTACCGACTCGGGCCTTAAATCCAACGGCATTTGACCGCGCACGCCAGAGGGGCTCCCATGTTCGTCAATACTATAAACGGCGCTGCCAACCAGATCCACCTTGGGGTTCTCCTCCAAATAGCGGTATTGTTTGACCAATCGTTCGGGATGCATAATATCATCCGCGTCCATACGGACTAAATAGGGTGTCTGAGCCAAACGGGCGATCTGATTCAAGCGGTTCGAAAGACCGCGGTTGACTCCATCGCTGTAAACCCGCACCCGAGGATCACGCACCGCGCGCGCAATCGCCAGCGAATTGTCCGATGAACCGTCATCGACAAGGATCAACTTCCAGTCCTGATAGGTTTGTGCGAAGACGGATCGCAACGCATCTAACAGCGTCGCTGAATTATTAAAAAAAGGAAGACCTATGGAAATAGTCATAAAATTTAAAACTGGAATATTATTTGGTAAACTCCCATAGCCAATGCCAGCACCCAAAAAAAGTAGTAGCGCTTTTTATTATAAAGCCCCGTAATGCCGATCATCAACGGCATAAGCGGCCATGACCAGTAGAACAGGCGATCATGATACGGCATCGAAAAGAATAACATGGCTCCTGCATTCAGAAACAGATAGTTGCGCAACGCTTCATCCCGAAATCTGCGCAAACTGGCAGGGGCAGACATCAAAAGGCAAACCAAGATAGGTAGTGCGCTAAAAACCACGAAACGTAACTTAAACCCCACATTGTATTCGCCGTGGTAGTAAAGACCTCGGGCGTCAAGGTAACCTGTGGCTCTGGTGGCCTTGAGAAGCCCCAGTGCACGCTCCACATAATTGAGGAACACATCAGGAATGCCTACCGCACTCAAAATAGCCACACCCACCCAGAACGCTAGCGCAAAAGAACGCTTGAAGAAAAGAGAAAGCGGCGCCAACAATAGCATCCAGGCGGACGCATGAAAACAGGCCGCTAGGACGACGCACACAAAAAATGCTTTGAGTTGGCGTCGCCACAGAAACACCAATGCGTGCAATCCGATGCCAAATGCCGCTCCCTGACGTATCACATTGGTGCCCAGTTGCCAAAATATAAAACTGGACACAAGTATCATCAAAGCCAACAACGCCGCGCGCATGCCAAGCAAACGCTTAAGCGCCCAAAAGTAACCGCCCAGGAATAGCAACGCAAAGCCACCAAATAATGTACTTATTCCGGTCAATCTATCACTAAGGTAAAAAAGCAAGCGGGAACCTACCTCGGAGCTGTACTGTGCAACATCCCCCCTCGCTGCTATTAACCCATATTCTGATGTATCCGAGCCCACTGTATCGGGCCGAAGCGCAAGTGACATGACCAGCAAAGCCAAAGAAACCAATATAATAGAGAAAACAGCTCGCTGGCTAAGAAACTGTTTGGTATCATCCCCTTGTTGAAACAACATGAGCGGGCCAGCCCCGGAGCCAACAGCGGCAGTGAGTACTACAATCAGGCCGTAACCCAATATCATCATAATAAGGAATATGTCCATAATGAATACCCCTCGCACAACTCAACAACGTATATGGCTTATCTTAAATTTTATAGACACTCTCTAAATATTTTAAAGAGGACTCTATATTAAACGCGCTACAGCCGATAACATCGGCTACTGGCCCTTGAACTAAAGACGCCTTAAGCTTCGCAGACAAGACCGCATCAGCCCAGGAGGAAGGTGGTCTCTCAAGAGAAAGACGACTGATCAACGACGGTATAACGTCAACTTCTTTCGTAATATTATCTGAAATAACACAAAACAATTTCGCCGCCTGGGCTTCAACAAGGACCAGACCAAGCCCCTCGTAACGCGAAGGGAACACAAACACATCCATGGCGCCCAGCATGAGACGTGGAACGTCCGGACGCATGCCCGCGCATACGACCTTGTCCGTCAACCCTAAACGTTTTGTCTTTTGTACGATCGCCTCCTTCAAAGGCCCGTCTCCAATCAATAACAGACAGGCATTGGGCTTGCGGCGCACAACTTCAGCAAAAACATCCAGAAGAAAATCATGGTTCTTCAATTCCACAAATCGGCCTACATGACCGATAACAAAAGCATCAGGCCCGATGCCCAGTTGGCGACGGACTTGAGAGGAGTCAACAGGACTCTCAAACGGTCCCAAATCTATGCCGCAATAAAACACACGCCAACGCGGGTCGCGTTCCCAGTCCTTGCCAAAAAGATTGGCTGCGGCCAAAACGCTGCAGGCCAGGCCTTTGGTGGCACAATGACGGATGAGCCATTCGGCACTGCGCAAATAAAACTTACGCCAAAAACCAACACATCCATCAATCAACGATGTATCACTATGACTATGAACAATCCTCATCGGCACACCAGCAAGATAAGCCAGCATTAACGTAAACCCGCTAAAATGGTGAACGTGGATGTGAATCACATCGTATGGCCCATATTCTTTGAGTATACGAAAAAAATTCCAAGCGTATTGCCAAGGACGGGACGGATGCAGGCAGGGAATAATCCGACAACCAAGAGATTTGATCTCGTCATCATAAAAACAGGACTTAGTGGTGTGCGTCAAAAAGTCAAACCGGTAACGATCCCTGTCGATCCGGCGTAATACATGCATCAGCCATGTTTCTACCCCTCCCGTATCCATACCGCTGACAACGTGCAAAATGCGCATAGGACGCTTTTGATCATCAATGGCCATGTTTCCTCACCGCTCTCCTCACAATAAGCGACATTACCTGTAATGGACATAAACGTCACAAAGAATCAACGCCAGCCCCGCGCCATACAACTTAAAATGCGGGATCAAAAGAAAAGAAAATATAAAAGTAGCCATTAAAGCTGTTGAGAACAAAGGCACCTGCCAAGCAAACTGTCTTGCCGCTGTCACTGCATACCCGAACGCCGAATCTATTCCCGAAAATGTCGCCGAAACCATCAGTAAAAGAAACAGTTTTGAATAGGCCGCATATTCTTGAGTATAAATAAGGGCAAGGATCTTTTCTCCTCCTAAAAGAATGACCAATACCCCTGTCATGCCGACCATAAAATTAATCAAAACCATTTTCTTAAGAAGCCCGTAAAACGCCCCAAAATCACCCTCCGCGAAATGCCTCGCCAGCCGTGGGGACACCGCCTGTCCCAATGCCTGGATGAACATATTAACGGCGACAGTAGTATACGCCAATGCGGCAAAGATACCCAAATCGCTCGTCCCAAGATATTTATTGATCACATAGCGCGGAACATTGGCATCCAACGAAAGGAGCCCTGTCGCAATCCCTAAAGGGAACGCCAGCACAATGATCCGCACAAGAATCCCACGGCGTTCCATAAATGAAGAGACTAAAGATCTGCTCAAAGCTCCGCGGGAAATCCCTTCCACTGCCAGCATCAGATGCCGGCCCATTTTCCAGTCATAAAAAATCAATACCAACAACCAGGCGCCTGACAAACCCGCCAATGCCCAGGGCAGGCTGGATGACAAATAAAAGAAAAGACCGAAACCAACGACTGAAATGACCCCTTTGATGATCATGGATTTCGCCATAAAGCCCATTTTTTCATGCTGCTGAAAAAAGCCATAAAAAACATCACTTAAAGATTCGATGGCCTTGGCCAAAGTCAAAATAGCTGTAACCAGCAACGCAACACTTGAAAAATGACCAAAACAAAGGACCAAAAGAATCACAAGAAAAGCGGCAGCCGTTGACAAAATTCTTACGGCCACATAATCCGACAAAAAATACTCTTTTTTAGCATCCGTGGCCTGAACAGAGCGCAACTGCATATTCGTTATCATAATCACAGGGGTTATGATTGCCGATGCCAAGGCAAACTGTCCCACGACCTCAGGATTCCCCATTTTGGCAAGGATGACCAGCATCCCCCACTGACAAAGACCATAAATCCCGTTCGCCAACATCATCCAGATAAAATTGGCTTTTGTCGGAGTTAGAAAATCTTGTAATTTTTCCCAAAAAGCATTCATAGCGTATAATTCTCTTTAATGAACAACTCTTTTGCCGGACGGACAACAACATCGCCCTCTTGTGTTGCCCCACCCGCCGCAGGCCTGCTATCACCAAAACAATAAACGATCACTCGTTTTAACCCCGGCCAAAGGTAACGAGTTTTGATATCTTCTTGTGTCATTTCTCCTGTCTGGTCTGCAAACACAACCCCGACAAGGTCCTTCCCCTCCAAAGCGATGAAGGGATTGTTAACTAAAAACGTCCTGACCCCACGGGTATCGCGCAAAGGATATACACGTATGACATTGTCTTTGCAATGCGTGAGACGAAGACCCCATTTTTTCTTATAATTCAATACTCCGTCAGCAAAAAACGGCCTTGACCCTTCCACAAAAATTCTCTTATACTTTTTATCTTTTAAATATTCAAACAAAAAATAATAAAGCGCCTGTATAGCCCCCTCATTGACCAAATCTTCGTTTCCGTCCTTCACTCCTACATACTTTAATATTATGCTGCCGTCCTTCTGGTAGTAATGACATCTGCCTGAAATGAGCGTCCCCTCTCTTTTTACAAAAAGAACTTCCCAATCTTTGAACTCTCTTAATTCATCTTCAAAATTACTGAACACAGTCTCTTTGTCGTATCGTTTCGAAATATACGGCAAATACATCTCGTTATAAAAATGATCAAGCGAGGCCCTGTCTCTGGCCACTTCAAATGTATACTCATACTTTTTTCGAATTCTCTTAATGTCCTTTTTTATTTTTTCGGAATCAAAATTGATCAAAGAAAACTCCAGATCTCCCATGACCCAGGTAGGAATACAAAGACATCCGCGATTTCCCAGCCATAAAGACACACAGTGCGGGACATCGTACATCAAAACATCAACATCTTTTTGATGTCTTTTGATGAGCTTCTTGATCTGCCAAATCCAAACTCTCCCAAACTCGGTTTGAGAACAATCGTCCCGGAAAGCTACCCTGACCATATAATTCTTATCCAAAAAATTGCCACAAAACATTAAGCCAACAGGATCATTATTCTCATTGGCTCGGCTTTGTATTAACCAGGCACAGGGTCTAAACAGAGTATATACTGTTTTGACAAAGTGATACATCCAGGAGACAGGAGATAAAAATCTCCTGATAATCCAAGGCATTCTCTGATATTTGCGTTTTAATGTTTCAAAAGAAGGATCCATCTACACCCTCACTCCCGCTAGCCACTTCTTGTTCGCCAGATACCACTGTACTGTCCGCCGGATGCCTTCCTCAAGGCCCACCTTAGGCTGCCAGCCCAAGAGACGTTTGGCTTTGGAGATATCCGCCCAAGTGGCTTTGAGGTCTGCTTTGTGAAAGGCCTTCTTATTGCGAGTTGACTTTTTGCCGAGATGTTTCTCAATGAGTTTAATCATTTCATTAAGGCCATACGGATGGTTGCCGCCCAAGTTGATGATCTCAAAGCCGACCTTTTTCATGGCCTTGATGGTACCTTCGGCAATATCGTCGATATAAGTAAAATCCCGGCTCTGGGTACCATCGCCAAAAATCTCGATAGGTTTGCCCTCATCAATCCACTTGATAAACGGGAACACGCTCATGTCCGGCCTCCCGGCCGGGCCGTAAACCGTAAAATACCTAAGCACTGATACGTCTATTCCATAAAGATAATGATAGGTATAGGCCATCACTTCTGCGGCTTTTTTGCTGGCGGCGTAGGGCGAAATTGGCGTATTCACTGACAGAGTTTCATTAAACGGCATTTTCTGGCCGGCGTATAATGATGATGAGGATGCCAGAACAAATTTGCGGATTTTGTATTTCTGACACATCTCCAAAATATTCAGTGTGCCCTGAGCGTTGGTGGACATGTAGACGTGCGGATTCTCCATACTATAACGGACACCGACACGGGCGGCCAGGTTGATGACCGCCGCGAACTTATTGTCCGCGAAGATCGGTTGCAGAGCTTTGAGGTTTTCGATATCTGCCTTGTGAAAGACGAAATTCGGATAAACTTGTAGTTGTTTTAAACGGTATTTCTTAAGCGATACATCGTAGTAATCGTTTAAATTGTCAATACCAACTACACGGACACCGCGCTTCAGTAGTTTTTCTGCGGTTTTGGCTCCTATGAAACCGGCGGCACCGGTTAGCAAAATGTTTTTCATAATCCCCATCCCTTACGCCTTCGCAGAACGCCGTCCGCAACAGACAACCCATGCTCTTGGTTAAAAGTATGCACGGCCTTAATCTTTCTATCAAAATCAGGCTCAATAGAGTTAATCTCTGTCTCTTGATACTCTGATTCATTGAATACCGTTATCCGGTTAATTTTTATGCCATGACCATATCTTCCTGAAGAGTTCTGCGATGGACGGTAAACGTTCCCATTATGTTCAAATATTTTACCTGCAGGGCGCGACTTCCTGACATCAGATATCACCGGATTTTTAGGATGCGGCACCCAATCGCATGATAACGGATTGTCCGCATAAAATAAAAATAATTCGTCCCAAGAAGATGCCCCTTCATTTTCTACGACATTCGCAAAGAGCCACCATTTCCCATGATAATTAAATAAGGTGGCATCAGAAGCATTAATATTTGT
Source organism: Candidatus Omnitrophota bacterium (assembly GCA_963828495.1). Lineage (GTDB taxonomy): Bacteria > Omnitrophota > Gorgyraeia > Zapsychrales > Fredricksoniimonadaceae > JABDGZ01. The sequence continues at coordinate 32,186 of CAWHFJ010000016.1, forward strand.
CATTAAATTCTTATGAAACTCCCATTGGTCAGGAAATTTTATGCATTTATATATCTCAATAGTCCTGTTGGAAGATGACTCCGGAATCATATAGTAATTGGTATTCCATTGAAAAACAAAAGGATAAGATAAATGATAGGGCCTTTCTAAAACTGTTACAGGCTTACTATAATGGCCTTTCTCATCAATAATAATTAATGCGATATGCCCTTTTTTGCTTTTAAAAAGAAATTCCTCAATAAAAACATAATATTGATTGTCTTTATAAATGATGTACGGGTCTGCCCAAAACCTGTCTTTGGCAGGTACAATGCGCTTGAAACTAGATAAAGCCACCGGCTCTTTACCCCCAAGGTCAAACATCAAAATCCACTGCTCCAAAAAAAACAGATGATAGAGTCCAAATTTTATACACCTTGCCATGTATGGGAAAAAGCCTATTAAAAATTCTCTATTACCGGGCTTCCCATAGGGCACATGACCGGAGAGAACTGTTTGTTTATTTTCGAGTCTTACTTGCGCAAAAAACTTCTCTTCCCCCAGATCATGCAGTTCTTTCAATTTTCTTGGAATAAATGAAAGGGCCTTCCAAAAATACTGGTTGCGGTTCCAATTGACAGACAGTTCATCTGTGCATGAGTATGATTGATAAAGGAGCAACCCGTTATCCAAATTGTTGGTTAACATCTGCAGTGTTGAACAAGTGACCGGTATATTTTTAAACACCTCCCAAAAACCGGCCGTCCCCTCCTGATGATAAGACCAGATGCCAAATTTTGCGCAATCCAGTATCTTGCCTTTTAAGGCCCCAAATCCCAAACGGATAAAAACATCAATTTGATGTTCTTTGATAGGCTCTACATCCTGTATCGATTTTACTTTCATATGTGGGACATCAGCTAAAACGCTTTTTGCATTTTTAATTTCAAAGGCGTCAGGAGTTGATTTAAATACTTTATTTTCCAAATTACAAAACGTTAGATATAAAAGATTGTCCCAGTTGCTTGTGATTCTAGAATTGAATACTATTAATTTAATCTCTGCATAATCCGACTCCTGTATTTTCTTTAACATGACATAGGCCCAATGAGGCACATCAAAAGAATCCATGAAGAGCCCTATCCGCAACTTCTTATTTAAAGAATCCTCACCCATGGTTTATGATTTTGCCTCATTTCTTAAACAACTCTTTTGCCCAACGAACAACAACACCTTCTTCTCTTGTGTCACCCACCGCAGGTCTGCTATCACCAAAACAATAAACGATCACCCTTTTTAATCCGGGCCAAAGATAACGGGTTTTGATATCTTCTTGTGTCATCTCTCTTGTCTCGTCTACAAACACAAGCCCGATAAGGGCCTTCCCGTCCAAAGCTATGAAAGGATTATTAACTAAAAACGTCCTGACACCACGGGTATCTCGCAAAGGATATACACGCAGAACATTATCTATGCAATGCGTGAGATGAAGCCCCCATTTTTTCTTATAATTCAATACTCCATCACCAAAAAAAGGCCTTGATCCTCCTACAGAAATTCTTCCGCACTGTTTATCTTTCCAATGATTAAACAAAAAATAATAAAGCGCCTGTATGGCTCCTGCTTTAACTAAATTTTCATCTCCGCCCTTCACTCCTACATACTTAAACCTTACGCTACCGTCTTTGTGGTAGTAATAACAAGCGCCTGAAATGAGCGTTTCCCCTTTTTTAACAAAAAGAACTTCCCAATCTTTGGCCTCTTTTAATGCATCCTCGAAATTAAATGACAAAGACTCTTTTTTGTATCGCTTCAAAATATATGGCAAATACATCTCATTCCAAAAATGATAGAGTGAATCTCTATCCCTTGCTACTTCAAACGTATACGCATACTTATTACGGATTTTCCTGATATCCTCTTTTATGGAACTGGAATTAAAATTAATCAAAGAAGAATCCAGATCTCCCTGGACCCAGGTAGGGATACTAAAACATCCGTGATTTCCTAGACACAAAGAAACTCGATAAGAGACAGAGCACATTAAAACATCAATATCTTCCCTGTGCTTTTTAATGATCTTCTTAATATGCCAAATCCAAACCCTCCCAAGCTCGGTTTGAGCGCAATCTTGGGGGAAAACCATCCTGACCACATAATTCTTATCCTGAACTTTGCCACAAAACATTAAGCCGACAGGACCATTATTCTCATCCGCACGGCTTCGTATCAACCAGGCGCAAGGTCTGAGCAGGTCATACACTGTTCTTACGAAGTAATACGTCCAAGAGACAGGAAATCTGACGATCCAGGGCATTCTCTGATATTGGCTTTTTAATATTTTAAGAAAATGATCCATTTATTCTCCAGATACTACTGTACTGTCCACCGGATGCCTTAAGATCCCCGCTTTCACGGGGATGACAATTATGGCAAATGCTTAATTGCCCAATCGTAAAATCTTTGTGCTTGTTTAGCTATCTCTAAGGCTTCCTTTTCTGTAAATTTTCTCCGTTCATAGGTTATAGCGTTCTTTTTAGCAACAATTCTTCCAAACACATTGGCATACGGCTCCATGTCATCAATTTGTATCTTTAAAAGAATCTCTTTAGCTAATCGATGATCTTCAGCCGTCGATCTTAACCCCAGATAATTGGTAGTTAATGCATCTGCTATGGATATAGTCGCATGAACAGCTGTAACTCCCATGGTATGCCACAGACTTACCTCCTGAGCAACCTCAATCCCATGATAAAAGTCCGCGGCTTTTATCATAAAATCCTTACAATTACTTTTCTCTACTTGCTCTGTTTTGATAAATTTAGCGGACATATGTTGATATCTCCTGGCCATAAATAAGTTGATTAGATGACAATATTGATTTTATGACATTCAAAGACTTGTCTTTCTTGAAAGATGATAAACTTTTAACATAAGGCCCTAATGTAACGCCGTAAACTCTTGTAAGCTTAGTCCCAATTTTCTCAATTTCTTCTTCAACTGCATTGACACCATTTTCTTTATCAACCAAAACAAAAATATCGAAATCACTTCGACTATTATCTTCTTTCTTTTGAACGCTTCCAAATAATACAACTGAAAGAATGCTCTTTTTTAAAACGGATGATTCAATCTCCTCCCTTATTTTCTGGATTATCTCTTCTGGAAAGACTTTTTCATTTTGAAATAACGGCAACAATAAACGCTTGGCAATCCATTTTTCTTTATTAATGGAATACCCGAATGAATTTCCATACGATTTTAGATTAATAACCCCTTCGTCCACCAAGGCGCTCATAGCCTTGTGAATAGATTTTGGCGTTATCCCCAAAAATCTGGATAATTGCCTGCCGTTAAGTTCTGTGGAATAGTTGCACAAATGCCGCAAGCATTCTATTTTAACTTTGCTGTTTAATACAGCGTTTAAGGGATTGTTTACTTTCATATCTATTTGTATACCTCTATAAATTTATGTTTACATCTGTATACAAGCATACCTTCTCTGGGCCTTCTTGTCAAATAATTCTTCTATATGAAAGAGGGGGAATTAAAGCCGTTCAAAATTTTCGCTCCCACTCGCTTTTAAGGATTGCCTCGAGATTATACTGCGGTTTCCATCCTAATATTTTTCTGGCTTTTTCCGAAGAGGCAACAACAATGGCCACATCTCCCGGACGGCGTGGACCGATGCTATGGGGCACCTGTTTTCCGGCAACACAAGAAGCCGCTTTGATGACATCCAAAACGGAAAAACCATTGCCATTTCCGAGGTTAAACACTTGGTTCTTAATCCCTTTGCGCAAGGCCTCCAGGGCCAGTAAATGCGCTTTACATAGGTCGACCACGTGAATAAAATCGCGCACACCTGTGCCATCATGAGTTTTATAATCTTTACCGCATACGGTCAATTTTCCGCCACCGTGAAGGGCTTTCATGGCATTGGAAATTAAATGAGTCGGAACCGGGCGGCCTTTGATCGGCCATGCACGCCGCACATCCCAGCCTGCCACATTAAAATACCGCAGAGCTATAAAATCAATGGTCCCGGCACAAGCCATATCCTGTAATATCCGTTCTACCATTAGCTTTGAAGTACCGTAAGGATTAAGCGGCAGGGTTGGCGCTTCTTCCGTTACAGGCACTTTGGGGGGATTGCCATAGACCGAGGCCGTGGAGGAAAAAACAATGCGGCGTACCTTGTGCTTGGCCATGGCGGCCAGAAGATTGGTCGTTCCACCGACATTATTGCGATAATACAACTCCGGTTTACGCACAGATTCCGGAACAACAATCTTGGCCGCGAAATGAATCACCGCGCTGATAGGGTATTTCTTAAAGACTTTTTCGATGGCTCCCTCAGTCAACAAATCGCCTTTGACGAATTGGGCACCCTTAGCCAGCCATGGCCTGACACCGGTTGAAAGGTTATCAAAAATGACAACGTCATGGCCTGCTTCGATGAGCATTCCGGCCATATGGGCGCCTATATAGCCTGCCCCACCGGTAACTAGGATATATTTTTTGGGCATAAACTAAACCTTATGAAGAATAGAAATACAATCAGAAAGATTTAAATATTTAATAACAGCCGGACCAATCTTTCTGGAATATGATTCTTTGGTATCATTAGAAACGACCAGTACATTAGCTTGAGGATAATTATTAAGGAATATTTCGATATTCTTGCTTTCTAGATTACCGGCCTGCCATTTACATTCAATGGCAATAGGCTGTTTACCTCGCGGTTTTATAATAAAATCGATCTCATGGCCGTGCTTATCCCGCCAATACTGAATATCCCTGGTCTGCAAATGCCCTTGAATCTCGTTTAAAACAAAATGTTCCCACAATATTCCAAAATCCTCTTGGCGCAAACTATCCCATCCGCGATAGTAACAAAAAAATCCGGTATCAAAAGCATAAACCTTGGGAGCCGCTACAATTTCAGTGGCTTGATGTGTATGAAACGGCCTGATCACATGAGCAACGTATGTCGCTTCTAAAACGCTTAAATAATTCGAAATGGTAGTCCGGCTGACTTCACATGGTGTGGCAAAAGAAGAGGCCTCAAATATTCCCCCGCTTTGTACCATTAAAAGTTCAAAGAATTTCTGAAAGGAATGCCTGCGCTCCAATCTAAAGAGCTCTTGAATATCTTTGGCCCAATAAGAGTCCACCCATTCCTGAAATTCTATTTCAGGAAAATCCTTTGCCAAGAATAAGGCCGGAAGCCCCCCTCTCAAAAACCGATGCTTGAGGTCCTTATGGTCAAAATCTTCTAAATCTTCGGTCAACATCGGACATAGCCATAATTCCCGCTTACGGTCTGTCAATGTATCTTTAAACTTGGAAGAAGCCCCCAGAGTTGAAGAGCCTGTAGCTATGATTTGAATATCAGAATAATGGTCGGCGGCTATTTTAAGAAGCTCGGAAGGATTGTCCAACCGGTGTATTTCATCCAAAATGATGCGTTTTTTCCTAAGTCCATCCAGAAAGTCTTCCGGGTTTGCCATCATTTGGCGGACACGAGGCAGTTCGCAGTCAAAATAAACCGCGTCCTTAATACTTTTCCCAAGAAATGTTTTACCGACCCGCCGAACACCGGAAACCCAGATAATAGACTTCTCTTGCCATAACTTTTCAATCTTTTTTAACCAAAAATGTCTTGTTCGCATAGTCAAATAATACTACAGATTACGGCTAAACGCAAGCAAGATTTCGTTTAGTAAGGAAATGCGGTAACTGTTTGGCGATCAGACTTGGCACTCGAGGGGGCTTATCCTCTGGTCTCCATATTAGGATATAATTCAGAAGTTAAATCGGATTGCCAGTACTCTTTTGTTTCTACATTCATTATGCTTAACTTGCCTCCCCAGCCGGCTCCGGTGTCCATGTCCCAGACATTACACAATTTTAACGGCTTTGTTGAGTCAAGATTTAGAGTAGGGGTGTGACCTAAATAAATTTCCTTATACTCACTGAATTGATAATCGGGATTAATAGCATTAACTTTCCGCGCATGGTCGATCAATGTCCTGTCCCATACGAATGCCTCTTTATTCTGAAGGGATATTGGTTTTTGAGGATCAAAACCACCGTGCACAAAAACCCTGTTTTCGCATTCAAACCAAAAAGAAGCTGTGTTTAAAAAATCAACATGGGCCTGCAGCATTGGTCCTCCGCCATAAGACTCCATGGTTGACCTTCCCCCTTGGCTTAACCAAATATTTTCTTTCCATCCGAATTCGGCCCATTTCAAGGCCCATTGGTCATGGTTACCGACGATGCAATGGCAGCGCTTTACCTTTAAGAGTTCGTCTATGCAACGATCAACTTGGGAGTACCCGTCACAAATGTCTCCTAAAACTATCAAACGGTCCTCACTATAATCGAAGGCGGAGCGCTCGAAGCATTGGAGCACGGCTTTATAAGACCCGTGTATGTCACCGATAACAAAGGTTTTCATAGATTAGAGATTGCTTCGTCGCTTCGCTCCTCGCAATGACACTGAAAGAAAGTCTCACAATGACACAAAGAAAGTCTCACAATGACACAAAGAAAGTCTCGTAATGACACATATTGAACTTTTACCTCAAATATGGTTTGGCGTATTGCTCATAAATTTGCCGGTAAGGTTCATAGTACAATTTAAGCTCATAGGCCCGTTGTATTTCATGAAAGGCGATCCGGTCAGAGGCGCGGGTGCGCTTGCTGTAGTCCCGCAAAAGTTCAGAAGCGTAACACATGTGATACAAGGCTTTTAGCGGTTCCAGGCGTATGGCCTCTTTGATGCTGTCCATGTCTTTGGGATTGCTATGTTTAAATATTTCCGCCCTGTAATCGGAAACAAACGGATTTACAAACCGCGGCCATTTTCAATTCTTCCAGATTCCCCTGGGCTTTACCGGTTTGATAAAAATATTCCGCACAGGCGAAAAGACCCACAACGGCCGTATAAACCAACAGGATAATTATTCCAACCGTCTTACGCATAAGAAATATTCCCATCCAAAAAGGATTAAATAGATAATAATGATCCCCCCGCCTGCCCAAGCACCCATCTCCGCCATCAATTGCAAATAATCATTATGCGTATAGCGCAAAAAATCCGGGGGGTCATCGAACTTGCGGTATTGCTCAAAAGCTGAACCAAATGTTCCCAATCCTGTGCCTAAAACCGGACCTTGTTTGATCATGGTGATGGTGTCCCGGTAAAACATGAGGCGATCGGCGTCCGGCCCTTCCATTTTAATAATTTGCTCTATGGATGTGAGTCTAAAACGTTCTAGAAATTCTTCAGGCCCCAGCCATACGACAAAAATAGAAACTAATATGATCAGCGTTCCCAATAAAAATAAAATCCTCTGCCCTTTTTTGCGCAGGGCAGCTTTGAAGGCAATAATTGCAAGAAAAATCACCTGGGTAATGCAAAAACTCATGATGCCCCCTCTTGAGGTGGACATAAATACCGTTGCCGCCATAATCATGGCAAAGAAAATATACCGTAAAGTTTTGTTGGCCTCAGGTGTGGAAAACCACAGGACTTTCTGCACCCAACCCTGCCGACGGGAAAATGACGCGCGGTCTATGTTGGCTATGGCAGCAGCGATGGCCAAAGGCGTGCACAATTCCATAAACCCCGCAAAATGATCATAATTATAATAAGGGCCCACCGGGCATGGGGCCTCGATGCCTATCCAAAATATCCGGCCATTGTAACTAAATTTCTGCACAATGGCAAAAATGGCGATGGACAAACCTATCCATATAATAGAGTCGGTGATGCGTTTAAAATAGACGCGGTTATACGCCTCTCCACGGCTGCCCGGGCCGCAGGCAAGGGCTAAAAGTACGGTAAAATACAAGGCATTGGCGAAAATATGAGAATTAAAATCATAGATGCTGTGAAAAAAAATGGAAAGACAGCCTGATAAACAGCCCAGCCTTAAGATATTCTGGATGCTGCGGCGGGTGCTGGGTGTGCTTTCGCGGCCTTGGCGAGCGGCAAGACACGTGATAACGGCTAAAAACACAAAAGCATAGCTACTGAATTTAATGAGATCGAAGATCGTGCCCCAGGGATAAACAGAAAGACCCTTGATTAATTGGAAACAGGCAACACCGATAAAAACCAGCCCTAAAATAATAAAAGAATTACGGGGGATTTTTGCGTTGGGAGCACTAACAGCCAGATAAAAATTACCCGCGCAAAGAATGGCAAAAACAAAAACGGTAAACGGATAGACGCTGGCATAAGCTAAAGGTGCGGCAACAAGCAAAAAAATAAGCATCATGGCTTTTTAGATTTCTGGGCATTTTGAGAATAATGATAATAGGAATAATAATCGCCGTGTTCATTGGGCTTGACCATATTTAATACTGCGCCAAAAATATTAGCATGGACAGAAGTCAAATAGTTTAAAGACCTGACGGCGGCCGGATAAGGCGTGGAACCGGCCTTAAGAACAAAAATAACACCGTCGGTTTTAGCGCTTAACACACCGCGTCGGTCGCGGCCAGGATGGGCGGAGTGTCCAAAATAATACGGTCATACATGCCTGAAAGTTTTTCAAGCAAGGCCTCCATTTTCTTAGAACCCAACAACTCTGAAGGGTTAGGCGGCAGGGCCCCGCAGTTTAAAATGGAAAGATTCGGCATCTGGGTTTGATAAATAAACTTTTTTAAGTCGGGATTTTCCATGGACAAAATTTCGGTAACTCCATTGCCGCGTTTGAGATTAAAAAGATAATGCAGTTTTGGGTTTCTTAAGTCTGCATCAATAATCAAGGTCTTTTCTTCCACCTGGGCAAAAGCCGTTGCCAAATTAACGGCAACTGTGGTTTTCCCTCGGAGGGGAATGTGCTGGTCACAACGAATATTTTTTTCTTTAGATCAGGATTACTAAAAAGGATGTTCGTACGCAAAGACCTGAATGCTTCCCCCACCGGAGAATGGCCTTCTGTCAGCGTGATCAATCAGCAGTCCGGGAGAAGTCTCGCGTCTTATTGGGTTCCGGGATATATAAAGGAACAGAGATTAAAAAAGGGATTTTCAACAAATGCTCAATGTCATTGGGGGTTTTAATGCTTTGGTCCAATGATTCAAATAAGAAACATCAATGCCAAACCCGATAAAACCCACCCAAAAAAAGAGCCAAGACCAAATTTAAAAGTTTTTTAGGACGTTCAGGTTTTATCGGGACAACAGCCTGGTCTAAAATTTTTACATTGGTAATGGAATCATTGTTATTAAAACTAAACTGGTCGGCGGAAGATGATTCAAACATTCTTTTTTGTTCATCGGCAATGGATTCATTGACCGCTGCGATTTCACTCTTTAAACCCTGAATGACCGGATGTTTTTCTTTAAAATATTTATACTGCTGGTTTAAGTCCTGTTCCAATTCTGCCCGATGCTGGACCAATTGGTCTGTGGATGAAAATAAAATATACGCACGGGTCCAAAGATTAGCGATCCTGGCGGCAAGAGACGGGTCCAAATCTTCCACACTGATCTCGATGATATCGGTCATGCGTACCGGTGTGATCTTGACATTTTTCATCATCGCGTCAATGCGCTGATCACGGCCCATTTCTTTTAAATGCGCGGCATTTTTGCCACGGCTGCTCCCAGGGCTCATACGTCCCTAATTCGTCATAAACAAGTGAAGCTACGGCATGGCTTTTTAAGACTTCGATCTGTGAATTAAAATAATTCTCATGGTCGGTATAATCCGGGACAACAGTGTCTTCCACCTTAACAATCTTGGGCGGTTTGCCTTCAACCAAAAGCCGGGTCGTGGCTTTATAAACCGGATGCGTGATAAACGAATACAACAGACTCAAGACCACACAAATCAATACCGAAGAAATAATGGTCTGACGGTGTTTAAAAACTTTCAACCAAATTTCCCGAAAGTCAATTTCGATAATATCGTTATTAGAAGATTCTATGAGATTTGTCTGCATAATTTTTTAGAATAAACTTTCAGGGACCATGACCACATCCCCGCCTTGCAGGACCACGTCATTATTGGCGGTGGCATTTTTATTAATAATGTCGTAGACCCTCACCACTATCTCTTTTTTTGTACCGTCCGGATTGGTACGGATAATCTTGACTTTATTGGGTGCCGCTATGGCGGTGAATCCCTGGGCCTGGGATATCAGTTCAACCACCGTCAGCTTTCCCTTAATGGGATATGACCCCGGCATTTTGACCTGGCCGATGATGGAGACCGTGCTGTAATCTTCAACCGAAACGATCACCTGCGGGTTGACCAGATAATCCTTCCCCAACCTGTCCGTTAGTTCTTTCTCCAATGCCGTAACGGTCAGTCCCTGCGCATGGACTTCCCCTAACAAGGGACAAATGATGTCCCCTTTGGATGAAACCTGGATTTTCTGGGAGATTTTATCCTTGCCGTAATAAATGTCAATCTGCAGGTTGTTTTCAGGGCCTATTTGGTATCCGTTCGCACCTGGGGCTTCCGCTTTTGCAGGGGTTTGGTATCTGTTTGGTTTAACGGACGCGCTTGAGGTCTTCGCTTTTGCAGGGATTTGGTATTTGTTTGGTTTAACGGACGCACTTGAGGTTTCCTCTTCTGCAGGGACTATGGGGTATTCGTCTGTAAGGGACGTAGTCGTGGCTTCCTCTTCTTCAAGGACTATTGGGGATTCGTCTGTAACAGACTTACTCGAGGCTTCCGCCCTAAGAATGGAAGGAGAAAAGAAAAGGCAAACTAAGCTTACGGCCATTAAGGTCTTGGATATTTTCATACAAACCAGGGAGCTCAATATTGAAACTCAAATCCTATGGTCCATAAATGATCGTTGTAGGACTCGCTTCTAATAGTTGACATATCTTCCCTGAATGTATACCCTATTTTGGCGGAAGCCCATTCTTTGATGTGGTACTTCAGTGCAATCCCTTCAACTAAAATGCTGTCCATACGCTTTTGAAACAACACGGGATCAACTTCCGGATAAGTATTGCGTTCAATGCCGGAAGTCAATTCAAGATTAAAATGGCTCCTGATCTTCTGATCCAGGGTCGCATAAAAATAATGCATAACGTAATAATTGTTGTTGAGGTAGGTGGATTCTTGCGCGCCCTGGTCATAGTCTAAGCTTAACTTTGTGCGATCGGTGAATGCCGTGACTGTGCCCACCTCAGCCACAAACCCTGAAAATCCGACGTTGTTATCATAAGACCTGTCCTGATACCCCAGTTTAACAATGGCCTGGGTCTTGGCGGTAACATCGCCTGTAAACCCGACACGCTCCTGGTCAAACGCGCCATTGCGGATTGAATCTTTGTTATAGGTAATCCAGCCGTGGTCATATTCGACCAAGGCCTTGGTTTTCGGAAAAAGCTGGTAATAGACGGTTTCTGAAATCATATCTTCAAGGTAATCATATTGAGCGTAGTCATTGCTTACATACGTGCGGACAGCATCGGCATACCCTGTTTCCAGGGCAAATTTGTCCAACTTAACACCCACGGCGGCTGAAGCGTCATTATCGGTGCGCCAGACCTCACTATCAAATTCAGTATCAGCGCGGTCAGACGTATGGTCAAAATCCTCCTGGACGTTTATATACCCGAACGGTAGTCTGAAGTTGCCGTTAAAAGCCCCGTACTGGTTGACATAATTCTGACTACTGTACTTAGCGAACGTGCCGATGTCCGCATTATACATCCCTTGCAACAAATAGCGCTGATCAGGACCAAAAGGCAGATTCACCAGTATTGCTGGGCTCGTGACGTTGATGGTATCCGCCAGCTTGTGGTTCGGGGTCCAAAAAATGTTAGTCTCATAATCCATTTCGCTGTCAACTTTGGCCTTGACAGTGACCGGGCCCATTTTTTTGCCAACGACATCATTGAATTCATTGTCGCCAATACGGAAGCCTTCTTCGTTATAGCTATAATAGCCGACGTTAAAGCTCTCAACAGAAACCGTATGTACTGCAGCGTTATAATCGCCGCTTGCGCTTATCTGAGCAAAAGCCGTATTTGCCGCAAAGAAGCCCATCAATAAACACATTCCAAGGAATTTGGTTATTTTCATAATTGTCCTTTTATAATGATATTATGGGTTTGTCGGACTGGTGTCTTGATTAGTATTATCCTGGCTAATGATAGGCGGTATGTAATCTTTACGGCTATCATCATACTGCACTTGCGTGTTAACCCCACCGGGATTACCAATTGGAGGTGTATACGCTTCGGCATTCGTAACAACATTACCGGCAATAATAATGGTTTGGCCCGGTCTCAATGAAGTACTCTTCCCATCTGATGTTTTGACGAAAGCTGAACCTTTTGAATCGGAAACTTTAGTTGCCCCGTTGACATTAAGGGTCACCTGGACCGTGTTACCGGCGCCCATAACGATCGTATTGCCTCTGGCGAACAAATTCACCGTGGAAGGAGCTGTGGTAGCAACCGTAACCATACCCGCCATGATTTCAATGGTTGAACCATTGGCAATTGCCGGAATCGGTTGCCCTGCCTTGATGGTGATAGGCGTGCCGCCACCGGGAGGCGTGATCTTGATGGTACCGGCAAGGCCGGTAATGTTAATGGAAGCAAAGCAGGCCAATTGAAAAGCAAAGAATGCTACGACCAACAAAAACAAAATTTTTCTCATAATATCATCTCCTTATAGGTGAAGGCGTTATATTCAAACCATGTTAGGGAAAGCGCTACCTAGGCTAAAGAATACCACATATTTGAGATTTGTCAAGTTAGGCTAGTCAACTTTATCAGTCTTCATCCAGGTGAGAATCTACATAGATTGCCATAAGTTCCGCCATTCTAGTGGGAGGCGGTACGGAAAAGTAATGGTCTATGACCGCGTGTCCTAATTCATGGGCCATTATGGAATCCACAAAGTCTTGTTCATTGGTGTAAACGCTCTGAAAATAATGTATATAAAATGATTTGAAATTCGCGCGTTCATTAAACATCCAGGCATAGGTGTCATTCATCTCCTGCCTAGTCTTAAAAATTTTGATCTTAATATGAAAATCTTTCGGATCCATGCCCAAGATGTCCTTGACCCGCAAAAGAATGATTTCAATCCTGGCCTTGAGCTTATCCTCCATACTCAAAGACCGGTTGGAGAAAAGCATACGGTATTCCCGGCTCATGGGCACGTCCCGGACCCTTAAGCGCGCCTCCAGCCTCCTTATATTAGCGCTCGGCAAATACCAAAATGTGATCGAATTCCCCTGTATGGAAATCCATCCGTCAGTAGAGGGCTCCTGGACCGCCGCTGAGGTCACCGTAATGGAATCATTGCTCTGGGCTGCCGCCATATCAGGAAAATAGCAGACCGGCACAAAAATAAAGCAAATGAGGAGTAAGAGACTTTTCATCAGACCCTATACTTTGCCAAAACCTGTTTCAGGTTAGCCACGGCACGCATGTCCTTGTCGGATAAATTACCGGATTTGTTTAATTCTATGACCTGATTTTTAGCGGCGATGATGTCATCGCGCCAATCACCGGTCATGTCATTGAGGATGCGCGCCAGCGTTTGGAACTCGTCTTTTTGACGGACGTGAAAGTTCAAACTTAAATTGCCTTGCGCTACCTGGGCGATGTCCTTTTCAAACCTGTATAACGGCCCGGCCAAACGGTTGGAGATAATCATGGTCATGCGCCAGCACACCGCCACCGCGCACACCACCGCAACAATCGTACTCCAAAACAAATACGGCAAAATAAAATCGTTGGTACTGAGGATCTTTAAACGTGAGTCTTTGAACACGGTCGTGACGGTTGTCCCGCAGAAGAAATACACGATCAGCGACAGGATCACGGCCGAAATAAGCACTAAAACACAATATTTGATGATGAAATCTTTCTGGAAATCCAAACGAACGATATACGTCCGCCTGCGGTTATTTGCGTTGGCCATTTGTCCCTCCCTGACTGGCGTCAACCGGGATCGTATTTAAAACCCAGTAGTGGCGCTTGATGACTGCCTTGGTCTTTAACGAGTCTTCCCAGGCCTGTACAGCCTTTTGGACTTTACGCCGGAAAATAATTTCTTTGATCTGTGGGGCTATTTCTTGCAACGAGGTGGGCGGCACCATTTGGCCTTTTTCCCGGGCATATTCCGCTTTGATTTCTGCATCGGAAACTGTCGTGGAGGCCTCGATTTGGGCCATCTTATGTTTGAGCAATTGTTTGATCAAGGACAAGCGCCAAAAACTCTCGATCTGGCGCATAAACTCCGGGTCCTTGTCGATATTCAGCTTCTGGGCTTCTTCCAGGAGAAGTTCGCGGTTGATCATTTCATCAAGGATGCCGACTCTCAACTCCGCCGGCGGAATCGCAGAGATGCTGCGGAACACCGGCCGCAAAAATCCGACCTCGTGGTTGAAATCATCCACCGTGATCGTGTAATCATTGACCTGGGCCACGGCTTGTTGAGAGGCTGAATTTCCGGGCGGCTTTTGACTACAGCCGGTCAGGCAAGTCATTATGAGTAAAAATATCAGGAATTGATACCGCATTATACCCCCTCCCTAACCCTCCTGGTCTCGTACCGACCACTATCGTTGGTCGCCACAAGGGGGAGGGAAATTACTATAGATTCTCCAGCGCCCATTGGTAGAAACGCATCGTCACTTTAACCATCTCATCCGCATCCGCGCGTCTGGCACTACGGCTCTCATACTGGACCATATTCTTACGCGCGATGACCTTACGCAGTTGTTTCGACTTTTCCCCAGCGCCCTCCAGGCCCACCAGAGAAACCAGTTCACAAACATCTAAATGGTCCTGAGAAACTGAGCGCGCCCCGCGATAATGGACACATACAGCATCCGCCGATGAAATCGCGCATTGCACGGCGAGCGTTGCCGCCGCATTCCAATTCTCAGAATTAAAAGCAAGTAACATCTGGTCATAGTTGTCCGCGGCCTTCTTCAAATAATCACCGGCCGCAGAACGATTTTCCTGTCGGACCTTTGTGTCTCTGGCTGTCATACTAAACCTCTAACGGTTCTTTTCCGTATAAAACAGAATATGCTTTGATGAGAGTTGATACCGGCGGACTATTTCTTTTTAACAACTTTCTGAATTCTTCCGCAGTCTTAATGTACGCATCAAGCCGAAGCCCGAAATACGCCGAAAAATCCGCAGCGATGGGCCCTAAAAACGCATCTTTCACTTTCTCAAGATCAGGAGCTGTTTTTACTATAATAGCTAAATCCAGATCGCTTCCGGGCTTGGCACTACCCTGTTGAACACTGCCATAAAGAATCACAGAAATGACGGACTGTAGGATACGCGCGTCTTTCATGCCGCCAATGAGCCTCTCTTGGGCGTCTTTCTTCCAGTTGGCCTCTGCCTTAAACATCGGTAAAATGACTTTCTGAACGATCCGGTCTTTAAGGTTCAACGCATAAACATGCTGGTTGCCTATCAGCTCCATGGTAACGATGCTCGCGGCGTGCAGCGCTTTTAAAGCATCATGGGTTGAGGGAGCAGAAAACCCGGCAACACGCGCGATCTCACTGCCTCCCATACGCCGGTCAATGCCGGAGGATAAAACCCGCAATACAGCGACTTTGGCCTGCGCATCTAAAATCTTTTCTAAGGGACGGACACCAGTCATAAGGCATTCCTTACGTTCGTTAGGTTAACCTTACGATAAGCATACCACAGAACCGGGCCCAAAGAAACAAATATTATGCTCTTTTATTTACTGCGGCGCCTGGGGGCCTTCGGCAGCCATGGCGCTATAGATTTTCCAGCGTGCATTGACGTCGGCTTGCGCTAAGGCTTGCAGTTTGATACAGGCCTGTGGATCGCTTTTACTGAGCATCTTAAAACGGTTTTCCGAATTCAGGAAATCCTGCAGGGGGCCTTTGGGCGCGACAGAATCCAGTTGAAATGGATTTTTATTTTCCTTTACCAGGTCCGGATTGTAACGGAACAACGGCCAGTAGCCGCTATTGACCGCCGCCTTTTGGTCCTGCAAACCCGTTGTCATATTAATACCATGGGCAATGCAATGGCTATAGGCAATAATTAACGACGGACCATCATAGGCCTCAGCCTCCAAAAACGCGCGCAAGGTGTGCTCGTCTTTAGCGCCCATGGCCACAGACGCCACATACACGTAGCCATACGTCATGGCCATGCGGGCCAAATCTTTTTTCGGCATCGGCTTGCCTCCGGCAGCGAATTTGGCAACAGCCGATCTTGAGGTCGACTTGGATGCCTGCCCCCCGGTATTGGAATAGACCTCGGTGTCCAAAACCAGGATATTGACGTTGCGGCCGGTCGAAATCACATGGTCCAGGCCGCCGTAACCGATATCATACGCCCAACCGTCGCCGCCGATAATCCAAACACTCTTTTTGACCAACATATCCGCGATGGATAAAAGTTGTTTGGCCTCAACGGACGTTTCTTTGCTGAGCTTGTGTTTGAGGACCTCGACCCTTTTACGTTGTTCGAAAATTTCCGCTTCATCAACCTGCTTGGCATGGATGATCTCTTCGACCAATTGAGTGCCGAGCACACTTTCTAATTTTTTGACAAACTCACACGCCATTTCTTTTTGTTTGTCGATAGACAAACGATATCCCAAGCCAAATTCGGCATTATCTTCAAACAGCGAATTGCTCCAGGTGGGGCCGCGACCCGCAGCGTTTTTGGTATAAGGGGTTGTCGGTAAATTACCGCCATAAATAGAAGAACAGCCCGTGGCATTGGCAACGACCATCCGGTCGCCGAAAAGCTGGGTGGCTAACTTAATATAAGGGGTCTCGCCGCAGCCACCGCAAGCTCCTGAGAATTCAAATAAAGGTTCAAGGACCTGGGCCGAACGAATAGCCGTCTTTTTGACCAAGTTACGGTCGGTCTCAGGGACCTTTAAGAAAAATTCCCAGTTTTTCTTCTCCTCTTCGCGCAAAGGAGGCTGGGGTTTCATATTAATCGCTTTAAATTTAGTTTCTACTTTGTTTTTCACCGGACAGACATCAACACAAATAGCGCAACCCGTACAATCTTCAGGGGCCACCTGAATGGTGTATTTCATACCCGCCCAATCGCGGTCCTTGGCCTCTGTGGATTTAAAGGTGGCGGGCGCACCTGCCAAAAACTTGGGGTCATACGCTTTGATACGAATGACCGCGTGCGGGCAAACCATGGCACATTTGCCGCACTGGATACAAATATCCTTGTCCCAAACAGGAATTTCCAAAGCGATGTTGCGTTTCTCCCACTGGGTCGTCCCTGAAGGGTACGTACCATCACACGGCAGCGCGCTGACAGGCAACAAATCTCCCTGCCCTTTCATCATCACCGATGTCACCTTGCGCACAAACTCAGGGGCCGCTTGAGGGATCTGGTGATTGATCTGAATACGGCTGGTAATTTGCGAGGGAATTTTCACTTCATGCAAATTAGCCAGGGTATTATCAACGGCATCATAGTTCATCTTCAACACTTCTTCGCCTTTTTTACCATAAGCTTTTTTGATGGACGTTTTGATAGCACCAATAGCCTCGTCCTTGGGCAACACCCCTGAAATGGCAAAGAAACAAGTCTGCATAATGGTGTTGATCCTCATACCCATACCGGACTTCTGTGCCACGCTATAGGCATCAATGACAAAAAAGCGTAATTTTTTGTCTTTGATAGTCTGCGCCGCCGTCTGAGGGATATGCTCCCAAATCTTCTCAGGGCCATAGGCCGTATTCAATAAAAATACCCCGCCTTCCTGAATATTACTCAGAACATCCAGTGTCTCCAGGAATTGAGGCTGGTGGCAACCCACGAAATTGGCCTTGGTGACTAAATAAGAAGCATGAATAGGATTGGGACCGAAACGCAAATGGGACACAGTGCCCGAGCCTGATTTCTTGGAATCATAAACGAAATAGCCTTGTGCAAACAACGGCGTATTTTCGCCGATAATCTTGATGGTGTTCTTATTGGCAGAGACCGTCCCGTCCGCGCCTAACCCATAAAAGATGGCCCGCACGCCGGCTTCGCTTTCAATCATAAATTTCTCATCAACCTCAAGGCTCGTATGCGACACATCGTCGTTAATCCCTACTGTAAAATGGTTTTTCGGTTGGGCTTTGCCTAATTCATCATAAACCGCCTTAACCATCGCCGGAGTAAACTCCTTGGAAGAAAGTCCGTAACGGCCTCCGATCGTCTTGGGCAAACGTGTAAAGCGGCTGTTTCCCGCTTCCACCAGAGAATTAACCACATCCAGATACAACGGCTCGCCGCTGCAACCGGGTTCTTTGGTGCGGTCAAGGACCGCGAGCGACTGAACTGTTTTGGGTAATGCCGCCACAAATTGCTCAACGGCAAAAGGACGATATAAACGCACTTTAAGCAGTCCGACTTTTTGTTTCTGATTAACGAGATAATCCACGGTGTCCTGACAGGTCTCGGCTCCGGAACCCATCATCACAATCACACGCTCTGCGTCCGGCGCCCCGCAATAATCAAACAACCGGTAGGAGCGTCCTGTAATCTTGCCGAATTTATCCATAGCCTTTTGCACGATCGCGGGACACTTTTGATAAAAAAGATTGCCGGCCTCGCGGGATTGAAAATAGACATCGGGATTTTGGGCCGTACCGCGAATGACCGGACGATCCGGTGTCAGGCGGCGCTGACGATGGGCCAGTACTAAATTTTCATCGATCAGGGCGCGGATGTCTTCTTGGGAGAGCTGTTGGATCTTGGCGACCTCATGGGACGTACGGAACCCGTCAAAAAAATGGACAAATGGGATACGGGACTCTAAGGCAGCCATTTGGGCGATTAAAGCCATATCCATCACTTCCTGCACGCTGCCTGAGCAAAGCATAGCAAACCCGGTCATGCGCGCCGACATCACGTCCTGGTGGTCGCCGAATATAGAAAGCGCCTGGGCCGCCACCGCGCGGGCCGCGATATGAAACACCGTCGGTGTGAGCTCCCCCGAAATCTTATACATGTTAGGCAGCATCAACAGCAACCCTTGGGAACACGTAAAGGTCGTTGTCAAAGCGCCCGTTTGCAGGGCCCCATGAACAGCACCGGCGACCCCCGCCTCACTTTGCATTTCCTGCACCAGCGGCACTGTCCCCCAAATGTTCTTCTGTCCGACACTGCTCCAATCATCAGCCCATTCCCCCATAGGAGAAGAAGGCGTAATAGGATAAATGGCAATAACTTCATTAACCGCGAAGGCCACATACGCAGCAGCTTCGTTTCCATCAATAGTCACCTGCTTACGAGTACTCATATCATCTCCGTTCTTATGTTTATGTTACGAAAAATATGTGTGTCACTGCAAATAATATTTGTGTCATTGCGAGCCCTGCTTTTTAGGGCGTGGCAATCTCTTAAAAACGGGATTGCTTCGTCGCTTCGCTCCTCGCAATGACACTATGTTACGTTTTTAATACAATCCTAGCATCAACAGCATAAGAGCCATCTTGATTGGTCAACAAAGGATTAATATCAATTTCTTTGACCAAGGGCGCCAACTTTTGCACGGCTATCAAAGTTTTAATAATAGAATCCTTGTCCGCCTTAAACCCGCGGAAACCTTCTAAAATCTTTTTGGCTTTGATCTCGCCGATCATTCTTTTCGCCTCTGCGGCGTCAAAAGGTACGACACGGAAAACAACGTCTTTGAGCGCTTCCACAAACACGCCGCCTAAACCGAACATGACCGCCGGCCCAAACTGAGGGTCTGTCGTAATACCTACAATACATTCAATACCGCTGACCATCTGTATCAGGTTGACTCCCAGTAAATTGGCCTCAGGACACGCCTTTTTAATACGGACCATCATGCCTTCAAACCTCTCTTTTAATTCCTTCCCGTCACGGATATTAAGCACCACCCCTCCGACATCTGATTTATGCACAATATCAGGAGAAGCTATCTTCATCGCCAAAGGATACATAGCCTTGGAGTCTGCTATTTTGACGGCCTCATCCGCGCTACGGGCAAATCCCCATTTAGGCGTCGGGACCCCGCAAAGCTCCATCACTTGGCGGGCTTCGTGTTCCATCAAAATATCACGGCCTTGCGCTTTGACCGCATCAAGAATTTTGTTGACCTCTGCCGGCGGTTTTTCCAAAACAGCCTGGGAGGCCGCCCGGGATTTAATTTCTGCCCAGGTATAAAGGATCTTTAGAGAAGCAACAGACATATCAATTAAACTGGACGCAGGGATATGGTGCTCATTCAAATACTCCAGGGCCGCGCGTGTCCGCTCTCCACCCACCATGGACACAACCACCGGCTTGTTATGCCCTGATGCTTCAAAAGCCTCGTCAACCGCTCTGGCAATATCCATGGGGTCTGTTACAGCCGTTTCGCAATAAAGCACGATCACCGACTTAATCCGCTCCTCGGCAAAGGCAATTTTTAAAGCCTGACGATAACCTTCTACCCCGGCACCGCCCGTGACGTCAATGGGATTTTTGGTGCTGCCAAAATCCGGCATGGTGGAACGGAATTTCGCTTCCAGCCAGGCAGGGTCATCTAAAATTTTGATCCCGCAAGCTTCACATTCATCGGTCGTGGCGACCCCTATCCCTCCGCCATTGGTGATGATAACCGTATCCTCACCCTTGGGTTGCGGCAGCGACAACGCACGCGACCAGCTGAACGCTTCCATAAACGTGTCCGCGCGTAAGATCCCCAATTGTTTAAACACCCCGTCGTAGATTTTATCCGACCCTGATAAAGAACCGGTATGGGAAGCCGCGGCTTTGGCCCCGCGGGAAGAACGGCCGACTTTAAGAATAACCGTTGGTTTTTCAGTTTTGGTCTTCAAAAACTTTAGGCCGTCTTTAATGCCTTCCATATATATCAAAATGACATCGATGTTTTTATCTTTATTAAAATACGTGATCAAATCCTGTTCATCAATGTCCGCCTTGTTGCCGACATTGACCAGCGCCGCTAAACCGATCTTCTTCATGACCGTCCAGCCCATGAGCCCAATGCCAAGCGCCCCGCTTTGGGTAATAAAAGCAATTTTCCCCGGATGGATGTCCTGGGGACCAAAGCTGGCATTTAATTTGTTGGGGACATACGCTAAGCCAAAAATGTTGGGGCCGAGCAACGCGATGTTATTGTCGTCCGCGATCTTTTTTAATTTCTTTTCTTCATCGATCTTACCTACCTCGCCAAAACCGGACGTAATAATGGCTACTGCCCCCACACGGCGCCGGGCACATTCCTCCATCACAGCCATCACAAAAGGCGCGGGAATGGCAATCACCACCAAATCAACACCTTCCGGGACATCACTGAGAGATTTGTAGCCTT
Organism: Candidatus Omnitrophota bacterium; assembly: GCA_963828495.1. Classification (GTDB taxonomy): domain Bacteria; phylum Omnitrophota; class Gorgyraeia; order Zapsychrales; family Fredricksoniimonadaceae; genus JABDGZ01. The sequence continues at coordinate 53,493 of CAWHFJ010000016.1, forward strand.
TTGCCCCAAGCACATCTGCGCCACCGGAATTAATGGGGATAATCTCTCCGGCGAATCCCCCTTCAATCACATTTTTGATAATCTGGTGACCGATTTTCTTAGGGTCCGGTGAGGCGCCGATAATGGCGACACGTTTAGGTTTAAAAACACAATCAAGGTTCTTCACAGTGGTCTCCTTAAATGAAATTTTTTACGGTAGGTCACTTACTTAAATCTTTCAACATACGCTCACGGTCAAGGCCGATCTTGGCCATAGCGTCAACGGGATTACGCGCGTAACAATGGCAAAAAGTGGACACCTCTTTGATCGTATGGACCTGCCGGTCATTTAAAACCTTTAAAATAGAGGCACGTATCCAGGTTTCATTAATAACATCGCGCGGTGTGACCCCTGCTTCCTGGGCCAGCCGGTCACGGTAAACCGTGCTGGGAGACACGGACAGTACGCGGTTTTGCTCATAATTATATTTATAGACATGAGACAGCAATACGCGTTGCCCATCCCCGCTGGTTTCAGATATTTCGTCGATAACGCGATACAGCTGGCCTCCCACATGATAACGTTTCAGAATGACAAACGCATCGATCAAATTGATCAATATTTCAGGCACGTTCATGGGTTCATTGTGCAGACGCGTGATGGTTTCGCGCGCGGTCAGTGCGTGGATGGTCCCCATGCAGTATTTGCCGATATTGACCGCCGTGATCATGTCCCTGGCCTCTGCCCCCCGGACTTCCCCGACAATAACGCGCTCCGGCCTCATACGCAAACTGTTTTTGACTAAATCCGAAAGAGTCATTTCATCATCCGTTTCCAGACGCGAACAGCTGTCTTCCAAAAATGTATTTAACTCCAGGGTGTCTTCAATCACGACCAGTCGGTCTTTGGGGGGAATAAAACTCAATAAGGCATTAAGCAACGTGGTTTTGCCGGTCCCCGGACCGCCCGAGATGATGATATTGGCCGGCCTTACGGACATCCCTTCCAGGTAAAGCCATAACTGACCCGCCGCTTCATAACTCATGGTCCCCCGACGGATTAAATCAATCACGCTCAAAGGATCCATTTTGGCTTTGGTAATGGTCAGTTGAACCCCTAAAGGAGAATCAATGATATTGACACGGCCCGCAAGATTGGCTAATTCCAAATTCGCAATTTTGTGATAGCCTTTGCGGCCGGAAAAAATCAACAACTTCCGGACAAAATTATTTAATTCTTTATGGGAACCGAAAAGTTTATCGGTCGCAATAAAACCTTTTTGCGCATGATGAATATAAATAGGTTTTAAGCCGTTGATAATGATGTCTTCGACCTCGGCATCGTAAAGCAAATCCTCAATGATCCCGTAAGACAAAAACTCCTTAATAAAATTGTTGCGCTCCTCGCCGGAGGCAACGGCATTGGCGAAAGCTTTGCCTTCACCATTGAGCAATTCTTGCAAAGCACCTTTCACGGTGGAGGCGCGTTCCTCAGAGGAGAGCATCAGCGTCAGTTTGCCCACCAGCCGCTCTAACAACAGTGCTTCTAGATCAAAACGTTCATTTTTATGCATCATTAGACCCGTTATTTCTTTTGTGATATTCCTCCAGCAGACGGCGAATATCGGTGGATGAATTTTTGGCAATTTGAGAACAAACAAAAATCAATACTGAAAGCTGCCAGACATCGTCGGGCCCACAGACCAGGCCGGCAGAGGTGTTCTCTTCTCTTTGCAGGCGGTTGCCGTAAAGACCGATAGCGTTTTCTATTTTACCCTCAAAAACGTTCAAAGAGGAAATTTTATTATCATATTTCATGGAAGGCAACGTGATACCTCTGACCATCAGAAAATTAATCATGCTGTCTTCTTGAAAAGAATCTTTGCCGCCCAAATCAAAACCATCCAGCTGAGGGATATTAGGAGGTAAAATCAAAGACGGACGATGGACCAGCACCTCTCCGGTGCGCACCACCGTGTCCCCTTCGTTAACCACCGAAGGCGATAAAAGAATATACGGCACATGTGTATCGCTCGCAGTCTGCAGTCCCGTGATCCTTGAGCGAACAATGTTTGTTTCCCGTAAAGCTTTTTCCCAAGCCGAATGGATATCCATATCAATGACGGATCTTTATTTTTAAATTAGACAGCAGAGAGACCTTGTCCCGGGCCTCTATTTGAACTTCCAGGACATCCGGAGTTTCTTGTTGACGGCGGATACTTAAGGCGGCGATATGGTCTGCAATCAATGAAGCCCGACCATTCTGCAGACGCCACAAATGCCCTCCTTGAAGCAGATACTCCCCGGCTTTCTCTCCGGCATGGGCAAAAACGATGCGCCTATGCCATTGGCCGTCCGCCGGCACATCCTGAATAGTATTTTCACGCACGTCGTACAAATCGAACATCAGATGCTCCAACACCTTGTGGATCTCCTGGGCTAAAATAGTTTTCCGGAGATAATCTTCTTTGTGCTTTATTTTTAAAAAAGGAAATACCACCACCACACAAAGGCCGAGTAACAGACCCACATATAAGATTTTTATTTTATTCATAGGGTTTAAAAACTCTTCTTTATCAGCGGAATTTTTCTAATAGGATATGATAAATATCTTCGAACCTGATCAGGCCGCTTTTGACTTTTTGCAGGGCATCTGTGGCCATCGATTGAAAATCTCTCGCACTGGCCATATTTTCAAGTTCGGACACAGAAGCATTACCGATAATAGCCTCACGCAAATCTTCGGTAAATTGGACGACTTCAAAAACACCTATCATCCCCCGATAACCTGTCCCTTTGCAGGCGTCACACCCTGCGCCTTTATAAAAAGAAACTCCCTCTGGGGTGTCTAAACTTTTTTGGGCGTCTTCATGGATCAATAACTTGGGGTCCACCCCGCATTGAATGCATATTTTGTTAAGCCAGAGAGGATCAATTTTATAGGGAGTACGGCATCCGTCACAAATCCGCGGCACTAAATGCTGGGACACCGCGCCCACCAACGCATACGCTATCATATACCGCTCTAAACCCATATTGATAAGACGGGCGACTGTCCCTATGGCGCTATTGGCATGGATACTTGTCATCACAAAATGGCCCGTGATGGATGCGCGAAGGGCGATTTCCGCGCTTTCTAAATCGCGGATCTCGCCTATAAGAATAACGTCCGGGTCCTGACGCAACGTCGCTTTCAAAGCGGAAGTAAAATCTTCGCTCACTTTTTTGTTAATATCACATTGATTAAGCCCGTCAATTTGATATTCCACCGGATTTTCAAGGGTCACGATATTAACGGCCGGAGTATGTAAACGGCTAAGAATAGAGTACAGTGTCGTCGTTTTTCCGCCCCCCGTAGGTCCGCTGACCACTAAAAGGCCGCTTTTTCTCTTAATGATCTGTTCGATGATCGCGTAAGACTGGGGACGCAGCCCGATTTTTTTTAAATCAATTAATTCTGAATTCTTGTTTAAAACACGAATGGCAATCTTGTCCCCCATTAACGTCGGGAAGGTGGCGACACGAAAATCATACTGCTGATTGCCGATAGACATAGAAAAACGGCCGTCCCATGCCTTTCGGCTGCTGACCGTGTCCGTTGGTATATTGGTCAGGATTTTTATGCGGGCAATTAAATGGACTTCAGCGCTTTCAACAGCTTCCAGCACATTGTATAATTTGCCATCAATACGATAACGGACACGGATAAATTCTTGCTGCGGCTCAATATGAATGTCACTGGCCCTGTTTAAAATAGCCTCTGATAAAATCAAATTAACGATATCACTGGTCAGATTGGAATCCTGAGGCTGGGACGGTTTGTTCCAGCCGGGTTTCTTTTTCTCTCCGGCTACGGCTAAAAGTTGATGATATTTATCCTGTAACGTTAGCATAAATGATGCCCCTCATTTTCGTCTAATATACCATAATAATCCCAAAATTCAATCAAATGGCGGAGAGGGTGAGATTTGAACTCACGATCCGAGTTACCCCGGACAACGGTTTTCGAGACCGCCGCATTCGACCACTCTGCCACCTCTCCTTACAACAGCCTTACTATTTCAAATACATTCAGAAAAAAGAGAGGTGTTGTGTCGCTGCGTTTTTCACAGCCTCTCGACCCACCTCTCCCCTTTGCGTCAAACAGAAGAATCCATAAACAAAACTTTATAGACCGATTTATAGAAATGGCAGGTTTGCGCAGACAGGGACTTGATAAAACCCACAAACGAATACTCCGGAATCACCCATGCCAAAAGCAGAGATATGAAAAATAAATTCACTATCAGGATAACGCCAAAGGTACACAGATAATGCGCTTTTAAAATACTGTTATCGGCTTCGTATATTTCATGCGCTGTTTGGACCAAATGCATGGCCAGCGTAAAAGCAATCGCCCATAAAAAGTACGGCTGTAGCTCATCCCTACCCAAAATAAGGAAAATTTCATAAATAATAATCAAACAAAGAGCATACACAGGTACCAGATAACCCGCGATCTTAAAAGAAGTGGAAATCTTTTCTACCCAAGCTTTACCAAAAACATAGACATCTTTAAAATCATAAACAAAAAGATTTAAGCCCACATAAATCCCCACACCCCAGAGCATCCATACCTCTTTAGCCGGCGGCAGTGATAGAATTTGACTCCGGAAAGCGAGCAAAAACGCGAGGATCAAAGGCAGAAACAGCAAAAATCCGCATAATTTTAAAACTGCTGAAAAAAAATATTTCACAAGGACTCCTTAAAAGATTGCTTCGCTGCGCTCGCAATGACACTGAATAAACGGCTCGCAATGACATGACACAATAAAAGATCTCTTAACGGCGCGTGATTTTCTCCAGGCCTCCCAGATAAGGACGCAAAGCTTCGGGAACGATCACCCCACCGTCGGATGTCTGATAATTCTCAAGAATGGCCACCATCGTGCGCGGCAGGGCCACGCCTGAACCGTTTAACGTATGCACAAAACCTTTTTTCTTGCCGTCACGCCCCTTATAGGCAATATTGCCGCGCCGGGCTTGAAAATCTTCAAAATTCGAACAGGAGGACGCTTCCAGCCATTTATCCAAGCCGCCCGCATACACTTCGATATCATAACATTTAGCGGCCGCAAAACTCAAGTCTCCACTGGCCAGCATCAAGACCCGGTAAGGAATTTTTAAAATCTCAAAAATACGACGGGCATTGCCCAACAGGGACTCTAATTCCTGATAAGAAGTCTGTGGGCTCACAAACTTGACCAGCTCCACCTTATCAAACTGATGAATACGCACCAGCCCCCTGGTATCTTTGCCGTAAGAACCTGCTTCCCGACGAAAACAAGGGGTATAGGCCGTATAGTACAAAGGCAAATCTTCTTCATTGAGCATTTCATCACGATGAATATTCGTCACCGGGACCTCGGCTGTCGGGACCAAATACAAATCATCCCCCGGCAGATGGTACATGTCCTCTTTCATTTTAGGCAGCTGACCGGTGGTGGTCATGGAGGCGGCATTGACCAATACGGGCGGAGACATCTCCACGTAACCGTGCTGGCCGGTGTGCACATCCAGCATAAAATTGTATAACGCCCGCTCCAGACGGGCACCCAAATCTTTATAAAGGATAAAATTCGAACCGCTTAACTTCGTGCCGCGCTTAAAATCGATAATATCCAAGCTTTCGGCGATTTCGATATGCGTCTTAGGGTTAAAGCCAAAAACAGGCTTCTCTCCCCAGCTAGCGACGACTTTGTTGGCTTCCGGGCCGCCTTGAGGCACGGAATGGTGCGGGATATTGGGAATACCCAAAAGGATATTTTGGATCTGCTCGTCTAGGGCTTTCACTTTCGGCGCTAATGCGTCAATCTCTGCGGCGATAGCCTTCATCGAAGCAATGGTCGCTTTAGGGTCTTGCTTGGATCTAATCAATCGGCTGATCTCATCATTAGCGGCATTTTTCTTAGATTTTAATTCATCGCTTTTGGCGATCAACTGGCGGCGGCCGGCATCCAGTTGCAGTAAACCATCCAAATCGACGGCGGCACCTTTAGCGGCCAATCCGGCCTTAACGGCCTGGGGATTTTCACGGATAAATTTTAGATCCAGCATACTAACTTTTAGGCTGTTTATCTTTTAAAATTGAATCAATCTGTTTTAAAAGAAATTTTATAGAAATAGGTTTAGCTAAATAATTTTCACCTTGTTCATAACAATTAATGACATTCTGCGGGGCCGTTGTACTGGTTAAATATAAAACCGGGATTTCCCGGGTATCCTCATGCGCTTTTAAAGACCGGCACAACTGGGGCCCTGTGACATCCGGCAAATTGTAATCAAGGATGATCAAATCAGGTTTATGCTTTTGGGCCATTTCAAAACCGCTATGGCCGTCATTGGCTTTGAGGGGCGTATACCCGCCGCATTCAACGGCCGCACAAGCCAAACGTTGGTCCACTTCAGTATCCTCAATGACCAGGACCTTAATATGTTTTTGGGCTATTTTGGGCTTAAAAATAGATGTAATCTTAGATATCATATTTGCTCCTATCGTAACGCAGCAGGCCCGACGTGTCAAACCAAAAGGGTGATAAACGCCTGCTCATCACTCCCATTGGACATGAATGTCTTGGTCATAGGCATCCACATCAACGCACAGCTCCTGTGCAGCACACGCCCAAGCCTTGAGCGTGTGATTATCCGGCGTTTGTACGGATTTTATCTTGGCTGGTGCCTGTGTTTTTAAAACAACCGTCAGCGGAGAGGACAATTTTGTCCCCGAGGCGCCATTATGTAAAATAAATTCGGCAGAACCCACGGCAACATCTTTAACGTCAATCTTTGTTTGTGCGCGCTGTGATAAATAGGCAAAAACATGCGAAAACGTGTCCACCCACACATCATCGGATTTGGCATGAATATAGGCCAGATGCGTTTCCAAAAAATCAGGAGTTATCGATTTAAATGAAAGGATGCCTCGTTTTGTTGTCACCCCATGACAATTCGCGACCAGCCATAACCGTCGTTTAATACCGATATCCACTAACCTATCGGCAGTCTCCACTGAAAAATTGGGACCGCCATAGGTAATACCAACCACCCTATTATAATAGGAACGCAGCCATTCCCACGAACGCACAGCCGGATGTTCCCTTAAAGCCCGACTGACCGCCTCATCATTATAACTATCATGAGGGAATATATACGCTGTGACCTTTTGCCCGGTATTTTTTTCAATAAGTGCCCTGGCCTGGTCTATGGCTACATCAAAATCGCTGCCGTGTAATTTTTGAGAATCACGATGATACATGGAATGATTAGCGATTTCAAAACCGCGATTGGCCGCGTCCTTCCATTGACTCCAACTCCCCCAAAAAGGGTCATCGTCTTTGTCGGCAACCATTCCGGCCACAACGGGGATCGTCGCTCTAAAGGCATACTTTTCAAAAATGGGCAGAGCCGTATCATAAACATTTTTTTCGCCGTCATCGAATAGAAAAGACATCGCCATCTTCTTATTCTCGGGAAAATTGGCCAGAAAAATATTATCCTGCGGCTGGTCCAATGGTATTTTGTCAAGGTCTTCATCGTCAATAATACTGACAATACTGTTGAAATTCGGATAAGAATGTCCGGCCATGGTCAGGGTTTCAAACATCTTTGGTTCCTGGCCGGTCATAAGATAAAATTTTGTCAGCAATATATAGGGTTTGGCATTTAACGGAAAAATATCAATGGCAACCTTGCAATCCTCTATGGCCTCTTTGATATCCTTTTTCTTAAGGGCTTCCAGCGCCCGGGCTGTCATCTGGTTTGAAATTTCCGCACTTTTGACAACAAATTGGTGCCTTGAAGAATTGGCCTGTTGCAAAATGGCCAGGATTAATTTATGTTCAGCCAAATATTTATCTTTTAAATTAGACTTTGCTTCAGATGATAAAAACCTGGGATGAACAACTACTCCCTCTTTTTCTTCGAAATAGTTGTTTTTCAGCAACCAATCAAAAATTTCATCTCCATTGGCGAATGCTTTTTCAAATGTGCTTTTGGTAAGGACCTCGGGTTCGGGATTGTAATCTTTTAATATTAAATAGGGATTATAACTACCCTTGTTTTCTGAACTGGCTTGATGGCCCAAAAACCAACCGATAGCAACAAGACTTATGACAAGCCCTATGCCGGCTAGGGCCCAAAGTAATATGTTTCTGTTAGGCGTGTGTGAGGACATAAATAAAGGGGAGACGTCCCTATTTATTTAAAGCTTTTTGTAAAGCTTCTTCGAAGAGTATCACCGACAAATCGATTTCTTCCTCGGTCATATACAGTGAGGGCGCCAAGGTAAACACATTCTTGTAATATCCGCCGATATCCAGGAGTAATCCGCGTTTTTTACCGCCTGCGGTGAGCTCTGCGCCTAAACCGATATTCATGATCGCATCTGCCAAATCGCGATTGGGGGCCAATCCGTCCTCTTGACAGATTTCTATGCGCAAAGCCATCCCCAAACCGTCTACCTGACCGATGGTGGGATATTTTTTCTGCAAGGCTTTAAGTTTCTTGAGGAAATACGCCCCTTTTTGGGGAACATCCACGTCAAAATGGGATTCTTCCATCAGTTCCATAACGGCAAGGCCGACGGCCGTGCCCAACGGATTGGAAGAAAATGTCGAATGGGTCATACCCGGAGGAAAAACGTCCGGTGCAATAAGTTCTTCACGGGCCCAAATCCCGGAAATGGGATTCAATCCGTTGGTCAGGGATTTACCAAAAACGATAATGTCCGGCACCACATCAAAATGCTCAATAGACCATAACTTGCCGGTACGGTAAAAACCCATTTGTACTTCATCCGCGACAAATAAAACATGGTAACGATCGAGGGTTTTCTTTAATTCTTTAAAATAATTCAGCGGCGGAACAATGTATCCGCCGGTCCCCTGGACCGGTTCGACAAAAAACGCCCCGTACTCACAGTTCTTGGTTTTGGGGTTGACGATAGAATAATATTCGGATTCGAATAATTTTTGAAATTTTTTTAAGCAGGCCAGACCACAACTTTCCCTAAGCTTGCCCTCCGGGCAGCGAAAACAATAGGGATAGGGAACAAAATTAGCCCGGTCGGAAAAATGAGCGTAATGCTCCCGGTAACGATAACTGGAGGTAATGGCCGTTGCCGCCAACGTGCGGCCGTGATACCCGCCCATAAACGCAAACATCGGAACCTTGCCCGTGTGATTGCGCACGACTTTAATGGCATCTTCAATGGCCTGCGCTCCCCCGACATTAAAATGCACCCGGCCTTTGACGCCGAATTTCTTCTCAATGTCCTGGGCAATTTTGGCCGCTAATCTAATCTTTTCCTCATGCAAATATTGGCAGGCTAACTGCGGCAGAGTATCGATCTGTTTTTTTAAAATAGCATTCAGGCGTTTGTTTTTATACCCGAAATTGGCCGCGGAATACCACATCTGCAAATCCAGATACTCACGCCCATGGGAATCATACACATAAATCCCGTCTGCTTCACGGAAAATATTCAACTTTTTGGCATAATGGACGGTATCGCCCCAGGAACAATACTTCGACTCCAACTCAAGCAACTGCTTGTCATTCATGCGGTCCATCCTCTTATTCATTGGCCACCAAATGGCCACGGTTCATCGCTTCTTGAAAATAATTGTACACATCTCCCAGGTTCTTGTAAGGAATACAATTGATGCCTTCCTTAGTCAAATAACGCAATAAATTGCCCTTGGCAAAGACAATATCGGACACACGAGCCGGACACAAATCTGAACGGCCGTCTCCGACATAGACAATCAATTTGTTTTCCGTCTTGTCACGGGTTAAATGGATCTTTTTGCAATGCGCGCAAGAAGGGCAAAAAGGATTATCATAAGGGAAAGACGGGATAATATGTCCGCGGTAAAAACGCAACGCGTTGCCGTAGACTTTCAAATCCTTTATCCCATGGTATTCTAAGATTTTCTCTACGATACACGTAAAGTTATCACTCAAAATAACCGGCTTAAGGCCTTCCCGCACCAATAAAGATAAAAACTGGTGGAAATGAGCGTCGAGCTCGACTTTCTTCAGGAAATTATACAACACACTTCTGGTCAAGCGCACATTCCTTAACTGCCCTTCCAGGCATTCTTTGGTGCCGATTTCACCTTCCAACCATGCCTTTTCCAAACTCACCCAATGCTTATTGATGGAAAAACGCCGAATAACATCATCCAGGACATCCGAGATGGTTATCGTATGATCAAAATCAAAAAACACGCGGCAATTAGACAGCACGATCGGCGATTTGACTTGTAGTTTTGTTTCCAGCTGATTGAGACGGTTAATAAACATAGTATGTTTAGGGAAGAATAGGCTGTCCGGAAAAAAACCGCTGCATATGCATGGCGACCACATTGCGTTCCTGATCAGCCGTGATAATATGATAGGAATTATGGAGCAGCACTAATTCTTTACGGTTGGATTTCACCCGGTTATAAATAAATTGGGAATTGCGCACACTGCTCATGTCATCATGCTGGGCCTGAATGAGCTGAACAGGTGTGGCAATGTCCTGTAAACGGCCATTGAGATGTTTGACTAATTTTTCCAACTGATGCAATAAAGTCAACGGGAAAAACGGATACCCGTATTGGTCCACCTGTTGCATGTTATTTAAATCCGCCCGGCTATAGAATTCATGGATACGCCGACGGACCGCTTCATTCTTAATACCGTAAGGCGGCTCTTCTTTAAAATAGAAAAAATATTTCAACGGCGTGTTATAGGCCAAAGGCAACAGGCAACGATACCAGGGCGAATTCCAGCCGTCATAAAAAAGTGTCGGCGACAGGCAGCTGACCCCGGCTATTTCATTTTTAAATTCATGCGACAAAAGCAACGCCAACAAGGCCCCCATCGACAGGCCGCCGGTATAAATATGCTGATATTGGCCGCGGATTTGAATATACGATTGACGGACCGTATGATAAAAATCCTGCCATTTGCTCATTTGAAGAATTTGAATGGGTGCCCCGTGATTGGCCAAGCGCGGGCAATAAATCGCGTATCCCTGACGATTTAAATAATTGGCCAGGAACCTCATTTCATGCGGTGTGCCCGTCATGCCATGAATAAGAATGATGGCGTCCCCGTTTGTCCCCGGAAGTTCAAACCCATTATCAGGCAACTCCGTCTTGGGATGGGATTTAAATAAATTTTTTAAATTTGCCGAAAATTTAACAGCCATGGTTTATTTCTCTTCTTTCTTAGAAGCGATGTAATCCACGATATTCTTGACGGTCTTGGCTTCATAAAGATCCGCATCAGGGATTTTCAAATCAAATTTTTCTTCCAGTTCAAAAGCCACTTCCACGGACCCAAAAGAATCGACTCCCAAATCTTCTACCAAACGCGATTCCAAAGCGATCTTTTGGGGTTCCATGCTCAAATGTTTGGCTAAAATTTCTTTGACCGTTGTTTCGATTTCACCGTAAGTCATGGTTTTTTAATCTCCTTTGAAATCCGAAAAAATAATACAGGCATTACAATTGCCGAATCCGAATGAGTTGGACAAAACAGTATTCAATTTCTTCCGACGCCCTTCAAGCGGCACATAATCCAAATCACACTCCGGGTCTTTATGCTTATAATTGATGGTCGGCGGAATAAATTGATTCTTAATCGCCAACGCGCATACCACCGCTTCAATACCACCGGCCGCGCCCAGACTGTGACCTATCATGGACTTGGTCGAAGAAATCGGAACATCATAGGCCTTTGTACCGAAGACACTTTTAATGGCCTTGGTTTCCGCACGGTCATTGGCCACCGTCGATGTAGCGTGAGCATTGATATAATCAACGCCCTCGCCCTGCAATCCCGCATCCCTCAAAGCATCAGCCATGACCCGGGCCGCGTCTGCACCGCTTAAATCAGGTATGACCATATGACGGGCCCCTGAATTACTGGCATACCCGATTATTTCCGCGTAAATCGGCGCGTTTCTTTTAAGCGCATGACCCAGTTCTTCCAAAATAAGCCCGCCGCCGCCTTCGCTTAAGACGAAACCATCGCGTTCTAAATCAAAAGGACGCGAAGCTTCCTGAGGCACATCATTCTTTTTAGACACGACCCTTAACGCGCAATAAGCTCCGAAATTTAACCGCGTCAGCGGCGCTTCCACGCCGCCGGTGACACACACATCCATATCTCCCCATTGCAGTTTACGAAAAGCCTCACCGATGGCATGACTGGCAGAAGCGCAAGCGGTAGAAATAACCATGTTGGGCCCAAGCAAACCATACCGGATGGCAATATGACTGGACACCGCGTTAGGTGAAATTCTCGCCACAGAAGCAGGATTAATACGTTGCGCCCCCTTCTCGAGAATCGCCACCATCTGCTCTTCGTGGAACATCATCCCTCCCAAACCGGAACCGATGATGACCCCTATTCTGTGCTTGTCTTCTTTCTCTAAAATCAAAGAGCTATCGGCTAGGGCCATTTGGGTGCAGGCCAATCCAAAATGCACAAACCTGTCGACCTTTTTGGCCACCTCCGCAGGCATATATGGGGAAGGATCAAAACCTTTGACCTCACCGGCTATACGCGTATCAAAAGCATCGGCATCAAAGCAGGTGATTTTACCTATGCCTGAGCGACCTTCTATGTTAGCCTGCCAAAAATCTTTAAGACCAATACCGTTACAAGCAACCACGCCCAAGCCGGTAATGACCACTCGCCGTTTACTCATTATCCTTAAAATCCTAACTTACTTATATACTAATCTTAATAAAATAATAATTAAAACTGGGTTAGAAGATGATTAAAAAATTCTAATGGAATCTAAACCCTTGAGAATTCTTGGGGACATACTATACCATAATAATGACTAAACGGAGATTTTTTTTTGCTAGGTTATATTTGAATTAGAACTTGATAGCAGCGCCGTCAGGAGTAAATGAGATATCCTCTCCCCCTTGACTTCCGGCATCATCTTTATTAAGCGCTGCCCTTAAATCTTCCTTCTGCTTGAGTCGTCTCATTTGATCTTCACTTAAAATCTTACCCAACTTTTGATATTCAATCTGTTTTAACGCCATCATTGTACTTTTGAACGCGGCATGGTCAAAAACAAGCTGTCCTTCCGCTTCCTGTAAAATTTTCTCGCGTTTGGTTATATACTCGACGATAATCGGTTTTATGGCACCGGCTTGGGCGTCAGTCAAATTCAATTCCGTTGCCATCTGCGCCACCCGATCATCCACACTCGCCGTTTTCTCCTGGGCCTGGGCATAAACCAACGGACACCAAACAACCAATGCTGCTAAAACACACCCCCTAATCTTATTGTTCATGTCTTTTTCCCTTCCTTACTGTCATTACGGTCATCGAATCCAAATTCAAAACCACAGTTGGGACAAATCTCATAAGATGGCTCTTGGTGAGGGCCATAGGGCGCTTCCTTAAGCCCATCAAAGGCGCACACCGGACAAGTATATTTTGGTTCTTTCTTTTTATTCATTGTCTCATCCAGTAAAAATAATCCGTCTTAAAATAAGTACGGATCCGCCCGCTTTTAGTCATGACCGCAAATTCACCGCTGCTGGCCCTATAGTGCATGACATCACCATTAGGCCTGATTTTTTCTAACACATCTTTTCCCGGAGGAGCGTTTAAAAGAGCCCGCGCGCCTTGCACATATTGCTCTTGGCTATTATACCCCAATTGGTCCCCATGTTTCAAATAATGCGCCCCTAGTTGCCCCGGGGCAAAATTACCGGCTTGAGGGAACTCATCCTGAGCGGCTATGGCGTTTTGCTCATAACATGCCGGTAGCGCAACACCTATAAGGACAAACAAAAACCAAGCTTTTATTAGCTTATTCCTCATCAATCCCCTCGGACATCATCTTGCCGATCTTATTTTTCTGCTCCAGCAAATGAACAGGCAAAAAAGCCAGATTGGCTATTAATGTCGGAACCACCGCGCTGGCAATCACCGTCGCTACCAAAAAAGAATATTGTCCCTTGGAAATAATCCCGTGGGAGAAACCATAAAGCGATGAAATCGTACCAAAGGTCAATCCCGTTGACATCATTAATGTATAATACCACTTTTCCCTCCGGTCTTTTCTAAAAATACCAATGACGGGAAATAATCCAAAAATCTTTGACATCACTTTGCCCGCCAAAAGAATCAAAAACACAAACGGGGCGACGGCCAAGGCCCCTAGTGAAACCAGCGATCCCGCCCGGATAAAATAAAACGGCGTCAAAAAGCCGACTGTTAAGGTGCGTAATCTGCTCACCCAATGATGCTCTTTAACGGCAAATTCTGCCAAAAGCATACCGGCAATGTAGGCCGGTAAAACAGCTTCGCTGCCCGACCATAAGGCCAGCGCCCCTAAGCCAAATAATACCAGCATGACCCACTTCACGCGAATGGCCGCCGTTCGATTGCCATAAGTTTGATGCATCTGTGAGGTCATCCATGGAAAAAGACCAAGGACAATGGCTGTGACTACGACAAACACGATTGTTTTATAAGTAAAAGGGGCAAAAATAAGCCCGAGCGCGATGACTGTTCCTAGATCGTTGACAAAACATGCCCCCAATATCCCTTTGCCGAATTCCGTTTTATTAAAGCCCGTCTCCAGCATAACGGCATAAACCACCGCCATCGATGTCGTCGATAAGGCGACACCGGCCAACCAGCTGGCCCGAGGGTCCCAATGAAGAATAAACCGGGCAAAGGCCGCACACCCCAAAAAAGGTGCCAGGAAACCAACGAATCCAACCACCAGGACCTCTGTGCGTTTGGTCGTGATCACTTTGGGATCAAGTTCTGCTCCGGCTAAAAAGGTAAGCAATACCGCCCCGAACGAGGCCAAAAGACGTACCCACTCGAGATCACTGCCAAAAGCCCCGGCGCCCCACCAACGATTAACCACCGCCGCGGCAATAACCCCTACAATTATTTCGACCAAAGCTATCGAAATCCTCAGATGATGGGCCACAATCGCGGCAAAGACCGCGAGACCTAACCAAACACTGGCAATAACATAAATCGTTTCCATTACACACGACTCTCTTTCTTTAAATTAACCCCTTATCCAGGGCATATTTAACCAGGGCGGCGGTTGTTTTAAAACCTAATTTATGGATCAGACGATTGCGATGGGTTTCCACCGTGCGGATACTGATTTTAAGCTGGGCCGCTATATTTTTGTTGGCATCGCCTTGCGCGACCAATTTTAAAATTTCTTTTTCACGTGGGGTGAGGATTCCCAAAGAAGGAATGTCTCCCCCTTTAACAAAACGGACATATTGTTCGGTAATCAACTCGGACATACCCGGCGAAATAAACGTCTTGCCCTTCATCACCATTTTAATGGCCATAGCCAGCAAATCAAACGCATTGTCTTTGAGGACATAGCCTGAGGCGCCGTTGGCCATGGCCCGCTTAAAATGTTCCTGGTCTTTTTGCATGGTCAACACCAGGCATTTGATCTTGGGAAAATTTTTTTGAATTTCTTTTAACGTGGCCAACCCGTCCAAATTAGGCATGGATAAATCCATCACGACACAATCCGCCTTGACAGAAGTCAACTTATCCAACAGCTCTTGGCCATCACGGGCCTGGGCCACCACTTTAAAGTCCGGCTCACGGTCCAACAGACTTTTCAATCCGGCCCTGAGGATTTCATGATCGTCCGCTAAAATAATACGCACGCCTGCCATTACTTGTCCCTCCAACAAGGGATATCCACGATGATCGTGGTCCCTTGATTAATCTGGGATTGGATTTCTATTTTACCGCCCAAGAGGCTCGTCCTTTCACGCATGGTTGTTAATCCCAACCCTTTGGACTTGTCCTTTAAGATAAAACCACGCCCATTATCTTCTATGGTGATTTTTAAATTATTCTTGAAGACACGCAAAGCCACTTTAACATTGGTGGCCTGGGCATTCTTGACTATATTAGTCAAAGCTTCCTGTACAATACGAAATACATTAATGGCCTCTGATTGAAAATGTAAATTCACCAAATGGCTGTGCGTAAAAGTGATCCTGACTTTTCCCGCGCGGTTGATATCATCGATCATTAAATTGATGGCCGTAGTCAACCCTAAAGCTTCCAAGGTCGAAGGGCGCAGGCGCATGGCTAAATTCCGCGATTTATCAATGATCGTATCTAAATACCCCAAGATCTTTTTATGTTCTTTTAAGGGGTTAACACTGGTCGATTTCTGCAGCCACGCGGATTGTAATAACATTTTAAGGGTAGCCAGCGACTGGCCTAAATCATCGTGCAGGTCACGGGCGATGCGTTCACACTCCTGCTCTTGGGCCTGAACGATACGAGCGGGCAATTCTTTAATCTGCTCCTCCATCATTTTGCGCGAACTTATCTCATAACGGATAGAAACATATTGATAGGGCTTGCCCTCTGCATCCATAAACGGCACTATGGTAGTGTCCTCCCAGTAAATGCCTCCGTCTTTAGCACTGTTACGGACTTCCCCCTTCCATATACGGCCCGCGGCTATAGCGGCCCACATCTCTTGAAAAAACTCTTTAGGATGATGACCAGAATTGATAATCCTGTGATTCTGCCCTATTAATTCCGCCCTGGAATATTTAGAGATTTCACAGAATTTATCATTGGCATAAATGATATTGCCTGCCGGATCAGTGATGGTCACAATAGCCGACGCATCCAAAGCCGCCTTCATGTCGGCTAGTTCCTTCAGCGTTTCCTGCAATCTATTATCCTTACTATCCATATCCTAACCATGTGTCATTGCGAGCCCTGTTTTTTAGGGCGCGGCAATCTTTTTTTAAATTTGATAATTATAGCATCCTCCGATGGAATTTCAAAAGAGTTAAAATAGGGGACAGGAAATAAGGGGACACTTCCATCGTAACCTATTGGGGCTCTAAGGCCCCGGTGGAAACGGTCCAAGATCAAAGACATTCTTTTCGAATTGGGTCTTTAATGAGTCTATTTCTGCTGCGGTATATTGGCCCTGCTGCTTAAATCGGGGGTCGACCATCTTGGGGGCAAGGACAAACGGCTGCAGCACATAATGATTGGCTTGCTCTATCAAATGCTGAATATCACTTAAATCCTCGTGGGAGCAGAATTCTTTGACCAGCGTCGTGCGAAACTGATACGGAATGCCGCTGCGGACAATTAGATCAATACTCTCTTTGATTTTATCGGTGTCCCAATCGGTAGCGGTCACTTGAGGATACTTGCTCAGAGAGGATTTAATGTCCATGGCGATGTAATCAATTAAACGCCGCTCCAACAAAGACCTCAAAACTTCCGGCTGACTGCCGTTGGTGTCCAATTTGACCGCGAAGCCCATGCCCTTGATCTGCACGATAAAATCAGCCAGGCCTTCCTGCACGGTGGGCTCCCCACCGGTTATCACAACCCCCTGCAATTTCCCCCGGTGGTCCTGCAGATAATCCAAAATCTCTTGGGCTAAAAGCGGCTTTTGAAACAATTGAGGATCAACCAACTCAGGATTGTGACAAAAGCCGCATCGAAAATTACAGCCTTGGACAAAAACAGTCGCCGCGACCTTCCCCGGAAAATCGGCCAGTGTGAGTCTTTGGAAACCGCCTATACGCATACATGATAGGTTTGGCGTCTGCGAAACTCTTCTTTTTTGCCTTTATTCCACTGTTTAACCGGCCTCAAATACCCCACCACCCGTGAATACACCTCGCATTCACTGCCGCAGCGCTCACAGGTCGCATGCTCGCCCGCTAAATAACCACAGCTGGGGCAAACACTAAATGTAGGGGTAATCGTAAAATACGGCAAACGGTATTTGCTACAGATCGTGCGTATCAGATTTTTTAAACCATCTGTATTGCTGATATTCTCGCCGATAAAACCGTGCAGCACCGTGCCGCCGGTATAGAGCGTCTGCAGCTCGTCTTGATGGTCCAGGGCCGCAAACACATCACTGGTGTGTTGCACCGGCAAATGGGACGAATTGGAATAGAAAGGTTCATGGCCTTGAGCGTATTCGTCTTCATTAGCGCAGATAATATCCACGTACATGCCCTTATCCAGTTTGGCCAGACTGTAAGAAGTGCCCTCGGCCGGAGTCGCTTCCAGGTTAAAGATATTCCCCGTCTCCTCTTGAAATTCGACAAGTTTGTCGCGCATAAATTTCAATACCTTGACGGCAAAATCTTTGCCCTTAGGCGAGGCAATATCTTCTCCCAACAGATTCAAACAAGCCTCATTCATCCCCAAAAGTCCGATGGTGGAAAAATGATTTTTCCAATATTGGCCGAAACGCTCACTGATGTTACGCAAATAGAATTTGATATAGGGATACAAATTCTCTTCCGTGAGCTTTTCCAATATCTTGCGTTTAATCTCCAGGCTTTCCTTGGCCAAATTCATTTTTTCCAACAATTGGACAAAAAACTCTTCTTCATCCTTGGCCGTATAACCGATACGCGGCAAATTGATGGTGACCACCCCAATCGAGCCGGTCAAAGGAGAGGCCCCGAACAAACCACCCCCGCGGGTCCTTAATTCACGGTTATCCAGACGTAAACGGCAACACATACTGCGCGCGTCTTCCGGATTCATGTCTGAATTAATAAAATTGGAGAAATACGGGATCCCGTATTTAGCGGTCATTTTCCATAACAGATCCAGATTGGGATTGTCCCAGTTGAAATCTTTGGTCATGTTATAGGTAGGAATAGGGAATGTAAACACACGGCCCTTGGCGTCCCCCTCGAGCATGACTTCCAAGAAAGCCTTGTTAAACATATCCAGCTCTTTTTGAAATTCGCCATAGGTTTCCTTCTGAATTTCTCCGCCGCGCACAACACCCTGGGTGGCAAAATAAGAAGGCACCGTCAAATCCAAGGTAATATTAGTAAACGGTGTCTGGAAACCGACACGGGTCGGCACATTCACATTAAAAACAAATTCCTGCAGGGCCTGTTTGACATCATCATACGTCAACTTATCGTAACGGATAAACGGCGCTAGAAGAGTGTCGAAATTAGAAAATGCCTGGGCCCCGGCCGCTTCGCCTTGCAGGGTATAAAAGAAATTCACGATCTGGCCTAAGGCACTGCGTAAATGTTTAGGCGGCTTACTCTCCATTTTACCGGAAACACCTTTGAACCCGACTGTCAATAAATCATGCAAATCCCAACCCACGCAATATACACTTAAAAGGCCCAGGTCATGGATGTGGAAATCTCCGTTTTGATGTGCGTCTTTAATCGTCACGGGATAAATGCGGTTGAGCCAATAGAGTTTGCTGACCTCGGAGGAAATATAATGGTTGAGCCCCTGCAGGGAATAGGCCATGTTGCTGTTTTCGTTGACCCGCCAATCATATTGATTGAGATATTTATCCACCAAATCGGTATTAAACCGTGAAATAATCTGGCGCATCTCGGCATGTTGCTGGCGATAAAGGATATAGGCTTTGGCCGTTTTGCGGTAAGGGCTTGAAAGCAAAACCTCCTCGACAATGTCCTGAATACCTTCCACGGTGGGGTTATCAATAAAAATCTGCTGGGCAATATTGAGGACCCTCACCGTCATCATCTGAGCGGTCTCTGCCCCAAATTCACCGGTCACCTGACCTGCTTTGGTCAAAGCACTGGTGATTTTCTGCGGGTTAAAATCTTCAACTCTACCGTTACGTTTGACAATTGTCGTGAATACAGCGATGGCCATAGTACCCCTCCCTTGCCCTCCCCATCTCAGGGGAGGGAATTTATAAATTAATTAAAAGATGTTTTACGAAAATTTCCATGACGGCCCATGGTTGCCTTCTCATCCATGGGTGTATATTCTTTAAGCGGCGCATCGTAAACAGAAACGACCGCCATACCCTTAAATAATTTTTTTGCCCTTCGTAAACGTTCACGCTCAAGAGGTTTTACCCCACAAGGCCTGATAGGCGTGTCCAGCTGGATTTCATCAGCCCCTAAAGACCGGACTCATCTGTGCGATCTCTTTAGCATTGTCCATATTCTGGTCCATTAACATGATCTGTAAAGCCAATTTGCCTTTATACTTGTGCTCGAAAATCCTTAATCCCCTGAATGATATTTTTTAAATCCAGCGGCCTGCCCCTGACTAATCGTCTCAAAAAATGACTTGATTGCCGGCATCTAATTTGGCTAACACAAAATCTGCAGCCATCAGATCATCACGGACCGCCTGAAGATGCATCAGCGATGAATTAGTAATCACCGCGACCTTTTCGGGCCTTGCGGCTTTGACGCCACGGATCATTTCTCCCAAATTTAAAGCCAGGGTGGGCTCACCGCGCCCCGAAAAAGTGATATAATCCGCTAAATCCAACGGTATCTGGCGGATTTCATCCATCAGAGCCTCAAGGGGCACATAAATTTTGCGTTCATGGGTCAACTGCGCGGTTTTCCCCAATTGACAATAAATACAATCCATATTGCAGATTTTATCGGGTGAGGAAAGCGGATCAATGCCTAAGGAATTGCCTAAACGCCAGGAATACACCGGACCGAAAATATATTGGAAAGACTGCATAGAACTATAATGCCTTAAAATAGAAATAAAATAAATAGGACGAACTACGCAAACATCTACGTAGTAACACGTAAAATAAATGATAATTTAATAGGAATTTAATGCTACGAGAAAAGTTTAAAAACTAAATCCCCGATCACCTGAATGGTTTTTTGAAACCCAAGTCTGTCCACATTTAAGACCGCATCGTACAGGCACGGGTCATTGATATCTTTACCAAAATATTTCTTAACATAATTGGCCCGATTACGGTCTTCTCTTAAAATGAACTCTTCAGATTCTTTTTTCGTCAGCTGATGATACTTTTGAATATGCTCCACTCTTCTGTCTAACGGACTCATTAATCGAACGTGCACTCCCCCCGGCAATTTAGCCGTCACCATATTCGCCCCTCTGCCGACTATAATACAATAGCCTAATTGGGCCAAATGAAGAATGGTCTTACCTGTATCGTAAACCAAGGTATTATGGGAAGGATGTAACCCCACGGCTTCTTCAATCATATCCTGAATCCCTGAAACAGTCTCTTCTGATAAATAAGGGATGACCGTTTCCGGCAGGTTGTGTTCTTGGACTATTTTCTCAATAAGCTCCTTATCAAATACTGTCCAGGGACACTTCGCGCGTCGATCATTCTTTTTGAGATATTCACACAGGCCCAAGGGAATAGTAAAGCTATAGGCCCCGGTTTGACGGGAAATAGTCACAAACGGATTTTCTACGCGCTTTTCATTAGGCGTTTTATGCTTTAAAGATTTAACCTGGGAGGTAATGTACGCGCTGTAATGATTTTCAACGCATACGTCCATTATAGCTCTGCAAGACTTTCATGTAATTGGCTCTTTCAAAAGCCTCGGGATTAGAACAGGATTTCTGGCTCATGCTGCCCTTCATCTGTTGGAGCGATACGTATTCATGACTCTTCATCCATGTTTGCATGTCCTCAAGAATAGACTTAGGCGCCCCCACGCCATTTTTCAAAAGCACTGAACAAAGCATCGTAATATCCGCTCCTGCCATGACCATTTTAAGGACATCTTCCGCGGTATGGACCCCTCCGGTGGCGGCCAAAGAACATTTCACATGGCTGTAGAGGATCGCGATCCAACGCATCGGAAGCCTCATATCCTGCGGCGTACTTAAATTCAACGTGGGCGTCACTTCCAGATTTTCCAAATCAATATCCGGCTGATAAAACCGGTTAAATAATACCAACGCATCGGCCCCTGCCTTATCCAAACGTTTGGCCATATGCGCCATATTGCTAAAATAAGGCCCCAATTTTACAGCAACGGGTATACGCACTGCTTTTTTAACCGATTGAATAATGTCTAAATAAATCTTCTCAGTAACTGCGCTCCCCTGATTCTCATCTGTAGGGATCATATAAATATTTAATTCCAACGCGTCCGCTCCTGCCTCTTGAATATACTTGGCATATTTAGTCCACCCACCCATCGAGGAGCCGTTTAAAGAACCTATGACCGGGACACTCACGGCCTTTTTCATTTTAGTGATGTGGTCTAAATACTCTTCGGGACCCAGCAAAAAACTCTTGGAAGCCGGAAAATAGGACAAGCTCTCCGCAAAACTTTCCGTCCCGCGGGTCAAGTGGTCTTCCAAGGCAAGGTTTTCTTGAATAATCTGTTCCTCAAATAAGGAAAAACAAACAATAGCGGCAATCCCGCTATCTTCCAGGCGGCGGCAACCATCAAGGTCATGTGACAGTGGTGATGCGGACGCAACCAGAGGATTACGTAAATTTAAACCTAAATACTTAGTTGTCAGATCCATAGATTTTCAATCTCCTTACTTGAGGGGCACTTTCCAAATATCCTGGCATATTCACGAATCGTGCGGTCAGAAGAGAAATAACCGCTCTTAGACACATTAATAATGGATTTTTTGATCCATTCATCCCTGTTTAAATAAGCTGTTGAAATTTGGTCCTGGATGCGGCAATAACTTTCAAAATCAGCGCAAACTAAAAACGGGTCAAGCACTGTTAAAGACTCGATAATGGGAGAAAATATCCCGGGCGTATGCGGAGAAAAGAAATTCCCCCCCATCAGCTTAAAAATTTCCCGCAACATACTATTGCGTTGGATATACTCCCCGGGATTATAGCCTCTATTTTTCAAATCCTGGACTTCCTGGGCTTTCAGGCCAAAAATAAAAATATTCTCTTCGCCTACGATTTGCGCCATTTCCACATTGGCGCCGTCCAAGGTGCCTACCGTTAAGGCCCCATTAACCATAAATTTCATGTTCCCTGTGCCGGAGGCCTCGGTGCCGGCGGTTGAAATCTGCTCGGATAAATCACTGGCAGGAAAAATCTTTTCTGCCAGGGAGACCCGATAATTCTCCAAGAAAATCACACGGATCTTACTGTTCACATGTGTATCCTGATTGATAACGTCCGCGATGCTATTAAAGAACTTAATGGTCAATTTAGCCATCGTATAAGAAGGCGCCGCCTTACCTGCGACAATAAAGGTGCGCGGATAAATAAACGCTTTCGGGTTGTTCTTAAGTTGCAAATATTGAGAAATAATATAAAAGGCAAACAGCATCTGACGCTTGTATTCATGGATACGTTTGACCTGCACATCAAAAATGGATTCAGGGTCAACGCTGATATTCATGCTGGAGGTAATAAAAGAAGCCAACAGGGTCTTATTGTGTTTTTTTATGTCCGCCCATTGCTGGCGAAAATCTTTTTGGGACTTTAAGGGTTCCAGTTTTTCCAGCTTGTCTAAATGGATGACCCATCCGTCGCCAATGGTCTTGGTAATTAAAGAAGCCAACCGGGGATTTGATTTCAAAAGCCAGCGTCTCTGCGTGATCCCGTTGGTTTTATTATTAAATTTCTCGGGAGACAATTCATAAAAATCTTTGAATAAATACTTCTTTAAAAGATCGGAGTGGAGCGCCGAAACCCCGTTGACGGAACAACTGCCTATGACCGCCAAAAAGGCCATCCTGACCCTTTTCGGGGAGCCTTCCTGGATCAAGGACATCCGGCCCAGTCGATCATTGTCGCCGGGATAACGATCGCCCACACTTTTTAAAAATCGGGCGTTAATTTCATAAATAATCTGCATATGACGGGGGAAAAGACTTTCAAACATATCCACCGGCCAGCATTCCAAGGCCTCGGGCATAATGGTATGATTGGTATACGCAAATATTTTCTGCGTAATCTCCCACGCGTCAGCCCATTTCACCGCATATTCATCCACCAATAACCGCATCAGTTCTACAATGGCCAGGGTGGGATGAGTGTCGTTGAGTTGAATAACAACCTTGCTAGGTAACTCTCTCAAATCTGAATTTTCGGCCTTAAAACGTCTGATGATATCGGCTATGGCCGCCGCGGAAAAGAAATATTCCTGCTTGAGGCGCAGTTCCCTGCCGCGCGTGATATTATCGGAAGGATATAAAACCTTGGAAATGTTCTCGGAAAGGACTTTTTTATAGACCGCATGCTCATAATCACCGGATTTAAAATAATCAAAATCAAATTCCTCGGAAGTGCGGGCTGACCAAAGCCGTAACACATTGACCACATCATTCTTATAACCGACGACGGGATAATCATAAGGGACGGCCAACACGTTCTCGGAGGGGATCCATTTCACATGAAGCTGGCCTTTGGGGTCCTGATACATTTCGGTCCGTCCATAAAAACCGATCTTAACCGTATTCTCCGGACGGGCAAATTCCCAGGGATTGCCGTTGCGCAGCCAGTCATCGGGTAATTCCATTTGAAAACCGTCTTTTATTTTTTGATTGAATATCCCATAATCATAACGAATCCCATACCCATGCGCCGGGATCCCTAAAGTCGCCATAGAGTCTAGAAAACAAGCCGCCAAGCGGCCCAAGCCGCCGTTGCCTAAACCGGCATCCACCTCTTCGTCGCGCAGTTTTTCTATATCCAGGCCTAAATCTTCCAGCGCTGCCTCAGATTGTTTTTCTATCCCTAAATTATACATATTCGTGCCCAACAGTCGTCCGATCAAAAACTCCATCGACAGATAATACACGCGGCGCACATTCTTTTTATGATAACCCTGCTGGGTGATGATCCACCTCTCTATCAGACGATCTCTGATGGCCAAAGAAAGGGCAAAATAGTTATCATGGGCGGTGGCTGTATATTGGTCTTTAGAGAGGGCATACTGACGTTTGACCTGAAACGACAGCCTCAAGGCCTCCGTGGTCATTCCCTTTTTAGAAATGACCCATTCTACTTTTTTATCGCCTGGCAGGGACATTCTCATCACCTAAAATGCGCATACTGTAAAAAGACTTGATCAAAAAGAACAACGCAATAGCAAAAAAGACCACGGCGAACGTCGTATCGAGACCGCGGTTTAACTGAATGGCAATTTCAACAGCCAAAAGACCGAACAGCGTGGTGAATTTAATGATCGGGTTAATGGATACCGACGAAGTATCTTTAAACGGATCGCCTACGGTATCCCCCACAACGGTCGCCTCATGGACTTGTGTGCCTTTTTCTCTGTAAGTCACTTCCACCAGTTTCTTCGCATTATCCCACGAAGCGCCGGCATTGGCCATAAAAATAGCTTGATACAAACCGAAAAAGGCAATCGACAGAAGATAGCCGATAAAATAAAACGGCTCGACACAAGCAAAGGCCAAGGTAGTAAAAAATATTGTCAGAAAAATATTGATCATGCCTTTCTGGGCGAACATCGTACAGATCTCAACGACACGGGTTGAGTCCGCCGCAGAGGCCTTGTTAGCCCCCTCCAGCTTCATATGTGTCTTAATGTATTCCACCGCATGATACGCTCCGGCGACAACAGCCTGAATAGAGGCCCCGGTAAACCAGTAGATCACCGCACCCCCGCTTAATAACCCCAACAAAAAAGGCGGATAAAGGATGGACAGCTTGTCCATTTGCGCGGTCAGACCATGGGTCAAGATCATGATGATGGAAAAGATCATGGTCGTCGCACCCACCACCGCCGTTCCAATCAGAACGGGTTTAGAAGTGGCTTTAAAGGTGTTGCCTGCCCCGTCGTTGGCTTCCAAAAAATTCTTGGCGCTTTCAAATTCAGGGGTAAAGTTAAAATCTTTCTCGATCTCACTTTTAATATTAGGTATCTGTTCAATCAGAGAAAGTTCATAAATCGATTGGGCATTGTCCGACACCGGTCCGTAAGAATCCACGGCAATGGTCACTGGCCCCATCCCCAAAAAACCAAAAGCCACGAGCCCGAAGGCGAACACCGCCGGAGCAATCATGATGGCGCTTAAACCGAATAAACTGACAAAAAAAGCCAGCGCCATGAGCGACACAATGACCAACCCCATCCAATAAGCGCTAAAATTACCGGCCACCAAACCCGCCAGGATATTCAACGAAGAGCCGCCTTTTTTGGAAGATTGATAGACATTATGGACATAGACAGAATCCATCGACGTGAAAATTTTGACCGTCTCAGGAATAATGGCCCCGGCCATTGTCCCGCAGGTAATAATGGAAGCCAGCTTCCACCAGAATGTGCCGTCACCTAAATGCGGGATCAATACATAAGAAGCCCCAAACGTCATGATGACAGAAAGAACGGACGTGATCCATACTAAAGAGGTCAACGGATCCTCGAAATTCATTGTTTTAACGTTCGCATAACGGCGTTGAGCGAAAAAGTCATTAACATAATACGCCAATGCGCTGGAAATGAGCATAATCAAACGCATGGAAAAAATCCAGACTAAAAGCAGCGCCTGGTCCGCGGGATTTTTAACAGCGAGTAGAATAAAGGAAATAAGAGCAACCCCGGTCACCCCATAGGTTTCAAATCCGTCGGCTGTCGGGCCCACAGAATCGCCGGCATTGTCTCCCACACAATCGGCAATAACACCCGGATTACGGGCGTCATCTTCCTTGACTTTAAAAACGATTTTCATTAAATCAGAGCCGATATCGGCAATTTTAGTAAAGATACCGCCCGCGATCCTTAAAACAGAAGCGCCTAATGATTCGCCGATCGCAAAACCAATGAAGCATGAACCGGAATAATCAGAAGGAATAAAAAGCAGAATGCATAACATGACAAAAAGTTCAATACTGATCAAAAGCATTCCAATACTCATACCCGCTTGCAGCGGAATGGCATACACAGGAAATGGTTTGCCGCCCAAGCTCGCAAAGGCTGACCGGGAATTGGCCATCGTATTAATTCTCATACCAAACCAGGCCACCCCATAACTGCCGGCAATACCTATTAAACTGCAAACGAGAATAAGTACGACTTTGCCAAAATCCAAATGACGTAAAACACCAAAATATCCCACCATGACGACCCCTATGATCGCCTCCAACATCAGCAGGAATTTGCCCTGGGCAATCAAATAGGCTTTGCAGGTGGTGTAAATAAGTTCGGAAATGTCCTTCATGGACTTATGGACCGGCATTTTTTTAATGCGGCCGTATTGAACGACACCGAAAAAGGCGCCAAAAATACAAAGAATAAATCCCAGAATCAGAGCTGACCGGCCATTAAGATTAAAAAATAACGGGACCGCAGATAAATCCGGCACTCTCAAATCAGCCTCACCGGCCCAAGATAAAGGCGCGGCGCCAACAACCGCCAATAACACTAAAAACCATCCGTACTTCTTTAAAACAACCGCTGTCTGACTCATTTGAACTTCCTTTCTTTATAAGATACCGCGTGTCATTGCGAACGACCGAAGGGAGTGAAGCAATCTCTTAAAACGGGATTGCTTCGTCGCTTCGCTCCTCGCAATGACACAATAAGAATTCTTCCATTAGCTGGCTCCCACAAACCAGCCGACAAGAAAAACAAGCAGCCCGCCGACTATGACCTGAAAGGCGGCGGAGAGAAAAGGCGTGTCCATATAACGCCATCGGATACATGAAATAGCCGCAAGTTCGACGAGGACAACAGCTGATAGCCACCGACATCGCCAAACGGAAATCACGAATAAAAAAAGGAAAGGTGTGCCCCAGGCCGCCTAAAGTCGTCATGATGCCGCAAATGACACCGCGCAGCCAAGGAGACCCTCGGCCGCTGAGCTTCCCATCATCGGACAAGGCCTCGGCAAAACCCATGCTGATCCCCGCTCCCACTGAAGCCGCGAGACCTACTTTAAGGGTTTCTACAGTATTGGACGTCGCAAATGCTGCGGCAAAAACAGGTGCCAGGGTCGAGACCGAACCATCCATTAACCCCGCAAGGCCGGGCTGAATAAAACGCAAAACAAAAAACCGGCGTGCCGTATTCTTTTCATCCAGCAGGGCGCCGGTCTCTGACTGCTCCTTGGTCATCTGTATGGCGTTAATTTCATGCTGCTGTTCTTCTTGGGCCAAGTCTCCCAAAAGTTTACGCATAGAAGCATCGTTAGTCCGCCCCGCGGAGACTTCATAAAACCGGCGTGATTCCAACTCCATTAAGGCGGCTTCCTGTCGTGCTTTTTCAGGACTGATCTTATGGATAAACCAAAAAGGACGCCGCACCAAAAAACCCTTCACATCCTGCCTGCGGATCAACGGAATGTGGTCACCAAAACGCTGGCGATAAAGATCGATTAACCGGCTGCGGTGCACCGATTCTTCTTTGGCCATCTTGACAAAGAGATCTGCTGTCACCGGAAAATCCTTGCGCAGGCCATCGGCAAAATCGCGATAAATATGTCCGTCCTCTTCTTCAGCGGCAATGGCCAAAGCCAGGACTTGCGCTTCGTTAAGATCACGAAAATACATGTGCTAAAACCTTTCCTCATTTATTTTAGTGTTTATTGTATCAGAATAAATAATGACGTCTACCATTTAATAAACGGCAGGTGTCACTATGTAATTATCTACTCCGGCTTTCTTAAAATTAGTCTTTGCCCTTCCTGGTCGAGCGTAAAATGATATTTATTTAAAAATGACAGCCCCAGCAGGCCGTCTTTAAAGGCGCTCTCAATTTCTTTATTATCTTCCAGTAAAACAGCAGCGGTAATATCTGTGCCTTGCGCGTCCCCCAGCTGCAGGCTATTTAATAAAATTTCAGCCGCTTTATACTTACCGTTTAAAACGCTCACATATCCTTTTTTGGCCGTAGCCGCATCAAGGTCCAAAAGCCGGATAAACCGGGATGATAACAAAACCACAGGGGCCCCTGTGTCGACGATGAGCGAGGCATGCACATTATTATTAAGGACCACATCGACAAAAAAATGGCCGGTGCTATCAGCGACTAACGGGATGTTGATCCCCTTGGCATCTTCTCTTTTTCTTTCCGCTTGAGCGGCTAAATCATCACTCAATTGTTCTTTGGCTGCCAAAATTTTTGAGGGAGAGCTTCCCTCTTGGGCTTCCTTCAAAGCCTGGCGGTCAGCGCTGACCACATCGCTTTGGGCCCAGAGAATGACGGGTGTCGCTACGACGAGTGTCATTGCGAGCCCGAAGGGCGAAGCAATCTCTTTAAAAAGATTGCTTCGCTTCGCTCGCAATGACACTCGTCGGAGTGGTCGCAATGACACTATCATAAGACTACCCTATTATTTCTTTTTGTGGTTGATTTGTTCCAGTAAAAAACTCGATAAATTCAGATGAAACTTCCTTTGTAGCTGTCTAATCTCCTTGATTAAATCTCGATTATCTTTGTCGTACTCCAATTGACCTATCAGATGATACACCTTACGGACGGCCCATTCCTGGGCGATACGCTTGTCCCCCCGGGGCGCTTGAGAAATATCATCACTGATCAGATATTGTTTAAGCCCATCCTGGGCTTGGCCGAAAAGCTGAAAATAAAACACTTGTTCTTTGGTGTAACGGCCCCACAAAACAAATTGAGAGCCTTTAAAAAGGTCCGGGAGCAGTTTCGGATAAATTTCTTGGGACTTAAGGCCGCCGACATAATAACGCAAGTTGATGAGCACCGGGTCTCTGATTTGCTTATAGAGATCGACAATGCCACGGGCGATGTCGTTGGGGGCAAACTCGGCCCATCCGCGGTTGGTAAAGCTCAAGAAAGCTCATCAAGTATCTTTCTAAGAACGTCCCCGCGCCAAAAGCAAAGATAGGCACACGGCCCTGGTTAATAGCGGCGATTTGGTTGATGATCTGCTGCGGATTAATCACCCCCGCGGTCGGCTGGCCGTCGCTGATCAACAAGACATAGGACGGCTTCATGGATTTCTCAAGATTAATACTTTTTAAAACAGCTTCATACACATCCGTATCGGAATTGGCCATCGTATCATCTAAGAAATATTTTGCCTTATGAATATCAGCGGGGATATTAGATAAAGATTCCTTATTGACGACAATCGTATTATGCTTAAAAACTATGACATTAAACTTGTCGTTGCGGCCCAGCAGATTAAAACAATCCTCCACTCCTTGTTTGAATTGCTCTAACACGGGCTGACCTATGCTATTGGAAGAATCCACCAAAAAAACAATCTCTTTAGGGATAACCGCCAGGGACCCCGGGATTTCTCCCACACGGACGCTAAGTTTAAAATAACGGCTATGGTCTGCAGGGTCCTCATACGTACGCAAATCGTAGCCCAAGAAATTCTTAACGTCCCCGGCACTGGTCACAGGCTCAAAAGCCAGACGCGTGGTGTTCTCTGGGGAATCCCGCAGCGCTGCTGCGGAAAGAATTCTTTCCGCCCCCGGCTCTTGAGGTGCGGTCATTAAAGAAGGCCTATACGCCGATAAAACAGGAGTCCGTGTTTGACTTGACGTTGATACGGTCAAATCTTTAGAAATATCCTGGTTACTGACTACGGCCGACGGTACGATCCTCTTGGCCGAAAGTGTTTGGGACACCTGTGCCGGGGCCACCTCCTTGACGATCGATATAAAAGTTTGGTCCACTTGGCCGGGCTTGGTTTGTGCCGTTTGTGTCACCGTATGTTCCATAGGAATATTTTGAAGCGTGAGATCATTGTCCGGTGCCGACGGGTTCTCTCGCACTTGAAGCTGGGGCTCGGGGGAAGGCTTCTTGCCTTCCTTGGCTTTAGGCCCGGAGAGCAATTTTGAATCAACCCTGACGTGAACATAAAACGGTACGTTTGTGAATTGAGGAGGCGCAATGGTATAGATGACGGTATTAAAAGCCAGCGCTAAAACCACCACATGGAGTGTTAAA
Organism: Candidatus Omnitrophota bacterium; assembly: GCA_963828495.1. Classification (GTDB taxonomy): domain Bacteria; phylum Omnitrophota; class Gorgyraeia; order Zapsychrales; family Fredricksoniimonadaceae; genus JABDGZ01. The sequence goes on from CAWHFJ010000016.1 coordinate 84,191, forward strand.
GAAATGCTGATTGAAGATATTTTTTTGTTCACAAAATTTTCCCGATGAGTTCCTGGGCCTTAGGCGCTTGCTGGCTGTGAGGATAATCCTCCAGAATCTGCTGATACGCTTTCTTGGCATCCTGGTTATCATTTAATTTTTGTAAAAGGTCCCCTGCCTGCAGCAGCGCCTGAGGGCCGTATTGCGGGTCTTTATATAAAAGGCCGACCATCATGTATAACTTAGACGCTTGTTTGAAATCCTGCTGTGATTCGAAAAGACGGGCCAGTTCAAAACGGGCGTGCATGGTCACAAAATTATCTTCCAGATTCAGAGCAATGGCCCCTTCGAATTCTTTCTCGGCATTGACCTTGTCCCCGCCGGATGCTAAACAAGAACCCCAGCCCAAATACGCCCGGCCCTGATACCCGTTATTTTCCTTGTCGGCAATCACTTGATTATAATAGCCCCTGGCCTGGTCACAATTATTTTGCAGGCGGTACGCCTCTGCCATAAAGAAATTAATCCCCTGGATCTGGGACGCCGCCACCGGAAGTTTTTGGGCACGATCAAGGACTTCTAACATTTTTTGCGCTTCGTTTTTGGCCTGCCAATACTGGGCAAGCCACAAATAATCTTTAGTGGGAAGATTGCTCGGAGGGAAATTCTCTATGATCCAGCCCAAGGCCGCGGCTGCCTTGTCCTGGTCATTGTTTTTAAGATAAATAATGGCGCTGTTTTTCAAGACAAAATATTTTAATTCTGTACCGATATTGAGGCCCCCTAATTTTTCATAATCCCCAAGCGCCTCGTCGTCTTTCCCTGACAGCTGAAGATCATAGCCCATCTGAAAAACAATTTGAGGCCAATGCGGGTCATCTGTTTTTTCCAGCAAAGGTTTTAACAGCCCCTGGGCCTGGTCATATTTTTGGTCCTGGGTATAAATCTCAGCGCAAGCCAAAGTCAAATCAAAAATCCATCGGCCTTGAGGATATTGCTGACGATAAGACCCTGCCGCCTCAATGGCCTTGTCCTTCATTCCCGCTTTTTGGTACATCAGAAATACGTTATAAAAGATGTCCTCTCGTGAAGGATCGTCTTTACTCTTATTAAAACAATCCATGAATAAAGAGGCCGCTTCCTGAAATTTATTCTGGGTATAACGTAGGTTGGCCATGGCGCAATAAGCCCCGGGGTCGTCAGGGAACTCTTGGGTTATACCGGCATATGTCCCCCAGGCCGCATCATCATTTTTAAGTCCTTCCTGGGCTTGGGCCTTTAAAAGCATCGCGGCAATCTTAATGTCACGATCAAGGCCCTTGGCTCCATTGGCCGCAGCCATCAGTTTGTCGAGGATCCCTAACGCCTCATCATTTTTATTCTGCTTCAAGAACGCTTCAACAACGGATAAATGCAATCGAAAAAAAGCGGGATCTTGAAAATTGTCTTTAAATTGCTGATTATAAGAGACAATCAGCTTATCTAACTGCTGGCTCTTTAAAAGGGAGGTAAACCAACGGGTCATGGCTTCCTTAAACACCGGCTTGGAAGGAAAATCAATGATGACCTGGTTAAATAACTTCGCGGCCCCGGCATAGTCTTGCTGGTAAAAAAGCAACTGGGCCTGCTTCATCAGGATTTCCGCTTTGACATCGTCGCTATCGGCAAGACTGAATGCTTTTGAGTATTTCTCCATGGCCTTGGCATAGTCCGCCAGGGTCGTCAAAACATTCCCCCACTGCAAATACGCTTGGGGAGTGTAGCCTCCGCTTGTCTGCACTTGAGTGGCTTTTTCAAAATTAGCGACGGCCTGCCCAAAATTTTTCTGGGCCATAAAAACCTGTCCCAAATAAAAATACAAAGTCTGATAGAAAGGCGGCTCTACCATAGAGGCATCGACACTCGTCAGCTTGACTAAAGCCTCATCTTGTTTGCCTGTTAGATACAGGCATTGCCCCCACCTGAGGTAATCAAACCACTTTTTTCTATCGTTAGGAAAACTTTTTGCGTATTGTTGATAAAAATCGATGGCCTTAGCATAACTTTTAAGAAAAAAATAACTATCACCGGCTCCCAGATAGGCTTGCGGACAGAAAGGCGCTTTGAGGGTATTGCTGGATGAATTCCTCGAACTCGGATGCGGCCAGTTGATATTGTGATTTATTCAACAGCTGCTGGGCAAAATCTATTTTTTCGCCCTCGTGAGTCAGCGCGGACTGGGCACGGGCCACGGGACAAAAAACTGTGCTTGTCACAAGCAGTGTCCCAAGCCCTATTCTTATGAAAAATGTGGATCTCATTCCCGATTTTCTGAAGTAGCAAAAGAAACATCCCTGATATTATTGCGGGCGCAAGCGTCTAACACCTGAATGACGTATTTATGAAAAGTCCTTTGGTCCGCACGGATAATCACGGATTGCTGTGGGGACAACGCGGTCAATTGATGCAACACGTTGTCCAACGCCGTTTCGCTCAAAATCCTGCCGTTAACAATAAATTGGCCCTTGACCGTGACATTGATGATAATCTGGGTGCCCGCGCCCCTCATATCATGGGCTGAGGTGGCCTGCGGAATATGGATGTCCATCTGCGCCTCAATGTTGTAGTACACGCTTAAAACCATAAAAAAAACAAGCGTAAAAAACAAGACGTCGATCAAAGGGATCATCTGGATCTGGGGGCGATCATAAATATTTTTGGGGTCAAATCTGGACATAAAATACCTCGAGGTGTTAAACTTTACTTTTTGGGACCTGAACCAACAGGTTCTTCAATTAATTTCATAACATCGGTCGCATACGCTTCGACCGTATCGGAAATGGCCTGGACCTTGCCGCGAAAATAAGAATAAAAACACAGGCAAGGGATCGCTATCACCAGCCCCGCGGCCGTACAGACCAATGCTTTAGAAATTCCCCCCACCAGCATAATCGGTTTAAGAGTGCTACCGGCAAAAGAAATCACATTAAAGGCCTGGATCATCCCTAAGACCGTACCTAATAATCCTAACAAAGGGGCTATGACGGCTATATCGCCTAAATAAGCAATGTTCTGCCACAGCTTGCCCACTTCTTTGTGGGCGGTATTCTCCATGGCCTCGCGCATCACAACCTTGCCCTTGGAACGCCTGTCTAAACCTGTCAGGGCTATAGCGGCGATGATATTAGATTCTTTTTCGCACATGGTCCTCGCCTCTTGAAGTTGATAGCCTTCCAGTTTACGGACAAGGTCCTCGGCAAATTCCACAGGAATAAGCTGTTCAATTTTTATGACCGTAAAATCGTAGAGGATGATGGCCAGCGCAATGACGGACAAGACCCCCAATACCACCATGGCCCAACCGCCGGCCTGGATAAATTGCCAAAGAGTAATTGTTTCCTGCATAGAAAAATCTCCTTCCTTAAAAGTTGCTTTCTAAAATAAGACTTATATAATTCTAACTCATAAAAACGACATGGCAAAGCCAATTCTACTGTTGCTGAATAACGCGTAAAAGTTCCCGGGCCGCTTCTTGGGGCCCATGGCGTTCCCATCCCGACAATCCCAAACGGGTACGGATCTGCCCCACATAAACTCCCGCTTTGAAAAAGGCATGAAAATATTTCTCTGCGAGCTCATCGTGCATCTGTCGATATTGAACGGGACCGAATATGTTCGCATAATAAGAATGGACTATGCCGCTGGTCGTCGTGGTCCCCTTACTCATGACCGTCCCCTCTTTAAATACTTTAATGGCCATCTCAGGGCTGGTGAAGTTTTCAATGATGGGATGATCTTCATCGATCTCCTCATAATTATTGGCATATAAAATAAAGTCGATCTTGTGCCCCTTGATCAGATTGTTGAAAGTCGTAACCGGAAGAATAATACGGGCATTCACTTGGTTCGCATTCATAATAATAGCCCGGTCGATCTGCCCTAAGGCATAGCCGGGCTGTAAATCATCCAGACGTAAAAAAGCGCCGATCTCCGTGCCGTATCCCAGGATCCCTCCGTCAGATAAAATGTCAAAAGACCCCATATCATCGGCGATAATAATGATGTCCTGGATGTATTCTTCACCCAAAGCCCGAAAAGCCTCCAGGGTTTCTGATTTACCGGCGCCCGTGTCCCCGATAAAAAGAAAGGTCAAATCTCTATTGCCTTTCAGGATCATCCGTATCATGGCCCCATGAAACGGCAGACGAGAGCTCTTTATCATCTTGACATTGTGCAACGTCAGGACCATTTTCTTTAAATAACCGAAATAGCCGAATTCATCACGGCCCGGAATGGCCCCCACTAACATATTATTGGCTTCATCGTCAAAAAACACCGTCGGCATTTTAGCCAGGCCGTCAAGCTCATTGCCGGGCACGCCGAAAGTATAAACGGCATCGGGGGGGCGTTCTAAGTCCCGGTCATCCGCCATTTCAAAGAGATTGCACAAAGAAAGCCCCAGGTCTGAAAATTTCTTATGAAAATAGACGAGAATAACCAAGGCCCCGACCTTAGCCGGATAACACAACCATTCGCTTTTGTTGGGATCAAATAATTCCAAAGGATTTTGAGAGACTTTTTCAAATTTCCCGGAACGTTTATTCATAGGAGAATTTAAAATTAAAGGCGGATAAAGGAGTACCTGCCTGATCACAGGAATTTGCTTTAATTTATCATATACACCCGACGGGAGATTAAGCGAACGGGAGGATGCAATGACCCCGACCTCCGCCCCTGCAATGACCTGACGATAAATACGCGGATGAGATTGGGTCAGGTTCTCGGCTATGTCCCTGTAAGCGCTTCTGATCAAATGGCTCAAGGGTTCGACCATATCATTAAAAGTCCTATATGGCCTCTGGTCAAATTCACGATTGGAAGAATCGCAGACAATAAAACGCTCCATGGAACGCCAATAGTTGTAAAGGTATTCGATAAAATCATTAAACAAATGCTTGTCTTTTAAAAATAAATCCGAACCCGGAACAATGGCAGGCAAAAGATCGGAAGGATTTTTAGTTAAAACTTTCAACACCTTGATAAGAAAGTCGATGTCTTTCTCTTGAGGGCAAGGGTCCTTACCGAAAATATTCAGGAGAAAAGAGTTCTTACGCTGTAAATCGGCTACACAACGGGACAAAATCTTCTTAAACAAGACACTGTTGATAATATCGTCCGTCGAAAAACAAGCCCTCTCATGAAGATGGATAACGACCTTGTCTCCGTATAGGTCGAATGTCGTATTAGGCATAATATTAATCTCTCTTATATGGCGGATAATATATCAAGATAATCGGTAGACGTCACCAATTAAATTATTTTAAAGAAGCCATGTCGATGACGAATCGATACCTCACCTGGGCTTTGAGGACCCGTTCATAAGCTTCGTTAACTTTCCCAATAGGTATTAATTCAATATCCGCGGTGATGTTATGCTTGCCGCAAAAGTCCAGCATCTCTTGGGTTTCTTTAATACCGCCGATCAAGGAACCGGCCAAACTGCGACGCCCCATAATCAAAGAAAAGGCATGAAGTTGCGGCGCGTCGCTGGGAACTCCTAAAAGCACCATGGAGCCGTCGCGCTTGAGCAATCCCAAATACTGCCCCCAATCCAATTTCATGGATACGGTGTTAATGATCAAATCAAAATGACGGGCCAATTGCTCAAATGTCTGCGCGTCGCTGGTGGCATACACATGGTCGGCACCCAATCGCTTGGCATCTTCCTTCTTATCCAAAGTCCTGGTTAAAACCGTGACTTCTGCCTTCATGGCATGGGCGATCTTAACCGCCATGTGCCCTAAGCCTCCTAAACCGACGATGGCCACACGCTTGCCCGGACCCGCCTTCCAATGACGCAAAGGCGAATAGGTCGTAATCCCCGCGCACAACAGCGGCGCTGTACGATCCAACGGAAGATTTTTGGGAATACGCAGAACAAAATCCTGGTCGACGACAATCTTGGCGGAATAACCCCCTTGAGCTAAAGTTTTCTTGTCCCCTTCAAGACTGTTGTAGGTAAAAACCGTCCTGCCGCAGAACTGTTCCAAACCTTCCTTACAATCCGGGCACTCGCGGCAAGAATCAACCATACAGCCAACGCCCACCTTGTCCCCAACCTTAAACCGCTTCACGCTTTTCCCCACAGCCGTGACAATGCCTGCGATTTCATGACCAGGGACCATCGGATAAAGGGAATTGCCCCATTCATTACGCACTTGATGGATATCGGAATGGCAGATACCGCAATAAGCGATGTCTATGGCTACATCACGCTGTCCCCACATCACGACGGGTAATTTGCAACGGCCCCAAAGGTTGGGCGGCATTTAAAACTCCATACGCTTTAATCTGTGGCATAACTACCCTCCTTGGTAAATATTCTCTTTATGGGTGTCTCTTTTCCTTTAAATAGGCCATGGCTTGAAACTGGGCGAGAATGGCCCCATCTTGATTGGTCACTGTCCCTTGATAGGTGCCTAATTTCCGGCTGCGGGAAACTTCTCTGACTTCGCGCAAAAATCTCTTCTTTTACAACGGCCGGTTTAATAAAATGAATGTTGGCGCTAATGGCCAAACCTGATTCCTCCGGTGTATTTGACGCCAAGGCAAAGGCGTAATCGGCCAGAGAAAAAATCACCCCTCCATGGGCAAAATCCAAACCATTAAGAAAATCCTGCTGTATGGTCAATTTGGTCTTGGCATAGCCTTTGGCAACCTCGACGATTTGCATCCCCAGATGCTTGGCAAATTTATCATTTAACACAATGTCCTCCTTACGCACTGCGGGTCCTTAGTCACAAATTTACAATATCTTTTTTGCCGACAACCCGAATACCATTCTTGGTCAAAATGTCTATGGCCTTATCCAAATCATCAAACCGAAAAACTAAAATCGCTTTATCCGCGCATTTCTCGACAAAAGCATACATATATTCAATATTGATTTTATTCTCATCCAGGACCTTTAACACTTTGGCCAATCCGCCGGGATGGTCCTCCACCTCGACCGCCACAATATCGGTCATCGACGCCACAAAGTGATTGGCTTTAAGGATATCTAAAGCATTGTTCAGGATGGTCCACAATCATGCGTAAAACACCAAAATCTTCATTCTCCGCAATGGTCAGGGTCTTGATATCAATGCCCTTTTCACCCAATATGCGGACGGCATCGTATAACCGTCCTTTTTTGTTTTCTAAAAAAACAGAGATTTGGGTAATTTTCATAAGCCGCGCTCTCCTAATTTATAATGACCTTTTATCAATAATACGTTTGGCCTTGCCTTCGCTTCTTTCAATGGACTTGGGCTCAACCAAACGGACTTTAACCCCGATACCTAGCACTGACTCAATCTCTTTGGCAATGTGGTGTTCAAAACTTTGCAGCTTCTTGACCTCATCTGAAAAGAAAGATTCTTTGAGCTCCACTAATATCTCCAACTGGTCCATCCCCTTTTGGCGCTCAACGATGATTTGGTAATGCGGCTCGGTCCCCTCGATTTTCAAAAGCACTTCCTCAATCTGGCTTGGGAAAACGTTGATACCCCGCACCACAATCATATCATCGGTGCGTCCCAAAACCTTACTGATCCGCGGGGAGGTCCGGCCACACGCACATTTTTCATAGTTAATCGTCACAATGTCACGGGTCCTATAACGGACAAGCGGCATGCCAACCTTAGTCAAGGTCGTGACGACTAATTCACCGGGAGTCCCCGGCGCTAAATTTTTTAAGGTCACGGGATCAATGACTTCAGGATAAAACACATCGGAAAACACATGCAACCCGTCTTTGCAATGGCATTCACAAGCCACCCCCGGGCCGATAATTTCCGATAGACCGTAAATATCAATGGCATCGAGACCCCAACGTTTCTCAATCTCCTGACGCATCGCTTCACTCCAGGGTTCGGCGCCAAAGATCCCGATTTTCCAGCTGCTGGCTTTAGGATCATAACCTAATTCCTCGGCTGTTTCCGCCATATATACCGCATAAGAAGGCGTGCACGCCAATACCTTGGGCTTAAAATCCTGCATGATCTTGAGCTGACGCTTGGTCTGTCCGGCAGAACAAGGGATAACGGTCAACCCCAAGAGCTGACTGCCATAATGCAACCCCAGGCCTCCGGTAAACAACCCGTATCCGTAAGCAATCTGGATCATATCGCCGGGAACGACACCGGCACAGCACAAAGACCGGGCAATCACATCCGCCCACAAATCAATATCTTCTTTGGAATATCCGGCAACTATCGGATTACCGGTAGTGCCGCTGGAAATATGAAGTTCACGAATATCACTCAAGGCAGAAGAAAAAATCCCAAAAGGATAATTGTCTCTGAGATCATCCTTAACTGTAAAGGGCAAATGAACAATATCATCAATCGTTTTAATGTGACGGCACTGCACGCCGGCGGCGTCAAATTTCTTTCGAAAAACCCGGGAATTTTTATAAATATAATCGACAGTCCCCTGCAGCCTTTGCGATTGAATACCTTTAAGCGAATTCAACCCCGCACATTCCTTTTCTTTATTAAAAATCATCGCTTGGCTCCCTCCTGACGGCCTTGAAAGAAATATTCTTTATTCTGTGCCTGTTCCCGTTTAAAAATATCATCCATAGCCTTGAATCCAGGATTCTTCTTTGATCTGTAAAAATGCGGAGACAACTCCCAGCATGTAGGTGTTTAAAAACATCTTCTGCTCGCCCACTGCTTGATGGGCACCCCTCAAATAAGAAAAAAGATCTGCCCCGCCTTTTTTAAGCTCGGATTGGAACCTCGCGTATTCACTTTCATACAAGCAAACCAAAATGTCCACTTGCCCTTCTTCAGGCAGAGGGGACAGGACACAAGCGCCAAACCGCACATAAGATTCTACAGAACCGCCGCGTTGGGCCATGCCTTTGACTTCGGATTTCTTGACATGATAGCCGTCATGAAGCGCCGCTCTGGCGCACACTTCAGAGGCCGACAAGACGCCCTGGCCGCCTATCCCATAAAAAAGCACATTGGTGGTGTTTTTATTCTTCATGTCTTTAATCTTGTTAATCTTGGACCGTTTCCACCGGGGCCTTAGGGCCCCATCAAGTTACAACAGAACTGTCCCTTTTCTATTTTACCAGTCATGGGGACACTTCCGTCATAAGTCTTTATTCTCCTAAGGCCCCGGTGGAAATGGTCCAAAGGAAAGAGGCAAGATGGCGTTGAGCTTGCATACCTTTGCACATAACTCACATCCAACGCACATCACCGGATCAATACTTAAATTGCCGTCTTTATCTTCCAAGATCGCCGGACAGTCTAGTTTCAGACACAAACCGCATTTTTTGCAAGCCCCCATGTCTATTTTAAATGGGGGTTTGCGTGAACGGTCGACAATTTTACAAGGATGCCGGGCAATGATCACTGATAATTTATCTTCCTCCACCCTCGTCTTCAATAAGTTTCTCAAAACCCTCCATATCATAAGGATCAATAACATCGACACGATCAACATTGGCGGCTTTACATAAATCTTCTAAGGAAAGCTTCTTGGCCACCTTGCCCTGCAGGGTCACACCCGTCGTAGGATTGACCTGGGCACCGGTCATCGCCGTAATGGCATTATCCATGATCACCACGACCCCTTTGGTATTGTTATAGGCGGCAGAAATAAGACCGCTTAAGCCCGTATGAATAAAAGTCGAATCTCCAATGACAGCAATGACCTTTTGATCCAAGGCCGTCTTACTGATCCCTTCAAAAAACGGCACGCTGGCCCCCATGCAAATTTGCGTATGTAAAGACGCCAGCGGCTCTAAGGCCCCCAGCGTATAGCAGCCGATATCCCCGGCGACGAAAAATCTGCATTTTTTCAACGTATGAAAAGCCGGCCGATGGGGACACCCCGGACAAAGCAACGGCCGTCGGGCCTTCTGGGGACGATCATCCCGGTCACGGCCGGCCACAATGCGCTTGACGGCGTGCACACTTAACTCGCCACAGCGCCAAGAAGGTTTCTTGGCCGTCACCTTTATCCCTTCCTGCTTTAACTGCTCTTCTAAAAACGGCTCTAATTCTTCAATCACATAAAGCTTTTTGACTTTTTTCGCAAAGGCCTTGATTTTCTTAATCGGTAACGGAAACGACATACCCAGTGTCAGAATGGAGGCTTTAGGATAAGCTTCCCGGGTATAAAGAGCAGACACGCCGCTGACAATAAATCCCATCTTCCGGTCTTTGATCTCTGCGCGATTTAATGCCGTATGCTCTGCATATGCCTTTAATCTCAACAGCCGCTTTTCCAAATCCACATGACGAAGACGGGCATGACCCGGAATCATCACGTACTTGGGAGGATTACTCTCCAAAGAACGCGTTGGCACGTCACGAGTAAGGTCAATTTCAAAAGATTCTTTAGTGTGAGAAATTCTGGTGGTGATGCGAAATAGCACGGGAATATCAAACTCTTCAGAGATGCGGTAGGCTTCTGCTATATAACGATAGGCCTCGAGAGGAGAAGAAGGCTCGATTAATGGGACCTTGGCATAAGGCGCTACCCTTCTGGTATCTTGTTCATTTTGTGATGAATACATACCCGGGTCATCCGCTACCACAACCAAAAACCCGGCATTGACTCCGCTATAGGCGGTGGTCATCAGCGGATCCATGGCCACGTTTAACCCTACGTGCTTAAAAGCTGTTAACGCTCTTTTACCGCCCAGACAAGCCCCGAAAGCCGCTTCATAGGCCACTTTTTCATTAACGGCCCACTGAGCTTCCAGGCCATCAAAAGTCCCCAGGGTTTCAAGAATTTCAGTGGAAGGTGTTCCGGGATATCCGGAAGCAAAACAAACACCAGCCACCTTCGCCCCCCAGGCAACAGCCTCATTCCCAGATAAGAATACAGTTTTCTTTTGAGTTGAATCAGACATAGTAGACTCAATAATAAAAGCGTTATTATAGCCTCTTTATCGGAAAATGACAACTAACAAGAATATCACCTAGGAATGGCTTCGAGTTTATCGGAAGATTTGATAGTGAGCGCAAAAATATCGGAAAAAGGCAGATCGCTCAGCCAGCTATCCATGACCAAAATATCTTTGAGGGCCTGCGTCGGCCTGGGATTAATAAACCACATATGATACATGTTGCAGTCCGGGCGCATCGGATTGCGACCGCTGGATTTTATATTGGCCCCGTCTTTAGACCATGCGATCGAAGGCAGATAAAACCAATCCCAAAACACGGGTACTGACAAGGATTTATAAACACCGTCCTGATACACAAACATGACCGTTATGGTGGAATAAAAATACTTGTCTCCAAAAAAATGCAGCAAAGAATCGTGCGTGTAACTATTGCTATAACTGCCCGATGCCAAGAAATGCACTTGGTCTACTCTCATGCCGGAACGTATGGGGATCTTGAACAAATGACCGTCTTGCAAATTCAGCCTGCCATAATCCTGCCAATTGTCCGCCCCTTGCACTAAAAAATCGACCCCGTCGTAGGTCAAATATTTGCCGGGGAACTTATTAGCGCCGGGCGCAATCGCGCTAAAATTCTCTCTGGTATTTTTAGCCAGAAAATAATAATTCCCCTGGGATTCCCACTGCGGGATGGCGCCCCAGGCAACCCCTAAGCTCAAAAAAATCATGACGAGCCAACAAAGTACTTTTTTTGTAATCATGCGGGAATTATAGGCCAGAATATCAACAAAAGCAACGGGAAGGTTGGCTCTTTTAAAAATAATCCTACTGTATAGGCAACATAACGGTAAACGTTGTCCCCATCCCCACTTGGGATTGGACATTGATGGCCCCGCCATATTTTTTGACGATTTCATAACTGATGCTTAGCCCCAGCCCTGTCCCTTGCCCGACAGGTTTTGTGCTAAAAAATGGGTCAAATATCTTTTTAAGATTCTCTTTCGGGATCCCTTTGCCCGTATCCCTCACCTCAACACACACATAATGGTCCTGTTGATAGGTCCGTATTTCTATGACCCCTTTATTCTCTATCGCTTGAACGGCATTAATCAATAGATTAATGAAAACTTGCCCCATTTTATGGGCACTGCAGTGGACTAAGGGTGTCGTCCCATAATTTTTCTTAAGGTCCGCCTTATATTTAATTTCGTTATGCACAATATTTAAAACACTGTCAATGACCTCTTCAATCTGTACGGAACTCACCTCTCCCTGGTCTTCATGGGAAAATATTTTTAAATCTCTAATAATGGTTTTGATCCTTTCAACCCCTTCTCGAGTATGCGCAAAAAGCCCATCCATATCATTGACAATATACTCCAGGTTCACACTCTTTTGATACAGCTTTATTTCCTCTAAAATGCCTTTAGCCTTATTTATATCCCCATCCTCGAAACAATGCCTTAGACCCTCTACCTTTTTCAACATATCCGTATAGACCTTGATATAACTTTCTAACACGTCGATGTTACTGCCGATAAACCCCATGGGATTATTAATCTCATGCGCCACCCCTGCGGCCAACTGACCAACGGATGCCATCCTATCGGATTGAATGAGTTGGGCTTGAGCCGTCTTTAAGTCATCGTAAACTTTTTGCTGTGCGTCCCACAGATACAAAATGAGTAAAATAAGAAGAAGACCCAAAACAGAAAAGATGCCATAAAAAATAGCGATCCTGAACAATATCTGGTCACGTTGGGCGAACGCCATCTGCAACGGCTGCGTGACAACGGCCACCCAGCCGAACTCATCGATCCTCTGCAAAGCCGAAAACTTCCATTTCTGCTCGAAAAAATTATACTCCTTTTTCACCACGCCGTGACCCTGCAATGCTTCACCCACGACATGCATAGAAGAAAAATCAGCTATATTGGTCTGAAAGGAAAAAAGAGGATGATAAACGATATGTCCCTTTTGGTCGAGGATGTAAAAGATCTCCTCTTTGTCCAATCCCATATTTTTGGTGATTTTGGCAAAATTGTTCGCTTGAATCTGCAAGACAAGAATGCCAATGGTCGTATTCCCTGATTTGATCGGTATCGCAATATCAACTACCTTTGTTCTCGGTATGCTATCGCGTATAAACACTGTACTGACATACGGCTGCCAGGTCTTACTCACCCCCTTATACCAGTCTGTGTAGTTTCGCTTTGTTCCTACGGCGTTGCCCAGATGCGGCAAATCTGCCCGAATGACCGATTGGAGATCGGCTAAAAAAATACGGTCAACCAGGGGTAAATTTTCCGGAATGTCTTGTACAATAGTGATAGCGCCATCCCAATCTCCCCCGCTGATTTTCTCAACAAGGAGCGGGCGGTTGGCCAAAGAAAGCCCCAGGGTCTCTGATCCCATCGATCCTTTCATGGACCAACGTGGCACCCAACAGACTCAAAGATTTCTTGTGCTCGATCTCGGTGTTGGTCAACGCACGGGAAGTAGTCTGATAACCGACAAACACAGCCAGAGCAACCATAAAAACAAGAATAAGGAAAAAACCCACGCGCAGCCGGGTGCTGAATTTTGTTTTTATTAAAAATAAGTCACGTAGCCTCTTTATCATGTCGGGCCTCCCTTTACGCTCCCCGTCCCTTTAGCACTTCCTCAACCGCCTCAAGCAAATCCTTAGGATCAACAAATTCAACAAAACGGTCTATCCCTTCTTTTTCCCCGATTTTTTGGGAGATAGTATGCCTTTGAGCATTTTTTGCTGTATACAAAACATATTTCACATTCATGGTTTTGGCCATCCTTTTTAATTTGAAAATCACCGAATCCCCGGAAATATCAACTAATCCCCATTGCACCAAAACTACATCGGGCACTGTATGAGAGACCCGTTTAATACCCTCCGTACCGTTTTGTGCCGGATTAACAATATAACCGGCATTTAAGAAAACAGATCCGATTTTGTCCAACATTTCAAGATCATTCTCGATAATACATATTTCACTTGGTTCTCGCGCCCCTAATAATGCTGTTCCAACCCCGGCATTTGATTTTTTTTGGATTATGATTTCAACCTCATGAAGTAAATCAGCAATTTCAAACGGCTTAGTCATAAATCCATCAATATCCAATTGTTTAAAAAGCTGCTCCATATTGGCACGGGCGGTCAACACCAAAACCGGATAGCTTGGGCGATCTGTACCCTGACAAATTCTTTGATAAAATTCCACCCCTCCCATTTTGGGCATGTTCATATCAAGGATAATTAAATCCGGTTTTACTGTTTCCAATCGGGCTAAACCCTCAATCCCATTAATAGCCGTTTCGACATGATACCCTTTTGACTCCAAGGCAATTTTTACCAACTGCAGCAAATCCTCCTCATCATCGATTAATAATATTGTCTTTGCGCTGTTCACGATGGTATCCTCCGTTTTTGTAAAGGTTTCACAATGCGCTATCCTTAAACTAATGCCGGTACATCAATGATCAAAGCGACTTTCCCTGAGCCTAAAATGGTTGCGCCGCCGATGCCTTTGATCCTGGTTAAATTCTTGTCCAATGCTTTGACAATCATATCTTGCTGATTGCCCAGTCCATCCACCAGTAAACCCGCGGTCTTATTGTTGACGTTAACGACGAGAACAGGCCTATTTTCAGAAAGCCCTTCTGGGGGAAGGCAATCATCCCCCTTGAATCCCAATTCATCCCGCAGACAAATAAGCGGAATGCTTTGATTGCCATCAACAAGGACTTTTTTGTGATCAATGATTTTAATGGATTCACCCGTTCCATAAACTATTTTCACTATATTAACGACGGGAATGGCGTATATTTGATGGTGGATCTCGACCATAAGGCCTTGGAGTATGGTCATGCTCACCGGAAGACTTATGCTGAAGGTGGAACCCATCAAAGGACGCGTCTCAATGGCAAAAGAGCCGCCGAGGCGTTGGAGGTTTTTTTTGACGATATCCATCCCCACCCCTCGCCCTGAAGTTTGTGTCACTTCTTCGGCAGTCGAAAACCCCGGAGCCACAATCAGCATCACGGCCTCTTGGTCACTCAGGCTTAATGCTTCCTCATCCGTTATCAATCCCATGCTCACAGCCTTGGTTTTGAGGCGTTGAATATCCATCCCGTTGCCGTCATCCGTCAATCTCGATTAATACCCTGCCCCTTTCTTTCCTGATTTGAATTTTAATGAGCCCTGAAGGGTCCTTTCCTTTTTGCTGACGGATGGCGGGTAGCTCGATGCCATGGTCAACACAATTGCGTAAAATATGGACTAACGGATCTTTGATCTCATCCAAAATAACCCGATCTAACCCTATCTCTGCCCCCACAATTTCTAAATTAACCTGTTTGCCTTCGCTCTTGGCCAAGTCCCTGACCATGCGCGGAAAATGGTCACAGATCGTTGCCATAGGAAAAAGACGTACATTCATGACTTGGGTTTGTAATTCAGACATCAATCGGTGCATAACTGACAAATGGTCCGAAAAATCCACATTTCCCGCCCTTTGAGCTATCGTTTCCAATTGCATTTTGTTAATGACCAATTCTCCGACTAAATTAACAATAGTGTCTAATTGTTCTACAGACACGCGAATACTCTGCACTGAAGAAGCCATGCCTGGCGGGCTTGGAGTGCTTGCAGCAGCCTTGAGTGGCTCGGCCGGCATGAGTTGGAAATCAACAAACTCCACATCCTGAATAGACTCAATCTCCTTCTTGATGTCCTCGATGTGGCCTTTGGTCATGAAAAAAACAACAAAACTCTTACCAAATTGGGCATTTTTGATTTGATTGTGGACATAGGCCTCATTAAGAATTTTTCCCGCTTCTTGCAAAACCTTTAAAATGACGAAGGACCTGGCTTCAGGCATCGCACAATCTTTATTAAGGACTATTTTAGTAATATAGGTGCCGATCCCTTCCAGGGCGGCTTTGGCAATAACAATTTTATCGTCATCATTAATGCGCACCATCCGCCTTTCCGCGAAAGGGTCGGCCTGAATTTTTATTGAATCTGCTACGCTAGATGTCATTTTATTTAATCTCTTGACCACATCATCAATTTTATCTGTGGCAACCCCAACAGAGGGGTCTTGTGATCCCGCTTGAGCGACTAACCGGGCCAACGCATCAAATGCCTCAAAGAGAACAGAGCAGATTTCCTGATCGACTCTGGATGGATTTCCCCGCAAAGCATCCAGCAGGTTTTCCATCTCATGGGATAATCGCACGATCTGGGGGTAGTTCATCGTTGCGGCCATGCCTTTTAAAGTATGGGCCATCCGGAAAATTTCATTCAAAATATCCACGGATGAAGGGGTTTTCTCCAGTTGGACAAGTAAATTATTCAACGATTGAAGTGTCTCGATCGCTTCGCTCTTAAAAAGATCCTGGTATTGAGAGGCGTCCATAGTCTTTACTCTTTTAATATCCTTTTTATTTCAGCAATAACAGCATTGGCTTCGAAAGGCTTGAGCAAAAAACCTTTGGCTCCCGCCTGAAGGGCATCGACGACCATAGCTTGCTTGCCCATGGCTGTCACCATCAACACTTTAGCATTACGGTCCAAATTAATGATGTCTCTGAGCACTTCCAAACCAGTCTGGCCTGTCATCACTACGTCCATCGTGACTAAATCAGGAAGCAATTCTTTAAATTTCCCCATAGCTTGCTGGCCATTTTCAGCCTCACCAACAACCTCATAGCCATTAGTCGTTAAGATATCGCGTAATGCCATACGCATAAAAGCTGAATCATCAACAATAAGAATTCTTTTACCCACTTTGACTTTTCCCCCCTAATATCCGCTCTACAGTTCTAATGACCAGATCTTCTTGGAACGGCTTTACTATAAAATCACAAGCACCTGCGGTGAGCATTTCGGTAATAACGGATTGCCGGCCAAGGGAAGAAATCATAAGGATCTTCGCCTGTGGGTTCTGGTGCATAATGCCCCGGATAGCCCCTAAAGTATCGATCCCCGATTCTTGCGGCATCTCAATGTCCAGAGTCATTAAATCCGGTTTTAAAACACTAAACTTCTCCATAGCCTCTTTGGCGTTGGGCCCTTCTCCGACAATCTCATGCCCTCCAGCGACAAGAATATCGATTAACAATTTACGCATAAACAGTGCGTCATCAACAATAAGGATCCGGGCCATATACCCCCTATATAAATTTTGAAAAAATCTTCTCTATATCCAATATAACCATCGACTTCCCATCCGCCGGGACCTTAACCACATCAAACCTGTCCACCACAAACCCAAAAACTCTTTTTCTTAATTCAATAAAAATGATCCGGGCGGTTTTGGGCATTTCTGCCATAGGCGTACAACAAAACTGCCCGGTCCCAATTGACCACGACAATAACTTGGCCTCGTAAATTGACCACCCCTCTAATAAAACCCTCAGGATCATTGATCACCGTCATATCCATCACTCCGGTGATCTCACGGATATAGGCGATTTCAACCCCAAACTCTTCCTCATGCAGGCGAAAAATCACCACCTCAATGGCCTGAGTCATAACTGTTTAACCAACTCTTGTAAGTCGTGCGCCATCTGCTCCATTTGTCGGGCCGCAGAAGATAATTGCTGTTTGACAATAGCTGTCTTTTCCTCAATGGAGGTGTCGGTATCCTGAGAGGCCACAACCTCTTCTTCCGCTGTCGTGGCCACCTGCACAATGGATTTAAAAACAATGCTGACGGATTCTCGAGTATCCTTGGCCACCCGGTCAATTTGATTAATAACCGTACTTACATCCGTTATTTTTTGAACGATCTGTTCAAATGAATTATCCGCTTGCAAGACCGCTTCCTTGCCGTCATGGACAAATTTATAAACATTCTTCATCGATTCTACTGTCCCGGAAATTTCGGTATTAACGCTTTTGATCAAAGTACTGATCCCTTCTGCCGCTTGAGCGGAATTTTCCGCTAATTTGCGCACTTCTTCAGCCACTACGGCAAACCCTCTACCGGCTTCCCCGGCACGCGCAGCCTCTATGGAAGCATTTAAGGACAATAGATTGGTTTGTTCGGCAATGTGTGTAATCACTTTCACAATATTGCCGATCTGGTCGGATTGCTGGCCCAAATGTTGCACCAAATTGGAAGAATCCGTTGATGAGGTATATATACTGTTCATGACTTCAATGGTCTTCCTGGATTTCTCGCGACCAACAAGAGCGTATTTCGACGATTCATCCGTGACTTTTAAAGCCTCGGTGGTGCATCCATAAAATGTGTCCACATTTTTGTTAAGACGGGACACTTCGATGGATACGTGCTGGACTTTTTCCGCCTGTTTTTCCATCCCTTGAGCGATTTGTCGGGAGCCAGCGGAAATTTTTTCTTTAACAGCATCCACGGCAGGGTTGGCTGATGCAAGGCCCCCGCTGAGATTAACCATTTGCTGGGCATAATTTCTCACATGAATGACAATTTTATTTAACTCTTTGACGATGTCCCTGACCAATAAAAAAGCTATCATCACCATCACCATAAGAATACAGTCGGTTACGATCATGGTCTGCCCATTTCTCAGTGCGCCCATGACCTGATAGGCACAAAGGCCGACAAACAAAATCGCTACCAGGCCAAAACTTAAGAATATTTTCTTGCGTATGAACATTACAATCCTTTCCATTGATCTTAAATGTACCCGGCATCAATCATAAGATCAATTTTGCCGCAACATAAGAACAATGTCCTTTGTCCCATCAAAAAGAACAACCTCGCCCGGTCTGATGGCCTTGACCGTTGACGAGCCGACGACAGAGCCGATTGTAACAACTAGATCATTGATAATGGCACTGGGCTTTTGTTCATTCCAGAATATCCCGCTTAAATCATATGTCACGACACTTGTATTGTCTTTTTTCCCCTCTTCTTTTTTAACTATCCGGCGAGGCATAGAAGTATCATCAAACGGATTACGTTCACCCCAAGCCATGGCGGTTTTCACGGGGGCCTGGGTCATAGCATACGCCTTGATCAAAGAAAGCACTTGCTTGTGGGAGACCGATGAGGCCTTGCCTTCCTTCTTTGATGGGAATGCCGATTTTAAACAAATATACATATGTATTTTGGCTTTTAATTTGTCAGGTTCTTGCGTGTCCCTCATTATTTGAAAACTATCAATCAGGACAATCCCTCGAGTGAGATCATTTAAAGCTCCTAAAAACCACCCCCATTGTTTATATGTCGTTCGTATTTCCAGATCGATAGGTAGTGTATTGATCTTTTTATAAGACAATTTACTTTTATCCTGGTTAACCACTGACAAAAAAGTTATGGCGTGGGCATTGCCAAGATCTGTGATCTCTTGCATAACGATGGCAGCGTCATTCAACGCAACCAACGACGCCTCAGAACGATTGTGATCCCGGGTCTTTATGAAGTCATCGATGAGCCCCGCATCTTTGACTAAAATACTCTCCCGGCTATCAAACCCCTGGGCGCGATACATCATGGGCAAAAGCACCAACAGGATGACGGCGGCGGCCCCCAGCAGGGTCACGGTCACAATCAAGGCAATCTGTTCATTAATCATCTTCCCCATGTTCATTCTTTCACCGCCTCAACGCTGGCCACAATTTCAAACTCAAATTTATCCGCTTCATCTTTGACTTTTTTCAAAAGCTTCAAGTGGGCGTCTTTTAAGGAATTTTCCCGTAAACTTAAAATAAAATGGGCTAATGTGGCTTGAGAACCCGCCTCTAACAAGGCCACCCCTTTGATATGTAGCTGATGATCGCTTAAATTTAATTCGTCCAGATAAATAGCCCGAGGCATATGACTAAAGACTTTAAAAATTTCTCCCCAGGCAGGCCTCCCTTCCTTTAACTGACGCACGGCCAAGATATCTCGGACTTGCGTCAAGCGAGGCGCCAATTGCTGATCTTTAACCCTGAGCTGTTGGTCCTTGAGTTGAATCTGATTACTTAAAAATAGTAAAACAGCCGTTATCATGACTATGATGGCTATTATTAATGCTTTTAAGGGCCCCGCTTCGATGCGACGTTGCTTTTTCTTGCCTAATCCCCTTGATAATAAATTAATCCCCTGTAGCCTCCCCAAAGCTGCCCCAATAGCCAAGACCTGTTTCGAAGCGTCATCCGTATTGATCAAGGATGGGTCAAGCACATCTATCCCCTCAAGAAGATTACTACATGTCACTCCCAACCCCAGATGACCGCTTAAAAATTCATCCAGTCTTTTTAATCGGGATGCCTCTCCAACAAGCAGTAGGCGATCAACCTTGCTCCCTTGTAATTCTTCCCGGTAATAATCAAAAGACCTGTTGATCTCCGTGGCGAGCCCTTCGATCTTGGGGGCCATCAACATAAGAATCTGTGGGGAGGTGATTTTGGCGTTGATGAGTATTGGTTCATCGGGCTTGGGGATACCGTATTCTTTCACGATCTCTTGCGCCTCCCCAAGGGTCAACTCCGTTTTTCCTGTATCCGAAAAAAAAGTCCCGGTCATACTTTGGATAACATCCTCTGCGGTCATGGATAATTTACGGGAAAATTCCAAATGAGAATTGCGATAAATAGCCAGCTCGGTCAGAGTTGATTGCAATACTATGACGGCCAATGTTTCGTCGGTCTTCAATTGGGACCTGCCGATCAGATTCTCCAAGGCGATCGCGGCGGGAATGCAGGAAGCCACCTTGATGTGAGCTGCCACAAACAGACCTTGCATCCTTTCAATAGTTTTACCGGGGACCACCGCCACCAAAACGTTATACCGTTCCTTCCCCTGATGAGAAAACTTATTGACCAACCGAAAATCCAGGACAGCTTCATCTAAAGAAAACGGAAAGGCATTCTTGAGTGCCAATTGCACCGCTGGGCCTAATTCCTCCAACGGCATGAGGGGTGTCGTGATCTTTCTGACAAAAACTTGCGGATCATGGAATGTACAAATAATGGTCGCAGCCCGAAGAGAAAAGCCGGATAGAACACCCTTTAATGCCGATGCGATTGCCGCATCTGCAAGCACCCCCTCTTTTAGGCTGATGGTTTGCCCAGCGGTCCTAATGAGTGTCGAACGCCCTTTATAATTGACTACCTGCGCGGCATTTACCGAAGATGTGTCGATATGCAAACCGATCACGGATTTACCTGTGCCTAATTTGCTCTGAAGTAAAGCCACATCGGGTTTCATATTGAATTGAGCCCCCAACTGCCCGCAACGGCAGTTAACGTTCTTGAGGCCGGCGGGGTGAAAGTGATATTTTCCTGCTGATGGACAAGGCAGGTGTTGCCATTATAAACACCGCTGGAGACAATTTCGATGGCGCCACTAGCATCCTGTACCCAAATAGTATAACTGCCTCCCCCAAAAGATTCCTGTTGAGGATCGTTAGAATTCAGGCCGGGTGCCGTCGGATACGCAAGAGTACGCCAGGAGCCATCCGTGGTATTGTCAGGAGCTATATTGAGCAAATACCAAGCCGCTTTATTTAAACCGGCTTCGGCAATATACAAAGCATGCACACCGTTAGATCGGCTATTGACTAAGACGGTGTCATATCTGATCATGGCAAGATACGCCATGGTTAAGACAACTGAGGTTGTCATAAATAAAAATGTCAAGATCAATACGCTCCCCTTATTTTTCTTCATCACAAATTCCTGGGCCTGATGCTGGTCGTCATCGTGACCTGCTCGGCACCCCTTCGGGCAGTCAAATTAATGCTAATGACCTTACCCGTCATGACGAATGGCGGGCTCGATGGTTGAGCGATATCAGAAGACAAAACAACTCCCTGGCCATCATTAACCACACCCTGGGCAGAGAGCAAACTGTATGTGCTTTGAGTATAAGGCGGCGGCTGGGGATCATTCACATTGTATAAATACAGACGATAACTATTACTACCATTGCCCAGATCGGCGCTGAAAGTAATGCTGCTTTCTGTAAAGGCATCAATGCTTTGAGCTTGGAGCAACCTATTGGTCATTAATGCCAACGCTTGTGACAGACGGCCTCGGATAACAGAACGCGTGTAAGTTTCATTCCATGATTTGAAATGCAAATTATAAACAAAAGCGATCGTGATCGTAAGAATGGCCATCATACAGGTGGCCACGATCAATTCCACCAAAGTTGTGCTTTTGCGGTTGTTGATCTCCACGTTATTCTCTAATAGTTATAATTAGTCAATAGTGTGTCTAACTCTAGATTCTGGACGCCCCCTAGGGCATCCCAATAAATAATCACTTGAACCTCTTTAGGATCCCCGGTCACAATGACCTCTTGGTCAAAATCAGCATAATCGCCGCCCCCTAAGTTCGTTCTGGGAGAAGCAAAAGAATCGACAGCAGCCCAACTGCCGGCATTTTTAATCAATTCCATTTCTCCCTGGGCCAAAGCTAAAGCGATCGTTGAATGCTCGCTATTGACGTCAGCACTCATGCCGAGGCCAAACATATTGAGTGTAACAACACTGCCAACAACCAAAAGCACGACTGCCATTAACATCTCCAGTATAGTAAAACCTTTTTTGGACATGCCATCATTCTTGATTGCCATTAGTCACATAAATATCCGTACTCGTGACACCTGTCACTACTCCAGTATTTCCGATGGTCGTTATGGCAGTGCCGTTCGGTCCGACAGACCAAATGACATAATACTCACCGTTATTTGATACGGCATAGTTATATTCTATGCCTGTAGCCGCAAATGGATCATGCAGAGGATGGGCCACAATTAACGGACTTGCTCCGTTAAGATACGATGCACAAAGAGATGTTGTAGTCGGCGGATAAGCCTGCGGCGTCTGATGAATATACCATGACTCAACAGCTGTCTGTAGGGTTGTTAATTCAGCTTGAGCTTTAGCCCTATTGGCTTCCTCCTGCATGCCTTTAAACCTGGGAATAATAATCCCCAAAAGAATAGCGATAACCGTGATAACCACCAACATCTCCACCAAAGTAAATCCGCGGTTGCATTTCATCATTTTCTCCTTTTTAGTATTTATTAGCGTTTTAGTGGTGAATAGTTTTAATCATATCAAACAAGGGCAAAAGCATAGACGCCATAATAAGGCCGACCAACATGCCCATAAGTATGATAAAAAAAGGTTCAACCAACATGGTTAACTGCTTGACCGAATTATCCACAACCGATTCATAAAAATCCGCCACTTTATAAAGCATAGGAGCTAATTTACCTGTTGCCTCACCCGTGGCGATCATAGAAACCACATCATTAGGGAAACAATCAGAACCTTTGAGCTGATGTGAAATCTTCTCTCCTTCCTGGACACTCTGTCTTGTCTGCACAATGATGCGTTGATAGACATTATTACCGATGACATCTTTGACAACATCCAGACATGTTATGATAGGGACATTATTTTCCAATAGTATCCCTAATGCCCTGCAAAACCTTGTTATAAAAACTTCCTTCATTAAGTGGCCGATATACGGCAATTGAAGAATGTGCCTATCAAAATAATCTTTGCCTTTAGCGCTCGTCAAAAATTGCCTAATCAAAAAACCGGCAGTCAACACGGACGGAATGATAAGAAACCAAAATTGTTTACACAATATGCCCAATTGATAAAGGATCATTGTCGGTAAAGGCAGAGGAACGTCAGCGGCAATGAATATGGCGACGAATTGAGGAATAACAAAAGTCACGATCAAAATAAGAACAAAGCTCCCCAAGCAAAGCAATATCATGGGATAAAATAATGCCCCCTGTATCTTTTGCCTCAAACTCTCTTCTTTTTCCATATAAACAGCCATCCTGTTAAGGACAATATGGATCGTGCCGCTCACCTCCCCGACCTTGATCATACTGACGTACATTTCAGAAAAAGCTTGAGGGTGACGCGCCAAAGCTTCAGATAAAGAAGACCCTTCATATACTTTCTGAGAAACATCCAAAAGAATATTTTTAAGAAACGGATTCTCAAATTGTCCGGCAATAATCCGTATGCTGTTGAGTAACGGGATCCCCGCATCCGCCATACAGGCGAGTCTCATATTAAGCATGACGATATCCTGATTTCTGACTCTTTGAGGCCACAGCGTTTTCAACAATATTTTTTCTTGGACCCCACGCTCCAAACCGACGCGG
This sequence comes from Candidatus Omnitrophota bacterium, assembly GCA_963828495.1. Lineage (GTDB taxonomy): Bacteria > Omnitrophota > Gorgyraeia > Zapsychrales > Fredricksoniimonadaceae > JABDGZ01. The sequence goes on from CAWHFJ010000016.1 coordinate 108,200, forward strand.
ACCGGCATATAATTCAAGGCCTGCAACTTTTGCAGCAAATCCTCTTCACCCAGGGCTTCCAAAACGCCGTTTACCGATCTGCCTGAATCATTACGGGCTTTATAAGAAAATACCGGCATAGCTTGAAGACCTCCTTATTGCGTGACCCTAAATATTTCTTCTTTTACCGTTAATCCCGCGGCTACTATATCCAACCCGTTGTCCCTTAAATTTTTCATTCCCGTTTGTATGGCCGCCTGATTAATTTCTTCCGTGGATGCTTTTTGCATGATCAGCGTCCGCACACGTTGGTCAGGGATCATCAATTCATAAATCCCTCTGCGCCCTCTGTATCCGGTCTGAATGCAATAAGCACAGCCTTTGCCTTTACAATCCATGCATGTTAAACGGACCAACCGCTGACCGACAACCCCGATGATCGACGAAGCCAACAAAAAAGGCTCAACCCCGATATCAATCAGGCGTGAGATCGCCCCTGCGGCAGAGTTGGTGTGTAACGTGGCCATGACCAGGTGCCCTGTCAAAGCTGCCTGAATAGCGATTTGGGAGGTTTCGGCATCACGGATCTCACCCACCATGATGATATTCGGGTCTTGACGAAGAATGGCCCTTAATCCAGAAGCAAAAGTTAACCCTATCAGGGGGTCTACCTGTGTTTGACGGATACCCGGCAGACGATATTCAACGGGGTCCTCGACCGTATAAATGGATTTTTCCGTATTATTAATAGTACTTATGGAAGAATACAGCGTGGTTGTCTTGCCGCTACCCGTCGGACCTGTAACTAAAATGATACCGTTGGGTTTAAACAATAAAGATCTATAGTTATCCAGGTTCGCCCCTTGAAGACCGATCTGTTCAAGGCCTAAAAGAACACTGCTGGTATTCAATAGCCTTAAAACCAGAGTCTCCCCATAAGCCGTGGGCAAGCAGGAAAGACGGACATCGATGGCTTTGTCTTCAATGGTCACCTGAAAACGTCCATCTTGGGGCAGGCGTGTTTCTGAAATATTGAGATTAGCCATGATTTTGATACGGGAGTTGATTGCCAATTGAAAATTCTTCGGAGGAGAAGGCTGTACATACAAAAAACCGTCAATGCGGTAACGCAGGTTGATGGTATGCTCTTCCGGCTCAATATGAATATCCGAAGCATTTAATGCGACAGCCTTGGCGATCATCATATTAACAAATTTGATGACAGGAGCCTCTTCAACCATTGCCGGAATATCCGGCGGGCCTTGAGAGTTATTATCTTTAAGTATCCGGGGCGCCACAGCACTAAGTTGGTCCCCCCAATGGCTCTGCATGGCATAATATATGGTCAAAGCTTTCTTGATTTCTTTCTCGGTCGCGATAGCCGGCTCAATGGCCAAACCCGTCTTCAATGCAATTTCATCTAACGCAAAAACATTAAAGACATCCGCCATCGCACAGGTGACAGTATTGCCGGTTTTAAAAAGCGGAATAACATGATATTTCTGCGCCAGGCCTTCAGGGATCAACTCAATGATTTTGGGATCGATCACTAAACTGTCCAACCCTATACGCGGGATATTCATCTGATCAGAAATAAAATCAACCATGGCCTTCTCGGTAACATACCCAAGACGTACCAAAGATTTATGGACCCCTTCACCGCTGGTTTGTTCTTCGGCCTTGGCATGTTCCCACTGGGCTTGTGAAATGACACCTTTCTCTAAAAGCAATGCACCAATATTTCTTGCGATCTTTTTAACCATGGGTCATCTACTTTTGTATCGCCTCAAGCATTGCTTGGGCTTCGTGACAATAAGAACTATTAGGAAATCTCTCCAGCAACTTTTTTAAGGTCTGGCGGGCCGCTTCGGACTTGTGAAAAACAGTGCTATAGATCTGGGCAATTCTATATAGGCAATAATCTGCCTTGGGAGAATCGGGGAATTGCCTGTAGATTGTTTGATACGTCTCAAGCATTTCACTATATTTAAACAGATCGGACGCCTCCGGTTTTACCCCGCCGATATCTGTTTCTATGCTCTGTATATAAGCAAACATCTTGTCTTGCGCATACTGATCCCCATTATGCACATAATCGGGGCTATACACATTTAACTTTATTAACGGATTATGATTCATCACATCGGAAGCACGGACGATGTGAGGTGTGATAAAAACTGTCAGTTCGGTATTTTCCTTGTCTGCGCTTCGATTAGAGAATAGCCAGCCTATAAGGGGTATGGAACGTAAAAATGGGACACCGGATTTGGTGCGGTCATCTATTTTGTTGATCAACCCCCCGATAATAATGGTTTCATTGTCCCTCACGCGGATCGTTGAATCTGCCTCACGCGTGGTGATACTGGGGCCCGCCGGCAAGGAAGCGAGTATGGATGAGACTTCCGGATGGATTTTCATCGTTATCCATCCGTCGGGGGAAACCATAGGCGTGACTCTTAACATGGTGCCCACATCAACAAACATGGTCGTTTGAGTATTGCCCACAGGTGTCGTCGTCGTCTGCAGAAAAGGAAAACGTTCACCAATATTAATCTTGGCTTCTTTGCCGTTTAATGTAGCAATAGAGGGAGATGCCAAAAGATGGGCCTTGTTGTGCTGGATCAAAGCATCCAATTGAACATTAAGAGCCAAACTCTTAAACGTCGGCGTTACATTGATTTGATTTCCCGGTATATTAGTCGAAGGACCGGCCAAATTAGTGCCCAGAGCGACACTTTGCGTGCTATCTTGGGCAAGAGTGCCCGGAGCCGATGTGACCGTCGATGTTGATGTCCCTGTTGAGGCCCCTGTCGAGGTGCCTTTAGCATCAAAAGTTGAGTTGATCACAGTCCCCAGATTCTCATAATCTTTAGATTCTATATCCACGATCTTGGCTTCAATCAATACTTGAATAGGGGCAACGTCGAACTCAGCAAGGATCTGTTTGACTTTTTTAATACTTTCCGGGACATCCACAACCACCAGGCTATTGGTGGCTTCGTTGATCTGAATGTCCCCCTGTTTAGAGATGGTTTTGCTTAATAACTGTTTGGCATCGGCAGCTGCCAAAAAACTTAAATGAAACACTTCAGCGATCGTTTCCATATCGCCGGCGCGCATAACATAAATAATATCGTCCTTGCGCAGGAACCTGTAACCGTTCACCTTTAAAATCGCATTTAAAACCTCATCAATGGTGATGTTCTGCAGGTGCGCAGAAACTTTCCCCTGCACATTTCCCGTCATCACCAAATTTAAATTAAAAGAATAGGAGAGCGCTTGGAGAACAGAAACCAAATTGGCTTCATGGTAATCAATCGAGAGCTTTTTACTTTGCGGGTCAACGGTCAAACCTTTGTTGTCAACGGTGCTATGTGTATAGGGAGTGCCGACCGCCTGCTCTTGGGCATTAGCCAAAAGAGAAAACCAAAATAAATTATAAATAACAAATATAATGAAAAGAATGTCTTTCATCACTTTGCCCTCTTTTCGATGATCGCATCAACCTGACGGACCAACTCATCAATCTCAAACGGTTTGGCTATAAACCCATCAACGTTCATCTGCACCAGAAGCTGTTCCAAATTAGTCCGGGCCGTGAGCACTAAAACAGGATATAAAGGGTGGTCCTGGCCACTACAGATCTTTTGGTAGAACCCCAAGCCGCCAAGCTTGGGCATATTCATGTCTAAAATAATTAAATCCGGCTTGATTGTCTCCAATTTGCTCAAAGCTTCAAGGCCGTTGTTCGCCGTCTCAACAATATACCCTCTGACTTTTAACGTAATCTTGGTCAACTGTTGCAAATCGATGTCATCATCGATTAACAATATCATCTTTGAATCGGGCATATAGTGACCCCTTTAATAACATGAGGTTTGGCTAAAGTTTTTTATATATAGACATAAAATATTTTACATACCCCCCATTAACTAGTAAAGTTCTTTCCCATATATAAATGTAAAGTATTTTGCATACCACAAAATCTAAGTGGCGACTTAAAACGTCCGATTAACTAAATCGACCAACTCTTGGTCATTAAATGGTTTTTGTAAAAACCCCACGGCCCCTGCTTTTAAAGCCTGTTCCTTAAGGCCGCCATCTTTATCCGCCGTAATAATAATGACCGGACGGTTAGCCCCTGATTTCATCAGTTTTTGCTGTGCTGCCCACCCGTTTAATCCCGGCATATGAATGTCCATGATTAAACACCCCAAAGCACTGTTCGACACAGCGCTAAAAAAATCCTCCGCGCTAGGGAAAGTTTCTACTGCAAACCCGTAAGTCCCCATAAGTAATTTCAAAGAGCGACACACAGACTCGTCATCATCCACAATGTAAATTTGTTTTTTGTCTAAAGGCATTTCATCACTCTCCTTAAGTTGTCGTTCTTGCGGTTATCCGTCTGCCTGTCCTTTGGCTGACTGCAATCTTTCAAAAAATCTATTTTTATCAAAATCACAGTTCCATTTTCTTATGATGATCCATCCCATAAAACGGATTAAATCGTTCCGCCAGTGCCGATACCATCCCTCCCACCCCTGCTTAATGTTATGTAAAAATAAAACTAACTTAGGGAATGTTAATATATCCAGCCCTATTTTAAAAAAATAGCCGAACTGATAAAAAGACGCCATAATTTTTCTCTGCGCCGCCTGCATGCCTTCAGCGGTCAGTGGCGCGTCAGGTGCAAAAACCGGGAAATTCCCGTCATAATATTCCCAGCCAACATCATGAACATCATAAATCCGATGTTGCGCCCGAAGCCTTTGGCTTAATTGCGTTCCCGGCAACGGGACGGGGAGCAAAATTTGAATAGTATCGATACGCGCTTTTCTAATAAATGTCCGGTAGCGTTTCACCCTCTGGCTTGCCGTCATATCAAAACACTGTCCTTCTTCAAGGGGATATCCAAAAATAAACATCCCGTGCACTAAAAACCCGAATTGGTGGAAAATTCTTGTGAAGGATAACATCTCTTCAGGCTTGATATGTTTGTTCATGGCATTTAATTCTTCAGCAATCGGAGATTCAAAACCAATACAAACCATGTTTATGCCTGCCTGGCGCATCGCTAAAAGAAGTTCCGGGTCCTTGGCCTTATCCAGCCTTATCTGTGCCGTAAAATCGAGCCGTTTACCAATGTGTTTTTGATAATCCCGAAGCTCATAGCAAAGTTGCACTGTCTCATTGCGATGCTGCCCAAAAAGGTCATCAATAATAAAAAAATGCCGCGCAGCCCTTGTTTCGACTAAAAGTCTGACCTGTTCAAGCAGCCGGTCAGGACAAGCGGCCCGAGGCTTCCCCTTGACGGTACAGAACTCGCAATCCATGCCGCATCCCCGGATACGCTCGACCGGATAAACCTTTAAACGGGCATACCTCACCAGAGAAAAATCCGGCAGAGGCAATTTGTCAAAATCAAGCAAAGGTTCTCTCTCAGGGGTGAGGACCAGTTCTGTGTTTTTTAAAAACGCAATGCCTTTCACCTGGGTGATATCACGTTGCCCTTCGATGGCCTCCAAAAGCTCCTGAATGGTCTCTTCGCCCTCTCCTATAACAATGTAGTCGATCCCATGAGACAAGGCGTCCATAATATTATCGCCCACAAAATGCTGACCGCCGGCGATCGTGACCACTCCCTGATCTTTGTAAAATTGTGCGACCTTATAAAGACGCGGAATAGTGCTGGTTAACCCGCCATAAAATCCAACCACATCCGCAGGCCTTTGTTGCTGCAAAAATTCGTGATCAGCTCCCCCCTCCTTCCCCCTTGGCCCATGCAAGCAGAGATTGTTTTCATCAATCACCTCAACATCCCACTTATGCATTTTGTTAACATTCGTGGCCACATAAACCGGACCTAAAGCCGTTGTCCTGGATGCCATGTCTGAATAAATATTAAATGCCGGATAAGCAGGCGTGACCATGCGAAATCTATATCTTTTCTTCAATGTATCCAACATAACTCCCCTCCTTATTTGTCTTTATAATATTGATAATATTCTAGGAAGGGATCAAAAATGAATCAATTGTACCAAGGTATAATAGATGGAAATTGAAGAAGTGACTACGGATGGTTACTTTTAGATGCCGGGACACCTTATATTGTTATCTCCCTTCTTTCCTGAATGGGTAAAATAAAACTAAAGGTGGTCCCTTCTCCTTCTGTCGATTCAACCCAAATCTTGCCTCCATGCCGCTCTATAATCTGCCGGCAAATAGCCAATCCCAAACCTGTCCCTCCTTCTTCGTTACTTTCTGCGGATTCAATCTGCTGGAATTTTTCAAAAATTTTGGGCATACCTGATTGTGCAATCCCTCTGCCCGTGTCTTTGACAGTAATGATAATATGGTTGCTTTCTGTTTTATTGATGCTGGTTATCGTAATGCCCCCCTTTTTGGTAAACTTAATAGCATTATTCAAAAGATTGTTCAACACCTGGGTTATCCGGTCACTATCAAAAAAAACCAACGGTAAATGCTCGTCTAATTCCAGCTTGACATACAACCCCCTGCTGGCGGCGACGTCTTTCTGGGATTCAACGGTCTCTTGAATGACCTGGTTAATATTATTGACCATAAAATTCATATCTAATTTACCTGATTCCATTTTAGATAGGTCTAAAATATCGTCTATCAACCGCTTCAGGCGGTCGACATTATTTTTGGCGCGTTGTAACACGTCTGCCTGTTGGGGGGTAATTTCTCCCACCATTTTCCTGATGACTAAATCAACGGCCGTTTTAATAGAGGCTAAAGGGGTACGCAATTCATGAGAAACCGTGGAGGTAAATTCTTTTTGCATTTCATACATGGCCTTTAATTTCTTGTTACTCAATTCTAATTCTTCTTCTTTGGTCCTGGCCTTCAGCAATAAATCATAATGTTCAATACACTGACGGATAGTAGACAATAATTCCGTCGTTTTCCATGGTTTACTGATAAACCGATACACTTCACCTACATTGATGGCCTCTTCCGCGGCGGAAAAGTCCGTATAACCGGTAAAAAGGACCTTGACCGTGTCCGGATAATGCTCTTTAACTTCCTGTAAAAATTGGGTGCCCGATATATCCGGCATACGATAATCACTGACGACCACCTTTATTTTATATTTTGCCAGCGCCGCGCGCGCATCCGCCACTTTCGTGGTCGCAAAAATTTCATAGGGCTCTCTTATGAATAACCGTTTAACCCCGTCGATGATACTTTCTTCATCATCTAAAAACAAAACCTGAATTTCTTTAGGCATACGTTATCCTTTTAAGGCATAGGCAAAGAAACTGTAAACGTGGATCCTTCCCCCTCTTGTGATCGGACCCTTATCTGCCCCCCGTGTTTTTTAATAATTTCATAACTGACACTTAAGCCCAATCCTGTCCCTTGACCCACAGGCTTAGTGGTAAAAAACGGATCAAATATTTTCTTTAAATGCTCAGGCTTAATCCCCTTACCTGTGTCTTTTATATCCACACACACATTCTTGTCTTTGACATAAGTTTTGATCTCAATGGTCCCCTTGCCATCCATAGCTTGCGCCGCATTGAGCAATACGTTCATAAAAACCTGTCCTAATCTCTGGGGGCTTCCCTTAATAAGAGGCGTGTCTGCGTAATCCTTTTTCAAGTCAACCTTAGCCCCTAGTTCGTTGTAAACAATACTCAGCAGACTATCGAGCACCTCTTCAATTTTTATCAGGTTCAGGATACCGGCATCTTCACGGGCGAATGTGCGTAAATCCGTCACAACTTTCTGGATCCTCTCGACCCCTTTTTGAGTTTGTTGAAATAATTTATGCAAATCGTCTGTCATATATTTCAAATCTATATATTGGCTAAACGACTTGATCTCTCCCACCACCTCTCTGGATTTCTTAAGGTCCCCCTGTTCAATGGCGAGTATCAAATCGTCGTAGATACCTAAAATCTTGGTATAGTCATCGATATAAATAGCCAGCATTTCCAAATTGTTGTTGATAAACCCTATAGGATTATTGATCTCATGCGCAACCCCTGCGGCTAATTGACCAATAGCCGCAAACTTCTCTGATTGTAAAAGCTGTGCTTGGGCAGACGCCAGGGCCTTCTCCATCCGCTTGGTCTCGGTGATGTCCTCATAAACTCCTAAAATTCCAATTGAATTTCCATCCAAATCTATTAGAGGCATTTTGCTTGTTTTTATCCAGATTTTATCTCCTTTGGGAGTGGTTTGAGGTTCTTCAAAATTGAATTTTGCTTTTCCTGACTGTATGACTGCCCGATCATCGTTTTGATATATTTTAGCCTGCTCTTTCCAGCCCATCTGGAAATCATCCTTGCCAATCAGGTCTTCCGATCTGTTTTTACCTGCATCTTTAGCAAAAATCTCGTTGCAGCCCATATACCTTAAATCTTTATCTTTCCAGAATATCCTTATCGGAAGAAGGTCAATTATTTTCTGTAAGAACCTTTGAGAATCCTTACTTTTTTCAAGACGGCCCATAGGCAGCACCCCCTCTTTATTCCCCAAGTAATTTCTCTATTTTTATTTTCAAATCCTTATTGCTAAAAGGTTTCGCGAGATAATCATCCGCCCCTGACTCTTGAATACGCCTGGTTTCTTTTGGTCCAATAATGCCCGACACTAAAAGTATTTTTACATTTTTATCTTTTTGATTACTGCGGATACGCGCACATACCTGATAGCCGTCTAATTGCGGCATCCTGATGTCTAAAATGATTAAATCGGGTTGAAAATCAGCAAATTTGTGCCCCGCTTCAAAACCATCAAACGCCACTTCCAAGTCATATATCTTTTCCCTTTTAAGAAACCGTTGGATAGTGTCCACCATACCTCTATCATCATCAACGATCAAAATACGTTTCCTGCCGGTGCCATTGTTACCCATTAAATCCGAAGGAACAGGCATCTGGTATCTGTGCAGAAAATCCAAAAATTCTTCTGCCTTAATCCTGCTATGGTTGCCCGGAGTACGAAAGGCTTTTAATTTCCCTTCATTAATCCACTGCACTACTGTCCGTCCGGTGACATAACAATATTGGGCAATGTCATGTGTTGTAAAAATTCTCTCGCTCATCGTTGACCTCACATTTTTATTAAAAGTTTCTTTACTAATCCCAATAGCGCATCAATCTCATAAGGTTTACCTAAAGTTTGATATGTCCGGCCGTCTATATTTACCCCGGTTTCTTCCACATCTTCTTCTCCGCTTGAAATAAGTCCTGTTAAAAATACGACAGGGATATCCTTTAAGTGGCCATCTGCCTTTAAATTCCTAACCGCTTCGGGGCCGCTGATGCCGGGCATCACAATGTCCATTAAAATCAAATCCGGGTTACGCGCTTTTATCTCTTCTATAATATTCACAGCGGAATGTAAAATAGAGGCCTGATAGCCTTTTGTCATTAAAGCGGTCTTAGTTAACTGGGCTAAATCTTTATCGTCATCAATAATCAGTATTTTGGCCATGCCGTCCTCCTCATGAGTAATCTCGCATATATCCTTCTTTTCTTGATTCTCCTGTTTCTCCTGTTTCAAACTATACCCTATAATGGGCGCTTTGTCAAGCCAATTGGCCAAGCGCCTATAGGCAACCCGGTAAATTTTTGCTCATGTGGCTATGATGCAGAAGTATCAGAATTAAAAAGCTTCCGGTAACAACGCAGAACTTGGGAAGGGGCGGTTTCCACCGGAGTCAGAAACAAGCCGTGTTTGCGAAAAAACAACCCCAGAGAAGGATAACTGCAGAATACCGCTATGGGTACAGCAAAAAGAAGCGGGAGGACGATAACAGAGACCCACCAGAACAATGTCTTATTGACGGCATAGGCAATAACCGCCCAGACAAAGGCCCCCACCATTCCCGGCCAGTAAGCACTAAACGCTTCAAGGAATGATGTCTTTCTGGAACGCCGATACTGGCTTTTCCAAACTAATTTTGCCCCCAACAGATTCAACACCACATACCAGGCATGGAAAATCATCCTCAGCGGCGCCAATAACGTCGAAAATATCACTTCCAGAAACACACTTGACCGACAACCGCATCAGCCCGCCGAACGGAATCACTTTATGAGGAGACAGAACAATGAGAAAAACACTTAAAACCTTAGGGATCAAAAGAAACGCGGCCGTGACCAAGAGAAGATCAATAGACAATTCACGATACTGGAGAGGCCAGTGCGGAAAGAGCGTACGCTCCCCTGAAAAATACACAATCGTATGAAAAAAATCCGCTATGGCATGGATCGTCATCAGCCATAAAAGCAAAAGCCATAAAAATGACGAAAAATAAAAAAGGTTCCCATTCAAAAATAAAAGCCTGTGCCCAAAGGTAAAACCCTTCATGAACATAAGCCTCAGATGCTGGATGTTCCCCTGACACCAGCGCTTGTCCCGCTCCAATTCTTCAAAAAGACCCGGAGGCAATTCTTCATAACTGCCCTCTAGCTCATACGCCAGCCACACCCCCCATCCTGCCCGACGCATAAGTGCGGCCTCCACAAAGTCATGGCTTAAAATTTCTCCCCCGAAGGGAGGGCCTCCCGACAAATGCGGCAATGCGCAATATTTCATGAAAGGGTCCATACGCACAATCGCATTATGCCCCCAATAGCCGGATTCATCCAGCTGCCAGAAACGTAATCCCGCAAAAAACAGCGGCCCGTACACATGGCTGGCAAACTGCTGCAAGCGCGCAATAAGACTTATCTGGTTGGCCGCCATCGGCGCTGTTTGCAGAATGCCGATATCCTCTCGGGCCTCCATCACATTGACCATGCGGACCAAAAGATCCCCCTCCATCAGACTGTCGGCATCAAAAATAATCATATATTTATACTGACTCCCCCAACGCCGGCAAAAATCAGCCACATTCCCGCTTTTCTTATGGATACGTACTTTTCTGCGACGATAGAAGATCCGGCCAAACCCATCCACATCCCGACACAATTCTGACCAGGCCGTCTCCTCCATCAAAATAGCATCGCGCGCAGAGGAATCGCTTAAAATAAAAATATCGAATCTCTCGAGTTGGCCCGTCTTTTGAAGTGACTCATAGGTCGCCCTGAGGGCCGCATAGATCCGCGCCATCTCCTCGTTATAAACCGGCATAATCAGCGCCACACGGGTCGCTGAAGCGATCGGCTGCGTCTGTTTAGGCAACGGGAGTTCATCGTCTGTTTTTCGCAGTGCTGTGATGAACCCGAAGATAACCGTCCAAAAATTAAATGAAATCCAACCAAACAGAAAAACAAAAATACCGATAATGATCCAGGATAAAACGGTCAGCCCCTCGGCGCCCAAAATGGTCTTAAAAGCAGACCCGGCCATGGTCGTTGACACAGCAACAAGAATAAAAAATACGCTGCGACGTAAGGCAAGGATTCTTTTGCGCCTGCGTTCAGCGTGCGATAAATCACGGGGCCTAAACAGCTGATGGGCCATGGGACTTCGATGCAAAGGAGGTTGTTTGAGGCTCTGAATCATCGCAGGTAGGTGTAACTCCAGGTCTCGGTGACGGGTGAAGTCTTGTCCTTCAGGAAGGCCCTGAAATTCAATGGCAGATTTTTGGTTTAGCATCCTCAACTCCATAGGCCCGGGGACATCCCACGCCACATGAAGCACCAGACGCCATCCACCGGTGACTGTATTCTTAATCAACTGCGTGTCGGCCAAATGAGCGCCTTGACTGACCCAAACATCAGGCATCAGTGTTGTGTCCTTAAACGTCGTTTGTAACTCCTCGCCGACAAAATCGATCACAAACATCAACCCGTCGGATTTCTTCACAACCCGGGTGGCTTGCACAAAACCCTTAAGAGGCAATTGATGCCTGGCAGAATACCAGGACAGTGTATACGCATAATTTACAGAATCCCCACGCTCGAAGGCGGCGTTCGGGGGACCCAATACGCCACTATATTATCGTTATATTCATTGTCCGTCGGTATCTGGACTAATTCCAGATGCCCGCCACCCCAGTCGCCTTTGGGAGAAACCCAAACACTCGGCCGCCGGTCATAGCGGGCCTCCAAATCCTGATAATGATCAAAGTCAATATCGCGCTGCAGGAGCCCAAAGCCAAAGGGCTGACCGCCACCAAAGGCATTGACCAAAAGCCGGGAGGGATTAACCAACGGGTGCCAGATCCATTCACCCGAGCGGGCATTGACCGCAAGCCCGTCAGAATCATGAATTTCCGGACGAAAATCATTATCGCTTTTAAAGCCTGTGTTCTTCCCATAAAAAAACATCGAATTTAAAGGGGCAATCCCGATTTTTTGAATATGTTGACGAATAAAAAGCACACTGTTGACTTTCACGCGTGTCTCTTGCCCCGGCTGGATTGTAAACTCGTAGGCCCCGGTGACACTATTGCTGTCTAACAGCGCATACAGGATAATTGCCTTCGAGCGAGGAGAAGGATGCAGAATCCAAAACTCGCGAAAAAACGGAAACTCCTCCCCCGTATCCTCTGCCGTATCGACCGCCAGCCCACGGGCAGATATCCCATAGGTCAAATCCCTGCCCAGCGCCCGAAAATAACTGGCCCCTAGAAATGCCACAAGCTCATCGGCGTATTTGGGGGTATTGAGCGGATAATGGACGCGAAAGCCGGCAAAACCATGACCCTGGGACAAATACCCTTTGAGGCCGTGACTGCCATATTCGAACAAATCCGCAGAAAAAGGAAACTGATGCGTCCCCTGGCGATCGACATAATGAACAATCACGGGATGCAGATAGAGAAAACCCGGATGGAAAAACTGCACGGAAAAAGGCTCTCCCCCAAAGGCTGTGGGCGGACTTAAAACGGATGTCCCGCCATTGATCATACCCCAACTTTTTTACGACGTCGGGCAAATCCTTGGCCGGGTCCTGAAAAGGCCTTTGGGCCAGAGCTTTGGCCTGTGCGACCACATCCCGAAAATGAACACGTAGAACCGCATTGTCTGTCTTAGCGGCAACAACAAAGGACATGCCCATCAGATAAAAACTGCAGCATAGTCCAAAAATCAAAAGCTTGTTATTCATAGAAATATCCACAGATCGTTGTATCAACAAAAATATCCGGGTATTCTACAATAAAAGATATGATATTTAAAACAAAAATAATATGGGGTCGGAAAAACCGGAGAGGCTTAATCAAAAACAACTGTTTTATTGCCGTAACAAAGAATTTTGCGCTCCAAATGCCAACGTACGGCGCGACTTAAAACAAGCTTTTCCAAGTCTTCCCCTTTTCTCTTGAGGTCCTCCAGAGAATCGCGGTGACTGACGGCCACCGTGTCCTGGGCGATGATGGGGCCTTCATCTAAACCTTCGGTGACATAATGACTGGTGGCCCCGATAACTTTGACCCCTTTTTGGTAGGCCTGCAAATACGGGTTACTTCCGGCAAACGCCGGCAAAAATGAATGATGGATATTAATGATCTGCAACGGGAATCCGTCAACAAATTGTTTCGTCAAAATTTGATGGTATCGGGCCAGGATGACGAGATCGATCTTCCGGGTCTTGAGAAGTTCCATCTGTTTTTGCTCCTGCGCCATTTTATTATGACCTTCGACATTAAACTCGGCAAACTGGATGGCAAAATCTTCTGCCACATCCCTGGCATCAGGATGATTGCATAGCACAAGTGCTATATCGCAAAAAAGCTGTCCTGTCTTATGCCGGTATAAAAGGTCGTACAGGCAATGCAGATGTTTGCTGACAAAAATGGCTACCCGTGTTTTTTGATCGGCAAACGAAAGTTGCCATGCCATATGAAACGACCGGGCGATAGGGGCCAAACGCTGGCTGAATATCCTCGCGTTTGAGTTTAAAGGCGTCCAGCGACCATTCAATGCGCATAAAAAACGTATTGCTCTGCTCATCAATGTGCTGGTCGGCGTGGACAATATTCCCTTGATGGTGGAAAATAAAATTCGTGACGGCGGCCGTGATGCCTTTTTGGTCTTTGCAAGAAATCAATAAAATGGCGTGATTCATAGGCCCTTGGATCTTTATATAGGGCACCTTAAATTTTTCTTATTAAAAAAATCAAAACGACACCGGCAACAATAAGCAAAGAACCTAAAACCACTCTGGTTTGAGTTTTAATTATCTTTTCGTCAACATTGATAATCGAATCTACCGTTTTCCTAAAATGGGAGAAGATCCCGGTTATTATTTTATCAAAATCTAATACCGTCCTGTTTAATATCTTATTGAAATTAGAGATAATCTTAGCTCCGAAAAGCAGATCTATGCCCGTCAAGATACCCAATGTGCCTATAATATAAATTACTTTCTGTAGAAATATGACTTTATTCATTTAATCCCCTTTCTCTAGTTTATCCAATACTCAGACGTGCATGCGATTAATAAAATTAGTGTTTTCTATTGAATGCCACATGGTCCAGTACAAATATTCACCTATATCAACACACGCATATGACATCCCTTGAATAGTGATAACATAACCATACTTTCTGATGTAAGTCACTAAGTCCTCAAATTCAGCCTGGTTATAAGATTGACAAACACAATATTGATGGCTTTTGTCTTGACTTATTTCCCACTGAAATTTATCAAGTAATGGTTCAGTTTCTATCATATCTTATATATTATTATACCCCTCATTCTTTAGTTGCCCACAAATATCCAATAAAAATTTTTCCGTAACTTATTCAGCCAGAAAGGGTAAATTCAATTATATAGGCAGGTTTTAATGACTTGCGGGGCACCAATGAATTGTTTTAAATTCATCAATATATTCTTTTATTGAGGTGCCTATCTTTTTAAAGTCCTTGCACAGGAGCCACTCCTGTTTAAACACACTAGCCCCAAAACTGACGGCATCCGCGCCATGAGCAAAGAACGCTCTCATGTTCCGCGGCCTCACCCCACCGCATGCCAAGAGCTTGACATCATTAAAGGGGCCTTTAATCTCCCTGAAATATTCCGGTCCGAAGAAATTAGACGGAAAAACTTTCACCATCGTAGCCCCGGAATCCCAAGCCGCATAGATCTCCTGCGGGGTCAAAGCCCCGGGAAACGCGGGGATGTGCTGTTTCACACAGTACTTCATGACGTCCTTGATCAAAACCGGCATGACGATGAATGTGGCCCCGGCATCAAGCGCGCTTGTAAGACTTTTCATATCCAGGACCGTACCGGCGCCAATCGTCAGACGTTTTTTTGATAAGGCGACGGCCTTGTGAATCAGCGCGGGGGCGCCTATAGTATTCATGGTTATCTCAATTGTCTTTAGCCCTGCGGCCTCTACAGTGGCAAGCAAAGGCTCGAGATCTGCACTTTTGATACCGCGCAGGATCCCGAGGATCGGGAGTTTTTTAAACCCGACGACGTCCATCCTACTCATCGACCTCCCCGACCAGACTCTCATAAAATTCCCGGTAATTCTCCTTATTGTCGCTCTTGCGAAACTCCATCGCGGCACGCGGATGCTCATCTAAGATACCGGCGATCGCATAAGGGATGATATAGCCCCATTCCATCTGCTGGCGCAACGGAATGAATTCCTTGGAAATCAGGTCAAGGACAGGACGAATATCGAACTTAGGGTTCTTTAAAAACCCCAGAACAAGCTCCAAAGGGCAATTCCCTGCGGCGCGGCCCAATCCGTAAACAGTCGCATCAACATAATTGGCATTATGGATGATGGCCTCTATCGTGTTACCGAAAGCCAGCTGTTGGTTGTTGTGCGCGTGGATCCCTATTTCCTTGGACTTGAGGATATGTTTGGCTTTCTTAACAAGGAACTCCGTTGTCTCCTGGTACAAGGCCCCATTGCTGTCGACAATGTAAATGACATTCGCCTTGCATTCTTCCTCCAGCTGCTGCAGGCATTCGGTCAATTCATTGTCCAGGGCCCGCGATATGGCCATGAGATTGATCGTCGTCTCGTAACCTTTGGCCGCGAAATGATTCGCCAGATGGATCGCTTTATCAACATCCTTCACATAACACGCGACTCGGATCATATGGACCGGGCTGTCCTTACGGGGCAGGATATCCTCCACATCCACCCTGTCCACATCGACCATGACCGAGATCTTCGTCTTTGACGGTATGCCATCGATCACTTGATGGATATCCTCATCATCGCAAAATTTCCATTTCCCGAATTCCTTATTGGAAAACAGCTTTTTCGAGTTCTTGTAGCCAATTTCCATATAATCAACCCCGGCCGCTGACAGGGCTTTGTAGACCTCACGGACGAAGTGAACATCAAAATCGTGGTTATTGATAAGCCCCCCGTCGCGTATCGTGCAATCCAATACTTTAATCTGCTCTCTAAACATAATCTTCCTCGAATTTCTAATGGGGCGCCAAATTAACTCTTGGCTGCCGCATCTGAGCATTTGGAGCTAGCTTTATACCCTGCCGCTATAGCGTCTGCGGATGATTTGAAAGTCACCTTATTCGTATCTTTGATCATTTTACCATAAGAACAATCGGAAGGAAAAAAAGCTTGGAACTCTTGTTGCCAACGAACGCTGTTGTATCCATGGCAGCGGCTTGACATTTTGAACTCGCTTTATAACCAGCGGCTAGGGCATCCGCAGCAGTTTTAAAAGTCACTATATTATCTTTTTTGATTAGCTTCACATAGGAACAATCAGCCGGAAAAAAGAATTTTGAGTCTTTATTACCAATAACATCAGCTTGAACTACCCCGCTAAATCCTAAAATCACTACCCCTAATACTAAAATTAACTTTTTCATGACATTTTTCCTTTCTTGTTGTTGTTTAGTCCCAAACACTAAATTAAAGGGGTATTCCCTTTAAGCATTGACAAGCCTTGAGATAATAGATCCTCATGATTTTGGGGAACACTCCCATCAGGCGTTAAATGATTGACCAGCGTAGGTAAAATCTTAGCAATCACCCCACAAGCTTCATCCATTGAAACGCCTAATTTTGAAGCTACCCCTTGTAATGCCTCTGCACTAAAAACCCGTTGAATATGTTCCGCAAGAATGGGCAGATTAGCTTCGTTACCTACCCATGAGCTAGCCTCTTGTGTCAAACCATTCTGATTAAACATGGCAAGAACTTTTGGCAAACCTCCCTGCTCTTGGACCAAAGCCATAACAGCTAATAATGCCTTATTGCTTTGGGCTTGATTTTAAAGCTGAATTAACGAGATTGCCTAATGCTCCATCAAATAGTCCCATAACACCTCACTTTTCTGTTAATGTTACACATCAAACGGCGGAGAGGGAAAGATCCCGTACTTTAACATTTTTATCGTCGACAATCAATGGATTTTTTGATTGCTGTCATCGCCCCTGCAACTTTCTAATTCTGTCCCTCTCGCTATAGGCCTCAAGGAAATTTTTGTTGATTTGGATGGCCTTATCAAGGTCCCTTATGGCTTGGACATAGTTGCCCTGTAAGACGTAAAAAAGACTTCGATTATAATAGGCCTCTGCAAGATTAGGACTCAACTCCAGCGCTTTATTCAGATCAGCCATGCCTAGCGAATAATTATTAAGTTGCCTATAGACAATCCCCCGGTTTAAATATGCGTACGCAGAACCGGAATTTAGCCAAATAGCCTGATTTAAGGCATCAAGGGCCATGCCAAAATATCCAAGTTTACTATAAACAACACCCAAGTTGCAATACGCAAAAGAAAAATTAGGATTGCTCTCAATGGCCTTACGGTAATCTGCCACAGCCAAAGAATAGTTTCCCAACTCAAAATACACCCTGGCGCGATTGTAATAGGCCAAGAAGCTATACGGGTTGACTTCCAACGCTTTCCTATAACAAACCAGGGCTTGATCAAAAAGACCTTGGTTGGCAAAATCGATACCGTGATCAAGATAATCGACATCATTAAACAAAATGACAGGGGCCTGTGAAGCCGCATAAACATTGGGGACGATGTCAAAATTAATGCGTACGTATTTTTTCCAATTCGAATGACTGCCTAAGTCATTCATGTCTATGACTATGGTGTTTTTATCCCGGTGATACGGTTCACCATAGCTAGAAACTGTGACTATGACCCGCTTAAGAGGACAAGAAATGTCCTCGACGGCAGCGCGGATCAAATCAGAGGTCTTTGCCTCTGCCAGCGATGTCCCATTCAAATTATCATAAATAGTCGGCAGACCGTTATACCCTCTGTGACCCTGAAGACGGACTAGATGGATTTCCTGCGTTGAGGCGGTCATCTGTTGGGCCAAACGCTGGCGGATAAACATTATTTCGGCATTGTAGTTCAAACAATTATACAGCAATGTCATAAATGCGCTGACCAGCCCCAAAGACATCAAAACAGCCGGCCAAATGACCGACGCTATTTGAGGGGTCTTCCATCTTCTTAATAACCATTCCCCGCACCAGTAAACCAAAACCACCGCCAAAGACTGCGCGCCTATAAATTGACGAGGCATGTAACCCTCAAACAAAAACCAGACCATATTAAAAACAACAAACAATGAGATCAATGCACCAAGGCGGCCCCAACCCATTTCCCTGGTCACCAAAAAATCTATTGCAATAATGATGACGAGCAGCACAATCACGCAAACGCCAAAGTGCGCTGAGGCATAAATGTTCCAAAGGTTGAATACTTGTGGGGCCCCTTGGAAAATAAAGGAAATGATGTTTTGGCAGACCCTCTGTTGCGTGAATGCTATTTCATAGCCGCTCATATTGAGGCTATGATAAAAAAACACCCTGACCGTTAAATAATAAAGCCCTGCAGCAAGGCCCCAGAAAAAAAGGTCTTTGAGCCAGATTTTTCTGGAAGCCTCCCAGTTTCTTTGAAATATTAGGGCCAGGACCGTGGGGACAAGAAACAGCAGAGGTGTTGAAGGGTACATAAAAAATGCAGCCTCCAACAAAACCAAGGCCAGAGGCAACCGGACCCAAGACCACACCCGGCTGCTCCAAACAAAATAAGCCAACAGCGAACAAAATAAGGCCAGGACATTAAACATGAACGGCACGAAAACAAAATCCTGTATGCCAAGAAGGGTAAAAATCCCGATGCATAAACAAACGACAGCTGCGGTTTCTTTGGCATACGATAAAACAATTTGGGCCAAGAGACACGCACTAAGCGCGATGGTGGCGATGGCCGCTAGTCTTAACCAGGAGAGGTCCGGCAGATGATGGATCCTCCGGTAGATGAATGTTTCGATCATCGACGATAAGGGCCGGCCTTCGTGGAGCAAAAGATCATGGAAAGGATCCTCTTGGGAGATCGTCCCTTCATTGAAAAATTTGTGGAAATAACGGATACTGTCGCCTGCCACATAAGGAAGCAGGACAGGAGAGAAAGCAAGAAGCAAACAAGCGAAAATCCCTATATATAAAACCAGAAGACGGGATATATTCATAGTAATTCCGGGGCCACACACGAATGGCGCTGACTTAGTTACGTGAGTTACTGCCTCTGCTGAACTTGACACACAGAATGTGAACCGCATTCAAAATCTGTAGCGGCGGCATAGCATTTGCAATCACAATGGTTCAGATAGGGAAGACCCTTCGGGCAACACACGTATGGGCATCCTGTATCCCCTCCGCAGAAAAAGGTCTGGGCCACAAGGTTGCCTGGGCAAAGATCTGTTGTAATAGGGGCCGTCCTATTGGGCACAGTTGGCCCACAGTTCGCCGCATACGCATGTTCGCCATGTGATTCCACCTTGGTTGATCCTGAAACACGATTCAAAGTCTGTTTAAAATAGCCTGGTGATACCTCATAGCGTGAGTAGTGCCCATTTTCCCAATATACCCTAACGGCATCCCAACTTTTTTGTATAGAATTACCGTCAACCGATAATGTATACGAAACAGTATCGGGCCATGTTTTTCCTGCAATTTCCTGCGCCAAAGTAGCCGGTTTAGAGCCTCCAGTAAATTCACCTGGAACCCATCCATCGTCCGTTATTGGATCGTTATATACCTTAACAATCTGTTTTTCACTACCAGAATAAGCAACTGGGGCACCAGCCAGGGGGCCATCTAACCACTGTACTTCATAACCGTCTCCTCGGCGCACAATTGAAATCTTTTTATTCAAGATATCTTGAGCAGAGCTATTTAGTGGACTTACCGATACGACCTCCCACACGCCTTCAACCGTCTGAGTTTCTTCTGCTCTGATAGTCCGGCCGCCTCCGCAAATAACGATTAAAAAAACAAATAAAAATCCACAAATCAGCCGTGCGGATGCACTACTCATTAGTATTTTCACAAAGCCTCCTTTTGCAGAGATGAGCTTTCCCTTACCATTAAATATCAAACAAAAACCCTCCGCAACTTATTCAGCTGTGAAGGGTTTCTTTAACTTTTAGGCTCATTTTGGGCACCAAGGATGATGCGGTCTTGGAATGATTCTGTAACTTATTCTAGAGCAATAAGTTGTGAAGCATAAAAAATGGCGGAGAAGGAGAGATTCGAACTCTCGAGACGCCTTTCGACGTCCACACGCTTTCCAGGCGTGCGCCTTAAACCACTCGGCCACCTCTCCGTACCAAAATCTTACTATTTCAAATACATCCAGAATGCGGAGAGGTGTTGTGCAAACTTCCTCAATTCAACAATCCAGAAAAGTTTGCCCACCTCTCTAACCTTCTATATCAAATATATCCAGAAAATCGACCCACCTTCACTAGCGCCCACCTCTCTACCATTTTTTCAATTATACTACAAACTCGTCAAACTACCGTACAACTGCTGCCTTTGCTCTTTGAGCCGCACATCTTCCAAATATTCATCATACGTCACGCCTATACGGTCAATACAGCCGCTGGGTGTTAGTTCAATGATCCGATTGGCTGCAGTCTGCACTAACTGATGGTCATGGGAAGAAAATAAAATAGTGCCCGGAAAACTTTCCATGCCGCGGTTTAGGGCCGTAATTGCTTCCAAATCCAAATGATTGGTGGGCTCGTCTAAAATCACCACATTAGCGCCGGTCAGCATCATCCGGGCCAACATACAGCGTACTTTTTCTCCCCCCGAAAGCACCCGCACGCTTTTTAAACTTTCTTCGCCGGTAAAAAGCATTCTTCCCAAAAACCCGCGCACAAAATTCTCGTCCTTCTCCACAGAATACTGGCGAAGCCAGTCCACGATATTAAGGTCCACGTCAAAATATTTATTATTATCTCTGGGAAAATAAGTCTGGGTCGTGGACACCCCCCATTTAAAAGCACCGCTGTCCGCTTTTAATTCCCCCATTAAAATCTGAAACAAAGTGGTTTTAACCAAATCATTGGGGCCGACAAAAGCAATCTTGTCACCTTTATGGACATGCAAAGAAAAACTCTTGAACATCAATTGCCCGTCGATAGACTTGGTCAGACCTTCCACATGCAAAACGTCATTGCCGGCTTCGCGCTCGGGTTTAAAATTAATAAACGGGTATTTGCGCGAAGACGGTTTGATTTCATCCAAGGTCAATTTTTCCAAAATCTTTTTACGGGACGTCGCTTGACGCGCCTTGGAAGCATTCGCTGAAAAACGGGCGATGAAATCCTGCAATTCACGGCGTTTGTCTTCTATTTTTTTATTGGAATCCGAACGTTGCCTTGACGCTAATTGGCTGGCCTCAATCCAAAAGCTGTAATTACCTGAAAACATTTGAATTTTACCGTAATCAATATCACACACATGCGTGCAGACTTTATCCAAAAAATGGCGGTCGTGGGAAACCACAATGGCCGTGTTCTCGAAATTGATTAAAAATTCCTCCAACCACATGCAACTGTCCACATCCAAATGGTTGGTGGGCTCATCAAGGATCAAGATATCCGGATTGCCGAACAAAGCCTGGGCCAAAAGAACGCGCATCTTTTGGGAGCCTTCCAATTGTTTCATTTGCTGCTGATGCAAGTCTTCACTAATGCCTAAATCACTCAACAGTTTACCGGCCTCGGCCTCAGCGTTCCAGCCATTCATCTCGGCAAATTCGGCCTCAAGCTCGGAAGCGCGCAAACCGTCCGCGTCGCTAAAATCAGGCCTATTATAAAGCTCATCTTTTTCTTTCATGACCTTATACAGCTCTTTATGCCCCATCACCACGGTCATAAGCGCCGTGATTTCATCAAAAACGAATTGATCTTGGCCTAGCACGGAAATACGCTTGCCTGCGGCCACACTGATTGTCCCTGTAGTCGTATCCAAATCACCGGCGAGCATTTTCAAAAAAGTAGATTTACCGGAACCATTGGCACCGATAATGCCATAACAGTTGCCGGGGTTAAAAGTGATGTTGACCCCGTCAAACAAAATGCGCTTGCCGAATTGAAGTGATACGTCATTAGCGGAAATCATGAAGGCGGATTATAGCATAACGACCCATAAACGCCAATTGTAAAATAAGGAGACGTCCCTATTTTTCCTTTTCTTGCATATTTGCTCAAATAGTGTTAGTCTTACAAATTGAAGTTTAAAAATAACACCTTATCAGAAAGTCCATGATGCCACACAGTGAACATAATTTTTTCGGTCTGGGGATTGCCCCTGCCATTCTTAGCGTTATCGAACGTTTAAAATTTACCGTCCCTACCAAAATTCAATATCAAGCCATTCCCATAGGCTTACAAGGCCAGGATGTCATGGGTATTGCCCAAACAGGCACCGGCAAAACCATGGCCTTCGGCATCCCTGTCATCCAACGTCTGGCCCAAATCAAAGGACGGGCTTTGATCGTTGTGCCCACCCGCGAATTGGCCATACAAGTTGATGAACACCTGCGCAAAATCGCGACCGCCTTTGGCATTAAGACCGCGGTCTTAATCGGCGGAGACCCCATGGGCAAACAGCTCCAAGCCCTAAAACTTAGCCCACGTATCTTAGTCGGCACTCCCGGACGTTTGATTGACCATATGCAGCAAAAAACCATCCATTTACACGATATGCATATTCTCGTTTTGGATGAAGCCGATCGCATGCTGGATATGGGTTTTGGTCCGCAAATCCAAACTTTAATGCGCCAAATCCCCCCGGACCGACAGACCATGCTTTTTTCTGCCACTATGCCTGAATCTATCATGAAAATTGCCCGGACTTATATGAAATTACCCGTGCGTGTGGAAGTGGCTCCGCCCGGTACCATGCTGGATACCATAAGCCAAGAACTGTTCATTGTCCGCAAAGAATTAAAAAATGAACTGTTAGCCAGCGTTTTAGCGCAATACAAAGGACCGGTGCTTATCTTCTGCCGCACCAAATTCAGCGTCGCTCGCCTGAACCGGCAAATCCGTGCCATGAAACATAATGCCGCGGAAATCCATTCAGACCGTTCTCTGGGGCAACGCAAGGAAGCTTTGGAAGGTTTTAAACGCGGCAAGTACCGCATTTTGGTGGCGACGGACATTGCCGCACGCGGTATCGATGTCAAGGGAATAGAGTTGGTCATCAACTACGACTTGCCCGATGATCCGGAAAATTATATCCACCGTATCGGCCGCACCGGACGCGCGGGATTTGACGGACATGCGGTGTCTTTTGCGACACCTGACCAAAGATTAGACGTCAAAAATATCGAGAAGCTTATTAATCAACCCCTCCCTGTGACGGACAGCCACCCGACCATACCTTTGGAGAAGTTTCATCAGCCCAAGAGCCCGGTCATGGCTTTTCAAACTCCCCGCCGCATGCGCTTGCGCCGCAGATAATACTACTGAGTTCTCACCCATGTTTTAGTTTCAGGCGCGAGGTTGGATTTCTTCTTTAACACGATGTACTGTTGGCTCTTTTTATCAAGCTCATCGCGAAATTTCTTCACCTCCGCATACGCTTGCGCGGGTAAGACGGCGCGTTTCAGGCGATAAATACTTTCCACCGTCACCGTATTGTCCCCTTGCGTATACTTCGTGGTCACTTGCATAAAATTCGTCTGTAGATCATAATCAGCCGGCACAAAATCCACCTTCAGGCCATTAGCGATATGATACGTGTTGCTATTTTTAATCAAAGAATTAGTGGGCACAAAAATAGGATAATGACGTTTATCTTCGGCAAAATCAGGGACATCACCTTGCTGGGCCTCCCTGACTAAAATCATGTCATTCGCCAGCGAATACGCATTCGGTGAGCTATATTTAAAATCAAACTCCAGGGGGCCATAACGGTTTTCCAGCCCCTTGACATTGCGATCGGTCACCTTGCCGCCTTGGGCGAAAGTCGCCTGCAGATTATCAAAGAATTTCTGTTTGTTATTGTCTGACGTTGAGTCCCAACCGCTCTTAAAATCCTGGGAGGCTTCCACCGGCATCTGCACATGCACTTGGAAATCAGCTGAACCATCCTCAGCTATCGTGATATCGCTCGATGAGATCACAGAATGAAACGAGTCCTCAGCCACGGGAATGTTATCAAAACGGTAGGATTGAGGCGCAATAATGAGCACATAGGCATTGTCATAACCGGACGGCAGCTGGCCTAAATCAAATCCCTTGGTCTGTGTATCCACAAAATATTTTTGGTCCCCAAGACTAATCTGCAATATCATGTGATCAAAAGCCGAAGGATTAGGCAGGCTGTGCTGCGGATTGCCGTTGAACTCCCCGCTGAATAAACAGATATCGGCATCTATGCCGGCGATTTTAAACATTTGTCGGGCCAAAAGGCTCAGGTCTTTGCGGTCTCCATAATGATTGTGAAAAATGCTATTGGTCGGATGAAACTCCACCGTATGGTCGCCCATATGCATGGCCACATAACGGAAATTATCCTGAATAAATTCCAGGATAGCGCGGGCTTTATCTTTGGGAGTTAACTTGGTCGAAACCAATTCTTGAACTTTCGCGGTAATATCCGGGTCATCGACCGTGTTTTTATTAATCAACTCCCGCCACCAGTCTGCCACCTGTTTCCAATCGCTCAGGGACGATAAAGAAAGCACGCCGATGGTTTCTTCGGCAGGCGGCATAAAATCTTCATTCTCGCTGTAAGCCGTATTTTCAAAAACAAAAGAATATTTGACCGTGCCGTCTTTTTTCTCAACAATCGGCTGCATTGTATCGTTGTACGCGTGGAACACAATGGGTTTGTTCTCCGGAAAAACAAACGTATACCGGACGTATTTAGTGGGAATCGAAGGGTAAGTCACTTGATCCCAAAATTGATTAGGCATTCCTTCACGCAAAACCTTGGTCTTGACCCTCACGTCGATCACAGAACCTAAACTAATCTTAGGAAAACTAATGACCTTCAAACGCATATCCGCATACAACGGTGACTGATCATAAGCTTGTATATCCTTAATATCGGTAGCCTCCAATTTCTTACCGTCAGGGGTCTCCACAAAAGCTTGAATATCCGTGATCTCTTCACGGGACTTATTGTAATAAATAGGCCACTGTCCTAGCCTTTTAGCTGCCTCCTTCTGGATTTTGACACGGGCATGATAATCTTCATCAAACGACCAATCATCATGAATAGTGGTGTCTGTTTCAGTTAACAGCCCGATATAAGGCTGGTCTGTATTATTCTCTTCCCAAGACTTGGGGTTGACTTGTTTTTCTTCCACACTGCTTAAGGCCTGCTCGACGGCATGGCTGCGGTCTAAATCCGGCGTCTGCGCACGGCTGACAGTAGAAAAAGCCAAAAATAAAATAAAAAATATAAAAGAAAATGCCCGTGTTTTCATAAATTGCAAAACCCTCTCATCCATCAAAATATGCCGCGGCAATAAAGGCTGCTTGAGAACAATACCCTCCAGCGTGGTGCAACGGCTTAAGGCCACATACATTTGCCCATGCGAAAAAGTCCCCCCGCCGACGTCGATCACGACCCTTTCAAAGGTCTGCCCCTGAGACTTATGAATGGTCACCGCCCAAGCTAACTTCAGCGGATATTGAGTAAAATAGCCGATCGTTTTAGAGGCCAGGGCATTGATCGCCTGGTCAAAATAATACTGATAAATGTCCCACGTGTGTTTTTTGACATCAACCAAATCACCGTTTTCCAATTCAACTTTGATCGACATCTTCACCTTCGCCATCGGACATAATGGCCACGATTTTCCCCAAAGAGCCGTTGACCCAGCGTTTTTCGGGATCATTGTTAAGCATCATCACCTGCGCGCCTAGTTTAAGTTCAAGGGCCTCCGGCGTGGGCAGGGATTTCCGTTCGAATTCACCGGATACCACCCCCTGATATATTTTCACGGGCCCGGATAAATCTTCCAGATGCCTATTGTTGACTTTTTCAGCCAGGGCATTGGTCGTTGTCAAAACAATATAAAAATCACCCGACACCCATTGATGGTCAGGTTTAAAACGGCGGTTGAGGCTCTCCCAATGATGGTCCTGGAGATTGTCGTCCCTGACGGCGTTGAGCAGCCGGATAAAATGCTCATCTTTCTGACGGTAAATTTTCTTTAACTGGATGATCCTAAAATCCAGGAATTCAAAAACTTTGGCTGAAAAAAAGAATGGGGTCGGATAATGCGTCTTAAAAATATCCTCTTCCCCGCGCCCTACCACCGGAGGCAGTTGAAACAAATCGCCAAAGAAAATCATCTGTACGCCGCCGAAAGGCCTCTCATCATAAGGCCCATAAAGACGCAAGAAAATATCCACGCAATCCAAAAGGTCTGCCCGTACCATGGATACTTCGTCAATAATGACCGCCTCAAGCTGCTGGTACATTTTACGCCGGCGTTTGCGCACCGGTATATCACCGACTGTTCAGGAGTCACATCGGGCTTAAACCCAAAGAACGAATGGATGGTTTGACCTTTAATATTAATGGCCGCAACACCCGTGGGAGCCAGAAAAGCCACCTTCTTGGCGGTTTTTTGACGGAAATACTGCAATAAAGTTGATTTTCCCGTACCCGCCTTACCGGTAATAAACATATGCTCACCGGTATGCTCCATGGCCTCAAAAGCCGCAACAAATTCTTCGTTAAAGTCCAGTTCAGCGAATTTCATATAGGGGGACACTTCCGTCATAAGTCCTTATTTTCCTAGGGCCCAATTGGAAACGGTCCAAGATAAAATGATTTAGGGCTTGGTGCACCTTGTGAATTTTCTGCCCTGCCGGTTATGACTTCAATGATCGTGGACGTTTGTGACTTAACCGCCCTTGTATACACTTCTTTAAAATGCTTAACCGTCATCGGCTGATGATAGTTTAGCTCAAAGGCCGCCGCCGTGTTGGCAAAAGTAAAAGAATGCGGCACCCCGAAGAACTTTTCAAACCCTTCTTTAAATTCAGCGATAGGTAAAAAAGAAAATATGCCCGCCCCCCCGTTATTGAGGACCACGATAATTAAAGGACAAGGCAAATCGCGTAACATCCCTAAAGAATTTAAATCATGCAAAGCCGCTAAATCACCGACCATCAGCGTCACGGGTTTTTCCAGTCCTCTCGAAAATCCTGCGGCCGAAGCCACCAGCCCGTCGATACCACTGGCCCCGCGATTACCGTTGACAATAACCTCATGCCCCTTGAAATCCGCGTAAGAATCCATATCGCGGATGGGCATACTATTGGCCAAAAATAATCCCTGATGCCGAGGGACCAACTGGGACACCAAACGGGCAATGCCGGGCTCGCATAAATACTCCTCACTTTTAAAAAAATTTTCAATGGCCCTGTCAGCCGTCCCGTTGGCTTTGGACAATAATTTTTGCGCACCGGAAGGCTTACGCGATTTGATACGCCCGATGACACTCTTAATAAAATGGGTGACACTACTTTCTATACGCAAGGTGACCTGATGATTAGGGTCATTGCGCAAAGAATGGTTAAGTACCATGATATATTCTGCAGGATTTTGTGCCTGAATAAATTCATAATAACGTTTAGAGGTGATGCGCCCGCCTAAATGAAGCACGCCATCAAATGACAATCGTCGGGAAATTTTATCGGATGAAAGCAGCTGATCAAAATAAGAAATGAGATTAGGGTGCCTCACCCCCAGCCGTAAGCCTGAGGCAATGTCCGCAAAAACCGGCCAGCCTGTTTTATCCGCCAAACGCAGTACCATTTGCCGCTCCTGGCCCCTCTCGATTTTACCGACGACAATCACGCCGTTTTTAATTTTCTCCAGACGCTCAACAACGCCCTGGGGATGCGCCAAGCCCGCGGACTTAAAACCCGTAACATAACGCGTATAAGGCTCTGGGGATTTGACCCAGCGGTTGAGAGATTTTGTATAGCTTGCCAGGTCATCCCGGCCTTCAAGTAATGTCAACGGTGGACGAAACATGCAATTGATGTGCACTACCCCACGGTTGCGTGTGGCCTGATACCAGGCCTGGTCCATCGTAGTCAAAACAAACTGAGGGTTGATATGGGTGTCGGGACAAGGCATGTCGGTTGTCCACTCGGTGTATTTGCCGAAAATACCCACCTGATCAATGGTCTGTGCCGCCCCTGTCTGCCTTAATTCCGGCGGACGGTCAGCGGTTAAAACGATCAACGGGAGTTTTTTCTTGGAAGCTTCAATCACGGCCGGGAAAAAATTAGCCGCGGCCGTGCCGGACGTGCAAATGAGGACCGCCGGCTTTTCGGTTGCGGCAGCATAGCCCATGGCATGAAAGCTCAGTCCACGCTCATCGAAATGCACAAAACTTTTGGCATTTTTATTCTGAGCCACGGCAATGACCAGAGGCGAACTGCGCGAGCCCGGCGCCACACAAAAATAATCCGCTCCCAGACGCGTTAGCTCCTCAACCATCAAACCGGCCCAACAGTGATTAATATTGACGAAAGTCATCGGATAATTTTACTAAAATTGCTGATTTTATTTTCCACTTCATCCCATTCTTCCTGAGGCTTGGAGCCTTGCACAACCCCCGCCCCCGCGAACACGGACATTTTTTTCCCGCACGCTAAACCTGAACGAATGCCGACTACGAATTCCGCCCCATCTATCCCCACATAACCGATAGGCGCTCCATACCATCCCCGAGAAAATCCCTCGAGCTTGCGGATAACGGCCAAAGCGCGCCTGGTGGGGCTGCCGCCCAAGGCCGGAGTCGGATGAAGGGATTGTAAGATATCTTCGTCATTTACGCCATCTTTTAATTGACCCTGAAATTTAGTCATCAGATGATGGCCGCTGGGTAAAGTCAAAACACGGGGAGACTTCGCATAGCTATAGGCTGTACAAAAATCTTTAAAAGCCGCTTGAATAGCATCAACCACTAATGCATGTTCATATCGATTTTTCCGGGAACTCTGCAATATCTTCGGATCCACAGACTTGGCCATGGTCCCGGCCAAAGCTTCGGATTCAATACAACGCCCATAACGCCTGTAAAGACGTTCCGGAGACGCTCCGAGAAAAACTACTTTTTTGAATTGGAAAGCAAAATGATAACTGTCAGGAGTGAGGTTCTTTAATTGCCGCAACATGCCCCAAGGATCAAGGATCTCCGGAAAATCCAAAGAAGTTTTACGTGCTAACACGACTTTTTCGACACTGGCATCCAGCAAAATCTTTTCAACGTCTTTTTTCCAAGATGTTTCGTTTGGCTTATCCCTGCGTCGGGAAAATGTTTTGTTCTCCTCATGCGCGGGGACGTTTCACAGGGATGACAATCCTATGTAATTGCTTTAAAACATCCGTGATATTGTCTTGGGGGCACAGATTGCAACAAAAAATCATTTTGTCATCTTGTGCCGCCAATTCAAAACGCGGCAGCACAAAACGATAAGCCCCGAATTCCTTCCAATCGGCGTCCAAATGACGATCATCAAAACAAAACCCTCCGTACCATTGCAAATAAGGGTATCGCGGCGTTAAATAACCCCGTAGTTTTTTAAAAATCTTTTTTAAACTGCCTTTTCGCTTGGCCCTGACACACGCCGCCTCTCCAATGGCGGCAATAGCCATGGTGTCATCTTGATTAGCACCGTAAATTTTAACTGCGGTTTGCTGAACGGAAAGCCAATTGAGCATATCCACCGGATAAACCCTGATTTCAATACGCTCAATAGATGGAGACGGCTTATAAGCGGCAATCAAGCCGGCCATCTGTTCTTTGGCCTTCTCAAGAGTAGGAAGATTATTTTTGGGCGACATAAATAGTGGCGGCCCCTCCCATGAGGGGATGAGGCTGGATATTCAATAAATCCCATCTGCTTTAGAATTTTACAAAAGCGATCCCCATAAGGAAAAGTCTGTATGGTCCGGGTTAAATAACGGTAAGCTCTGAAATTCCCGGATAATAAAAATCCGACTATCGGCACAACTATCTGTAAATAAAGCCAATGCCCTGCTTTAAGCACAGGATTATCGGGCTTGGAAAATTCCAAAATCAACACTCTACCTCCCTTTTTGGTGACCCGGTACATTTCCAGAAGTGCCAGGCGCAAATCCGGGATATTCCGGATACCAAAAGCAATACTGACGCAATCAAAGGTTTCATTGTGAAAAGACAAAGCCTGCACATCGCCGTGGCGCAACATGAGCCGGTCATCCAAATGCCAGGCCATGATTTTCTTTTGCCCGATTTCCAGCATTTTAACGGCCATGTCCACTCCAAAGGCGCGATGGATTTTAGGATTATTCCAGGTTAAGGCAATCAAAACATCGGCGGTACCGGTGGCTAAATCCAAAATAATTTGCCCGTCAGAATCAGGCAAAAATTGCTTTAAGGCCTTGCGCCAGCGCACGTCCTGCCCCAGCGACAGCAAACGGTTTAAAAAATCATACCGTCCGGCAATGTCATCGAACATTTTCCAGTTCTTTTCATTATCCATAATGAGTCCGGGTACGTTAATAGATAGTCTATTATCCGTTCCTATGCTGATTTGTCAACCTTCGGATGAGGCCGTATTTTTCAGATCGGCGAAAATCGGTAGGCTGGCGGCAGGTTTGATATCAATAATAATAGGCACTAAACCATCAATATTAATATGTTCTAAATCCTGTTGGCTGATGGGCAACGGCACCCCATGACCATCACGTTTGATCTGCAAATTCAAATTAGCCGCGTTGAAGTCGATACCACCAGGACTACTGGCTTGCATCGCTGTGTCCTTAGGCAATATTCTATTAACTTCACCTATTAATGCCGAAAGCCCATATGGCTTTTTAAGAAAAGCGTCGATGGGGACATTGGCTTTTTCCCAATCTTCCCGAGAATCTGCTCCGCTTACAGCAATAATGCGAATCCCCCTATTACTCAGTTTACTCAGAACCTCTTTAACAGGCCCAATCCAATCGGTTGTATCAGTGACTAATAAGGACACTTCCTCCCCATGGCTTTCCATAACTTGCTTAAGTTCAGCCGGACTTGCCGCAGTTAAAACAGTAAAACCCTGTGGTTCTAGCACCAATTTTAGCACCTCCGCATTCAAAAGAAGAACTCCCGAATCATCATCTGCAACAACAACAGTCCTCTTGCCTGTAGTCATCATCGCCTCATTTCTAGTGTTCAAGAGTTTCACCACAGGTGTGATCAATCTTTTAAAATCTTCGGGGTCAAGACCATTTCTTGAAGCAATTCTGTCGACTAAACCCCATCTCTCATCCCGATCCATGGCTTTGAGCTCAGCCTCATTCATCGCTTTCATCACTTTTAAAGTTAGAATCAGTTCCCTTAATGCAGCCTTTTGATTTGAAGATAGCCTGCCTTCATTCCTATCTAAATAATCCTGATATAATCTACTGGCGTCCGGAGTTCTTCCAGTTGATCCTTGAGACAATGCCGCCGGTCGGTATCCAGTAGTATGGCGTGGCTCTGCATCTTTTGCCCTCCTATATTCACTTTTTATTTTCATAAAAATAGCCTCGGCACTGTGAGAGACCCTCTCATCCTTAATATATAAATTCTGGCCTACTCTTGGTCTTGGTCCTATATTGTCTAACATAACCGCTATTTCTCCTGCTACTTCTTGAATATAAGGTTTAATCAGCGGGTCATCTAACATCTGTTGAATAATCTCGCTTAATGACAATAAACCATTAACATTATGAATCGCTTCCCAATAAGCATTAAAATCAGGCCTACCGATCATCGCCTCATCTTCCTCATTAGAAGAGATGATGACTCTTCCCTCACCAGGGCCATCGGGCATGTAATTGGGATTCCCTTCGGCAGCTACGGGTTCTATATTGAGTGTCCCCTTCGCATTGACTTCTGGAGCCAAAACCGCCGAAAGAGCTTTGATTTCTTCAGGATTTAATGGGCGTATCTTGTTATAAAAGACATATCCCACACTTTGAAAAGGAAGATAGCGGTCTATTTGATCTATAAAATCAAAAATGATATCAATGCCAGAAGACAGGTTACTCCACTCCTTAAAAAGACCTGTACTTACCCCGACCATTTTAATTAATTTGGTGTCTATGCCCGCCTTTTCTAACTTTTTAAATATTTCTTGTAAAACATTCCCTTGCCTACAATCAAGATCCAAGATAACAAAAGGACGATCAACCGTTGGCTTAAACTTCTGATACGCATTCTTTATTTCATCTATTAAATCAATCCCTAACCTTTTATTGAGCGAATCCAAAGAAAATGGAGAACTGGGTAGATAACTAGGGCTCATTGAATACCTTACCAGACCATAAGATTCATGTCTTTCTAAACCCTCTCCTTCTTTGGCGCCATATGAATATGCCTGCGCATTTGGGATCCAGCTTTGAGTCAACAACCTCCATTTAGGGAACTTCAAAACTCTTATTGCAGCTCTATTAAGTTCATAACTATGCGTCCTGTCTTTTACTTCAATGGGATCAATTAATGATGGCTCTTTTCCATTTAGCCAAACATATTGCTCTTCTGCATTAATATTGATCTTAACGAGATTCCCCTGCCAAGAAGCAAACCTTTTACCCAATGGTTTTAAGAAAAACAACGGATCCATCATCCTACCTTCGGACACACTTAATTCAACTCTTAATGAAGGGCTATACCATGCTTCTAAAAAAAGATGGCTATAATCATTGCCAAACTTTTGCTTAACTTTAGGATTAACATGAGCAGGTTTAGGCAATTGAATATATTTTGTTTTCCCCCATTTCATGACATTCCCTATTGACTCACCTTCAGCCACCTCTACAGGGTGCTCTGGAAAGATCTCCAACTTCGAGTAAAATCCGATTCTACTATTTTTCGCAAACTTTTTGGGAAGGGAATCAATATCCCTATAATGCCATAAAATCCCTTCCTTAGTTAAAATATAAACTTCCACACTGCCAGACATCCCCTGCCTATACTCTTCAGAAACCATATAATATAATTTCCCGCCTTGTACAGCTTTGACCGGAGTCCCCGCAGGCACCTGGATTGCTATCCCCCCTTCCTCACGAAACGGCCCCTTATCCTTATGATAAAGAGCCATATGAAAAGGCATGGTGGTATCAATAGGCCAACTCACAGTATCAGCAAGTTTACGTAGATTAAAAGGCAGATGGCCTTCGTCATTCCCCGGATTGCGAGCTGTCCCATCCAGCCCTGTCGGATAATTTAACTCACGCGCATATTCTTCCGGATCGATAAGGCCTATATCCGAAGGGATTGATGCCACTGTACGGTCAACATTTTCGGTTAAAGCTCTGGTGATGGCTCCCTTCCTGTTATCGGGCTCTTGAATATCCACTCGAACGTCTTTTATATGCTTAGCCTGCATCGCCGCATCAACAATCATAGCTGAGCTAGGTGGATTTTCCGCAGTCCGTACATCAAGCACTTGAGGCAATTCATTTTCAAAACCACCCGAAAAATATTTCCTTGGAATAGCTTCATGGGTGTATCTATCCATATCTTCCTTGATATAATTAAACACACCCTTTTTAAATGCCTTCAGATAACGCTGGTAAATTTCTTCATTGGTTTTGGGGTCCTGATCAACACCTTTGACCTTAGACTTATCCGCATAAATCTTCCCTAAAAGAGATTCCTTCAAAGCTCTTTTATACCAGGTCGCAAGAATCATCCCGCTGTACATTTGCCGCAAGTTGGCAAAATTCTTGCCTTCATTAACTTCTTTTTCTAATTCAGGAAGAATGATGGCACGGATAACCTGGGAGCCGATGGAGTGCGTGGCATTGGAAGAAGCCCCGGCACTAACACCGTTGTGCTTTTCTAACGACAAATAATCCTCTTCTAACATCACCTTTAAATGGCTTTTGAGAATATAAACGCTATTGCCACTTTCATAGACAATAGCTTGATTGGGCACAACCCACACCTTGTTAAAAGTATTCACCGGTATATCGGTCGTGTGATATTGAGTCCAGGCACGCTCGTAGACCTTGTCCCAAAATTTCTTACCCAACCCATCTTCCGGATAAATCAAACTGGAAGTGATTTGTTTGAGCATATAATCTTGAGCCAAAAGATCCCTGCCCATTTCGGTTTTGCCCAAATCATCCTTGATAATACGATCTTTTTCATAAGGCGAAAGGTTAACCCATTGGTCTTCATCAGGAATTGTTAAAGAGGCCAAAAAATATTTAATCAGCTTGGCATACTCTTCTTCTGTCCGGCTTATAGACAAATCTTGATCCCCTTCATGAATTAAAAAGTCGAATTGCATGGCATTATCATGATGAATAATCAGACCCACCAAATGAGCTGGAGTAAACTCCGGGCTTAAATGAACCATGACCCCAGGGGCCGGCAAACCCAACACGACTATTTCCCCTGCCTGGACTTTAGGAATAGGTAAAGAAGAACCTATAAAAGCAATGATCAACGCAATGCTTATGGTTTTATGGAGATATTTAAATAAATTTTTAGGGTTCATGAGGATTATCTTCTCCTTTATCCACCTACTTATAAGTAAAACATATAAATATTAAGAAAACAAGGGGTTACAGCGGCTTTGGGGAAAACGTTTTCTTGACGCGGGATGATAAAAAATCTTCTATAAATTTCTTGGTGCCCTGCAATAATCCGCCGACATAACCGGCTTCAAGCCTGGGATCATAGTCTACCAAAAATTTACGGGCCACTAACACAGAATTCTTAAAACCAACAGCTTGGAAAGCCGGATAGTCATTACCTTCTTTGGAGCCATCATCTCCGATATAAACCATGTCCAAACCATGTCGGCCGGATGTATCTGAAGCTAAATCCAATGCCTGCTCACGATAACCGGGCACAGAAAGAGCCTTACCCTTAGCATCCACGAAAACTAATTCCGCCCCGCCGTTGGCTGCCACCAAAATCCTGCAAAAAACATCTTGAGGCAAGGCATCGACAAGACGTTTAAAAGAACGCTCCAGATCATTGCCGGAAACCAGCATAAATATGCCCCCGGCACGCAAATACGCGCACAGCGCCTCACGCACCGGACTTTCAGCCAAAGTCGGCAAAATCCCAAGCCGAGGGCCATCGTAAATCGTGTCATCCCCATCAGCGGCAATGACTGTCTTAGTTTGACGCGCGTCTATATGAGGTCCCGGCTGATAATTCATGACTTTTAGCACATCATCAAAAGCCCCCTGCAAAAAACGAATAGGCACGGACTTATCCACCCCTTGCACATTAAACTCTATGGAAGATGTGCCTGCCAATTTTAAATGTATACCAACCCCGAGCTGTTGGCATTTTTGAGTAATCTCTGCCATAGCCTGGACGCGTTTGGGACCCCAAATACCTTTGGCCACCATTTGCGCCGCCCCTTGTGAGGTTTTACCACGCACCTCTATACGTACCGAATGATTGATAGCTTGGGACCAATCCGATCCCCAGACCACTAATTGATCGTCGGAAAAATCGGCAGGATTAGCCTGAAAAGCAGCAATAGCCCCGCGGGCCTCCCCTTTAAACTGACCGGCATCGGCACGAGACAAAAAATCCCGGATGGCCTCACCGCTTAGGTGGATGATGATTTTTAGATGATTAGAGTTTATTAGAGTTAACATCAAATATGCTCTTTGACCTTGGCACCGCTGATGTAGCTGACGATATCGACAAAATCTTTCATTTTCTTGTGGTCTTTTTTCCCCACAGATTCTTCAACCCCGCTATTGACATCCACGGCATAGGGTTTTAATTCGTTGACCGGCTCAATCACATTTTGTGCATTTAATCCGCCGGATAAAATAAACGGGACATCATAGGATGATTTGACCTGTTTTAAGATATTCCAGTCAAAAGTCTTTCCACTGCCGCCGTAATTGGTCGGCTCAAAGGTATCAAATAAAAAAGCATCCACTTTGAAAGGCTCGACAATTTGGGGGTCAAAATTCTCACCCACACGAAAGACCTTGATGACTTTAACATTGTAACTTTTCAGCCTATGGCAAAAATGATGGTCTTCATCCCCGTGCAGTTGGACTGCGCGCAGACCGCAGTGATTGATAATGTCCCTGACCGCCCCCGCAGGGTGGTTGACAAAGACACCGACGGGCGTCACAAAGGGCGGCAGGCTTTCAATGATTTTCTTGGCCTTAAACGGAGAAATAAACCGCGGGCTTTTTTTATAAAAAATAAATCCTAAGGCCCATGCGCCTATGCGGGCCGCTTTTAAGGCATCAATGTCGTTGGTGATACCACAAATTTTAACGCGTACCATACATCACTTCCTTTATTTTTGCGCCGATATCCATAGAGCGCATGAAAACTTCTCCCATGAACACGGCATGGGCCCCTGCCTCTTGTACTCTTTGCACATCCTCATGTGTTTTAAGACCGCTTTCCGCCACAATAATAATCCCCTTGGGGATGCGCGGGATGAGGCCCAAACAATTATTTAAATCGACCTTAAGCGTTTGCAGATTGCGGTTATTGACCCCTATGATTTTGGCCCCGGCTAAAACAGCACGATCGATTTCTGCTTGATTGTGCACTTCTACCAGAGAGTCCAGCCCCAAGGTGTGTGCCACCCCCATTAATTGGCGCAACTGACTTTGTCGTAACATGCTCACAATCAAAAGCACCGCCGATGCTCCGTAAAAAAGCCCTTCATAAATCTGATATTCATGCACAATAAAATCTTTCATCAAGACCGGGACTTGGCAATTCTCGCTGACCTGTTTTAAATAAGCCAATTTTCCTAAAAAATATTTATCTTCGGTCACCACCGAAATGGCCGCGGCATTATTTTTCAGATAAACCTTAGCGATTTTTGCCGCGTTAAAATCTTCACGGATCAACCCGGCGGAGGGCGACGCTTTTTTGATCTCGGCGATTAAATTGATCCCCCCGGGTTTAGATATGGCTTTTTTGAAAACTTCATAACGCCGTTGGGATGAGGGCTTCATGTTCTTTTTCAAATTCTCATAATACGCCTTTTTAGCAGCCAGTTGCTCCAACTTATATCGGGCTATAGTTTTTAAAAAATCACCGGACACGGTTAGTAAACTCCTTTAATTCTTCCAGTTTGTGCAAGGCCCGTTTGGAATCAATGGCATGCTCTGCCATACGCATACCCTGCTTTAAAGTATCCACCACCCGGGTCATATAAAGCGCATACGCGGCATTGACGATGACGATATCGCGCTTAGGCCCCCTCTCGCCTTTTAGAATTTTGTGTACAATGGCGGCATTCTCTAAGGCGTTGCCGCCTGCCAAATCCTCTATACGCGCACGGGCTATACCCAATTCATCAGGATCGATATCATAGCTGATAATGTCCAGCCCGTTAAATTCGCTGACAAAAGTTTTATCCGTGATGGTAATTTCATCCAAGCCGTCATTGCCATGCACCACCAAAGCGCGTTTGAGCCCTAAATTTTTCAACACCTGGGCCATGGGTTCGACTAATTCACGGCTGTATACCCCCATGATCTGGTGGGTGGCCCGCGCCGGGTTAGTCAATGGCCCTAATATATTAAAAATAGTTTTGACCCCCAGCTCCTGGCGGGCGCCGGCGACATTTTTCATGGCCGGATGCAAACGCTGGGCAAATAAAAAAGCCAAGCCAATGGTGTCCAAAGATTCGCTTAAATACTTTTCTTCCATATTCACATTGAATGCCCAACGCTTCCAACACATCCGCGCTGCCGCAGAGGCTGGAAACACGGCGGTTGCCGTGTTTGGCCACCACCACCCCGCAGGCCGCGACAACAATGGCCGTTACCGTCGATATATTAAAAGTATTTTTATGGTCCCCACCGGTACCGACGACATCCAGAATAACTTCGTGACGGGTTTTAACCGGTATCACAAATTTGCGCATGATCAAGGCAGAGGCGGTGATCTCCTCGATCGTCGGCCCTTTTTTATTGAGCTGTGAGAGAAAATCCTTAATATCCTCTAAAGGCACTTGGCCCGACATAATCAGCTCCATGACAACAGTGATTTCGTCCGGCTCAAGGTTCTCTCCCTGCCGTATTTGTTTAATATAATCGCGCATCATAGTTGAAGGAAATTCCTGAGGATGTTGATGCCTTGTTTAGTCAAAATCGACTCCGGATGAAACTGTACGCCGTAGATCGGATAGGTTTTATGTTGCACGCCCATGATTTCTCTGTCGTCAGTGCTTTTAGCTGTAATGTCAAGGTCCTGTGGCACATGCCGAGCGTCAATGACTAAAGAATGATAACGGGTGGCTTCAAAGGGGTTGGGTAGATTGGCAAAAATCCCCCGACCATTGTGTTTGATCATGGATGTCTTACCATGCATCAGACGTTTGGCACTTATAATCTTGCCGCCAAAGGCATAGCCAATCGCCTGATGCCCCAAACAGACACCCAAGAGGGGGATGTCAGGCCCCAATTCTTTGATAATATCCACCGAGATGCCCGCATCTTCCGGGCGACCCGGCCCCGGAGAAATGACGATTTTTTGAGGCTTCATCTTGCGGATACGATCGACAGTCAACGCATCATTGCGAAAGACTTTGACCTGGGCCTTAAGCGAGCCGAGATACTGCACAAGGTTGTAGGTAAATGAATCGTAATTATCGATTATTAAAATCATAAAATCTCCGTGCAGCAATCTCTACTATAGCGGGGCCTGGCTCGGCTTTGCTATTAAGGCGCTCCTCACTCTTTCTCTCTATAAACTTTGGCGCCAATACCCGTTAACTTTCCGTCGAGATTTTCATAACCGCGGTCTAAATGATAAATACGGTAAATTTCAGTTTTGCCCTGTGCCACCAGCCCTGCGATGACTAAGGCCGCCGAAGCCCGCAGGTCGGAAGCCATGACCGGGGCTCCGTATAAACGTTTGATCCCCTCAACAATGGCAACACCGGCATCCCGGCGAATCTGAGCGCCCATACGGTTAAGCTCGGCAATATGCATAAAACGGTCCGGAAAAACCCGGTCGGTAATGATACTCACCCCCGGCGTGATCGCCATCAAAGCCATATATTGGGCCTGCAAATCCGTCGGAAAACCCGGATGAGGATGAGTGACAATATTGGCAGGATGCAACGTTTTCTTGCATTTGACGCGTATATCCGCCCCATCTTTATGCACCTGGACTCCGATAGAATGTAATTTATCAATTAACGCCAACAGATGATTATAATGCGCATCTTTGACTAAAATATCCGCTTTTGCCGCGGCCGCCAGCAGCAGGAATGTCCCGGCTTCAATACGGTCAGAACCCATTTTATAGCCGGTCCCATTTAATTTACGCACCCCATTGATCACAATCCGAGGAGTGCCTTGCCCTTGAATCTTGGCACCCATAGCACTTAAAAAATTCCCCAAATCTTCGATTTCAGGT
Organism: Candidatus Omnitrophota bacterium; assembly: GCA_963828495.1. GTDB lineage: Bacteria > Omnitrophota > Gorgyraeia > Zapsychrales > Fredricksoniimonadaceae > JABDGZ01. The sequence continues at coordinate 147,766 of CAWHFJ010000016.1, forward strand.
TCACAGGCCGCAGACTCAATGATCGTCTCCCCATAAGCTAAACTCGCCGCCATCATCACATTGGCAGTCGCCAAGACCGACGAGCCAAAGGTGCCGCCTAAATACATTTGGGCGCCTTTAAGCTTGTGCGCCCGGGCTAACACATAACCCCCTTCAAAATCCGCCTTGACTCCCAAAGCCATAATACCCTTCATATGTAAATCAATCGGCCGCACACCAATCACGCAACCGCCGGGCATAGACACCTTGGCGTGTCCTAATTTGGCCAGCAAAGGTCCCAGGACGCAAAAAGAACCGCGCATGGTTGATACCAATTTATAATCCGCCACATGATTATTAGTGCTGCCGGAAATGGTCACTTTATTATTACCTATTTCAACTGTCTTGCCTAATGAGCGCAACAATTTGCACATGGTTAAAATATCACGCAATTTAGGGATATTACGGATTTCACAAACGCCGTCAGTCAATAGCGTCGCCGCTAAAATCGGTAAGGTCGCGTTTTTGGAGCCGCTGACTTTGATTTCCCCCTTAAGGGGCCTGCCGCCTTCAATAATAAACTTTTCCATGAATACTCTCCTTATACAACAGCCCTGATAATCCTGTCCCGTCCTGCCAAATCTTGAATAATCTCTATACCTGAAAAAATATTCTGACTTCCAATAAGCTTTTGGATGGGTCCTGCTTGTCCGTCGCCAAACTCCATCATAAGGCAACCGTGCCCACTTAGCAAGTAGGGAGTATATTTTATAATAATCCGGTAAAAATTCAAGCCATCCTCTCTGCCATCTAAAGCCATGGCAGGTTCTTTTTGCACATCCCGCGGCAGTTGACTCAACTGGTCTGTGGGAATATACGGCGGATTGGAAATGATTAGGTCGAAGGTATCCTTCCCCGATGATGCTAAGTATTCATTGAAATCTTTCTGAACGAATTCAATACGATCCTCAACCCCATGCTGTCGGGCATTGGCTCGGGCGACTTGGAGTGCCTGGGCCGAAACATCAACGCTGATTATGTGCGATTGCGGGACAAATTTGGCCAAGGCAATCGCCATATTGCCTGAGCCTGTGCCTAAATCCAAAGCCCTCCCGCCCTTAAAATATTTAAGCGCCGCGTCAACCAACTGCTCGGTCTCAGGCCTTGGAATCAAGACTGATGGGTTGACCTTAAGCTCCAAGCCCATAAAATTGCACGTACCCAAAATATACTGCAAAGGCTCTCCGGCCTGACGGCGGGCTTTGTACTCTTCAAATTGTTTTTGTTGGGCAGAGGTTAATACAGGCTTATTCAGGACCAAATCAATGGCGCGGCATTGCAAGATATGTGTGAGGATAATTTCGTCTTCGGACATATAGTAATGGGGACACTTCCATCGTAACTCTATATTTTTCTAGGCCCCAAGTGGAAACGGTCCAACAAAAGGGGTTAGTTGATCTGCGCCTGCTCTTTGAGTTCCTTTTCAGCCGCTATCAGGGCATTGGTCAATTCATCCATATCACCGTTGAGGATCGCCTCCAGCTGATGGCTGGTAAATCCGATGCGGTGATCTGTCACGCGCCTGTCGGGGAAATTATACGTGCGGATTTTTTCACTGCGATCGCCGGAACCCACTTGGGACTTGCGCAGGGCCGCTTCTTTTTGAAAAGCTTCCTGCTCTTTATGGTCCAAAATACGGGCACGCAAAATACGCATGGCCTTGGCGCGATTTTTAAGCTGGGAGCGCTCATCCTGGCAGACCACGACTGTCCCTGTCGGTAAATGCGTGATGCGTACCGCCGAATCCGTCGTATTAACGCTTTGCCCTCCGGGACCGGAAGAACGATACACATCAATTTTCAAATCTTTAGGATTAATTTCCAAATCGATTTCTTCAGGTTCAAATAAAATAGCGACCGTCACAGCGGATGTATGGATACGCCCGGAGGCCTCGGTCGTAGGTACGCGCTGCACCCGATGGATCCCGCTTTCCCATTTCAGGCGTTTGGAACATTCCTTCCCGCTTAAAGAAAACACCACTTCCTTAACACCGCCGGCTTCAGTAGTCACATACGACATCAACTCCAGCTCCCAGCCTTTAAGGTCTGCGTACTTGGTATACATCCGGTATAAATCCCCGGCAAAAAGGCTCGCTTCCAGGCCGCCGGTCCCAGCCCGGATTTCAATAATAATGTCCCGGTCCGGTTCATTTTTGGAAGGGTCTAAATAATTCGTTAGTTCCAGGGCATGGGTTTCCAATTGAGACTGCAAATCCAGAAGCTCGCTTTGGGCAAGCTCTTTAAAATCGGCGTCGTGTTTGCTTTTTAAAATATTCTGTAACTCGCGGATTTGAGTGGAGATCTTCTGGTAAGCACGAAAACGCTCTATAAGACCGGAGAGATTGGAAAATTCTTTGGCCAGCTTGCCGTATTGGTTCTGGTCGGATACAACCTTCTCGTCAGCTAAAAGACCTTCAAGCTCATGGAAACGCTCTTGGGCCTTGACCAACTTTGCTTCGTCATTTGGTCTTAGCATAACGCTTGTTAAAACGTTCAATACGACCAGCCGTGTCCACAAATTTTTTGGCACCGGTGAAAAACGGATGGCATTGGGAACAGATTTCCACACGAACTAATTTCTTGGTTCCGCGTGTATGAATAACATTCCCGCAGGCGCACGTAATCATGGCGGCTTCGTAATTAGGATGAATATCGGCTTTCATAAATTGCTCTCCTTATTAAAAATAAGGTGACATACTACACTATTTATTCATATTTTGCAAGAAATCTGCATTGGTCTTGAATTTGGATATTTTTTCAATCAACAGCTCCATCGCCTCCGCGGAATTAAGGTCATTAAAGGCCTTGCGCAAAAGCCAGGCGCGTTGTAAATCGCTTTCCGGAACTAATAACTCCTCATGACGGGTATTGGAGCGCTTCAGGTCAATGGCCGGATAAATGCGGCGCTGGAAGAGGTTGCGGTCAAGCTGTAATTCCATGTTGCCTGTCCCTTTAAACTCCTCAAAAATGACTTCATCCATGCGGCTTCCGGTATCGACCAGAGACGTGGCAATAATCGTCAAAGAACCGCCTTCTTCTATATTACGGGCCGCACCAAAGAAACGTTTGGGTTTATGCAAGGCATTGGAATCCACGCCGCCGGAAAGAATTTTACCGGAATGCGGGACTACGGTATTATACGCACGGGCGAGACGAGTAATGCTATCAAGTAAAATAACCACGTCACGTTTATGCTCAACCAGGCGTTTGGCTTTCTCAATCACCACTTCGGCAATCTGCACATGACGTTCCGCCGGTTCATCAAAGGTCGAGGCAATGACTTCACCCTTAACACTTCTTTGCATGTCCGTCACTTCTTCGGGCCGCTCATCAATCAACAGCACGATCAAAATCACTTCCGGGTGATTATGCACAATAGCATTGGCCATTTTTTGCATGAGCACGGTCTTGCCGCTATACGGCGGCGCCACAATCAAAGCGCGCTGGCCCTTGCCGATAGGCGTCAACAAATTAATAATGCGGGTGGAAACTTCTTGTTGGGTCGTTTCCAGATTTAACCGTGATTTAGGATACAGCGGTGTTAAATTATCAAAGAAAATCTTATCTTTACATTTTTCCGGATTCTCAAAATTGACCGCTTCCACCTTCAACAGAGCAAAATATTTCTCCCCTTCTTTAGGCGGACGGATTTGACCGGAAACGGTGTCCCCGGTTTTCAGATCAAAACGGCGGATTTGGGAAGGCGAAATATAAATGTCATCAGGACAAGGCAGATAATTGTATTTAGCGCTTCTCAAAAACCCAAAACCTTCCGAGAGGATCTCTAAGGTCCCTTCGCCGAACATCAACCCTTCTTTTTCCGCCTGGACCTGTAGGATTTTAAACATCAAATCCTGTTTTTTCATGGCGGAAGCCCCCTGGATGTCCATATCATGGGCGAGCTTGGTCAACTCCGTCATCTTCATGTCTTTTAACTCTTCTATATGGACCGTCTTACCCGAAGGGTTGGCCGGTTTATAATCGCCGTTTCCGTTTTCTTTAAGATCATCTTTTTCCGGTTTTGTTTCTGTCCTGCTCATGTGTCCTTCTCCTTGAATTGATTCCCGCTTAAAACATGCGGGAATGACAATATTTACAGCTCACTTTCTTTTTCGTAATCTATCTATAATCGCATTGACTTGTTGGCGCGTCTCTTGAAGGTCACGGCGGTTATCAATAATCATGTCCGCCAAGTTACATTTTTCCTTCATAGGCATCTGGTTCTTCAAGCGGCGCACAGCTTGAGCTTGTGTCAACCCCAAACGTTTTTGGGCGCGCTCAATCTGCTGGCGGCGAGTGGCCACCACCACAATGGTTGTATCTGTGATTTTATCCCATCCGGATTCAAATAAAAGAGGTACATCTAAGACGATTAACGGTTCATGCTTATATTGGGAAATCTGACTTTTAACTACTTTGAGAGCCTCAGGATAAAGAATGTCGGTGAGTTTCTTTAATTCACGCGGATTACTAAAAACAATCTTAGCCAGTTGGGAACGATTAACCCTATTTGCGTATAGTATAACACCTGGAAAAATTTTTGCCACTTTTTTTACACATTTTTTCCCTGGAGCCAATAAGTCACGGGTGACGGCATCCGCATCAATGACACGTATCCCCCGCTTGGCGAACATCCCTGCCACCGTTGATTTGCCGCTGCCTAAGCCGCCTGAAATCCCTATTATGACAGACATTGCTGATAAACCCTCTCATAATCCTTGGCGGATTTTTCCCAAGTGAAACGATAATGTAACGCCTGATCCATCAAGTCTTCCATCTGGGCTTTATGCGCATAAACTTTTAAGGCTTCCCTTACCGCCTCCCTAAAAGCTTCTTTGGTATATGCGGTAAACAAAAAACCATTGCCGGTCTTATGAATGGGATCATATAAATGAATAGTATCCGCCAGACCTCCGGTTTTATACACAATAGGAATAGCGCCATAACGCAAAGCAATCATCTGCCCCAAACCGCAGGGCTCATATATGGAAGGCATTAAAAAGAAATCCGCAGAGGCATACACTTTATGCGCGATGCGTTCCTCAAATTTTAAATATCGGCCCACATGCTGCGGATGGCGTTGGGCCGCGTCGTCAATCATACGATAATATTTTCTGTCCCCCACTCCTGTCAGGATGATCTGGCCTCCTGCCTCAACGATAGTATCAATAACCTCAATAATCATATCCAAACCCTTTTGAGCGCAAAGCCTGCCCACAAAACTAAAAACCGGCACTCTTTCTTTCAAAGGTAAATCCAGGGCCGTCTGTAGCACCAGCTTATTCTGCTCTTTAAGCTGGGAAGCCTCAGCCGGGCCATAAGGAAAGTCCAAGAAAGGATCGTCCTTAGGGTTCCAGGCCTCATAATCAAGACCGTTAAGAATGCCGTAAATATCCGCACCGCGATTGCGCAAAACACCTTGAAGCGAACAGCCTAACTCCGGCGTCTGTATGTCTTTCGCATATTGGGGAGAAACCGTGGTGATCGCATCCGCAAAAATAATCCCGCCTTTAAGGATGTTGACCTGATCGTAAAACTCCAGACCCTGCGTATGAAACACGTTGGCATCAATACCTAATTTCCCATACAGGTTCTTAGGAAAAACACCCTGATACGCCAAATTGTGGATCGTCAGCACCGAACGGGTATTTTTAAAAAAGGGGTCTTTTTGATAATTCATTTTAAGCAATACAGGGATCAACGCCGTATGCCAGTCATGGCAATGAATAATGTCGGGTGCAAAATCTATGTCTTTTAAAACCTGAAAACTTTTGTGACAAAAGAAAGCAAAACGCTCCAGGTTGTCCTGATATTCCCTGCCTGCCTCCCCATACAAACCTTCCCTGCCGAAATATTGATTATGCTCGACGAAACAAACCCGCACATTCTCACCGACACGCACCACAGGTGAAGGGATCTGAATACTGGAGGTTTTATACCGCGGGGTGATAATGACAAGCTCATGGCCTAATTTCTCTAAGGCGACAGGCAGCGTGCCGCACACATCGGCCAGACCGCCGGTCTTGGCAAACGGAATGATTTCAGAAGCGCAAAATACGATTTTCATATCTTGTCCATATCGAGCCAATTGGGCCCTGCTTTGAGAGACACCTTCATCGGCACCGATAAATCCATGGCCCCTTCCATCTCTTGACGCGCTAATGCCGCCATTGTTGTTAACTCTGCGCGAGGCACATCGAACACCAGTTCATCATGGACCGTCATAATCATCTTCGCAGATAACTTCTTTTCAGCTATCTTGTGACTGATACGAACCATGGCGATCTTAATCAGGTCCGCGGCCGTGCCCTGCATAGGGGCATTGATGGCCTGGCGCTCGGCAAACTGTCTTAGGCCCAAATTACGATTATGGATATCGGGCAAATAGCGACGGCGGCCAAAAAGCGTTGTCACATAGCCCAAATCACGGGCTTTCCGGATTTCCCCATCCAGAAACTTGCGCACCTTAGGATAACGCAAAAAATATTTATCGATAAAATCCTGGGCCTCACCATGCGCCACATTTAAATCCTTGGCCAAACCAAAAGCACTCATGCCGTAAACGATCCCAAAATTAATCCTTTTAGCCGCATAACGCATTTTTTCGTCCACTTGACTTTCCGGAATGTCAAACATCAAGGACGCCGTATAACGGTGGATGTCACCCTCGCCTTGACACGCCTTTTTTAAATGTTCATCCCCGGCTAAATGCGCCAAAATCCTCAACTCAATCTGGGAATAGTCAGCGGACAACAATACATGCCCTTGCGCAAACGGGACAAAGGCTTTGCGGATGCGCTGGCCGAAATCCGTGCGTATAGGAATGTTCTGCAAATTAGGATTATTGGAACTCAAGCGTCCGGTTTCAGCCCCGGTCTGATTAAACCTCGCGTGGAGCCGTTGATTCTCAGGATCAACCATCGTCGGCAAAGCATCAATATAGGTCGACTTTAATTTGGCCATCTGCCGGTATTCCAAAATCAAGGCCGGTAAAGGGTGACGATCAGAAAGACGGGTCAAAACTTCCTCATTCGTCGAAAATCCGGTTTTTATCTTTTTAATGACCGGCAATTTGAGGCGTTCGAATAAAATCTCGCTTAATTGTTTGGGTGAATTGAGATTAAAAGGCGTCCCTGCCATTTTAAATAAAGACTCTTCTAATGCGGTCATTTTAGTTTGACATTCTTTGGATAAATCACCAAGCACCGCCACGTCCAACCTTACACCGTCGACTTCCATATCAAAAAGCACACGAGCTAAAGGCATTTCCACATCATAAAAAAGGAACTCCAGATTTTGCTCTTTGAGTAATTTCTTTTGCATGCTATACAATTCACGCATGCCCTCAGGCGTAGCCCTTAAAACAGGCATCTGATATTGCCCCTGCCCGCCGGACAATAAATAATCGGCTAAATAGACATCAAAAACCTTTGTTTTTAAGTCCTCCCTGCTCAGTTGTCCCTCTTTCAGCCGTGACTTTAAATCATAGGCTATACAAACGGGTTTCCCGTCATCGTCACGGCCATCCACCCAGGTTTTCAAATCTGTCTGGGGCTCGGTTAACACCGCATCAGCAGGCGCGTATTCCTGGGCGAATTTACGAAATTCCAGTTCATTAAAAAGAGCGAACAACTTATCCCGGTCAGGCTGGGGGAAAACCAAATCATCTAAACCCGCATCCAGAGGCACTTGGGCCTCCAAGGTGGCCAATTCCTTGCTTAAAAAAGCATCCGCATGTCCGGCGATCAATTTTTCCCGCACCCGCTGGGGGCTAACTTTATCCACATGCTGATAAATGCCTTCCAAAGATTTAAACTCTTCCAAAAGTTTACGTGCCCCCACCTCACCGATACCCTTAACACCCGGGATATGATCAGAGGCATCCCCGGCCAAAGCAATATAATCCGTGATTTGTCCGGGACTTACCCCGAATTTTGCCACCACGTCCGGGGTATCAATCATCTTTTGGTCGCGGGGGCTGTAGAGTTTGATGTGACCTCCCACTAATTGGAACATGTCTTTATCGTCGGTCGCAATCAACACCTCTACATCTTTTTGGGCCAGGCGCAAACTTAAAGTCGCCATGACATCATCTGCCTCAAAACCTTCCCATTCAAAAATCGGAAAACCATAAGCGCTGATGATTTTGCGGATAACTTGAATTTGGGTGACTAAATCATCCGGCATGGCTTGCCGCTGTATTTTATAATCGGCGAATTTCTTCTGACGATAGGTTTGTCGACCTGTGTCAAAACAAACCGCCACATGTGTCGGATGACAATCAGACAGCAACTTGCGCAAAATATTGCAGAAACCGAAAACCGCATTGGTCGGCTGATTTTTGGAATTCTTCAGGGCTTTAACGGCGTAAAAGGCCCGGTAACAAAGGCCGTGAGCATCGATGAGTAAAACGCGATTAGAGGATTTCTTCTTCATGACCGGCAATATTCTCTTGACGCTGGTATATCTCCCAGAGACGTTCTTGGTCCCGGGGCGCGTTAAAGACCACTAACCCTGCTATGTGATCGTCGCGGACATACATTTTCTTGTAGATATTTTGAGGGCCGTCGAATTTTAAATATTCCCGTCCGCCTTCGGGCATTTGGGTATATCCGGCATAAAATCCGTCGAGCACGTCGAGGCCGAAATGGACGGGCCCAAAAGGCAATACAAGGGGATTTCAAACTCGCTGAAGGACGATCTGGTCCGGGTCGGTCAATGTAGGTTCTGAAAGCACGCGCAGGTCCACCTGAGCTTCATCAAAAATAACGGCGTCACTGGCCAGCACCTTGCCTGACTGTAATTTAACCGCCTTAACTTCCGCATCGCCTAAAATTTCCTCAACCGCATTATCATTAAAAACACGTATCTGGCCGCCCTCTAAAATTTGTTTGAGCAAAAGCCCGGTTTCCTCGTCAAAGATATCACCTAAAAGCCCTGCTCCTGCGGATACAACGGTGACTTCTTTTTTAAGCAAGCTTAAAGCACACGCCATGTTCAAGCCCTGTATGTTGGAAGCCACCACCGTTACCGTGTCAGACAACAGTAAATAGTGGAGCATCGCTTTAACCGAAGACAGGCGCCAGCAATCAAAAACGCCTGTTTTTTGATGGCCTTTAACCGGAGGCAAAATGATATTCCCGGTGTCCACCACGACCAGGCGGTCATAGCTAATCTGAGTCTTTTTCTCGGTGGTCAGATATTTGCGCCGCACACTGACACGCGCCAACACCTCTGAGGTGACAACCACAGGACGGGCAGTGGCCAAAAAAACTTCCGCTGTCTGATAAAGCTCCGCTTCTTTAACAGTCCCTGCCGCCAATGCAGGAAGGCTGCTGCGGTCATAGGGCAAAACCCCTTCGGGGGCAAACAAAGTCACTTGTTCTTCTTTGTTTTGGCTTAAAATATTTCCCATGATGGGAAAGACATCCAAAGAATTTCCAACGACAAGAGTTTTCATGGTCCCCTACCGACCACTAGAAGTCGGTCACAATTAAACGGCATGTTGAATTTTAAAAGCTTCAAGGGCGTTATTCATGAGTATGACAGACGTCAGCGGCCCAACCCCTCCGGGCACGGGCGAAATATAAGCCGCTTTGTCTTTGGCAGAGGGAAAATCCACATCCCCGACGATCTTACCACCCACTTGATTGATGCCTACATCAATAACAATGGCCCCATCCTTGATCCATTGCCCCTTGACAAACAAAGGTTGCCCTAGGGCCGCCACCACCACATCCGCACGAGCCACTAGCCCCGGCAAATCATGGGTTTTGGAGTGACAAATCGTGACCGTCATATCTTCCTTGAGCAACAACAAGCTCACAGGTTTACCTACAATTTCAGAACGGCCGATCACCACCGCGCATTTACCTTTTAAATTAACTCCGGAAGATTTCAACAATTCCATCACAGCTCGCGGCGTGCAGGGAAAAATCCTGGCATCTCCCAAAAATAAATGCCCTAAATTAGTCAAATTCATGCCTTCAATGTCTTTGTTGGCGTCAATGGCATTGATGAGGGTTTTAAAATCCATGTTTGCAGGCAACGGCTTATTGACGATAATGCCATGGACATGACTTATCCTGTTTAAATCGCCAATCAAAGTCAGCACATCCTCTTTCGAACTCTCCGCCTTAAAAGTTTGCAATGCGTAATGAATGCCTAGTTCTGTGGCCGTCTTTTGTTGTGAAGCCGCATAGGAAAAACTCGCCGGATCATTGCCCACGATGATGCTGACAATACGAGGAACCTCTTTGGAGGCATCTTTGAGGGCTTTGATTTCTGCGGCTAACCGTTCTTTAAGGCGGAAGGCCAATAATTTACCATCGAGAATCTGTGCGCTCACGAGTTTATCCTCACCATGATCCTGGCGCCATAAAAAGCCGCCATCAAAAGTTCGAGAGCGACCTCAACATCCGAAAGAAGATACGGATTGCCTTTTTCAGCCAGGAACGGCGTTAATAAAATCGCTTTGTGACAAAGTTTACAGACCTCCAGCGGCACGGCCAGGGCTTCTTTGGCCGCCTGCCTTTGGGATTTTTTATCTAAACTGCGGGCTTGGCAAACATTTAAATACGCTTCGACTATCCAGGCTGGTCAATTCCAAAAGCCTTCGGCGTAGTGATTCGCTGGCCTTCAAAATTTTGGCCAAACGGTGCTGGACGGCTTTGGTATTGGTTTTGCGGCCGAGGGAATAGTTGGCCACCATAGAAATCAAACCCACGGCCAAAGCCCCGGTCAAAGCCGCCGCCGAACCGCCGCCGGGCACAGGCTCGACGTCGTGAAAGCTGGTCCAAATATTCCTGCAATGTTTTGTTTTTAAAATTGATTGTCATGGGGAAAAATAAATGTCCGAAAAAATCTTGTCTGAAAAATGTAGCAAAATTATATTAACGGAAAGGTCGGGTTATTTCAAATCAAAAAACAAAAATATCAAATTATAAAAAATGTTCCGCGTCCAAGGCGGCCATGCAGCCTGTCCCTGCGGAAACTACCGCTTGACGATACACTTTATCCTGCACATCCCCGGCGGCAAATACGCCCTCGACACTTGTCTTTGTCGTGCCTGGCTTAGTTTTGATATAGCCTGTCTCGTCTAATTCCAGCTGGCCTTCTAAAAAAACGTATTAGGCAAATGTCCAATGGAATAAAAAAGACCGCCGATATCCAAAACACTCTGGCTATTAGTCTTACTATTCTGCACTTTAAGGCCTGTCACCGATGTCTTTCCCAAAACTTCCAACGGAAGGGTGTTAAACACAATTTCAATCTTGGGATTATTCTTTGACGCGTTCCTGCATCACCTTGGAGGCGCGCAACAGGTCACGACGCACAATCATCAGCACCTTAGAGGCAAACTTGGTTAAATAAGTCGCCTCCTCCACCGCCGAATCTCCTCCCCCTACCACAGCCAACACTTTATTGCGAAAAAACGGCAGCGCGCCATCGCAAACCGCGCAAGCGGAAATACCTTTCTGCCATAGATTGTCCTCTCCGGGCAAATGCATGCGTTTGGCCGTGGCCCCCGTGGCAATGATTAAAGCCTGGGCCTCATATGCCTGTCCGGCAACCCATACTTTAAAAGGTCTTTTGGAAAGATCCACCCTGTCCACAGTTTCGGTAAGGATGCGCGCCCCGCAATGCAAGGACTGCTCGCGCATTTTAGCCATTAAATCCTGCCCGGAAATTTCTATAAAGCCAGGATAATTTTCCACCTCGGTCGTAGTTGTCAACTGACCCCCCGCAGACACACCGGCGGCAAACATCCCTTCAAACATCAAAGGATTTAATCTGGCGCGGGCCGCATAAATAGCCGCTGTATGTGCCGCAGGACCGGAACCGATGATAATAAGATTTTCCATGTTTAATCTCCCTCTAAATAGCAGGCCGCAATTCTTTCAAGCCTTTTAATTCTACTTTATCCCCTGTTTTTAACAGTTCATCTAAATTAATTTCCGATTTTATCACAAAACCCGCATCTTGAATCATGCGTAACGTCTGCTCATTGCTGCTGCCTTTAGCATTTAAATACCCTTGCAAAAACAAAGAATTCGCCGGATACAAAGCCATCACTTCCAAAGACCGCAAATATAACTCCCGTCCAGCGGCTATCCGGATTTCCGCCGAAGGGTTTAAAAATCTAAACAAACACAAAACCCTTAAAATAAAATCCGGGGTCAACTCCGGCTCTTGAGACAAAAGTCCACCGCCGGCGATGGGTAAAAAAAAGTTAACCGGAATAGCCTCGGCCTCAAGCGCCCGCAAACGTTTGGCCACGTCAATAATGTCCGCATGCTTCTCCCCCATGCCAACGATCATCCCGGAACATATCTTAAGACCGGCGTTCTTGGCCGCAAGCATTTTTGCATCGATGGGTTTCACAAATTCAATTCCTACCGTTCCAAGCAGAATCACGGACGCCGGACTGCAGAATCTTCAAGGACTGAGCTCGCTCCAAAAGCTAAATCTCCGCCTCACCAAGGTTACTGAGGAAGGCGTGAAGAAACTCCAGCAGGCTCTGCCGAACTGCAAGGTCGATTATCCATGACCATCGCCTCAATCCGCCACCTCCGCCTCACGCCCGACCTCTGCATCCTCCCGCCGATCGCCCAGGCCCTTCTGGCTCTCCGATCGAGGGCTGGGGTGGCCGTAGGGGCTGGGGCAGGGCAAGATGCCGGGAGGCCTCGCGGGCGGTTGTTAACAATTGTTAACAGCCGTGCGGGCGTGGCAAGCGTAGCGGTCAGGACCTGGTGAGAATCTTGCCACGGGCAACAATTGGCGGGCGTCTTCCACTGCAAGCGGTGGGCAGTCGTCTTTCGGGCCACGGCCAACTCCTCGTAAACCGCGCCTGGAAGAAGCTCGCGATGCATATCCGATAACCCGATGGCGGCATGGGCGGTTGACAGGGGCCAACCCGGCACAGGCCGATCCAACACTGGGGTGCTGACGACTTCCAGCGAACTTGCTAACTACTTGAGCTCTATCTGCGGGTTCCTTTGTGCAAGCCTATCGGCCGTGTCACAGTCGGCTTCAGCCGCAGGCCGCTGGCCCAGCGCGCATAAGCGTTTGGGCGATTTGGATAGTAGCTGGGTTCAAGCGGATCGAGCCTGGCCTCGGAAGAATCGGCCAGGGCTTGGAGAATTCCCGCGCCCTCCGCCAAGCCGCCGCCCGCGCGTCGTAGGCTGACGCCCCTCGCGGGCTGAGACGGATTGCCTCGTTGTGATCGGCAATGGCCTTGTCGAGGTCGCCGCGCAGCAAGTAAGCATGGCCGCGAGCAGTGCGAAATTCGGCAGCTTCCGGTTTCAGCCGAATGGCGTCGCTGAATGCCTTGACGGCCCCGTCGAAATCTCCCAACGAGCCGTACGCAATACCACGACATTTGTACCCCTCAATGTCTTTGGGATCCCGGCGAATTGCTTCGTTCGCGTCCGCCAACGCCTTCCCGCAATCGGCATCCGACTGGTAAACCTTAGCTCGGAACACATAGAATGCCCGCGATCGGCGCGATGCTGATGGCTCGGTTCATGTCCTGCAGCGATTTTTCGATGAAACCCAGCGAGAGCCAAGCCATCCGCCGGCGCAATAGGTCTCGCCCTCCGAAGGCTTGAGTCGTATGGCGGCGGTATAGTCGGCCACGGCCCGTTCCAGGTTGCGCCGCGTGTCGGGGCTCAGGCCGCTCCGAGAAAACGTCAACATCGGTTCGCTGCCGCCCAACCCCTCTCAGTTGGAAAGCCATCCCACGCGCGCAATAAGCTTCCAAGCACTTCGGGTCCAGCTTCAGGGCGGCCGTAAGGTCGTCGATCGACGCGTCCAGGTTGCCCGTTTCTTTGAACAAGTCGGCCCGCCCCCGATACGCGATGACGCTGGGCCCCAGTTTCAGGGCACTGGAGAGATCCCTGATGGCGCGCCCGGCGGTCGCCCTTGCCCAGGTAGGCGTCCGCGCGGGCGACATAATAGTCGGCGTTTGTTGGCGTCAGCTCGATGGCGAGTTCGAGTTCGCGAAGCCGCGACCGCGCCGTCCCCTCCTTCCCGCAGACGTCTGCGAGAATATAGTGAGGGGCCCCGTCCTTAGGTGCTCGGCGGATCGCTTCCTGGCAATCGGCCCGGGCCTTTGCAAGGTCATTCATCGCCAGGTAGGCGGCCCCACGGCCAACGAACGATTCTTCCCACGTGTCGCCGAGCGCGATGGCCCGCGAGTAATCCTGCACCGCGAGCGCTGAGCATCGCTTGATGGCGCCGAGCATCCGCGGGACGACGTAGGCTCTCGCGCGAGGCGGGCGACTGGCGGATCGCTTCGTCCGCGTCCCGCTCCGCAGAGCCATAGTCGTCCTTCCCGAGGTACGAGGCTCCCCTAGCGACAAGCCATTCCGGGCGTTTCGGCTGCAGCTTCAAGAGGGCAGTACAGTCGCTTATGGCCTTGTCGAACTGCCACCGCTCATGATAGTATTTGGCCCGCATGTAATAGGCTTGGGTACACTTCGGATCCGCGTCGATTGCCGCTTTCAGTTCAGCAAGCGCCGAGGCCTCTTCCTGCCGGCGGAAATGAATCTCCGCCAGCAGGCAGTGCGGCCGCGCATCATGGCCGTCCAAGTGCATCGCCGTCTGGCAGTCGATCGCGCCTGTTCGGGCTTCCCCCAGGCGAGAAGGCACTCGGCCCGGGTAACATAGAGCCCTTCGCGCTTAGGGTCAAGGTCGATCGTGCAGCTATAGTCGGCCACGGCTTGCTGCCAATTACTTTGCTGCTGATATACGTGAGCCCGCAGGTGATAGCCGTCTGGAAGCTTGGGCGCAAGTTTGACCGCTTCCTCAGCGTCGCGCATTGCCCTGTTCCAGTCTCCTTTCTTTTGATAGGCAAACCCCCTGTCCAGCAGGGCCAATACACAATTCGGCTGGATTCGGAGGGCCTCAGAAAAGTCGGCAATCGCCTTTTCGAGCGAAGGCGGCACGCTCAACAAGTACACCTTGCCGCGAGCCCAAGGATAGCGATAGTCCTTTGGGTCTAGCTTAATTGCCCGGTCGAAATCGGCTAACGCGGGAACCAAGTCGCCACGCCTGGCGGCACCGACGCCCGCCGCGTATAAAAGCTGGGCCTCAGTTTCGTGGCTCGATTCCGTTCCGGACGAGACAATTTCGATGCTTAGGAAAGCGATGCCAGCCATCAGAAGCTCGGTTGCAATTGATCGACAATCTAACATGGAACTACCGCCTGTAATTCGGGATGAATCCTCTAAAGCCTCGATGTAATACGTAATACGTCACGGAAAGTGGTTCACGTTTCCGTCGAACCTTTCATTAAAATAATCGCGATTGTCGCCCGGGTAAAATGACGAACCGGGGTACCCTCCGCCGCCCCCGCCGCCTATAATGGCCGCCCCGTTCGAAGGCGAAGCAGGCGGACCGTAGGTTAGCACGAACTTCCCCTGGATCCCAGAACCCATCCCAGTCGATACCGTGCCCGCCAACGACGCCTGAAAAGACCAACCCACTTGCCCCGTAGGCGTGCCAGTAAAGCTGACGTAAAGCGGACCGACCTGGAACTTACCATGAAGAGGGTTCTTGAGATCCTTCAGCAGGCCGTCCAGCATGTCATCCTTCGCACGCTGGTCGAAGTGAAAATTCAGTGACTGAAGTATGGCGTCCCACTGGTGGTCGTCCCTTCCGCCCCACGCTGGTGTCGCCACGGGAATACCGCCCCCGGACTGGCCCAAAGCCGTTATTTTGCCGCAAGCTTGGTCTTTGCGGAAAGTATGGGGTCACACCTACGTTAGCCATTAGTGAGTTGTTTCTGCAGCTTGGCAAGGGTCGCGTCAACCTCCTTCCCGGCCGCTTCGATGCGGGCCACGGCCGCCCCAACGCTGCTAGGGCCACGGTATCCTAGCACCCGCGCAATTTCCGTCGACGAGTATCCATAGCGTCGCCGCGCCAGATACGCGGCGGCCGCGCGGCCGATCGCATCGCTTCGCCGCCCGGACGTCCACTCGTCCGCCTTGCAACCCAATCGCTCCGCCACTACCGCCACGATCCGCTCCAGCGCAGGCCTGGCTCGCAAGGACTGCAACTGGGGAAGCTCTCGATCGCTTTCCCGCTTGCCCAACAGCCGGCGGACCCGCATCGCAAACGACTCCGAGCCGACCAGCAAACCGCCGAAGGCGTTCTTCCAGGGCGCGGCGGGCGGGTCGGCGATCCCCGCCTCAACGAACCGACAATAGCGTCGCCGCGCCTCCGCCCCCTGGCCGCCAAACTCGCCCAGGACACGTTCGTAGGTTACCCATTCCAGGGCCGCACGCGGTCCGCGATATCCCGGGTAACTGCTCCACTTCCAGTCTTGCGGCCTCCTCGCCAGCTTCGCGCGCACGGGGTTCAGATGGAGGTAACGGCTAAGTTCGGTGAAGTACCCCTCCTCCTCGATAAGATGGGCCTTGAAACGCCCTTGGAACAAGTGCCCGACGCGCCTGTGGCGGAGATTGAAGTAGCCGGTGTAGCTGCCGTTCAGCAGCTGCATTCCTGCGGAGAGGTTGGGCTCCGGGGTTTCCAGGAAGAAGTGGTCGTGGTTCCTTAAGAGCACAAATGCATGCAGCCGCCAACCGTAGGTTTCCACGGTGCGCTGCAGCCAATCCAGTCGCCGCTGGCGATCGTCGTCGTCGCGGAAAATCGCGCGTCGCTCGTTGCCGCGGCACATCACATGATAAAGTCCCCCGGCCAATTCGATTCTTAACGATCGTGCCATAGCCGTAAAATACCAACTTCCACGCGGCAAGTCAATCCATAAGTGTCTAACGTAGGTATGATCGTGCGCCATGAATCTATGGGCGTTTCAGCGGGTGAAAGTCCCGCCTGGGAAGGGTCGCTTGCCCAGTAGTAATCGAAGCGCTGCTCTTGGAACCGATCTTCGAGGCCGAACTACTTCTGTTTTGGAACCTTCACCTCGGCGTTCAGGATCGTGAGCATTCACGCCAACCGTCGGGTCCGTCAGTGGTTATGCCGAAGACCGGAAAAGGGGACATCACTGATATTGACGCGCCTTGAAAGAAAACAATCAGGGGTGGTCCCTTTTCCGGTCCCCTGGTCTGCGACTTGGTCGCAAGGCCGAGCCATGACCCTCGCTCTGGTCGCTCTCCACCGATTTGCGTGCGCACCGCAACTCCTCTTGTTCGCCTTACGCCGTCGCCGCCGGCGGGTTGTGCCCCCGCTGCCAGCGTCGCAGCCGTTTCCGACATATCTCCGCCAGCTTAGGGGCCGTCGCCACCCTTAGCTACGAGGGTGGGCCAATGCTAAAATGGATGGCGGATGAGCCTGGAACTGGTCCCGGCTCGCTGCAAATAGGAAAGATCGATGAATCATGGCCAAGCAGGTGCTTGAAACGCCTCGCCTTATCCTCCGCGAAATGTCGATGGACGACCTTGACTTCGTGGCCGTTATGCTAGCTGATCCCGAGGTCATGCGATACTATCCAAAATGCTATACCCGTGACGAGGCGGCGGCTTGGGTCCAACGGTCGATGGACCGCTACGCACGGCACGGCCACGGCTTGCGGCTGGTGTCGGACAAGGCGACGGGTCAGGCGGTCGGTCAGGTCGGCTTGGTCACGCAGACCGTCCGTGGCTTGGAAGAGCGGGAAGTCGGCTATCTCATTCACCGGCCATACTGGCGGCAGGGCCTTGCCACAGAAGCCGCAACCGCTTGCCGAGACTATGCCGTGCAAGTCCTCGATAGCCAGCGGGTGATCTCCCTTATCCGGCCCGAGAACCTGCCCTCGCATGGCGTGGCGCGGAAGATAGGGCTGCAACCAGAGCCGGGCCTGGTTCAACACGGCATGTTTGAGCACATCGTTTTCAGCTCAACGGCTGGTCGCATGGTAGAGTGAGGCATCTATGTGAGGGCCAGACCGCGTTCTTCAGGCTTTCGCTTACTGGGTAACGGCAATGCGGCGAGCGGCCCGTTTTCGACGGCGACGGACCTGGGCTTCACGGGATTCTTCTTCCCGTTGCTCAAGCCGATGCTCAGGATGAGCGGCCACCCATTTATCCGGCAGCAGGCCTCGCGGAACAGCCAGGTCTCTCCATAGGTTTGCCCGCGGTCGTCCGCGGAACCGCCCTGCAGAACGCAACCTTCCAAATCGGGATCGTAGGCGAAGGCGGCGTAGCGCGCGGAGTCGGCACGTCGCCGGAAACGTGCGTCCTCGCGCTGCCGTCGAACGTCCAGGTGTCGGCGAGTGAAATGTCTTTCGGCGCAATTCCGCCGAAGAGCACAGTCAGCCCCGCCTTTTCGTCGAACGCCATGGAATGCCCGCAGCGCGGCTATGGCCGCGAGCCGGCGGCCAGGCTGAGGCGCTTCCATTGACCGGCGGCAAATGTCCAGGTGTCACCGAGCAAACTATAGCCCAGGCCATGCTGGCCCTGCCCGCCAAAGAGGACTGAGCGTCCACGGACTGGGTCGTAGACAATGGCTCCGCGGTGCCGCGCATCGGGCGACGGGTCGGAATGAACCGGAAGCCACTTGCCGTCGCGATACGCCCAAGTATCGCCCAGCAGTCGGCCGCCGAAAGCCGACCAGTCGGCCCCGCCGAACAGCAGCAGCGACTTGTCGTTAGCGTCGTATGCGAGTTCGTGCCGACCTCCCGAAGCTACCGAACCCCTTGCACGCGCGGAAGCCTTCAATTATCATTGCGGGAGTTGAATCGGTGCGATCGAACGAACGCTGCGTGCAGGCCTTCGCTGGCGATGTGCTGGTTAAAGACCGGAAAAGGGGACATCACTGATATTGATGCGCTCGAAAGAAAACAATCAGTGACGTCCCCTTTTCCGGTCCTCGGCTAGCTCAACGGCCGCTGGGGCTGCCCAGATGGCAGCTACCATCAACTGCCGGCCAAGCTCACCTAACTCACGCGTGCTGGGCAACAGCAACTCACCACGGTTCCGCGGAGGCATCAGTTCTAGCCTTATGAACCGATTTCTATCCTGGCCCCACACGTCGCCGCTTTCGATCGCTGCGAACCATGCGATAACCGAGCCGTCGTCCTCACGTAGGTTGGCAGCGCAGTTGTGTAATCATGCAACGGGTGCATAGAAAGAAGTAACATGCGAATTCACCGGGAAAAAACGGTCTGCCATTGCCAAGGAACTGGGCAGACTTTTGGCTCTCGTATCCCACGGAAGCGACGTATGCCATTTTCGTTCGGCACGATGGGCACCTGGGCTTAATTGCCTTGAAAAGCCAGACGGGAGGTCCAAGAACCCGAATGAACCCAGTGCCCCCGATAAAGGTGTCGGATGCGGTTTCGTACGCTTCGCGTGAGGCGCCCTCTTTAGGTGGACATTCGTCGAAATTCATTTGGCGAAGAACCAATTGTTTCTGCGGAAGGGGCGCTGGAAGCTGATACTTTGACGGTATGGGATTATTCACCCTGTTGGAAACATTTATAACCGTGACTCGCCGATTCGCGTTGTCAATGCGAAACGTCTGCCGTGACGGAGTGTCGAGAAGATTGAGGAAACCTACGAGTGGAAGCGAGTTCTCATTCCAGTCGATAGCCAGCCGCTGATCTCCTGAGATCGAGCGTCACAATTTGCGTTGCGGGTGGCCAGTCGAGTGGCCCACCTTCGATCTTCCACTCGTCGCCGCCGAAATAATGCGCGAATTTGCCTTTGCCGCGGACGGCTATGAAGCCCGGAGAATAGCGAAAAAGTTCCGTAACGCGTTTGTCAGTTGTCATCCTTGTCGATCCAGAATAGTTGATGCTCTTCCGATTTCGTGACGGTAGTGTCATCTTTATCTTTTCAACGCGCGGGGGCGAACCGATGCCGTGCCTACGCCGCGCCTTTCTCTCGCACAAGGGTTCGCGCCCCCGACGCCGCCCGCCTGGAGCGATCAGCGTCGGAGAAGGAAAAGGGGACATCACTGATAGTGACGGGGCAAAGCGCATATGATATTCTGGAATCATGCCGCGAACCGCCCGAGCCGTCGAAGGAGGAATGATATACCACGTTCTCAACCGTGGGAACGGTCGCATGCGCCGTCTTTCGCAAGGCCGGAGACTTTGCCGCATTCGAACGGGTGCTTGCGGAGGGGCTGGAACGGTATCCCGTGCAATTGTTAACCTACGCCATTTTATCAAATCACTGGCATCTGGTCCTGCGGCCGAAGACGGACGCGGCCTTGGGACAATTGATGGGCTGGATGTGTGTGACCCACGTGCGGCGGCACCACGAGCATTACCACACTCGCGGCGGCGGGCACATCTACCAAGGCGATTCAAGAGTTTCCCCGTCGCCGAAGATGATTACTTCCTCACGTTGTGCCGTTACGTAGAAGCCAATGCCTTGCGCGCGGAAATTTGGTGTGGCATCGGCCCTTTCGACGCACGGAGGCGTAGCCACGATCGGCGTCAAGCCCCTCGTCCACCCGGTCGTTTATCCCCGGAATCGGTGCTTTATTGGTGCGACTAACCCGAGCGACAAGGCATGTCGGCGGATGCCGCCACATGCCGCAAAACCTGGTCTTTCAGGAACGCTGCTGGATCCGAACTAGTAGCGTCCGCCGCGACCGCCACCACCACCGCCGCCGCCGTAACCACCGCGCCCGCGACCGCCGCCACTGCTGCGTTCTTCACGCGGTCGGGCTTCGTTGACGGTCAGGTTGCGGCCATCGTGCTCCTTGCCGCTGAGGCCCGCGATCGCCGCCGCCGCCTCCTGGTCGCTGGCCATCTCCACGAACGCGAAACCCTTGCCGCGGCCAGTTTCACGGTCTTGGATCACCTCGACGCTCCGCACGGTGCCGAAGGAAGCAAACAACCCTTCCAGGTCGGCGTTGTTCGCCGAATAGCTCAAATTGCCGACATACAGCTTTTTACCCACGACTCGATCCCCTTCAAAGAAAAACAACGGCCTGCCGAAAGGCGCAAGCCCAGCCAATTGGAAATAACCAGAAGAACCGCAGCCAAGTCAGACTGAGTTAAGCTCGACACGGCTAGAAATGAGAGCAAACGCCGCCAAAAGCAGCGGTCCGCGTCATTGTTAATCGTAAACGATCAAAATCAGGCGGGCGTGGATAGAAAGCCCTTCAACACTTCGATTATAGACTTCAGGCAATGCAAATGAAAGGAGGGGTCTTCCGGTTTCTGGGAATACGATCTTGCGCGTCGGTTGGACACGCCCATCAGGTTTGCCTCGGATCAAAACTGCTTCAAGAAGCTCGATCCGCGGGGCAGTCCCACCCTACCGTGTACCCGCCAGGGCCGAATTCCGCCCGCTGAGCGCATCCAACCGGGCCTGCACGTCTTGCTTCAGACTGCCTGTCGCCCGCTTGGCGGCCATCTGGTAGTAGATTTTGGCCACGTTGGGCTTGCCGTCAGCCTCGGCCTGTTGACCGCGGGCGAAAAAATTGTCGGCTTCGTCGGTACGCGCAGCACGACGAGTCGCCCGCGCAACCTGCTCGACCGCCACATCGCCCACGGGCGAGGGCGGATCGGGCTGGACTTGCCAGTTTCCACCAAGATCGACGGGCTGGCGGCGGAACGACCGTGCTGCGATCGCCGAGGGCGTCCACCCGAGTCCATCGGAGCGAAAATCGCCCGTCATTCCGCTGCGCGGGGGAGTGTTCAAGAGGGCCTGGTCCATGGCGTCGAAGTCGTGGATGGTCGCCGTGACGGAAAAGCTCGTTGCGCTGCGGTCTGAACCGATGCCGCGGTTCTGGAAACCGGGAAACGGCAGGCCGGGCACGCCAAACTCCGTGCGGCCGTCCGCGGCGCGATCGATGCCGCCCAGAAAAACGCTGCCCTGATCAGGCACCAGAACGGTAGTGCTCACGCCAGCGAAGGAAAAGGTGGGCAACTGCAAGGAGACTTGGGCCGAAGCCATCGAAACCGCCAGGAACCCAACCAGCGCGGCGGAAGAAATCGCGAAGATACGCATGATTAATCGCCCGTATATGGAGACAACCACTGGCCGGGTAGTATTCCCGGCCAGTGGTCGATCTTTTTTCTTTTCAATTCGCTCGTAGTCTCGGCTGAAACCGGTGCTACGAACACCACTTCCTAGAAGGTGCTCTTGTAGGAATCGGGCGAGTGCCGATCCCAAAGCAGCCTCGTACCAACGGCGATGTCCTGCATCTCCTCGTGGGTCCACTTGAAGGAATTGGTGACCACGTTCTTCTCAGAGGTGCTCTTCTCGACGTTGAAGCACATGATCCAGACATCGCCTTTTTCGTTGTCCGCATCCTGGGTGGCGACGCAGAGCGAATTATCGGGACCGAATGCCATCAGGCCGCCCTTGTAGAACTTCTTGTTGGGCGGCAGGCGGAGGGTTTTCAAATGCTGCGTGCCCTCATAGATCTTGATCGAGTTCGGGGCCTGTGCAGCCGCCCAGCGCAACGAACTGTGGTCGGTCAGCCACGCCGCCGCTGCTGGGAATCACCGGCTTCGAGCCGCTGGCCGACTGGTCGCCTGCGAACTTAAAAACGCCGGGGCTGGCCTCGCTGCTGAACACCACGTTCTTGTCGTTGGCCACGCCCACCCACATGGGCTGCGAGGTGTAACTGGGATTGAACTTCTGGTAGACCTTCGACTTCGTGCCGCCGATGCTGGTCATGACCAGTTGATCGGCCACGTCGTCGGCAGCAACGATCGAATCCGAGTCGCCCGCAATCGAAACCTTGACCGGATGGGGCAGATTCGAATCTTTCTCGAGAATCGTCGTCTGCTTGCCCGTGTCGTCGATTTCCACGATCTTGCCGCCCTGGGCGGGGACCGCAACCACGACGCCGTGATCGCGATACATGGTGATGCCGGTGGGCGTCTGATCCATATTGGCCTTGCCCAGCACTCGCCCGTCGTGACCTTCGACCTGGTAGACTTTACCCGGGCCCATGCCATCGCCGGTCGCGACATAGACGACCAACTCCGGAGTTTTGTCGTTATGCTTCTCCAGGGGAAGTGTCTTCCCATAGGCAACAGTGTCCTGCTGGGGCTGGTACGGGTTATAGGTAAACGGCGAGTAGTAGCCCCAAGGGCCATAATAACCGTATCCCGGTCCCACGGGGCCCGGCCCATAAGGTCCGGGTCCGGGTCCAGGTCCAGGACCACAGGGTCCGGGTCCGGGGCCGTAAGGTCCAGGTCCGCAGCCAGGTCCAGGTCCGGGTCCAGGTCCGCAGCCAGGTCCAGGTCCGGGGCCAGTACCGGGTCCGGTTCCAGGTCCATCCGGGCCAGGGCCTGTTCCGGATCGGTGCCCGTGTCGGAAGCAGGACCCGTCGCTGGTGCATCGCTATCATCCATAACCGGCGTGCTATCGTCGGAACTGGACGGGCTGTCCATGCATGGGCAATCGCTGTCGGGGCTGGAACCGTCAGCCGAAGGGCTGCTGGAGTCCAGGCTGCTCGCATCGGGACTACTGGAGTCGCCGCTGCCACTGCCATCGCCGTTGCCCGAGTCACTGCCATCGCCGCTACCGGAACCGCTGCCCGAGCCACTGCCGTCCCCGTTGCCGGAGCCGTTAGCGTCGCCGCTTCCGGAACCACTGCCACTGCCCGAACCACTGCCGCTGCAGAGCCGTTGCCCGAGCCGGAACCGTTGCCCTTGTCGGGATTGGTTCCAATCGCGGCTGGCCAGCGCGTTGCCCGCCGTGGCTGGGTCATCGATCACTACGTCGTCAACGTTGGCCGGCGTCTTGCTTTTTTTCTTATTCTTGCTCTTGGTATTGCTGCTGTTTCCGCTGTCGCTGCCGCTCCCACTACCGGAACCGCTGCCGCTACCGCTTCCATAGCCGCTACCGCCGCCATTACCCCCGCCGCCATTACCTCCGCCGCCATTACCTCCGTAGCCACCACCCCCACCATAGCTGCCACGATGATGATATCCATCGTGAACAACGACCACGTGATCATCCACTACGTCATCGTGCACGACCACGTCGCGGCCATGATAATCTCTCAGCCCAATCGGGTCATCGTGATAAACTACATCGCGCCGGTCAACGACCACGTCGCGACGGTCGTCAACTATGCGGTCGGGCACAACCACGTGCTCGCGAGGAATATAGGTCGTAGTGGTGGCACAAAGACCGTTGGAGGAGCGATCACGGTCGCCGGCGCCGTGACTACCGGCCGGGCGCGACGACCACCTGGTCGAACAACGGCTCACGGTGGCCGAAGCCATCGAGGTACAGGCCCGTCAGGCTGTCCCAGCGACTGTGCGACTCAAAGATCACCGCCTTGCTAGGATCGTTGCCCCAGTACTCGCCCACTTCGTTGCCGTTGGCATCGACAATGCGGAACTTGTCCAGGTTCTGCGTGACCGAGGGCTCAATATATTGCATGTCGATGTGGAGGTATTTTTGCGGCCCTGCCTCCGCCGCCGCGTCTTGTCCGGGCCGCGCCTGGTCAAGCCGTGAAACAGTCTTATGGTGCCAGGCCGGCTGAACGCCCACGCCGGGATCTGCGGCCTGCGCGACACCAATGCCGCACAGCACAACTGCCACTGAGAATAGCGAAATACCGCTTCTCATCCGAAAGCTCCTCGAAAAGTGGTTTGCCCTTGGTTCCTGCCGGTCAACCGGCACTTCTATAGCGATACGAACTGAATTTGTCTAAATCATCCTTCGCGGTCCCCGCCGGGATCCGGCAAGGACAATGCGCTCTAGTGCACATAGTCACATCAATATCTTATCAAATCCTGCTTATCTCCACAATAAACCTGTGCGAGTTAGCCATGCTCACCTAAAACGAAGCTATTTTTCCTTCCGTAGCTGGACGGACCCAATATACACATCGGGCTACGTTTCATTTATTATTCCCGCCGTTTGAAGCTTTACAAGGAATCTTGCACCTCAGGCCGGCCATGGGCACACGGCCGGCCTGACCTGCTGGCGACTGATGTTACATTTTTGCCCGCCGGCAAAGCAAATCCTTGACCCGCAATCGGTTCGGTGGGATATTGGAAAAGGGGTCGAGCTGGTCAAGCCTCTTTTTCTTCAAGGAATCTGCCTGCAATGAGCACAGCCCATTTAGTCGAACCCCATTTGGCGGGGTTCCAGAAAGATTTCAATGCCTTGCGACACGAACTGGCCAAAGTGGTCGTGGGCCAGGCCGAAGAAATCGAGCAGGTGCTGATTGCCGCCGTGGCCGGCGGACACGTGCTCATCGAAGGCGTGCCGGGGCTGGGCAAGACGCTGCTGGTCGAGACGCTGGCCGAAATTCTGCAGCTTCGCTTCAGCCGCATCCAGTTCACGCCCGACCTGATGCCTTCGGACCTGCTTGGGCACGTTCGTCGTCATGGAAACGGCTGCCGGCCGCCGCACGTTCGAATTTCAGCAGGGGCCGATCTTTGCCAATCTCGTGCTGGCCGACCAGATCAACCGCGGCCTGCCGAAGACCCAGTCGGCTTTGCTGCAGGCGATGGAAGGCGCAGGAGATCAATGTCTCGACCGAGACCTTCCATCTGCCGCAGCCGTTCTTCGTCGTCGGCACGCAGAATCCGCTGGAGATGGAAGGCACGTTTCCCTTGCCGGAGCCGGAAATCGACCGTTTCTTCTTCAAGGTGGTGATCAAGGGACCGAGTATCGAAGAGATCGACGCGATCCTGGAGCGGACCACGGAAAGCCCCGCGGCGGAACTGCTGGAGGTGGTCGATGGCAAGCGGCTGCTGGAAATGCGGGAGATCGCCGGCCAGCGTTTGCCTGGCCGCGGCGGGCCGCCGCTGGGTCGCTTCGCTGGTGGCGGCCACGCATCCCGATTTTCCCCAGGCCCCCGAGGCCGTCAAACGCTATGTCCGCTATGGGGCCAGTCCGCGGGCGGCCCAGGCGCATGGTGATCGGCGGCCAAGGTGCGTGCCGCGGCCCACGGTCGGGCGGAAGTGGCCAAGGAAGACTTCGCGGCCGCGATCGTTCCGGCGTTGCGCCACCGCATCCTGCTGAACTTCGAGGGCCAGGCCGAGAATATCCGGCCGGAGATCATCATCGATAGCATCGTCAAGGGCATGAAAGGGTAGAGGGAGGTCTTGGATCGACGGACTCCTATCATGACCCAACATCCCATGACAGTCCAGCACTTTTCTTTCTCCATGCCCCTTTTTTCCCCCGGACTGCTGAAGCGAACGGAACTGCTCTCGCTCTCCGCTGCGCGGACCGGCGGCAGTCCACTCTTGGCCGCGGCGCGCAAGAAACTGCCTGGCGGCGGCACGGAGGTGACTGGCCATCGCGACTATTCGCCCGGCGACGATTTCCATGCGATCGACTGGACCCTGTTCGCCCGCCGGAACGAGTTGCGCGTCAAGCTTTTCGAAGGCCAGCGTGACCGCGACGTCCATCTGCTGCTGGACTGTTCGCCGAGCATGGGCTGGGCCGCCCGCCGAAGTTCCAGTTGGCCGGCAGATCGCCGCGGCCCTGGGCTACGTGAGCCTGATGAATCGCGATCGGCTGGTGGTAGCGGCCTTTGCCGACGGGCTGGCCGCCGATCTGCCGCCGCTGCGGCAGCCTCGCGGGTCTTGCGGCTGCTGCGGTTTCTGGAAGGGCTTTCGCCGCGGGGCGCGAAGACCGATCTGGTGCGGGCCGTCGAAACGTTCGTGCGGCGGCCGCAACGGCAGGGGCCGGTGGTGGTGATCAGCGACTGTACGACCCCGGCGGATTTCACGCGGGGCTTCGATCTGCTGCGGTTCCACGGCTACGATCCGCGGCTGGTGCACATGGTCGATCCCGGCGATGCCGAGCCGCGCTGCTGGGCGACGCGGAACTTGATCGACGTCGAATCGCGGGCCGGCACGAGCGCCACGATCACCGAGCGGACGGTGCGGCGGTACCGGGCGTTGGTGGCCGAGTTCCACGAGTCGGTGCGCGAGTATTGCCGGCGCCGGGGCATCGTCTACATGCCGATTCCTGCGACATGCCCGAGGACGAGGTCTTCCTCCGCGTGCTCGGCTGCCGCCGCGAGGCAGGCTGGCTCTAGCCCGTCTATGCAGCTGCGCAAAGGAGGCGGGCTGAAGCCCACGCTGCGCTGCCATGAACTTCGCCCATCCGCTGGCTCTGCTGTTGCTGCTCTTGCTCATTCCCGTCGCGGCTGCTGTACTGGCTGCGGGTCCGCGTGCCGCACAGACTGTTCCGCTTGGCATGTTCTGGCAAAGGCCCTGGCCGAGGAGAAGTTCCGTTGGCGGTGGCGGCGTGGCGGACGCAGATATCGGCGGCCGTGCAGGGCTCTGATCGTGGTGCTCGTCGCCGTGGCCGCGGCGGGGCCGCAGATTCCGCCTGCCGAAGCGGATCGTGCTGATCATCGACAATTCGGCGACGATGCGGGCGACCGACGTGCAGCCGACGCGGCTGGACGCGGCCAAAGAGGCTGCCCGGCGACTGATCGGCAACTTGCGGTCGTGCGACGAGATGGCCGTGGTGGCGGTCGGCCCGGCGCCGAGCGAAGTCCAGCCGCTGACGAGCGACCAGGCATTGCTGGCCACGGCGATCGATTCCGACGGTCTGAAGGCGATGCCGCACCGGCGGAGATCGAATGGGCCGTGAAGGTGGCGCATGAGATTCTGACGCGGGAAGACCGGCTGAAGCAAGGACTTCCGCCGCGGATCGTGCTGATCACCGACGCCTGTTCGAAGGAAGCCGCCAAGCGGGCAGAGGCAGAGCGGCGTGGAAGTGCTGCGGGTCGGCACGGCGGCGGGCAACCTGGCGATTACGCGTTTCACCGCGCGGCGGAGCAGGGTCGAACCGGCCAAGTGCGAGGTCTTGGTCGAAGTGCGAAACCAGGGCGACCAGACGGCCCAGGGCAGCGTGCGTTTGTCTCGTCGATGGCAGGAAGCGGGGCAGGGGAGGGGGGAGCTCACAGCCAAAAGCTTCAGTCGAATTTTCCATTCGCCAAAGACGGCCGCTGGCAACATGTCTTTACGCTGGACCTTCCCGCGGCCGCGCGATTGACGGCCCAGATCGAGCCGGGCGACGCCTACATTTTCGACGACACGGCCGATGCTCGCACGTGCCGGCAGCCCCAGGCCAGCACCGCGTGAAGCTCGTCGGCGAGGAGCGATCCGGCCTGAAGGAAATTCTGGCGGCCAATCGGCGGGTGGAGTTGGTCAGCCGACGACGAGCCGGCACATCGAAGGCAATCTCACGTCATCGACGGCAAGACGCCGGAAAAACTGCCCGCCGGCCCGCTGCTGATCTTCAATCCCGGCGGCCTGCGATTTCTGGCAAGTTGGGCGAGGCGGTGGCCGATCCGCTGGTCACCCGCGTGGAAGCGACAATCGCCGGTCACGGCGCGGCGTGCGGCTTGTTCGACGCCTATCTGCCGGAGGCCCGGCAATTGCAAATTGCCGAGTCGGTTCGCGCGGTCGCCAAGCCGATCCTCTGGGCCGGCGCGACGCCGCTGGGCTACGCGATCGACCGCGCCGCAGGGCCGCATGGTGGTGATCGCCGGCGATCTGGCCGACGAGCAATCTGGCCTTGCAAGCCGGCGTTTCCGCAGTTGATGCCCAGGCCCTGGACTGGCTCGACGGGCAGCCGCCGTGGAAGGACGAAGTGGTAGCAAGCTGCTGGCGGCAGTCGCCGAGGGCGGGCTTGTCCGACGCCCGGGACGCGGGCCGACGGACGCGGCACCGACATCCGCGTGCCCAGACGACATCGGCAGCGAGGCTCGGCCTTGGTTCTGGCAAAACCTCGCTGCCGCTGTGGATAGTGCCGGCCGCGTTGGCCGCGGTGCTGTTGATCATCGAATGGTGCCTGTATCAGCGGCGGTGGACCAGTTGACATGACGATATCCTCCTGGCAAATCGAATTCGCCCGGCCGCTCTGGTTTGCGCTGCTGGCTGCGCTGCCGCTGCTGTTGATCTTCTGGCGGCGGTCGCTGGTGCATGCCTCGCGGGCCGCAAGATCGTGTCGCTGTTGCTGCGAAGC
This sequence comes from Candidatus Omnitrophota bacterium, assembly GCA_963828495.1. Lineage (GTDB taxonomy): Bacteria > Omnitrophota > Gorgyraeia > Zapsychrales > Fredricksoniimonadaceae > JABDGZ01. The sequence continues at coordinate 176,678 of CAWHFJ010000016.1, forward strand.
CTGCTGTTGTTGCTCGTGGCGGCCGGCCTGGCCGGACCGAAGGCGACCGGGCCGGGCAGTCAGCCGATACTGTCGATTTCCAAGTGGCTGCAACGTGGCGGCGGCGTCCCGCCGCCCGCGGTCGAGATCGTCGCCCCGGACCACGTTCGCGCCGGCGAGCCGTTCTCGCTCAAGGTGCTCCTGCGGTCCAAGGCGGCCGGCACCGCCACCGTGGAACTGCTTCGCGACGGCCAGCCGCTGCTGAAGGAGACCGCTGTCACTGGTCGCTGGCGAGAACCACAAGACTTTCCCGACATCGTGCTCGAAGCCCTCGCAAGTCGTTTACTCGCTCGCGTCAAAGACCGAGCAGGGCAACTGGCCCGATGAAACGGCGCGCCTGTGCCGTCTACGTCGATCCGCCGCCGCGGGTGCTGCTGGTCGAAAGCCAGCCGGTGCTGGCCGAGCATCTCAAGAAGGCCCTGGCCGGCGAGAATGTCGAAGTCGAAGTCCGGCCGGAACTGCCCGCGGGCGAGCGCTTGCCGCCTACGACCTGATCATTCTCTCCAACGTGCCTGCCGCGGCCTTGCCCGAGCCGCGGATGAAGGCCCTGCAAACCTACGTCCGCGACGATCGCGGCGGGCTGATCGTGGTCGGCGGCGACCACTCCTTCACGGCCGGCGGGTATCGCGCACACGACGCTGGAAGAGATCCTGCCGGTGATCTCGGAAGAGCGGAAGGACAAGCCCAAGCCGACCCTGGCGATGGTCCTGGTGCTGGATATCTCCGGCTCCATGAACGACCCGATCCGCCAACGCGAAGATCCGCAACATCGACCTGGCCAAGGAGGCCCTGCGAACGGCCGTCAACATGCTCGGGCCGCGCGACCAGGTGGGCGTGCTGGTCTTCGAGGACCACAGCCGCTGGATCTGGCCGCTGGCGCCGGTGACCGACAAAGCAGAAGATCATCGCCAAGATCGACACCATCCAGGCCGAAGGCAGCACGAACATGTACCCGCCGCTGGAGCAGGCCTATCTCTCGCTCCGCGAGGCCTTTGCCGACCTGAAGCACATCATCGTCACGACCGACGGCCTGGGCGAGCCCGGCGATTTCGACGGCCTGGCGCAGAAAATGGCCGCGGCGGGCATTACCATGACGACCGTGGGCGTGGGCAGCGAGCCGGCCCGGCCGTTCCTGCAATCGCTTGCCGACAAGGCCAAGGGCCGGGCCTATTTCTGCCCCGACGCCGAGCACGGTGCCGCGGATTCTTCGAGACCGATACCGGCGTGGTCGCCAAGCTCGGCATCACCGAAGAGCCGTTCTTCCCCCAGGTGGTTCACGCCACGCAGGTGCTCCGCGGGCTGGACATGTCGCAGGCCCCGACGCTCCTGGGCTATGTCGAGACGCAGGCCCGGCCGGAGAGCCACGTCGTGCTGGCGAGCAAGACGGGCGAGCCGATCCTGGCCCTCTGGCGTTATGGCGGCGGGGCCGACGGCGGCCTTCACTTCCGACATTCAAAGCCGCTGGGCCGGGCCCTGGTTGAACTGGCCCGGCTTCGGCAAGTTCTGGGTGCAGCTCGTGCGGCAGACGATGCGGCACGACCTGCCGAAGACCTTCGCGGCTTGCGGCCGACGGCGGCCGACGGCCGCTTGCTTCTCACGCTCGACGCGACCGACCGCGAGGGCCGGTTCATCAATCAGGCGGAAACAACGGTGGCTGTTCGCGACGCGGGCGAGGGCAGGGGGAAGACTGAAAAAAGTCCCGCTTCGAAAGAGGGCAGGGGGGAGGGCAGCAGAAGTTCTCCTCCCCGCTGGGCGAGGGCCAGGGTGAGGGCGAAACGGGCAAGACACAGCCAATTCCCCTAACCCAAGTCGCACCCGGCCGCTACTCCGGCTCGTTCCCGCTGCCGCCGCTGAGCCGCGCCAGCGGCAGCGCGGACCTATTGGCTCACAGCCCAGGTCCGCCGCGATGGCCAACCGGTCGATACGGTCCGCGGAGGAACGGTCGTGCTGGAAGTGCCCGAACCAACCGCCAGGGGCGAGGGCCGTTGGGTCAACGGAAAAGACCGGGTTGCGGACGACGCCCGTCTGGCACTGGCTGCTCGCCGCCGGGCTGGCGGTGCTGATGATCGATCTGGCGGTGAGGCGATTAACGTCGATCGGTACCCGGGCTACATCTGCGCCATGTATTGCGGATGATCCAAAATACGTCCCTTAGTCCGCCCCGGCAAGAGAGACCTGCATCAACTTGACTTCCCCCCCGGGCGTCGTAGGCTGGAAGCCGGATCCTGGTTTCTGTGGACAGACAGGAAGGGGCGATCATGGGCAAGTGCTGGCGCGGCCGTGTCGCCAAGGCCGGGACGGCGGCGGTTCTGGCTGTGATTGCCGCCGGCGCGTGCTTCTTCACGATTCCGCCCGAGGCGAAGACGGCGGTGGCGAGCGGCGAAGATCGAAATCGCCCTTCGCCGCCGCGCCCCGGGCACGGAGGCCGTCGAGATGTTCTCCGCCATCGACCGCGGCGATCTGGCGGCCCGGTTGATCCGGAAAAGGACCAGCAGGCCCGCTTGGAATTGGAGAACCGCAGCGCCCGGCCCTTGACCGTGGAGGTCCCGCCGGCTTCGGCGCGCGGTCCATCCTGGCGGGCGTGGGGTGGGCGGAGCGGCCGCAACGCTTGCGCGCGCTACCTGGGGCGGCTTCTTCTGCATCCCGCCGGAAAAGGTCGGGCTGCTGACCGTCAGGACGGCATGCCTCGACGAGTCGAAGCCCGAGCCGAGCCCGGGGATGGTCTACGAAGTCTGCCGGCTGCAAGAGCTAACGGCGTCCACGACGGCCGTGGAACGGCTGTGCGGCATGCTGGGCGACCGGCGGACGGACCCGCAGGCCGTGCAGGCGGCCATGTGGCATTTGAACTGCGGCTTGTCGTGGCGGCAATTGGCCGGACGGTTGCGGACCCTGGGCGGCACGCACGGCACGCAGAGGTTCTTTACCGCGAAGCAGATCACAGAGGGCAGGCGTTTGGCGGAGGTGGCGATGCAATGAACCATCCGCTGGGCAGGTTCCATCGGCCGCGCCGCGGGGCCGGGCTGCAGGATACGGCCCCGGCCAAACGCCCGCGCATGGCCGGTCCCACCCGAGCCCTGTCGCCGCAGCGCCGCTGCGCAGCGCCGACCCGCGGCCGGCGAGCGGTGAAGCCGCGCCCCTCCCTTTCGCCGCCCCCTCCCACGGAGAAAGGCAGCGCCTGCGCTGGTATCAATACAGCCTGCGGACGTTGCTCTTGCTGATGCTGTTCGTCAGCCTGTTGATGAGCTGGTATGCCACGAAGTTGCAGCAGGCCAAGGCCCAGAAAAAAGCGGTCGCGGAGATCCTGGCGGCGGCGGCACGGTCGAGTACGACTACCAACTCGACGGCAGGGGCAAATGGTCAAGGGCGCCAAGGGCCGCGGCCCGGCATGGCTCCGCGAGTTGCTCGGGCCCGATTACTTCGACACGGTTGCGCATGTGAACGCCGGGTGGACGAACTCGACGAAGGCCTTCCTGGACGCGGTTAGTCGTATTCCCCGCGTGCGCTCGCTCGACGTTTTTGTCCGCGCGAGAGTGGGCTGCACTTGCGCGGCTGCGGGATGTCAACGGGTTGGACGAACTGGAAATCGAGGGCTGGCTGACCGACGCCGAATTGCGCACGTCGGCGATTTGCAGCGGCTGCGACGCTTGACCTTGGTTGTCGAGGGCCCTTCGACGAAGAGGAAAGGAGCGTTAGGCATCGGCCTGGAGGCTCTGAGGAAATGCCCCGCCTTGCGGGAGTTGACGATCAAAAACTCCCAGCCTTTCGAGCAACTCGTGCAGCGGGTCGAATGCCTGCCGCAACTCGAAAAGCTTACGCTGGAGGCCGAATCAGCAATGCCGATCTCGTGCACATCAGCAAGCTGCCCTCATTGCGGCAACTCGATTTGTCGAGTTGCTCCGCCGTCGATGACGGGGCCGTGACTGTGCTGGCGGCGATGAAGAATCTCAAATTCCTGACGATCCGAGGCACGAAAATATCGGACGGGGGCGCTGAGCAAATCGACGACGCCCTGCCCGATTGTTACGTGGATTATTGAGGACTGCGATGAAGCTGCGCAAGCGGAAAATCGTGTTAGGCGCTACGCTGGCGATGGTCTTGATGGCAACCATCGTCTGGGGCTGGCGACGAGCGGCCCTCGCACGGCGGCAGTCCTCGTTCCTGGCGTCGGTGACCGGCGCCGGCGGGAGCTTCGTCATGGATTACGAGGCTGACGGCCAACCTGCGGCTGCGCGGTCGCCGCTCTGGCTGCGGGATCCGGCGATTGGCCCAGTGCACACGTGTGAAGCTCGCGATAAGCGATCTCGATGAATTGGCGACGATTGACGAGTTCTCTGCCTTGCAGGAGTTGGATTGTTCCGCCGCGGTTGTCGATCGACGAACAGGGCACTTAAGCGACTTCGCAGTTGCCGGCGACTGCGCACCCTCCGGCTCGGCGAATTGCCTTACGACCCCGCGGAGGCCGATTGCCTCTCCGCCCTTAATCGGTCGAAACCGTCGAACTTCCCAAGGCGGAAGCGGCAGCGAGATCTGTCTCATTTGTTTCAAGCACATGCCACAGATCAAAACATTGAATCTGGCCGGATCGATGCTCGGGCGATAAAGGCCTCCGAAGGCTGAGGTTTCTCCGGCGGCCTGGAGGAGTTCAACGTGAGCCGATCGGGAATAAGCGGTGCGGGCCTTAGCGGGCTGCGAGGAATGAAGGGCTTGAAGAAGCTCGGCCTGCACGGCAATCCCTTGAGTGCGGGCAGTCTGGCCAACCTCAAGGACCTTGCCCAGTTGGAAGAACTCGATCTGAGCACGACGTACGTCAATGACAACGATATGGCCTCCCTGGCCGGGCTCAACAACTTGAGACGCCTCGATCTCCGAAATAGCCCCGTCCGCGGCACGGGACTTGCGGCGCCTGCGCAAGCTCAAGCATCTCACGGTCCGCATAACACTTGAGTCCGAGGACATGGAGACCATCGACGGCTCGATACCGATCGATGCCCTCGACCTGTCAAATTGCGCGTTGACCGACAACGGCGCCGATCATCTTCCTTGTATCCGATGCTGGAAGAGCTCAACCTGGTCTTGGGCCGACATGAACGACGACCGCATGGAGAATCTGGCCGGGCCTGACGCGGCTCAAGACACTCAACCTGGAGAGCAACGAGTTACGGATGCCGGCCTGAAACACCTCCGCGGCATGACTGACTTGCGGGAATTGTCGCTGGGCTATACGGAGGTTCGCGGACCGGGTCTGGAAGTGTTGACGAACCTGCCCCGGCTGGAGGTGTAGCGCTGGCTAACGTGACCTTCACGACGCGGATTTCAGGCACTTGGAGGGTCTGTCGCGACTTCGCGAGCTCATCGTCACGGGGCCCTGGCTGACGGACGCGGTGCTCGATCATCTTGCCGGCTTGAAGCATCTGCGGAAGATTCTCATCGACAGTCCTGGCATCACGCCGCGAGGCAAGGCGAAGCTTCACGCGGCATTGCCGGAATTGGTCTTTGAGGGGAACTGAGGCTGGCAAGCGATCAATGCCCCGACTATGATACTCCTGCAACGGAAACCTGTTGCCTGGAGTTTAATTTGGCCATGAACTCATCAAGTTCCACACTATTTGGCTTTTTTTTCGCCGCAGGCATCCTTGGCCTGGCCAACATGGCCGCCGGCGACGCTCGGCCCGTTGCGGCGGCACGCGGCAGTTGGACGCCGAGGTGGTCATGCGGACCATGGAAACGCCCGTGAAGCCGGAGGTCCTTGCCGCATTCCAAGAAGGCCACCCGGCGCCGTATTGGCTTTTCGGAGAAGATCGGCAACGGGCGGTCCGCCGCAACATCATCCCCGCCCACTGGTTCGAGGAAGATGTCGGGATTCCGCATTCCGCCCGGTCGTGGAATTGGTTCGCCGGTACGGCGCGGCCGGGCGAGTTCTATGTGTTTCAGGTATGCGTGGTGGCTGGCAAGACCCGAGTCGAGAACCTGGTCCCGCGGCTGGTGATCGCCGGTTTGCCCGACGCAGCCGTCCACGCTGTGAGCAGGCCGCTGACGCTCGGGCCGGGCGAAGTAAAACCCTACTGGATTGGCATCGAAGTTCCCCAAGACGCGAAGCCGGGCCGTTACGACGGCACGGCAAGGACTCCGGCAGCGACGATGCAAGCGGAGTTGACAGTGGCGGGCAAGCCGATCGCCGATTCCGGCACCGGCGATGCCTGGCGGCTGGCACGACTGAAATGGCTCGACTCGACGGTCGGCGAGAGCGAGACGGTCGTCACCCACCCCTTCACGCCGATCCGCGTGGACGAGGCGGTGCGGACGCTCGACATCCTCGGCCGGCGGATCACGCTGGGGCCCAATGGGATTCCCCCGCAATTCACGAGTTATTTCTCCGGCAGCAACACCGGATCGTGACGGCGGGGATCGACGCCTTCGCCGGGTCGCCGTGCCTGGTCTGCCGGGGCAACGGCCGT
>CAWHFJ010000017.1:0-232791 GCA_963828495.1 Candidatus Omnitrophota bacterium
AAGGAAACTTTTTTCAACAAATAAATAAATAAAAATGGAAGCAGTTAATTTTATATTATCGCAATTTTTTTATTTGTTTTATAAAGAGAAATAAATAAAAAAATCCAAAACAAAATTATTTCAAATTTAATTTTTTTTTCATCTATTATAAAAAATGTGAATGCATGCCGTCCAAAAATAAAATTAAAAAACGGTTCAAAATTAAAGGTTTTTTAGAAAATTATTGCTTGTTCTGGAAAATTCATTTGAACTAGTGCGTTAGTTATATTTAGGCTCAGCAATTTGAGCTAGGAAACGCGGCACAAATCGGCGCCCCAATATATTATTGGGGGGGGGGGGGGGGCGGGAGTTTGGGGTTGGGGTTGCCCGGTTAGGGGGAGGAAAATAGTTGGTTTTTTTTTTAACTCAAATACAAAACAAAATCGAAAATTTGAGATTCATTTTTTTTTTGCAAAAAAACAAAATTTCGAGAAAATTATCTCAAATATATTATTTTTATGTTTCAGGCCTAGAAATAATGTTCAGCAGCATATTCTGAAGCTTTATTCATCAACACTTATTGGACTTTTAAATTTTTTTTTTCCAAAAATTCAAAATGCATGTGAGGGTATGGTATTCGCAATCTGCAAAAGTTGTCCTGAACTCCTTATCAATAAATAACCCCAGAAGTATTTCATAAATTCCATATTCCATTGATGTTCGAATGTTTTCCTATCTTCTCAATCTTCAAGAAACTCTCCTACAAAAAATTAAGTTTTGAATGCAATAAGAAAAAAAATAAACCCGAAAATCCTGTACATGATGCCATGCATTTTTCTAGATAAATTGGATTTTGGAAAATTAAATCATGGTGAGCGTCTAAGACGTATTCGAGTGCATAGGAGGCAACATATCGAATACTAGCGTGTGTTCGATTAAACAGAACATCGAATGAACAGCTTCTAAATCCACACATCCTCAAAAACCAGCATTAATGATTTCAACAGCTTTGAGAACGAAATCCGAGTTTTTTCTCTGTTTAATGAATAAAAAGATATTTTCAAACTTTTATTAAAATCAACTTGCAAAATGAAATCAATTTAGCTAAACAACCAGTGTTTCTAAGGGTAACAAAATCTGACCAATCATGCGCGCGACATAAACAAGTTAAGGCATTGTTGATGTTATCAAAGTCATCATCTTGCACAATAATAAGTGCGAGGAATTCCGTTTCCTCCTTGGGAAATTTTATTAAAAATGCTTTATGAAATGTCGCCAAAGCAAGGAGCCCGTTTTTTTTAATTATAACATCTTTCGTTTTTTTCATGAATTCCAAAAAAGTGAAGAGGGATGAAAATTCATATGTCCAAAACATGTACTTCACCTCACAAATTAGAATTTTGGCTAAATTTGCAATCATTAAAGTCTCCTATAGTCATTATTAAACAAAAGTTTTAATTATTATTACTTTTTCATGTGTGAGATCAATTTTTTCAAAAAGTCCTTTTTTTAATTTTGCAGATAGTAATAAGTCAAGCTCAACCAAACTAAAAGGAAAACCGCTTTGAGTCAAAATCTTATTGAAATTTTCTTCACAAAAAACACCTTTTTTTTCATGGTCTGTTTCCATTTTTCAGATTCTTTTGAATTTTTTAATTTTTCTCAGGTTTAATAATTTTTTGAGCTTTCGATAAATTGACTTATTAATGCTTTTAAAATTGGTTTTTTTTTTTTTTAAATTACAGTTATCAGTTAAGTAAAAAAACCTTAAAAAATCAATTTTTTTTTAATTTTGTTTTTTCAAATTTTTCGTTTTTAATGTCTGGTCAATCAACTATATTATTTTATGCAAATAAAAAATCGTTGTTTCCAATCCAACTAACCGAGTTCGAAACAGGGACCTGGTTTGCGTACACATACACCTCATTGACGCTGCAAGGATAATTAGGAATGTTTCTAATATACTGCAAATTGTGATCTGAGTACGATTTCAAGGTCGATCGCGACATTACTAATGCCGTAGCATAACAAATAGCTGATCTGTCCATCGAGCTGCCCATACTGGTATTCTAGATTTTGGATATAAGTAGTATTAATGGCAGAAATCGACCCATTTCTATACGCCAAAAAGTCGTTTGATATCGCCGCTCTTGCCTGGACCAACTGATTAATCAGATCATACTGTGAATCAACAAGGCCGGTATTAAGGGAGCTTGGGTGACAGGATTCAATAGGTTGACAAAGTCAACGCCACCGTCTCCGGTTGTGTTCAAAGGGATCAGATAGCCCCAATTTCCCATCGCAGGGGCATCTTTCACATAAAAGAGCCAAAGTAGTCTCCCTGTCTTTCCGGGCAGAAATAGGTGAAGTTGTCAATGTTTCCACCCCACCAGCTCAGGATATCTCCACAATAGCCACTCAACAGGACCTGATAATCTGTTGTTGGTGGGGAAAAAAGGACCTTCAGGACCAATAGGCCAAGAGTAAACCCACCGACAATCCAAGAATTAATTGAGCTTGCTGGGAAGTATTCATCAATTTGAAGACCGCAGTGTAGGTAGCAGCTTTATCGATGCTCAGGTTGGCATCCAGTGAGGAATAAAGGTTTCCAGAGTACTGCTCAACAGCAGTGAGGTTCAACCCTTTGGTGCCGATGGATGCTGCCATTCAAAAGTCTTCTGAACGCGTTCATCAGAGGGTAATCTCTTGTAGGCAAATTGGTTGGTGTTGTTATCTTGTTTATCGCAAGACTCATCAGCAGGCTCTGTTGAGCCGAGCTCAGGATATTCCACACTCCATATGCTGCATTGTTCAAGAATGCAGTTTGGTGTCCATAACCATCAAGGAGCACTGTCTCTCATCGATTGGAATCCGAAAAAGTCCGAGGATTTTCCAGGAGGAAGGAAGGTGTCTGCACACATGTTGCCTGAAAGAAAGGTCATTGCGTCAAAGGAAAAGGTGTCAAGCTGGGTGTAGTTCGAGATTGCTTGACAGAGGGTGTAATCAGGGCATGCGCTGAGAGCTGCACGCAAAAGAAGCTGTCGCACTACCTGCAAAGGAGTTCGCCTGAGAGGCAGCAGCTGGAAGCAGCTTGCGAGGAGGCTTGCTGTAATCCGGAGGCAACACTTGATGCATTCAAGTAATTTGTGGTGAGGGCTGCTGCATTTGTGGCCACACTTAATAGAGAAGCGGCGGATTGTGCTGCTTGGGATGCGTTTACTGCGGCGGTGTATGCGATAGTGGAGTTTCCTGAAGCGTAGTTAACGAGCTGGGAAACTAAGCTTTGTGAGGCAAGGACACTGTTTAAAGATGCCAGGGCAGATTGGGCTGCAGCGGGATCAGCAGCATAAGTAGAAGCGTTTTCAGCAGATAATTGGTGGTATTGGCTTTGGCTGCGTTGGCGGCTGCGGTAGCGGCATAGCCTACAGCCTGGGAAGCGGCTTGGGATCGCAACTATCTCGGCCGCACTCTTTGCTGAGGTTGAGAGGCTACTCAAGACGCTATTGGCTGATTGTGCGATCGCGAGCTGTGCTGCTGCGACCGCTGCAGGTTGGCTGCTGAGACTGAAGCGTTGAGTGCCAATGCTGATTGAGTTGTTGCCAAAGTCATATTGGCTTGGGCCCAAACGCTATACAAGCTTTGCAAGGCCAATTGAGAGTTGGCGATGATCAACTGATTTGGTGTGTTGGAAGCTGCTGTAATGACGTTTGCGACGGCACTCAAAATGTGGTTTTACTTGCTGATTACTGGGAGCCGTGAATGAGATCTCGGCTTGATAAGCTGCTGCATTGGCTTGATTCGCTGCTAATTGAGCTTTTTGATAAGCAGAATTCGCAGTTGCAATCGAAGATTGAATAGCTGAAGTATGATCAACAGGAGTGACTTTGGCAACTGCAGAAGAGGCTGCTGAAGCAGCGCGCTAGCTGTTTTCGAAGAAGTAGCTGCTGAAGAAGAGGCTGAGGTAGCCCATTGGGAGGAGTTGCTGCTAGAGCTGGCTTTGCTGACGACTGAAGCATAAAGGACTTGAGTGGTTTGGTTAGCGGTCGAGGCACTATTTGATGAGGTTGTCGCCGAGATTGAGGCATTCAAAGCTTCCTGCAACAAAACCGAGTTTAACACTGTAACAGTGACAGTGGGAGTAGAAGCTAGATCGAATAGTCGCGAACAGTGAGAGGAAAAGGACTGCTAAAAGAATATAGGGCCGAATGGACGTATTTTGAAGTGGGATCGTTTTATTTAAGTGGAAATATTGATAATGAAATAAACGAAATAAACCTATTTAAGTTTGAATTCCTTTGTTGTGCTTGATTCTATTTTTAGTTTATTTTTATTTTTCAGAATCTAAGTGCTATTAATAGATTTTTTCTATTTTTAGGATTATAAGTGTTTAAAAGTTTTCCTTGGCGATATAATCTTCTAAATCAATCCATCCATCTTCCTCCAATGAAACCTCATTTGGTTCTTATACCGTGATGATCTTCTCGAAATCCGCATCGGACAGATTCGGATGTAGCGGAATGCTGAGCGCGTCCAGGTTGAGCTGCTCGCTGTTGGGCAGCTTGGCATCCGAGTTGTAGATGCGGTTCATGTGTAGCGGGTGATAGCGCAGCATCATGTAGATCCCGCGATCGTAGAGTGCCTTTGCCGACTGGTCCCGTTTGGGGATGCGGATGACGTAGGTGAAGATACAGAATGTTGCTCGCCCGCCGGATCCACGGGCCGCTTCAGCCAGCCTGATCCTTGAACGCATCCTGATAGGCGTTCCACATGCGTTTGCGCGCCGCCTGAAGCTGGTCAAGCTTGCGCAGTTGCGCTAAGCCGATGCCAGCGTTGATGTCCGACACCAGCAGCTTGGGAAAGAACTCTGGCGATGTTGTATTCCCACCAACGATCCTTGTTTCCGTCGACGCCTCGAAGCCGGACTTGCCGATACCGCAGTAGCGGAGCAGGCGGGCGCGTTCGGCGTTCTTGGGATCGCGGGTGGTCACCGCGCCACCTTCGCCCATGACAAGATTCTTTACGGCGTCGAAACTGTAGATGCCAACGTCGCCGATCGATCCGCAGTAGGCATCCCCGATCTTTGAATCGACCGCGTGCGCGGCGTCTTCGATGACCGGAAGGCCCAGCTTCATGACCTCGGCCATCTTCACCGGCAAGCCGGCGTACCATTCTCGCCTAAAGCGATAAAGAATGCGGTCCGCTGTGCCAAAGAAGAGATCGAACACAATGTTCTGGTCAAAATCAAGGAAGAGATGGTGAAGTAATGGTTAATGTCGGCATTCTTGGATTAGGGATATATTTACCTTCAAAAAAACTTACTAATTTTGATTTGGAGAAGATGGTAGACACCTCCGATGAATGGATACGTGCGCGTACCGGTATTGTTGAGCGTCGTGTCGCCAGCGTCCATGAAAAAACCAGTTATATGGCTTTTATGGCGGCCAAGAGGGCCCTTAAAGACGCGAAAATTGCCGCGGAAAAAGTTGATCTCATCGTTGTTGCCACCATCAGTCCTGATAGTAATTTCCCCTCTATGGCGTGTAAAGTCCAGAAAGCGATCGGAGCCACCAAGGCCATAGCGTTTGATGTTTCAGCGGCCTGTGCCGGGTATTTATATGCCCTCACCACGGCCAAGCAATATATTCAAACCGGCATGGCTCGTTGCGCTTTGGTGATCGCCTCCGAGCGTTTCACGAATTTGATTGATTGGAAAGACAGAGATACTTGTGTGTTGTTTGGCGACGGGGCAGGGGCGTGCGTGTTGAAGGCGGTCAGGTCCGGGGGCATTAAGGCTGATTTTCTACAGGGTTTTGGTGACCAGTGGGATTTGATGGAGGTGGTGGTGAGCTGTGCGCGCGGTCCTTTTAATCCGGAAAAAACAGCGTATGCGAAATTGCCTTATGTGGCCATGAAGGGACCGGAACTTTTTAAGATGGCTGTTAATTCCATGGCCGATGCCATTGAGAAGGTCATTAAAAAGGCCAAGATTAAAAAAGAGGACATAGATTGCATTGTGCCGCACCAGGCCAATGACCGCATTATAACCGCCGTCGCTAACAAATTAAATGTTCCTAAAGGCAAAATTTTTATCAACATTGACAAATACGGCAATATGTCGGCGGCTTCTATTGCGGTGGCTTTATATGAAGCTGTAAAATCCAAAAAAATACAAAAAGGCGATAATGTCGTTTTAGTGGCCTTTGGCGCCGGCCTGGTCAGCGCTGCGAATGTAGTTAAATGGTAATATGAAGAATGTAGCTTTAATATTCCCAGGCCAAGGAGCACAAAAAGTCGGCATGGGTTTGGAATTTTATCGCAGCTCTCCCGCAGCAAAAACTCTTTTCGATGAAGCGGACAAAATCTGCCCCCATTTAACCAAGGTGATGTTTGAAGGGTCGGAGGAGAAATTGACCACGACCGCCTATTGCCAGCCGGCTGTTGTAACGATGAGCATGGCTGCTTTAAAGGCTTTTCAGGCGCATGAAAAATATAAAGCCATTAATGTCAAATTGACCGCGGGTTTAAGTTTAGGCGAGTATTCCGCATTGGTTGCCGCGGGAGTCATGAATTTTGCGGATGCGTTACGCTTAGTGCAAAAACGCGCCGCTTTTATGGAGGAGGCGTCCCTTGAAAACCAGGGGGCCATGGCCGCGGTGATTGATTTTGATCAGAGCAAACTCCAGGATATTTGCAAAAAAGAGGGCATTCAGATAGCCAATTATAATTCTCATAATCAGGTTGTTATCACGGGGCTTAAAATAAAGGTAGAAAAAGCGATTGAAGCCATTAAATCCGCAGGGTGCGAGAGAGTCATACCTTTAATGGTAAGCGGAGCTTTCCATTCTTCGCTCATGGCTTCTGCTGCGGCGAAATTTGAGGCGGTTTTAAATGATGTTGTGATCATGCCGAGTCCAATTGCCGTATTGAGCAATGTTACTGCCCAACCCCATCAAGAGGCCATGGCAACTCGTGCCAATTTAACCCGGCAGATCACTTCGTCTGTCCAGTGGGTTAAATCTGTGGAATATATTGTTTCTCAAGGCATTACAGATTGTATAGAAATAGGCCCAGGCCGTGTTCTTAAAGGTTTAATCCGCCGTATTAACCCTGCCGTTAATGTTTTTAATATCGAAAAACCCGCAGATATAGAAGCTTTGCCCCACAGTTTATCATAAGCAGAAAATGTCAGTTGACGAGTCACTAGAACCACTACAATTTTCCTCTCTTTATTGTATATTAAATAAAAATTTAAATAAAATAGACTCCGGAGGCTAAAATGACCCAACAACAAAAACCACGTATTTTGATTGTTGAGGACGACGATGCCATGGCCTTATGTCTTGGAGGCAGTCTTGACCAATTGGGCTATGAAGTTCTGGGGACAGCCACAACAGGAGAAGAGGCCATTCTGCAGTTAAAGAACATCTTCCTGATTTAGTGCTTATGGACGTGGTATTAAGCGGAAGAATGGACGGCATTGCGGCCACGGAACAAATCCATTTATTCAGCAAGGTCCCTGTTGTTTATATCACAGGTCGCACGGACATCGAACAATGGCAGAGGGCCAAGATTACAGAACCTTTTGGATATATCCTAAAGCCCTTTGAACTAAGAGAGCTGGATGTTGTTATTGCCGCTGCTTTTTACAAATACCGGAAAGAGCAGGAGATTTTTTCCATAAAGAACCGGTTTTATTCTTGTCTGGAGAATTTGGGAGGGGTTGTTTTTCATAGTGATCTTGATTTTAAGCCTTTTTTAGTGGAGGGACCTCTTGAGCAAATGACGGGGTATAAGCCTGATCAGATTTTATCCGGCAAACCGCGCCTGGAGGACATGACCCATCCTGAAGAGGGCCGGTTATACTCTTCTGAAGACCTGCAAAAATTAAAAACTGTGCCCGACTTTGCGATGGTCAGGGAGCACCGTGTGCTGACTCAGGACAATCAAGTCCTATGGGTTAGAGAGAGCATGAAAAATGTATCCAATCAAAACGGACATCCGGTTGCCATTGAACGGGTCATTTACGACATCACAGAGTATAAGAAAGTCCAGGAAAGTTGTCAGGGCCTTCAAAAACAATTGCTTCAGTCAGAAAAAATGGCTTCCATCGGACAATTGACCGTAGGGGTGGCCCATGAAATCAATAACCCCGTCGGGTATATCAGCAGCAATATCGAAGTATTAAGGCAGTATGTGACCGGCTATACGGATGTTCTTAAGATGGCTGAAAATTTAAAAAAGAGCATTGAAGCAGAGAATATGGAACAAGCCAAAGCGATTGCCCAAGAAATGTCCAAATTCGAAGAAGAAATCAATTTGGATTATATGATTAATGATGTAGATAAACTATTGCAACACATCGAAATGGGTATTGAAAAAATCCGGAAGATCGTGATAGGGTTACGCACATTTGCCCATCGGGATAGTAATATGATGGAACCGACGGATATTGAAGGCGTGTTGGAAAGTGTTATCAGTATTGTTTACAATGAGATCAAATATAAAGCTGTCATTAACAGGGAATTTACAAAACTGCCGTTGGTTCATTGTAATCCCCAGGAAATAGGCCAGGTGTTTATTAATCTTCTGATCAATGCCGTCCAGGCCATCAGCGATAAGGGCGAGATTACTATAAAGACTTTTATCGAGGGTAATCGTGTGGGGGTGGCCGTCAGTGATACGGGCAGTGGTATTTTGCCTAAGCATATGAAGGAGATATTTACCCCGTTTTTTACGACCAAAGAAAAGGGAAAGGGGACCGGATTGGGCTTGAGCATAAGTTATGAAATTATCAAACGGCATAACGGGGACATCCTTATTGAATCACAGCCCGATAAAGGGACAACTTTTACCGTTCTTCTTCCGATAGATGTGAACGCATAAACCATCTCTTCTGCGTAACAATACCAAAATTGGATATTCGAAATTTCTTTAAAATTTAGGGATATCATGTATACTGGTGACATTCATGAAAAATCCCCGAAGATTTATGTATGTTGTTCTGGGCCTTAGTGTTGTGATGTGTGGGCCCAATCAGGCATTCTCCGGGCAAACCGACGATTCCAATATTTCTTTAGCCCCGATAGTCATTTCAGCTTCCCGTTCTCCGATACTTGAAAGCCAGGTGGCTGATGATGTGGAAGTTTTTACTTCCGAAGATTTACAGGCCTTACCTGCCAGAAATCTCGCTGAAGCCCTCAATTATATGCCGGGGGTGGATATTCAAAATGGCGGTCCTTTCGGACAGGTCACTGCTGTATCCATCCAAGGTTCCGACTCACGGCAGGTTTTGGTCATGGTTGACGGTATCCCGTTTAATACGCAATTATCGGGACAAGCGAATTTAAGCGAAATTCCCATTGATGATATCCAACGCGTCGAGGTGATTAAAGGAGGGGCTTCCAGTGTTTGGGGCCCCAGTTTAGGCGGTGTCATTAATGTGATCACTAAATCCCCGGGGACAGACACCCAGCTCCACGGCAATTTCACCACAAGCTTTGCTCAATTTGATACCACCCAAAACAGCCTAAGTCTCAACGATAAGATAGGCAATCTTGGGATAAGTTCCTTTGGCAGTTATTTAAATGCCCATGGGAATTTGGCGGATTCCCGCACCCAGGAAATAAAGAATTTTACCAAATTAAATTATGATTTTAATCAAACAACCAGTGTAACCGCCAGCTTTGGCTATAGCGGGGCCCATTTGCTTTACGGGCCAACCCCAGGTGATTATCCGTCACTCATTAACCAGCCGTATGTTTCCCGTTATGGGCAGATACAGTTTAAGGTCGATAAATCGGATAATGTTTTGACGGCAGCCTATAAGTACAATGACCAGAGTGTGACTTATAGCACCTATGATTATACCCTGGGCCAGAATGATTCACCTCCTATGATCAGCCGTGATTTGTATCAGGGGTTGAGTGTTAATGATGTTTATAAATTCAGCGCTGATCAGATCCTGACCACAGGTATGGATGCGGATTGGCATGTGCTTAAATCCAGTAATTACCTGACTGAATCAGAAGAGGGTCAATTCCCAGGCGCCCTATGCTAATTTTTTATGGCGTATACAGAATTGGGATTTTATTCCGGCGGTACGTTTTGATGATAACAGCCATTTCGGTTCCCAATTAAGCCCTGGTTTTGGTGTGGTGTATCATGTGCCGGGATGGGAGGACGGGCTTATCAGGGTCAAGGCCTCCAGGGTTTTTAACGCTCCGCCTTTAATGTGGATTTATAACAATGATTTGTATTATGGGGTAGCGCCTAATCCGGATTTAAAAGCGGAAAGGGCCAATATGTATGAAATAGGGACTGAAGGAAAATTTTTTGCCCCCGGCCTTAAAGGCTCGCTGAATTTATACCGTTCGGATGTCAGTAATGCTATTTCTCTTGGTGTGCATTGATCCCGTTAACTATATTTATCAAGAACAAAATTTTGAGAAATTTGTCAGGCAGGGCGGAGAAGCCCGCTTGGATTATGCCATACTCAAGCAATGGTCTGTATTTACTGCGGCTGATTTTAACGATGTGCGCAATGAACAGACACGGCAGATTGTCGGGTGGTGACCCGGGCATGGCCCGTGAAAGTTTTAAATGGGGGGCAACCTATACGAGTCCCTTTGGGCTGAAAGTTAGTCTGCAAGGTCGTTATAACCGCTGGAGTTCTGAGCGGGGAACCGATGGCACCCCGGGCCAAGCCAATGACCGCAAGCCCATTTTTGATTTGAAACTGACGCAGGATTTTAAAAATATCCGCAAAGGCATCGATTTGGATGTTTTCTTTAATGTGTATAATCTTACCAATAGCAGCTATTGGTCAGACCCTACGTTTCCTCTGCCTGGCCGTTATGTCGAAGGCGGCGTATCAGTCAGTTTTTAAAAACATGTCATAAAATGTCATGTAAAAGAAGCATTCAGTCATACCTGAACTGACTTTTTCTTGCTAAACTATGATAGATTTAAATGTTTATTCCAAATCCATTGCTAACAAAATTAAAAAAATTCACTTTTTATTTTATGACAATGCTGTTGGCCTTAACCCCTCCATCTCAGGCTCAAGACCATTCCCGTGCTGTTGTCACCGGAGCTCCCCATTATGGCGGCACCCTGGTGTGGGGAACGATTAATCCGCCGACGATCATTAATCCTGTTTTAACCTCGCATAGTGTTTCTGAGTCTATTTTGGAGCTTTTATTTGATCCGTTGGTCCGTATTAATGGGCAGGGCCGTGTGATGCCGGGCTTGGCGCAATCATGGGACATATCCAAAGACGGATTAGTTTATACATTTCATCTGCGCCGGCATGTTTATTTTCATGATGGGGTTGAATGTACCGCTGAAGATGTCAAATTTACTTATGAAGCTATTCGTGAACCATCCAACAAATCTACCTGGCGCACGAGTACGGAATTGGTGAAAGAGTGGCGGGTGATAGACCCGTACACCATTACAGGTGATACTTGTCTAAACCTATGCCTGATCTTATTTTTAAATTGCTGCGGGAAATTCTGCCTAAACATTTATATGAACATACCCATATGCTTAATAATATTCATAATTATTTACCGGTAGGCACAGGACCGTTTCGTTTATTATCTTGGGATCAGGACACTAATGAAATAAGCTTGGTCGCTAATAGCGCTTATTTTGAAGGCCGTCCCTTTTTAGATAAGATTGTCATTAAGACTTATCAGGACAATACTGCTTTGTGGGCGGCCTTGATGCGCGGGGAAGTGGATTTAGTCTTATTTTTAAATCGTCAGGATTACGAGGTTTTAAGCAAAGACCCTGCATTTAAAACCTATCAAATGCTCAGCGGGATTTATTTTGCCATTATCTATAATACTCATGATGTTGTTTTATCTGATTACGATGTACGCCATGCCATCAGCTACGCCATAGACCGTAAAACTTTAATGCAGGAAACCGGCATGAACGGGGTAGAAAGCAATGGCCCATTTTATCCGCAATCGCCGGGATTTAATAATAAGGTCAAGGCGGCCTCTTACGAACCTCTCAAAGCTCAATCTATGCTGAAACGTCGTGGATGGAAATTAAACAATGAGGGTCTTTTTGAAAAAAGAGGACGGCCTTTGGTTTTAACCATGCTGGTCAATAATAAGCGTCAGAATTATCGTCAAATGGCGTTGGTATTGCGTCAACAATTGTCCGAGGCGGGCATAGGTTTAAAAATTGTTTTTTATGATGATGAAAATCAATTGACTAAAGATTATTTGATGCGGGTGAAACCTCAAATGTGGCTGCGGATGTTTTCAGGTGTCAGTGCTGATCCATCGGATATTGTAGATAGTTGGTATTCTTTTTCCAGTCAGTTTGGCCGGTTATGGAGGTATCATAACTCTGCTGTGGATCGGTTATTTGAATTGGGCCGTACCTTGCCTGATTCCCCCCGGCGAAATGAAATCTATCAACGTATCCATGCTTTAATTGATAAAGATCAGCCGGCATGCTTTTTGTTTTTTCCTATTTTTTATCATGCCGTTGCCGCCAGAGTAGCTAATACAGATGATTTTTTTACTATATATATGCCTGGTTATCAGTTAAAAGACTGGTTTATCAAGGCAGAAAGGAGGGGATCCCATGGAAATTATTAATTATGGCACAGATGACATTAATCAAATGGCTGCGTTAGGTTGCTGCTGGCCACCGGGAACGGAGATTTTACATCAAGGGACCGACGATTAGGAAAATGTAAATTACATGATAAATTCACGCCGGGAGGCAATCTTCCGGCGTGTTTTTTAAGAGATTGCAGCCTATGGAAGAGCTCTTACTGTGTCATTGCGAGGAGCGTTTTTCAGCGACGAAGCAATCTCGTTTCTAAAGGAGCCCATGCAATTTTCTTTTCATACCATCATTATTCCCGATTATCCCAATCCCGGTGAATATTTGCTATACAACACCCGTTCCCAGGCCATGATTAAAATCGATCATGAGCTCAAAAATTTCATCGATCATTTTGACCAGCCGGATTATTTTTATCTGCGTCCCCGGTATGACTATGAGATCACACAATTACATAAATCAGGCATTCTCAGCACGAGTAAAGAAGAGGATTTAATCAGGCTCAAATCCCATATGGAACAGATCAAATATAGCGTCGATACCAGGTCTTTTTTTGTGACTATTTTGACTACTCACGCGTGCAATTTTAAATGTGTGTATTGTTTTGAAGAAAGCTCCCGGGGCAATGAGAAAATGACCATGGAAACCGCCGGACAAACCATAGAATGGATTAAATCCAAAATCCTTAAATTAGGCTACCGCAGCCTTTATTTAAATTTTTATGGGGGAGAGCCTTTACTTAATCAGTCCATTCTGGAATATATGGCCCGCTCCATGAAGCCCTGGTGTGAAAGCCGCCGCATTGGGTTTAAATTTATGATACAGACCAACGGGTATTTATTGATTCCGGAACAGGTAGAGCGTTTTTTAATCTTGGGGCTTAAACAAGTGCGCGTTTCGGTGGATGGGGTGGGGGACGACCACGATAAAAATCGTCCTTTACGCGGCGGGGGCAGGACCTTTGATGTGATCATGGATAATATCATGGCTTCTTATGAAAAAGTGCCTATTGGATTGTCCGTCGGCTTTGACAAAGGCGATGTGCGTCCTATTGAGCGGCTGTTGGCTTATTGCAAGGACAAAGGGATTATCCATAAACTAGGCCGTTTTATTTTTGCACCTATTCATGCCGGCTTGGGGCAAAACAAATCATTGCGAGTGTAATTATGAAGATGAATACTTGATACAGGCTAACCGTAAGATTCGGAAATTGATGATCACTTATGGGTTGGAAATGAAAAGCGGCATGTCTACGACTGTTTGTCCCCTGATGCGGGAGAATTCAGGAGTGACCGTTGATGCGCTTGGGGTTATTTATAAATGCAACTCCATGCTGGGCCATCCGGAATTAGCGGTAGGCCATGTCAAAGATACAGAGTATAATCAACAGAATCAGACGTTCGTGCATTTGGATGTTTACAATCAATGCCCGCAGGATTGTGTCTATATGCCGATGTGTTCGGGCGGGTGCCGTCTGGCTTCGTTTTTAAAGAATCAGAATTTCACCACGCCTGTTTGTCATAAAACGTATTTAGACAAAATGGCCCCTGAAATGATTAAGCAGGAATATCAGGCGCGCAGGAGCAAACCATTGGCGGTGACTTTATGATTTGGGTCCGTCTATTCAAAAAATCTGCTTGGGTTTGGACCGGCCTTTTTGTGGCTTCCTGCCTTATTAATGCCTTGTCGTATGTGTGGCCGTGGATGGTAAAGGTCTGTTTAGACCGTGTGAGTCAAGGCCAAACCATCCCCATATCTCTCCCGATAGGCTTAGGTTTACTGGCGTTAGTCGTTATTCGTTCCGGCGGCCAGGTGATGGTCAAGAAAACCGCCTATAAGCTTGTCCAAGGCATAATTGAGAATTTACGTTTAGACATTTATACGCAGATACAAAATCTGTCGTCGATTCGTTTAAAGATGATAGAGTCTGCCATGATTCTGACGCGTATGTCCGGCGATACGGATACCGTCAGGCGCTTTCTAACCAATGAGGTTTTAGAAGGGGCGGTTGCGGTTGTAAATATTATATTATTGACCGGGATTTTATGGTTTTTAAACCGGTGGCTGGCTTTAGCGGTGCTCATCATTATCCCTTGTTTAGTGTGGGTTTGTGCCAAAACATTCCCCGGGCTTAAGCAAGGGTTTTCCACCATGCAGGACATGAACGGCAAGCTGGTGCAGCATACCAGCGAGTTGTTACAGTCATCCAATTTAGTGCGGGCCATGGGTCTGCAGCAATATATGCGTGGGCGCTTTGCTTTTTTACAAAGTGAGTTTAGCAAGGTAAGCCGAATGAACTACGCTTTTGGCATGCATTTGACCGGCGGGATAGAAGCCGTCAACGGTTTTGTTATCACACTTATTTTAGTGGTGGGAGGTTGGGCGGTAGGCTACGGGCACATGAGCCCGGGCACCTTGGTTGCCTTCTATATGTATTGGTTGATGTTATTAGGCCCTGTGATGCGTTTGGGCAGTTTGCAGAATAGTTTTCAAGAGGCCACCAGTGCCATGCAGAAGATAGAGGAGTTTTTATCATTGAAGGATTACGCTCCGGTGAATGCGCCGTCGGCCGTGTCCAAGCCGCTCAAGGGGGATATTATTTTTGAAGGGGTGCATTTCGGTTATGTGCCAGGCTCGCCGGTCATTCGAGGCGTCAGCTTGTCCTTGCCAGCGGGGCAAACCATGGCTATTGTCGGAGAAAGCGGCGCAGGGAAAACCACCTTACTGCAGTTATTGCTGCGTTTTTATGACCCCGCTCGCGGCACTATTTGGGTTGACCGTCATGATTGTAAAAATTGGGATTTAGACGCCTATCACCGGCAAATCGGGGTTGTTTTGCAGGATGATTATATTTTTAGCGGCACTGTTAAGGACAATATTCTTCTTGGGGACCCCCAAGCCAAAGAGGCAGATATCCGTTGGGCAGCGCAAATGGCATGCGCCCATGATTTTATTGTGCAAATGCCCGACGCTTACGATACTTATATCGGAGACAGGGGTTTGAAGCTCTCCGTTGGACAGCGTCAGCGTTTGGCGTTGGCCCGGGCGTTGGTGCGCCGGCCGCGTTTGTTATTATTGGATGAGGCCACCTGCGCTTTAGATGCGCTGACGGAAAATCAGGTCCAAAAAAATATCCGCGACGCTTGTCCCGAGGCCACGATTTTGATTATTGCGCACCGGTTTTCCAGTATTATGGGAGCGGACAGTATTTTAGTGCTGAATGAGGGCGTCATTATCCAACAGGGCAGCCATAATTATCTTTTGAGTCAGGAGGGACTTTATAGTAGGCTATATAATGAACAGTTCAAATAGCACCGGTCGTTAACAGAAAACAATCTATGCGCTTCTCCCAATTCATCCCCCGACGCTTATGGCATCAGATTTTTTTCCTCTTTTTAGGTCTGATGATCATCCCGCTGGTTGTTTTAGGTTCATTACTTGTCCGATACCAGTCAAAAAGCCGTTAAAGAAACCGTAGGCCGTGATTTAAAACAAATCGTCCTGCATGCCACCGGTGAGGTCCTCAAAGAATATGAAGGCGCTTACCAGGCGTTGGATGCCACGGCGTCTATTTTAGGGACCCTTCATGCAGATACCTGGCGTCAGGAAACAGCCATTGTGGAGTTGTCGTTAAAATATCCTTCTTTCCGTCACATTTGTACGGTTGATTTGAAAGGGCATTCTATTGTAAGTTCCGATGCGGAGGAATTCTTATCAGGGCAGAGTAAAGCCGGTTTGCTGGATTGCATCAGGGGTCAAAGCCGCTGTGTTTCCAAGGTCCATAGCGCGCCGGACCATATCCCTGTGATGGATATGGCGGTACCCATCCGCCGTTATGGTAAGGTTGAGGGGATGCTGGTCGCTGAATATAATTTGCGCGGCATTTGGGCGTGTATTGGATCAGATTCAATTTGGGGACCAAAGCCGTACTATTCTGGTTGATGAAGACGGGCGGATTTTAGCAAGTCCGGATAAAAAAGAAGTTTTAAAAAACGCCATGTTTAGCTATCCGCAAGTGATCAATGATTTGGCCGCCGGTCGGAATACCGCCCGCCTGGTGGTTGATCCCAGAGGACAGCGATGGATCATGGCCTATTCGCCTGTCGATTTTTTAGGGTGGGGATTGATTGTGGCCCAACCCTATGATCAGGCGTTTGCGTCTGTCAATCTGATGAACTATAATTCATGGATTATCATTGTATTGAGTATATTCTTAGCGGGATTGATTGCTTTTATTGTGGCCCAATGGGTGAGCCGCCCGATGCATGAAATGATCCAGGCCACCCGCCGTTTAGCGCGCGGGGACTTGTCGGTGTCTTTACCGATTCACCGTCGTGATGAAATCAACCGGTTAAAATTCTCTTTCAACCATATGACGGTGCAGTTAAAGAAAGCCCGTCAAGTGGAACGCCTGTCGATTGTGGGAAGGTCCGCGGCCAGCATCGCCCACGAATTAAAGAATTCTTTGGTGTTGGTCAAATCTTTTGTCCAGTTGATCCCGCAACGGCACAAGGACAAGGCTTTTGTGCGGGAGGCGACCGAGACCATCACCCGGGAGTTGGACGGATGGAATGCGATGTTGCGTAATATGATGGATTTTGCCCGTGAGCAGATGCCGCTGAATCTGGTAGCGTTAAATCTTAATGTCTTGATTGAAGAAATAACGCTTTTAACAAAATTGCGGGCCCAGGAACAGAAGGTTTCTTTGAGTGTACAGACCAAGGACGTTTTGCCCTTGATCCGGGCTGATGAAACAAGGTTAAAACAAGTCCTTGTCAATTTGATCGCCAATGCCTTTGAAGCAACGTCCCAAGGGGGAGAGATCAAGGTGCGCACTTTTGCCGAAGGGCCTGCTCACAATGCTTTGGTAGGGTTTGAAGTGAGCAATTCTGGTGTAGACATTGCCAAGGAAGATTTGGCCAAAATTTTTGACCCGTTTTTTACGACCAAGGACACCGGTTTAGGGTTGGGGTTGGCTATTTGCCGTGATATAGTCCACAGGCATGGCGGCCGCCTGGAAGTGTCCAGTGAAACGGGCAAGGAGACGGTATTCCGCGTGCTGTTACCGGTTTATGTGACAGAAATTTTAGAAAGAAGGACGCATGATTTCCGAGAAGATCGTCGTAGTGGATGATGACCCCCGCGTCCACCAGAGCCTGAAAGCGATTTTGTCCGATTATCAATTGATTCCTTTTCTCGATGCCCAAAAGGGGTTGGATTATTTATTGGGCCCTAATGAGATTAAGCTGGCGTTGGTGGACGTATGCATGAAGGAGCTCAATGGCGTCGAGCTGTTAGAGTCCGTCAGGCGCGTTAAAAAAGACATAGCCGTGATGATCATGACGGCCCATGGCAGCCAGGATATTGTGGTGGAATCCCTGCGTTTGCATGCGGATGATTATGTAGAAAAGCCTTTTGATATCCATGAGCTAAGAGAACGGGTGAAGGTGATTTTGAAAGAAAAATCCCGTTATGATTCCCTGGCCCGTGACCCCCAAACGCAAATAGAGCGTATCCGTCAGTTTATTCAACGCAATTATACAAACGTTTCCCTGGAGTATATTGGCAAGGAGATGTGTCTTTCGCCTGAATATTTGGGTCGGCTGTTTGCCAAACATGATAAGCATGGTTTTAGGGGGTACAAATTAAAAGTCAGGATGGAAAAGGCCATGGATTTATTATGCCGGTCGTCGTTGGATGTCAGTGAAATTGGCTATCAGTTAGGTTATGAAAATCCCGAATCGTTTATGCGGGTATTCAAGCGGTATGTGAAAAAAACCCCCAGCACCTATCGTGCCGACCACCAACCCACTCGGAAGAAGTAGGGAAAATTATTCCCTCCCCCTCCGTGGAGAGGGTAAGGTCAAGTCTTACAAAATTAAATTCTCTAAAGCAGGATATGGTGACCAAGTTGTTGTGGTCAGGGGTAAATTAGATGGTTGGTATTTTGGTAATATTCTTTTTGGGGGGTTAATAGGAATGTTAATAGTTGACCCTATAACTGGTAAGATGTGGAAGCTGTCACCTTATGCCATTGGTAACCTTTCGCCTATAGGTACAGTAGCTCCCGCAAGCGCAGCGCCTGCAAGTGTTCCACCTGCTGGCGGTACACAACCTAATGCTGGTGGTGCTACAAAAGGCAATGGTGGTGTTATTACAGGGACTAAGGCGTCTTTGGAAAATGGGCCTCATGTACTTAAGATTGTTTGTTTAGACCAAGTTCCTGAAGAAATGAGAGATAAAATGGTTAGGATCAATTAAGTTTTTTTGCAATAAAAAAATAAACACCCCTTGTGAATCTAATAAATTTGCAGGGGTTTTTATTTAGCTTCTAAGTTGCTTTCCTTAGTAATAGCGTATAAAATAAATTGATTAAATTTAAAAATAGCAAATGGTTACAAAGAAGATTTAAAAAAATTTGAGAAGGACGATGTTTTTAAAAAAAATTTTAAAGTTAGTCTGTGTATTGTTGTTTTGTATAGCCCAAAGTGGTTGTTCCTTGCTGACGGTGCCTTTAGATCTCCTTGGGTCTATTGTTAGTACTGCTGTCAGCGTTGGTGTTGCTGCTGCTCCCTATGCTGCTCCTTTCTTTATGTAACTTATGAATACTCTGGCTAAAAAAACCATCATTGGATTTATAAAACTTATTATCGGTTTAGGGGTAATGCTTTTTGCTCCTGCATGGACGATTGATTTCTGGCAGGCATGGGTCTACATATGCATCTTTGGGACATCTGTTGTGTTGATATTTGCCTATTTATATAAAAATGATCCGAAGCTCCTTGAATGCCGACTGAACAGAAAAGAAAAGGAAAAAAGTCAACAGGGGATACAACGGTATATATTCATTACATACATTGCTGTATTGATTCTTCCTTCACTGGATCATCGTTTTTTGTTGTCAGATGTTCCGTTGTTAGTAGTGATAGCAGGAGATGTTTTAGTAGCTCTCGGGTATTTCATCATCTTCCTTGTGCTCAAAGAGAACTCCTTTGCATCTACGACTATAGAAGTGACCCTTGATCAAAAAGTAATTTCAACGGGGCCGTATGCGGTCATTCGGCATCCTATGTATTCGGGCGCGGTTGTTATGCTTTTAGGTACGCCTCTTGCGTTGGGATCATGGTGGGGACTCCTCGTTTTTATTCTGATAACTTACATCATCGTGTGGCGGCTTCTGGAAGAGGAGAAGTTTCTTTCCCAAAGCTTATCCGGCTATAAGGAGTATTGTCAAAAGGTTCAATATCGTTTGCTGCCGTTTATTTGGTAAGCATCAAAGATTGTGTCATGCAATTTTGATTGTATATTGGTTAAGGGATCATTATACTGAATTGTATTGGAGGGGCTTTATGAAAAGATTCTTTATTGTATTGATGTGTTTGTTCTTATTGGGGTGTGTGAGGACGTTAGTTACTAAAGAAATTCAAGTAAAGAAAGACGCGAACGGAAAAGTAATTGAAACGACCGAGACTGAACGCACAATCCAGTATGGTGGGACAAAAGGCATACAATTTGATTATTTGAAGAGTAAAAATAGCGATCAATCGCCCGCTACTATTTATTACTAAGTTGGCATAATTCCGTCACATCAATAATTCCAGTTTGTAGTATAATTTTCCCATGCCCAAAACATTCAAAACCCCAC
This sequence comes from Candidatus Omnitrophota bacterium, assembly GCA_963828495.1. Lineage (GTDB taxonomy): Bacteria > Omnitrophota > Gorgyraeia > Zapsychrales > Fredricksoniimonadaceae > JABDGZ01. The sequence continues at coordinate 20,216 of CAWHFJ010000017.1, forward strand.
CAAAAGCCGTCAGAAACTGCTGTGTTTGCAAAAAGCTGTGCGTTCCATTGTCAAAATACTGTCCCGATTGCTCCAGGTTGTATCGCCGCATGAGAAACAAGGGTTTCCCGCCCGAAACCGTCAAAGCTATCTGGGATTATGTGCGCAAGCATCATGGCTATGTCTGTTACTATACCGGGGTCGGGCTTGATTGCGTCAACCGCAGAAGCCCCTGGTATTGTGTCTTTGACCACTATATCCCCGGCGATCCCAGCAAGGTGGTGCTTACTTCAGCCTTGGTCAATACCATGAAATCCGACCAAACCGAAGATGAATTCTGGGATAATGTCTTTCAGCTGGCTGACTATAAAAGAAAGCACAAAAAGTTCATCAAGAAATCCATCATCCATTGGTACCGTCTTTATCCGCTAAAGGGGAGATAATTTGATTGACTTATGATCATTTCGGAGATTAAAATATGCTATACTTTTATTGAAAGGATAATCATGCAACCTATTGCAACAAGTTTACCAGTCGATTTTTATAAAGAAGGCGGGCAATTTATTGCCTATTGTCCTGCTTTGGATATTTCGACTTGTGGAGATACTTTTGAAGAGGCTAAGAAAAATTTTAGTGAATTATTAGATGCTTTCGTTACTGAAACCACTAAAATGGGTACTCTGGAAGCAGTTCTATTAGAATGTGGTTGGGAAAAAGTAACTACTACTTCTACACTTGCTTGGGAACCTCCTATGAGGCAATTTATCGCAGAAACAGTGCAACAGGTTAATTTGCCGTGCCCCACCTAACTCCAATTGATTTTAAAACATTTCACAAATTTTTAATTTATATTGGTTGTGTTTTTATTCGTAAACATGGCAGCCATTGCATATATAGTCGTTCAGACCTCAAGAGACCAATTGTTGTTCCTGAGAGAAAAGAAATTCCCACTTTTGTTATTTTGAATAATTTGAGATTGCTCAATATCCCCAAAGAAAAATATTTAAAAATATTAGAACAGCTTTAAAATTGGCGTCCATAAATAATAGGAGGCATCGCCCTATTATTTGGCGTGTTATAATTCCTTACCAGCCACTGATTCGTTTATTGGCTGGTTTTTTATTTCTGTAACTCTCCCATTGCAAGGGGTTTTTTTGGCGAAAGCGGCCCAAAACCCGATTAAAATCACCGCCTTTGGCGGGGTCTTCGACATTCGGGGGAGAAAATAATCATTATTGGAAAAAAAGTCTTATTTATGTATAATACTTAATCTTTGACTTGGCGGGACGTAGCGCAGTTGGATTAGCGCACTTGAATGGGGTTGCTTCCAGGGCATTTTTACAACTTCTTTAAGCGCTGCAATTTATCGCATTCCTCGTCGACAAATAGCCATTTTTATTTTAACCTCTTAGAACGTCTTTTAACCTCTTTAGGCGCCAGATGGACACTTTTTGGACACTAAAATTATGAAAAATATTTACACTACAAATTTCATTTTTGTATATAATGTAGTGTAAAAGGAGGGTTTTAATATGAGCGTTTTAAAAGGAATTCTTTCGGAAAGTCAGGAATATTATTTAAATATTAAGGATAAGATTAATCGTAAACTGTCTGATTTGCCTAAGGGAAGTATTAAGGAAAGAATTATAGCGGGCAAGAAATATTATTATTTACAGCAGCGGATTTTAAACAAAATTGTTCACAAATATTTGGGTAAGCAAAAGCCGGAAGATTTAATTAAAAAATTACAATTACGTAAATCCATGCGGAATGAATTAAAGAAAGTGGATGAAGCATTAAAATTGTTAAAGCGTAGCAGAGGGAGTGGCCGTGGATGATATTATTTATAAGATTCTTGAAGTGTTCAAAAAGAATAAACTGTTTGATGAAGGGGTTGAACTGATTGGAAGTTGGTCGTTTCTTCTTTACCAAAAACATTTGGATGCACCTCAATTCCCTTTGAGGACACAAGACATTGATTTTCTTGTTCCTAATCCTTTTAAAGGTAAGGACCACCTTGGCCTTATTGATGAATTAATGGCTTTAGGCTTTCAAAAAGACTTTAGAAGAAATGGGTCGATATTTTTATATAATGCAGAATTGCTCATTGAATTTATAACTCCGGAAAAAGGGAGAGGAGTTGAGGAAGCAATTAATGTTAAGAAATTGGGACTAAGAGCAATACCATTAAGATTTGTGAGTTTATTGCTGGATGATCCAATAACCATTATAGACAACGGGATAGCAATATTAGTGCCAAATCCTGTAAACTTTTGTCTTCATAAGCTTATAGTCTCGAGTCGACGTAGAAAATCTGAAAAGGCACTCAAAGATTTCCAACATGCGCTCTATACCTCAGCAATTGTGGAAAAAAAAGACCTATTAAAGCTGTTTGTAAGTTTACCGAAACCTTGGCAAAAATCTATTTTGAATGTTTTAGATAAATACACCGATATTTTACCATTGGAAATTGACTATATAGAAGCCCTTAAGGTTACACTACAAATTATGAAATAACAAAGTTTGTAGGGTAAAAGTCGGAGAGAACCTGATTTGTAATGAGTTTTCGCCCTTTTTCCATTCCGTATGCCCTCCATGGAGTTGCGATAAAACCAGCTTTTACCGTCGGGGCACAAAAATTACCTCTTTAAACGTCTTTTAAGATTTTTTAACCACCTCGAATTTAAAATGGACACAATTTGGACACCAAAAAGGGGGCCAATATGTTCACTACCAAACTAAGCGACATTCGTTTTGACCGAAAATCCAAGGCCATTTTATGGGTAGAAGCGGCGGTTTTTACGGTGATTTACGGGCTGATGTTTAAAACATGGTTGGTTACGGCTGGAATGGCCCTAGTGGCGACTTTCTTTATGAAGCAAGCCCCGGACACAGGCTTATATGGTGTATTGGATGAGTTTCTTATGGAGTCCTATATTCTTTAGCATTGGTTTTGCTATTGCTGGATGGATTGGGGGCTTTGTTTTAGGTGGATGGGTGATCTTTAACGGAATTAAGCTTCATTGGAGGGACTTAAAACGCTCACAGGAAGATGAGAGCATAGAAACCTATGTCAATGCTGTGAATTGGAGGCAGAATTGGCATTTGGGGCCACAGAACATGAACTGAAGTAGTCTCTCGTTATAATCAAACCAAATATTAAATCCTGTTTGTCAAAGCCTGTAATATTACAAGCATCCTTATTTTATTATCCCCAAAAATTATAATTTCCATAAATAAGGGAATAACTTGTTAAAAGTTATTCCCCAAAAGTTAAAAATTGGCGCTCTCTTAATAGACTGATAAAGTTTACTCTCTAATTTTACTTGACAGATTTTTACCCTCTGGTAATATAGTCCCTTTAAGAGGGGTTGGAAGAATATGAAAACTAAAGACGAAATCTACGAGCGATACAAAAAAATATTGGAGGCTTTTACCCAAAAATCTGAATTGTCAAATCAGGATATTCAGGGAAGATTGGGGAATGTCACCGACAAGGTTCTTTGGCAAGATATTATGGCGCTGGAAAAAATGGGCCTAATACAGAGGTTCCGTGGTGGGGCAAGGTCAAATATATTTGCTGGAAAAAATACTGAATTTTATCGCCGTTTAGCTGAAAATCGGGAGGGCAAAGAAGTCATTGCTAGTAAGGCAATTGAAATATTTCTTAATAAAAATAAGACTGATTCAAAAATTTGTATTTTTTTGGATAGCGGATCAACAAACCTCATTTTATTTAAGGGAATCATTAATGACCCATCTTTAAAAAATGTCGTCTTTAAAATTGTTAGCCATAACGTTACCTTCGCCCATGAATGTTGTCCAGAGAACATTTTACTGATCCTCTCCGGTGGTATATATTCAAGCCAAGATGAGTGTATGGTCGATAGAGCCGTGGAGATTTTTCCTAGTTATCCCGCAAGATTTGCTTTTCTATCGGCAAGTAATTTGAGTTATACGGGAGGTCTCTTGGGCTACAATGCTGGTGAAAGTAAGGTTAAAAAAGCGATGATTCAAAATGCGGAGGAATTGGTCATATTAGCCGACCACTCTAAATTCAGGTTTACAGGTGGAGAGTTAATTGCTAAATTTCAATGGTTTACCGACGGTGCCAAGGTTCTTAAGCTTGTTTCCAAGGAGGGGAATTTCTCTAAGCCAGTAAAAATAGTTACGGATGCTCATGAAAATAAAGCTGATATTTTAAAAGGATTTATTGATCTAGAAAAAGGTATAACGGAGGGAATCGTGGAAGAGTTTATTCTTTTTGCTCAGAAAAAATGACTTTATATAAAGATGCGGTGTACATGGCTCGCGACCACATACACCGCTAAACGACAATCAGACCGGGTAGGCCTTATGCCGTTTTTTTTGCTGTTGGAAGTATAGCATTATAGGGTTCTGTCTTCAAGTCTGAAGAACAAAAAGGCTAATGCGCAGAAAGATGGATCTTTTTTTGCGTTATAAATCTAAATTAGAACGGTAAAGGCAGGATTAATTTCTCAATTTAGCTTCATAAGGATTAATAAATGATAAAAGAGGTAACCCGATATATTAAAAAAGAAGTTGAACGTGAATTATGGGCTCGAGCGGCGGGTCGCTGTCAATTCGACGGTTGCAATAGGATTCTTTATAGATCTCCGGTAACTAAGGAACGAGTTAACATCGCAGAAAAAGCACATATTTATTCTTTTTCTGAACATGGCCCACGAGGATGGGGACCCTTTATTACAAATACAAACGCTTTGAACAATATTTCAAACTTAATGTTAATGTGCCATGATTGCCATGAAAAAATTGATCAAGATGAGAAAGGGATCAGATATTCTGCCGGACTCTTACTAGAGTGGAAACTTAAACATGAACGACGTATAGAAATTGTTACATGTTTTGCTCCGGATAAAGAATCACATTTGGTTATATATGGTGCTAACATTGGAGAAGAAAAATCTCCACTACAGGAAATGGCAGCGGTAGATGCAATGTTCTCTGATTGGTATCCGGCAGAAGAGAAGGCAATAAGCCTTTCAATGCATTGGGAACAAGAAGATAGAAATGCAGAATATTGGGCAATGGAAAGGGACAATTTAAAAACGATTTTTGAGCGAAATATAATTCCTAAAATAAGGGAGAATAATCCGGCACATTTTTCTCTTTTCGCTTTTGCCCCTCAACCATTGCTTATTTATTTAGGGCATTTATTTACTGATAAAATACCTGTTAATGTCTATCAATTACATCGTGAGCCAATTACATGGAAATGGCAGCCTCACCCTGAAGGTTTCGAGTATATTGTTAATCGGCCATCAGACACGAAGAATCAATCGGTTTTAATTATTTCTCTTAGTGGCAAAATTACCCGTGACCGTATTACTTCAATTATGGGAGATAATATCAGTATTTGGGAGCTCACTATAGAGAAACCCAATAACGATTTTTTGCAATCTCAAGCACAGTTATCAATGTTTCGAGTGGTTCTGCGTCGTCTTATGGTTGAGATAAAAGAAAAACATGGTCAACAGACAGTATTGCATATATTTCCTGCAATGCCTATTGCATGTGCTGTGGAATTTGGAAGAATTCGGATGCCTAAAGCAGATATGCCTTGGGTAATTTATGACCAGAACAATAAGGAAAAAACATTTATTAAAGCATTACAAATATAGGAGGACGGAAATGAATGATCAACAGAAATCTTTACTTATAGAATCCATAGTCCAGTCTTTGGAATTGCCGGATTCTGCGTATGAAAAAGCAAAATCACGATATGAGGATATTGGTGAATGGTTTGGTCGTGATGAATCACAGTTTAAAGGTAATAAGCCTCATATTTTTCCTCAAGGATCATTTCGTTTAGGGACAGCCATTTATCCCATAGACAAAAGTGAACCGTATGATCTTGATTTAGCATGTGAGCTACAAGTAGGCATTACAAAAAGGCTGTACACACAGCAGCTATTCAAATCGAAAATGGGTAAAGAAATTGAAGATTATCGTGTAGCAAAAGGCATTAAGGCTCCAAAAGAAGAAAAACATCGATGCTGGCGTCTTAATTATGCCGATGCGGTGAGTTTTCATATAGATGTAGTTCCTTGTATCCCCGCTGATGCATCTAGAATGAATTCAATTCTTGAATCAATGAGAAAATTTGGTGAAAATGAATTTGTGGCGGCGTCCGTATCAAAATTGACCGTTTCAATCACGGACGACCAACACCCACAATATCCCCAAATATGTGATCAATGGTATGTTAGTAACCCGGAGGGTTATGCAAAATGGTTTGAATTTCGGATGAAGCAAGCACAAAGATTTCTTAATGAAAAGGTGGCGCTTTTTAAAGCAGCAGACATCGATAAATTACCGACTTTCATGTGGAAGACGCCATTGCAACGTTGCATACAGATATTAAAGAGGCATCGGGACATAATGTTTAGGGATCAATCTGAGTTAAAGCCAATTTCGGTTATTATCACCACGCTTGCTGCTAAAGCATATAGCGGCGAAACGGACTTAAATCAAGCGATGCGGACAATACTGGCGAAAATGGGGGAATTTGTAAATAGTGATTTTCCAAAAGTCCCAAACCCAGTGAATCCTGGTGGCGAAGATTTTGCAGAGAAATGGGCAACAGATCGTCGTCTGGAGGAAAATTTTTGGGCTTGGCTTCAACAAGCGGAAAATGATTTTAAAGAAATTGGAGATACAATGGATACGGGTCTTATTACGGGACAAATTTCTAAAAAATATTCGGTCAATCTGAATGAATCAGGCTTGCGGAAGCGACTGGGACTGGCTGACCAGCCGACTGATGCGGCTTTAAAATATTCAGGGCCAATAGTTGTTACCTCTAAACCATCGGGAAGGCATTACAGTCTTTAGACTATGAAAACGTTGTCTCCTGATGAGAAGAAGTGGCTTAATATTCGATTTCCAGAACTAAAAATTAATGAAAGTGAGAATGGATACACGCTTGCGGGTAACCTCATCGTAGATATGTTTTTTGATGAGACTTCGGACGATAGATATGTTATTTTTCCTGACGTAAGCGTGCATTCTTCCGAATACTACATTAGCGATGTCTATCAGGTTTTGGTTGATTACAAGAATGGTTATTTTGTTCCAGCAGTGCAGGAAACGTCTGGACGTATAAAGGCATTTGCCCTGCGGAGAAACATTAAATCACCTGATTTACATATTAATGACGATGGTAAGCTCTGCTTATGCCCAAAACCATTAGAAAAGGTAAGGCTTAATGATACATATACTATCCAAGATTTTTTTACGATTTTATTGATCCCATTTCTTTATGCGCAGAGTTACTTCGAAAAATTTAATCGCTGGCCATGGAAGGACTACAGTCATTATGATCTTGGAATTTTAGAATGTTACGCTAATTGTCTCTCACAGGCTCGAGATAAGAAACAGTTTGTAGAAGAAACAGTGGACTCCTTGAGTCCAAAGAATCAAACCGTTATTCGTTCAGCAGATAGAATAACTAGACAGTCGGTTTGTTTCTGTAATTCTGGAAGCAAGTTTCGGCAGTGTCATCCTGAGGCTTGGAAAGTTGCGAAAAGGCTGAAGGAGGAAATCCAAGCTCTATATACTAAGGCTTAAAAAATATATTAGAAAAATAATTCAAAATTTGGTGGCGCTTTTTTATTTGTAAACATAAGTCAGCTTTAGGTAGGATTGAGTCATTGTTTTAATAAATATGCAACGTAATATAAAAGATTATGAGTAAAAGCCGTCCATTTTCAATTTATCTTCTTAAGCCTGAGTTTAATGCAGGTAATGCTCTTAAGGATAATCATGGTCTTGACGTTTGTCATGAGGCTAGCGGTTTACCCGAGGGATCAATTTTATATGTCTTGGATAATTCACCCCATCCTCCATGGTGGAAATCCTATTTTCAAATTTCAAAAGATTTAACTCAGGTTACAAAAGGAGCTTTACTCTTTCTTTTAGTCAATGGCCGAACCTTTGCTCTTTCATTTGGTTATGTTCACCATCATCTGAAGGATATTTGTTATGAATATGATTTTGGATTAAGAGTAACGCTTAATAGTATAATTCCTAAATTTAAAAGCGCTGATACGCTAGATCCCGGTTCATCAAGAAGGCAAAGGACACAATTTCCGATTGAATCAGATTTGACTTATTTCGATTTTGATAAAGATAGTACCATCATTAAAAGACTTACCGGAAAGGTTAAAGATGAATATAAGGAATTATTTAACTATGCTACAGGCTCGAGTAGTCTAAAGATAAACATTAATGTGCCACCTGCAAGACTCACAAGTATTTGCGAACGGCTTCTTTCTATTTATCAAAGTGAAGATTACAAGATTAATTTTCCAGATATTCAAAATATTGAGCCCGTTAAAGACCCGACCATTATCGCGAGATTGAATGAAAAGTTGTTAGAGGCATTTAAAGGTAAAGATATCAATCTTACTCTCGCTGTTCCTGACATCATAAATTATCATAGCAACGTTTACGCATGTTTTTCAGGTTCAGGAGGAGGAGATTTATCAAATGATGTTTCTATGGAGCATTATTATGCATATTTACAAAAGAATGAGATTAGTTTAAATGATATGGGAATAAATAATATAGAAAGTCACGACCTTGATTTGACTGATGACAATGCCCAAACACAAGAGAGCTTTAATGTTTTTAAGTGTATGATTTTTGATACGACATTAGATAATAATGATAATGTTTATCATTTATGCGATGGTAATTGGTATAAGGTAGATAATAACTATATCAGAAAAATGAAGATTTTTCTTGATCCCTATTATGAAGATGTGCCCTTTCTTGCCTATAATCATGGCAATGAGGGGTGTTACAATAAAGCTATTGCTACAACTGATAAGACGTATATTTGTCTTGATCAGAAAAATATTGGCCCGGAAGGTCAAAATCAGGTTGAGCCTTGCGATTTATATAAATGTGTAAATAATCAAGCTTATTTTTATCACGTTAAGATTTCAACTAGATCGTCACAATTAAGTCATCTTTTTAATCAGGGAGTCAATGCTATTGAGTTAATTAAGTCAGAAGAAGAATCACGATGTAAACTGAAAGAATTGATCAAAAATGATTTGAATACAAATACTGAAAGTATTTATCTATCTCCTATAGATCAGCAGAAATATAAGGTCGTATTTGTTATTGTTACTCACAAAAATAAATCAAAGAAATCAGACAATTTTCCTCTTTTTTCGCGTATTAGCTTAATGCGAAGTCTTAAAGCTTTTAGAATAATGAGTGTTGATGCTGCTTATTGCTTTGCAGAAGATACAACCGTAAGGATTGCTGGAATGAAAAAGTCACGAAAATCTAAGAAAAGTCAATATGAAGAAAAAGTAGTATAAAGTTGAAGAGGAGAATATGAAAAAACTAAATTGTTATTTGTCTCAGGCCATAACGTTACTACGACAATTTGATCAAACGGAAGTCGATGAATATCTTAAATTTTATGAGCATATTGAAAAATGTGTAAAGAAGAATCACAAAGTAAATATTTTTCATCCAATAAAAGAAGACTCGATGATAAGTGCAAATGAGATATACTTGCGAGATTTGGCTGAGGTGGATAAGGCCGATTTTTTAGTTGCAGAGATTTCGGTTGTCTCTTGGGGTGTTGGACAAGAGTTAACTTATGCGATCATGAAAGGCAAGCCTATATTGGCTTTATATAACAATAAGTCTAGGTTCAAACTATCCGAAATGATATCGGGTTCGGGTTTAAGAATTCGTACATATAACGGAAAAGGCCTTGAATGGAAAGAGCAAATTGCAAGACACATTGCGGGGTTTATGCCGGAAGTAAAGCAATATTTTTACCTTAGGGGGCGAGTATGCGCAAAGCCATTGTGAAACAGAGACTATTAATAAGTATCCGGGGTCCCAAAGAAGCCATAGAAGCTTCTAAAGGTGGGGCTCATATCATTGATGTTGAATATCCTGCATCTGCATTGGGGACTCCATACCCTCTTAATATACAAACTGTTCGTAAGGCAATGCCTAAAAGGATACAGGTTGCAACAAATATAGGAGAAGAGCAATTAGTTCGTAGCTCTGCTTGCCAAGCAGCTTTAGGCGTGGCTCTTTCTGGCGCTGATATTATCAAAGCTGGATTAGCAAAATATTCATTTAAAGAAGCAAAATACGTAGGAGAAAATATCGTTAGAACTGTAAAGCATTGGTTCCCTGAAAAAAAAATTATTCCCGCTGTTTTTGCCGATAAAAATTTAAGGAAAATTTTTGATCCTTTAAAAGAAGGTCATAGGTTAGGGCATGCGATAAAGGCTGATGGTATTTTGATTGATACTTTCGATAAATCTAAATCCAAGAATAGATTAATGGATCTGTTAACATATAAACAGATCGAAGAATTTGTTATAAATTGCCATTCATTGGAACTCGAAGCTTGGATAGCTGGGTCAATTAACAAAGAAGAGATCTTTGAACTCTGGAATACAGGAGTGGATGTTATTTGTATTCGTGGAGCGGCTTGTGAACAGACAGGAAAAGGGCGTTTCGGGGAAGTAAAGGCAAAAATTGTTACTGACCTTATTAGAATGAAATAAGGAACAGGCACAAACCAGGCACAAACGAGGCACAGTTCTGTGCCCCGTTTTGTGCCTCTTCTTTTGTCGTAACTCTCCTATTCGCAACGGTTTTTTGGGCGAGAAGCGCCCAAAATCGTTCAAGACCCCTCTCTCCCAACCATAAGTTAGTAGGGGAGACAGGGGTCTTGAACTAAACCGTTGCTAATGGGAGGGTATAATTTAGGTGTGGTTAATGAGTATTTAGAAGTGTTCCAGTGTGAGGGGTAAAGAGGATAAGAGTAAGAGGGAGATTTAGGGATGGTTATAGGTTATATTGAATGATTGTTTTGGATTGTTGTCTGGGGGTGTTATTTAGGATTTTTTGAATTTGTTTGAGGGTTCTGGTTATTTTACTGATTTTGGTCTTATGTTGCGGTGGATAGGTTGATAATGTTTTTCTGCTTTGATCCGGCCATGCTGGAGCACTTGCAAAATGCTCCAGGCGTTGTGCCGGGACAAAATTTAAATTAACATTATAGGATTATGTGGTAGTATATTGATAATTCTGCTGATTCCCCGATCGGCATAATAGTCTAAATTCCCCCAGCAGTTAATCTTTTATGGATTCCCGTTTTCGCGGGAATGACAATAGGTTGGGAGGATAAGCTTATGGGCGTTTATCGAAAAGACAACGTATTTTTTATTGACTATTATGTCAACGGCCGCCGCAGGAGAGAAAAAATCGGTACCAGCCGTAAGCTTGCTGAAACCGTCCTTGCCAAGCGAAAAGTCGATATTGCCGAGGGGAAATTCCTGGATATTCGCACCAGCAAAAAAATCAAGTTTGAGATCTTTGCCGATGAGTTTTTGAATCTTCATTCCAAGGTCAATAAAAAAAGCTGGAAATCCGATCTCTACAATCTGCACAGTTTGGGTAAATATTTCGACGGTAAATATCTTTATGAAATTTCAGTCAAAGACATTGAAGGTTATAAATCCGACCGCATAAAGTCCGCAGCGCCTGCCACCGTTAACCGCGAATTAGCCACCTTAAAAACAATGCTTAATAAAGCTGTTCTGTGGGGCAAGCTTAAAGAAAGCCCTGCCAGGCCGGTGAGTTTTTTAAGAGAGCCGAATGGCCGTATGCGTTTTTTGGAGCGTGAGGAGATTGTTAAAGTGCTTAGCCATTGCGATAAAAAGTTGCGGCCTATTTTGGTGCTTGCTTTGAATACCGGCATGCGCAGGGGAGAGATTTTTGGGCTGAAATGGCATGATATTGATGTCAAAAGGAACATCATCACGCTTCTGGATACCAAGAATGGTGAAAAGCGGGAAGTATACATGAATGAACAGGTTAAGACTGCATTGATTCGTGTGCCCAGGAACCCCAAAAGCGCTTATATCTTTTGCGGACCTGACGGCAAACCTTATCGGGATATTCGCAAAAGCTTCTGGACAGCCCTGCGTAAATCTGGTATAAAAGATTTTCACTTCCATGACCTCAGGCACACCTTTGCAAGCCAATTGGTCATGTCAGGTATTGATTTAAATACTGTAAGGGAATTGTTGGGGCATAAGGATTTGAGAATGACATTACGCTATAGCCATCTGTCAGCCAGCCATAAGCAAAAGGCCGTGGATATTTTGGGTAAAAACATGGACACTTTTTGGACACTTGAGGGAAATCAGAAGAATCAGCAAAAATTAGATTTTTCACAACCTATTGAAAATAAAGAACTAATTAGGTCCGGGACGTAGCGCAGTTGGATTAGCGCACTTGAATGGGGTTCAAGAGGCCGTGGGTTCAAGCCCCACCGTCCCGACCATTTTTCAAAAGGATGACAAAGATTATGGATAAACCTTTTAAAGAACGCCGTAAACATCCGCGTATTTACCGTAATTTTATTCTTTCTTATCATGAAAAGGGTAAATCAGCTCTGAAACATGAAGTCTCCCAGATCAATAATATCAGTCAAGGGGGCATGAATTTTGTATCGACACATCCTTTAAAGAGGGGACAATAGTGGTGCTTGATTTAAAAACTCCATTTATTGTGGATTCCATCCATCTGGAGGGGGTTGTTTTGGAAAGCAGGGAAAAAATCCCTGAAATGATTTATGAAATCCGGGTGCAATTTAACGATATTCCCGAGCAAGTGTTAGCATGTGCTTGAAAAAATAGAGAGTTATGGAAGAGCAGAGGAGAAACTTAAAGATCTTATGGACTGCATTAATATAGGTTTGATCGGTTATGGGGTGGTGGGGCAGGGGGTGGTAAAATCCTTAAAAATCGCCGTAAATTTTTTAGGGATAAGTATAAAAAAGATTTTTTTATTAAGACCATTGCTGACCGCAGCATTCAGAAAAAAGCCTCTCCGGGCCTTGAAAATACTTTATTGACAACGGACATCAATGCCGTTTTAAACGACCCGGACATTCATGTGGTCGTGGAATTAATCGGCGGCATGACCCCGGCCAAAGATATCATGCTGCAAGCGGTGCGTTGCGGTAAACATGTGGTCACGGCCAATAAAGAGCTTTTGGCCACTTGCGGCCAGGAATTGTTCCGGGAAGCCAATGCCAATAACCGCATGATTTATTTTGAAGCGGCCGTCGGTGCAGGGATCCCCATCATCCGTACCATCACCGAAGGGGTGGCGGGCAATAAATTCAACGGTATTTACGGGATCATCAACGGCACCTGTAATTTTATTTTAACCGAGATGTCCAACCGCAAGCTGACTTTTCAGGAAGCTTTAAAAGAAGCCCAGGAAAAAGGTTACGCGGAAAGAAACCCGACCCTGGATATCAGCGGGATGGACACCGCCCATAAATTGGCCGTGCTGGTTTTTTTGACCCAGGGAAAATTTGTCAGCGTTAATGATTTCCATGTGGAGGGCATCAACCATATTTCCCATGATGACATTGAATTCGCCTCGGCCCTTAATCTGGAGATCCGTTTATTGGCCATTGCCAAAAAAATCGGCAACGAGCTGGATGTGCGCGTCCACCCGACGTTGATTCCCAAAGACCATGGGTTAGCCACGGTCAATGGGGTGGACAATGCCATTTTCTTTGATTTGGACCCGATGGGAGACGTATTTATCGAAGGCCAGGGCGCGGGCCAGATGACGGCGGCTTCCGGGATCGTCAGTGATTTGATCAATTTAGGTATTCGCAAGGACGTACAAATGCCGCGTGGATTTTTAACCCCACGGAAGAGCAGCAAAACGTTGTCTTAAGAAAAATCGACGCGGTGGAAACCAGGTTTTATTTTCGTTTTATGGTCATTGATAAACCCGGGGTATTGTCCATTATTACCGGTGTTTTGGGCCAGCATAATATCTCCATTGCGTCGGTCAATCAAAAGCAGGAAAACAAAGGTTCCACGGTGCCGGTGGTCATGTTGACGCACGTGGCCAACGAGCGTTCCGTGCGTGAAGCGCTGGAGCAAATCACCAATCTCGCGGTCATCCGCAGTAAACCCGTGGCCATACGCATGGAGAAACTCTAATGCGTTGGACTGGGATCATTGATCATTATCGGGAATATTTGCCGGTTTCTGATAAGACGCCGGTGGTAACCTTATATGAAGGCCATACACCGCTTATTCCGGCGGAGTTTTTAAACAAGATCACCGGCCTGCAAACTTTCTTAAAATACGAAGGGTTAAATCCAACGGGTTCTTTTAAAGACCGCGGCATGACTATGGCGATTTCCAAGGCCCTGGAAAAGAAAGCCGAAGTGGTCATGTGCGCGTCCACCGGTAATACATCAGCGTCTGCGGCGGCTTATGCTGCCCGTGCGGGGATGAAATGTGTCGTGCTTATTCCCAATGGCAATATTGCCATGGGCAAGCTGTCCCAAGCCATGATCCATCAAGCGCAGGTTATTGCCATTGAAGGCAATTTTGATGATGCGCTCAATTTAGTCAAAGATATTACTGCCCATTACCCGGTAGAATTAGTGAATTCTTTAAACCCGTTTCGTATTGAAGGCCAGAAAACAGCGGCCTTTGAAATTTGTGATTTTTTAGGTGACGCCCCGGAATTTCATGCTATTCCCGTTGGTAATGCCGGCAATATCACCGCGTATTGGAAGGGTTATCAGGAATACCGTACGGCAGGCAAGTCAAAGACACGGCCTCACATGTTGGGTTTTCAGGCCGCGGGTGCGGCCCCGATTGTGCACAACCGTATTATTGAAAAGCCTGAAACGATCGCCACGGCCATCCGTATCGGTAATCCGGCCAGTTGGAAATCTGCCGTTGAGGCCCGTGACCAATCCCATGGCTTGATTGATATGGTCACAGACGAAGAGATATTACAGGCTTATCATCAGTTGGCTGCTTTTGCAGGGGTCTTTGTGGAACCCGCTTCCGCAGCGGCGGTGGCAGGGATTATCAAGTTAGCGAAGGCCGGATATTTTAAAGGTCATTCCAAAGAACGTCTGGTGTGCACCATGACCGGGCATGGTCTTAAAGACCCTAAAACGGCCATGCAGGATTTGCCTGAACCTAAAGTCATTAAGGCAGATAAAAAAGATGTCCTGAAGCTGATTGGTTTATGAAAGTCAAAGTACTTATCACATGCGGGGCGACCTGGACTCCCATTGATGATGTGCGGGTGATCAGTAATATTTCCACCGGGGAAATGGGGCATTCTATAGCCCAGGCTTTCAAGCGGGCAGGTGCCAACGTCACGGTGATTGAAGGGCCGGTGACACATACCCTTTTGGCTCAGGGTATTAAGATTATCAAATACCGTTTTTTTGACCAATTAGCTAAACTTCTTAAGATAGAGCTGCGCAAAAAATACGTTATTATCATTCACGCGGCGGCTGTTTCCGATTTTAAGCTTCTGGGGGTCCGCAAAGGCAAAATAACATCCGGTCGTCCGTTGACATTGCGTTTAAAGGCGACCCCGAAGCTGATTGAGACTATTAAAGTTTTAAGTCCTGAAAGTTTTTTAGTAGGGTTTAAATTAGAGACCAGGCTAAGCCCTAAGAATATTTTTAAAATAGCCCGGCCTTTGTTTAATCAATCAGGCTGTGATGTGGTGGTGGCGAATACTTTAACAGGCGGCTATCGGGGTTATATTGTGAATGCGGATGGGGAAATTTTAGCTAAAGCCGCCGATAAAGAAAAACTTGCAAAAGCATTGGTAAAATTGGTGTCATGATGAAATACATTATTCTTGTTCCGGATGGGTTGGCTGATGAGCCTTTAAAAGAATTAGGCGGGAAGACTCCTATGGAGGCGGCCAATACGCCTCATATGGATTATTTGGCAGAGCATGGTTTGTCTGCTTTGGTACAGACCATTCCTGATTCTCTACCGCCGGGCTCGGACATCGGTAATTTAGCTTTACTGGGTTATGACCCTAGAGAAAATTTTTCAGGCCGGGCACCTTTGGAAGCGGCTAGTTTAGGGGTCAGGCTTGACGATGATGAGGTGGCGTTTCGCTGCAACCTGGTGACTGTTAAAGGCGGCACTATGGTGGATTACAGCGCCGGGCATATATCATCGGATGAGGGCCAAAATCTTATTGAATATCTTCAGCGTGCGATTGATTGGCCGGATGTGCGTTTTTATCCCGGCAAAAGTTATCGTCATTTGATGGTGCTGAAAACCATCAATATCGCCAACACCCTTCAGATCAAAACAACGCCGCCTCATGATATCATGGGACAATCGATGAAAGCGTATTTACCTGTGGGGCCTCAAAGTGATCTTTTGTTAAAGCTCATTGGAAAATCTGAAAAACTTTTAGGGTCGCACCCGATCAATAAATTACGCGAAACCGAAGGGCATAATCCGGCCAATATGATTTGGCTGTGGGGTCAGGGAGGCCATCCTAATCTGCCTTTATTTAAAGATCGTTATCATCTCAAAGGATCGATCATTTCGGCGGTGGATTTGGTCAATGGGATAGGCCGTTTGGCCGGTTTAGATATCATTGACGTTCCCGGCGCCAACGGCTATTACGACACCAATTATAAAGGTAAGGCCCAGTACGCGTTGAATTCTTTAAAAAAGCACGACTTTGTTTATGTCCATGTGGAAGCCACCGATGAGGCCGGTCACAATGGGGATTGGAAAGCCAAAACAGCATGCTGTGAACGTTTCGACAAAGAAGTCGTCGGCACTGTCTTGGAATTTTTTAAAAACCCTCAAGGTGTCAGGATATTAGTTTGCCCTGATCATCCCACCCCGGTGTCTTTGCGTACGCATACGCGCACGCCGGTACCTTTTGTGATGTGGGGGGAAGGCATTCCCAGAGGTGAGGTTAAAAAATATTCAGAAAAAACGGCGTCCACGGCCGGTTGTAAATTTACAAGCGGTGAAGAGATGGTTAAATATTTTTTAAAGAAAGAGAGCACGAAATAGATGGAAAAAGAAATCATTGTCCAAAAATTCGGCGGTTCTTCAGTGGCCAATATCGAGCGCATTAAGAATGTAGCCCAGCGGGTGGTTGCGTATAAGAACAAACATACCGATATCGCGGTCGTGGTTTCCGCGCTGGGGGACACGACCGATGAACTGGAAGCGTTGGCCTTGCAATTAAGCCAGGACCCTCCGGAACGTGAAATGGACATGCTCTTGTCGACCGGTGAACAGATTTCCTGTGCGCTTCTGGCGATTGCCATCAAAGAGTTGGGTTACAACGCGGTGTCTTTTACCGGAAGTCAGGTCGGTATTAAGACGGATAGGACCCATACCAAAGCGCGTATTATCACCATCGACGGCAAGCGTATCAACAAAGCTTTCAGGGAAGATAAAATCGTGATTGTGGCGGGTTATCAGGGGGTAACAACTAATGATGAAATCACCACGTTAGGCCGCGGCGGATCGGACTTGACCGCCGTCGCATTGGCCAAAGCCTTGAAAGCCAAGGTGTGTGAAATTTATACTGATGTGGATGGTGTGTATACAACCGATCCGCGTATAGTCAAAGAAGCGCGCAAAATCAAAGCCATTACTTTTGATGAAATGTTGGAATTGGCCTCTTTGGGCGCCCAGGTCATGCAGGCGCGTTCTATTGAAGTGGCCAAACGTTTTAATATCCCTTTACATGTCCGTTCAAGCTTCTCGAAGGAGGAAGGAACCATGATCGTTAAAGAAACCGAAAAAATGGAAGAAATTGCTGTTCGTGGAGTGACCTGTAATAAAAATGAGGCCAAGATCACCATCTGTTCCGTACCGGATAAGCCCGGTATCGCGGCCAAAATTTTTGAAGAAATTTCCAAACAGGGCATTAATGTGGACACGATTGTTCAGAATGTGCCTCATGATAAATTGTCCGATATTTCTTTTACCGTCCCTAAGGGAGTTGTGAATAAAGCGATCAAGGCCACAACTGCCATCGGTCAAAAAATCGGTGCCGGCGAAGTTTTTGAAGATAAAAATATTGCCCGGGTCTCTATGGTGGGCTCCGGCATGCGTTCGCACAGCGGTATTGCCGCAAAAATGTTTAAGACCCTGGCCGATAATCAAATCAATATTGAGATGATTTCTACGTCTGAAATTTCTGTTTCTTGTATTATCGCGCAGGATTCCGCCGATCGTGCGGTGAAGGCTTTGCATAAGGCGTTCAAATTGGAGCAGATATAATGTCTAAAATTATCATCTATGACACAACTCTCAGAGACGGTGCCCAGACCGAGGGGGTTTCTTATACCGTCAACGATAAAGTTAAAATCACGCACAAGCTGGATGAATTGGGTATTCATTACATTGAAGGCGGCTGGCCGGGCTCTAATCCCAAAGATAGAGAATATTTTGAGATCATGAAAACCCAAAAGCTTAAAAACGCCCAATTAACGGCATTCGGTTCTACCCGTCGGGCCAATACCAAGCCGGAAGATGACGTGAATCTTAAGGAATTAATCGCCAGCCAAACGCCGACGGTCACTATTTTCGGCAAGAGCTGGGATTTGCATGTGTTGGATGTTATCAAAACCACCTTGGACGAAAATTGTAAAATGATCCAGGAGTCCGTGGCTTTTTTAAAGAAAAATAAACGGCAAGTTTTTTATGATGCCGAACATTTTTTTGACGGCTACAAGCATAATGCCAAATATGCGTTAAAGACCATCTTAGCGGCCCAAAACGCCGGCGCTGACTGTATTATTTTATGTGATACCAACGGGGGCTCTTTACCGGATGAAATTACTAAGATCGTCAAAGAGGTCAAAAGGAAAATTAAAAAGCCGTTGGGTATCCATACGCATAATGACCAGGGTGTGGCCGTGGCTAATGCACTTTCTGCCATTAATGCCGGATGTGTGCAGGTGCAAGGGACTTTTAACGGCTTGGGCGAGCGTTGCGGGAATGCGGATTTGTGCACGATCATAGCGATTCTGCATACAAAAATGAAGAAACAATCCATCCCTGAGCATAATATCAAGCTGTTAATGGACACAGCGTATTTTATCGGCGATGTCAGTAATTATACGTTGGCGGATAATCATCCCTTTATCGGGCATTCGGCTTTTGCCCATAAGGGAGGGGTCCATATTGATGCGATGCTTAAAAATCCGCTGGCCTATGAGCATGTGGCCCCTGATTCAGTCGGCAATCGTCGGCGTCTGTTGACCTCTGAGTTGGCCGGTAAAATGCCGATCATACTCAAAGCGCAGAAGATGAATATTGCTCTGGATAAAAATTCTCAGGTGGCTAAAGATATTATGAAAGAACTACAAGAGAAAGAATACCAGGGCTATCAATTTGAAGGCGCGGATGCTTCTTTTGAATTATTTATGAAACGCCGTTTGAAGTTGTATCAGCCTTTTTACCAGTTGGAAGGTTTTAAGGTGTTCACGGAGAAAAAAACGGATGGCTCTGTTATAGCTTCGGCGACCGTGAGGCTTAAGGTCAATGGTCACGATGAGATGGCGACTATTGAAGGGCACGGGCCCGTTGAAGTTTTGGACCGTGCCTTGCGTACAGCGCTTAAGAAATTTTATCCCACCATCGCGGACATGCATTTATCGGATTATAAAGTCCGTGTTTTGGATACTCAAGAGGGCACGGGGGCGCGTGTACGCGTATTGATTGAGTCCCGGGACCAGCACGGCAGTTGGACGACTGTGGGTGTGCACGAAAATGTCATTGAAGCCAGCTGGGAAGCCCTGGCGGACAGCATTGAGTATAAATTGTTGAAGGATAAGAAATAGGGGACAGCGCCCTATTTTTGCTTGTGTGGAAAATAGGGAGCAGCGCCCTATTTTTTTAATTATGGACCTATCTACAAAATATAATCCTCAAGAGACACAAGACAAGTGGCTGAAATTTTGGAAAGATAAGAATATCTTTCACGCCAAAATCGATGTTCATCAGAAGCCATTTACCATTGTGATCCCGCCGCCGAATGTGACCGGTATTCTGCACATGGGGCATGCGCTGAATAATGTTTTACAGGATATTATGGTCCGTTACAAACGTATGCATGGCGTCCCGACGCTTTGGATGCCGGGGACTGATCATGCGGGCATTGCTACCCAGAATGTGGTTGAGAAACAATTAGCCAAGGAAGGGAAATCCCGTCACGATATAGGCCGTGATGAATTTCTCAAACGTCTTTGGGCGTGGAAGAAGCAGTATGGGGACACGATCATTCATCAATTGGAAAAATTAGGTTCTTCCTGCGACTGGTCACGCACGCGTTTTACCATGGATGATGAGTACAGTGATGCCGTCAATGAAGCGTTCATATTATTATACAATAAAGGTTTGATTTATAAGGGAGAGCGCATTATCAACTGGTGTCCGCGTTGCCAGACCGCGCTGTCAGATGAAGAGGCGGAACATAAAGAGAAAAATGGCAAGCTTTACCATATCAAATATCCTTTTAAAGATGAGCCTCATTATTTTATCATTGTCGCGACCACCCGTCCTGAGACGATGTTAGGCGATACAGCCGTTGCCGTTAATCCCCAAGATCCTCGCTATAGTCAATTTATCGGCCGGACACTTATTCTTCCTTTAATGAATCGTGAAATCAAGATCATCGCAGATGAACTTGTGGCTGTGGATTTTGGTACGGGAGCGGTGAAGGTAACTCCGGCGCATGATCCTAATGACTTTACGATGGGTCAACGCCATCTTCTGCCTGTGATTAACGTTATGCATCCGGATGCTAAAATCAACGAGCAGGGAGGTCCCTATAACGGTATGGATCGCTGGGACGCCCGCAAACGGATTTTGGCTGATTTAGAAGCTCTCGGATTACTTGAAAAAGTTGAAGACCATAAAAACGCGGTGGGTCATTGTTATCGCTGCGATACAGTGGTAGAACCTTATTTATCCAAACAATGGTTTGTAACAATGAAACCATTGGCTAAACCAGCTCTTGAAGCTGTGCAAAAAGGTAAAATTAAGATTCATCCGGCCCATTGGACCAAGGTTTATAACAATTGGATGGAAGATATTCACGATTGGTGCATTTCCCGTCAGATATGGTGGGGGCATCGTATTCCTGTGTGGTACGACAAGGATGGCAATTGTTTTGTAGGAAAATCTGAGGCAGAAGTCAAGGCCCAGGCAAAAATCAAGCATGGCAAGTCGGTGAAACTCAAGCAAGATGAGGATGTGTTAGACACCTGGTTTTCTTCATGGCTTTGGCCTTTTGCCACTTTAGGGTGGCCTCAAAATAACGCGGATTTGAAATATTTTTATCCCACCAATACGTTGATGACGGCTTCTGAAATTTTATTCTTCTGGGTGGCGCGTATGATTATGGCAGGGTATGAATTTATGGGGGATAAGCCTTTTTCCGATGTGTTTATTCATGGCACGGTGCGTGATGCTAAAGGACGCAAAATGTCAAAATCTTTAGGTAATGCCATTGATCCTTTGGAAATCATTGATGAATATGGGGCCGATGCCCTGCGTTTTAGCCTGATTGTCAATTCAGGGCAGGATATTTTTATTTCCAAAGAAAAATTTGAAATCGGACGTAATTTTGCCAATAAAATCTGGAATGCTTCGCGGCTGGTTTTTATGAATTGTGCGGACAGCCTATCCAAAGGGGATTATGAAAATTTAAGCCTCAATGAGCTCGATTTGCCTTCCCGTTGGATATTAGCCCAATTTTACGATACTTTGGAAAAAGTCGGCTTGGCTATTGAGCAATTCCGTTATTCCGAGGCTGAAATTTTGATCCAGGACTTTTTCTGGGGGAATTATTGTGATTGGTATTTGGAGTTGAGCAAAGCTAAATTTAATGACGTTCCTATTCAAAAAATCGCTCTTTTTATTCTCAAAAATTCTTTAAAAATGATGCATCCGTTCATACCGTTTGTGACAGAAGAAATTTATAGCAAAATGAATTCTCAGGATGAATGTCTGTCATTAGCCCAATGGCCGAAACATCAGAAAAAATTAATTGATAATGAGGCGTCCGGGCAAATGCAGACAATTATTGATAGTGTTTGCGCTATTCGTAATATACGTACTCAATGGGGGATAAAGCCAAGACCAGCAGATTACGGTAGAAATACTGCCTCAAGATAAAGCGCAATGAAAAATTATTTAAAACTAACAGTGCCTATATTACGCATTTAGTTAAAGTGGCTTTAAGTATTAATGCTGAAGTCGCGACATCTGAAGATGCGGCGATTGCTTTAATCGGTACAACCAAGATTGTTGTGCCGTTAAAAGGGATTATTGATCTTGAA
Source organism: Candidatus Omnitrophota bacterium (assembly GCA_963828495.1). Classification (GTDB taxonomy): domain Bacteria; phylum Omnitrophota; class Gorgyraeia; order Zapsychrales; family Fredricksoniimonadaceae; genus JABDGZ01. The sequence continues at coordinate 42,429 of CAWHFJ010000017.1, forward strand.
GTGGAAAAGAAGCGTAAGAGGGAAGAAATAGCTCAAAAACAAAAATCTGTGGAAAGTTTGCAAGCACGTTTGAATAACGAAGCGTTTGTCAGCAAAGCGCCTGAAGAAGTCATCGCCAAAGAAAAAGAACGCTTGAATTCGTTAAGTCAAGAAGTCGCCGAACTTAAAAGTGTTTTATCTAATTTATCATGAAACCAGCATACATAAAAACAATTGTTCATTTAGCCTTAGGTGAAGATATCGGCAAAGGGGACATTACAACCGATTTTTTAGTTCCTTCTCATGCCCATGCGCGTGCGCGTCTGGTTGCCCGTGCCGATGGCATTATCTGCGGTATTGATCTTGCCCGTGAAGTCTTTAAGACGTTGAATGCCAAAATTTGTTTCCGTGCCTTCATTCAAGACGGCCAGCGCGTGGCAAGAATGATGTGATTGCGGAAATTTCCGGTTCGGCCAGGGCTTTACTTTCGGGAGAGCGTGTCGCCATCAACCTATTGTCATTTTTATCAGGCATTGCCACCCAAACCAGACGTTACGTGGATCAAGTGAAACCCTATAAAGTGGATATTATGGATACCCGCAAAACGACCCCTTTATTGCGTCAAATGGAACGTTACGCGGTACGCTGCGGCGGCGGTGTCAATCACCGGTTTAATCTCAATTATATGGTCATGATCAAGGACAATCATCTGATCTTTTGCCGTGGGCGGTCCACGATTGAGATGATTAACGCTTTTAAGAAAAAATTTAATATACAACTTGAAGTTGAAGTGGACAATCTCAGCCAATTAAAAGAAATGCTCACCTCCAAGGCGGATATTATTTTGTTAGATAATATGACCCCCCAACAAATCAGGCAAGCGGTGAGATTGCGTAACAAAGCTAAAAGCCGCATTTTGCTGGAGGCTTCCGGCGGCATCACATTAAAAAATATCAGAAAGTACGCGGCCACCGGAGTTGAGCGTATTTCCGTAGGGGCCTTGACACATACGCGGCAAGTTTTGGATATTTCCATGGAGTTTATACCCATTCCATGAAAAAACATTATTTCTTAATAATTTTTTTTACATTAATATGGGCCCATCCTTTATGGGCCCAGCAAAAAGAAGACATTGATGAAGCCGACATAGCTTCCGGAGCTATTTTTGATGACAAGGCCCTGCTGGCAGGCTATGCCCAAAAATACGCGGATGAATCCAGGGACATTTTACTGGCCATGATCGCGGATGATTCACTGGGGACTTATAAATGTGCGGCCGCGGTGCGGGTGTTTAAAGAGAAATATGCCAATCAGGTTTTAAGCCGGGAAAAAGCCAATATTATTAGGATTTTAATCCGCCGTCTCAACCGCAGTGATTCTCCGTTTGTTCAGGTGGAGATCATGCATACGCTGGTGGTTTTGGACCGTTACCAGTATTTTGAAAGCATGGTCCCTGCTTTAATTCTGAAAGATGGACCATTACAATTCCGTGGTCAGTGACATGGCTTATGAAAGATGTGCAAACAATCATTAAAGACAGCTTGTATCCCAGAGAAGCGAGGATCGTATTCGATACCCTGCGCAAAATACTTTTTTTGTCCCGTAAGCGTTTGGGGAATATCACCGTCCCTAATAAAAGATTGAAACAAAAATTGGAATTATTGCGCTGGTCCATCAGGATTTTAGGTACCCAGGAACTCAAACGCCTTCCATCGGAAGTCATTAATTTGTTATAATTTTTGTTGAGGCGGGTCATCATGAAGAATAATTCCCGTCATTGGTATCTTTGGGTATTCATCGCTATCCTATTATGCGGGTTTGCGCTGTATATCCCTTCCTTACACAGCAGGACTTTTTATTTTGATGATTATTTTTCCATTCAAAATAATGAAGTCATTAAGAAAATTGATATACCGAGAATTTTTAATGCTTTTAACACCAGATCTTTGGTGGGTTTAAGTTTTGCGTTAAATTACAGGTGGTGCGGCTTACATCCTGCCGGTTATCGATTAATCAATCTCCTGATCCATTGCTTTAATGCCTTCCTGGTTTATTGGCTGATAAAATCCACGTTGTATTTATATGCGGCACGAAAATCAGTATTTTTTTGCCGTTTGGAATGGCCCGCATTTTTTGCGTCGATGTTATTTTTATGCCATCCCATCCAAACAGAACCGGTTAATTTTATTACCCAGCGTTTTGTGTTGATGGGGACTTTTTTTTACCTGTTAACATTGTGTTTTATACATTCAGTACAGATGTCAGATATCAAAAAAGATATCTGATCGCCAGTATGGCAGCGGCCATTGCCGCCATGTTTTGTAAAGAATTTGTGGTCACCTTGCCGTTAATGCTTGCTTTGTATGATTTTTATTTTTTAGATGCATTGGATGAACCATGGTGGAAGCGTTGCGCCGTTTATTACCATTTTTTATCATAGCGCTTATTGTGCCTTTACTATTGTTAAGAACGCCCCGGAAGCGATAGGGGTTGCCGACATCGCAGATTCAATTTTATTCAAGCAAGCGACACCCAAATGTGAGAACCATATTGATATCACCAGGGCCCACGGCGGCATAGGCCGGAAACAATATTTTTTAACCGAATTAAATGTGGTGTGCACCTATGTCAGGCTGCTGTTTTTGCCGGTCAATCAGAATTTCGATTACGATTATCCTATATCATATCAAGTGGACAACAAGACAGTACTGTGCGGGGTATTTTTACTCTGCCTTTTAGCCCTGGCGGCAGTAACGTACAGGTCATACCGCATTATTTCATTTGGTATCCTGTGGTTTTTTATAGCTTTAAGTGTGGAATCGAGTTTTATTCCCATCGGGCATGTCATAGCCGAATATCGTCTGTATTTGGCCAGCGTTGGTTTTGTTTTTTTGGTGATGACCTTGATTTATATGAGACAGGCGGATGTCAAGAAATTAAATATGATCGCGGCAGTCATTCTTATTGGTTTTTCAATTTTGACGTATCAAAGAAATAAAGTTTGGGAAAATGAAATTACTTTATGGAATGATGCTAGTTGAAAAATCTCCTCATAAAGCAAGTGCCTACAACAACCGGGGCTTTGTCTATTTCGAAGGAGGCAATTTGGCTCAAGCCATCGCTGACTCTACCAAGGCCATTGCCATAGACCCTCACTATGCAGGTGCCTATAACAGCCGCGGCTTTATGTACGACCAACAAGGTCATTTGACCATGGCCCTAGCTGACTATAACAAGGCCATTGACATAGACCCTAATTATGCAGAGGCCTATAATAATCGGGGGAATACTTATTTTCGTTTAAATAATTTTTCTCAAGCTCTGGCTGACTACACCAAGGCCATTGAAATCAATCCTAACTTGGCGCAGGCTTATAACAACCGCGGGCTTATTTATAAAAAACAAAATAACTTCACTCAAGCCATTGCTGACTATACCAAGGCCATAGAAATAAACCCTGACTACGCAGATGCCTATAACAACCGCGGGAATGCCTATTGGCAGCAAAATAATTTGCCTCAAGCCATGGTTGACTATACGAAGGCCATAGAAATAAATCCCGGGCATGTGCAGGCGCATATTAACCTCAAGAATGCTTATAGCCAACTACGCCAGGTTAGGCCCTAACCATTTTTCCACTACATCTTTGGACATTTTCTTACGACGGGCATAATCAATGACCTGGTCTTGGGCTATTTTGCCTATGGCAAAATATTTTGATTGGGGATGGGCAAAATAGAGGCCGCAGACAGCGGCGGTGGGAAACATGGCAAAGTTTTCGGTTAACGTAATGCCGGTATGTTGAGTCGCATCAAGGATTTTGAATAGGGTCGCTTTTTCGGTATGGTCCGGGCATGCGGGGTATCCCGGAGCCGGGCGGATGCTGCGATACTGACCTAACGCAATTTGCTCATCGCTTAAGTGTTCATCTTTGGCAAATCCCCATAACTCACGGCGTACTTTTTCATGCATGAGCTCGGCAAAGGCCTCAGCCAGGCGATCGCTGACCGCTTTGGCCATAATGCTTTTATAATCGTCCAGGTCACCCTCAAACTCTTTGACCATTTTATCCAAACCAATGCCTGTGGTCACAGCAAACGCGCCGAGGTAATCTTTAATGCCGGAGGATTTGGGGGCAATATAATCCGCAAAGACAACAGCGGCTGGTCAGGTCTGACCATGACCTGTTGACGTAAATTACAAAGGGTAACCAATACTTCACGACGATTATCGTCCTTATAAAGTTCAATATCATCACCAACCGCGTTAGCAGGAAAGAAACCCACAACCCCGTTGGCGCCAAGACTTTTTTTCTTAATAATTTCATCTAAAAGGACATTCGCATCCGCATACACACGTTGGGCCTGGGCGCCACATACAGGGTCTTTGAGTATTTGAGGAAACTTGCCCTTAAGTTCCCAAACTAAAAAGAAGCAAGACCAGTCAATTTTTTGGCGGATCAAATTCAGGTCAAAATTCTTAAAAACTTTAACCCCCAGAAACGATGGGGGAGTGATGTCGGCTGTTTTCCAGTCAGTGACCAGGCCCTTGTGGCGGGCTTCTTGAATAGGAACAAATGTTTTAACAGATTGGCGTTGGGCATGTTCCCGGCGCAATTGTTCATATTCAGCCTGGGTTTTAGCTAATACATCTTTTTTTAATCGAGGTTCCATGAGACTTCGGCAAATGCCCACACATCGGGAAGCGTCCTTGCTATGGATGACAGGATGTTGATAAGCCGGGGCTATTTTGACAGCTGTGTGCGCAGGGGACGTGGTTGCGCCTCCGATGAGAAGAGGGATAGTAAATCCCTGGCGCTGCATTTCGCCGGCCACGTGCACCATTTCATCCAAAGAGGGGGTAATCAGCCCCGAGAGGGCGATCATATCTGCTTTGTGGAGTTTGGCTTCCTGAAGGATTTTTTCACAAGGCACCATCACGCCTAAATCAATGATTTTAAAACCGTTGCAGGCCAATACAACGCCGACGATGTTCTTGCCGATATCATGCACATCGCCTTTCACCGTTGCCATCACGATCGTTCCTGCAACTTTAGCATCCCGGTCTTTGGATTTTTCAATAAAAGGGCTCAAATAGGCCACTGATTTTTTCATGACCCGGGCGCTTTTAACAACTTGCGGCAGAAACATTTTGCCGGCCCCGAACAGATCTCCGACTTTATTCATCCCCGCCATTAACGGGCCTTCAATGACATCTAAAGGACGCCCAGAGCGCCTTCGCGCTTCCTCGGTGTCATGGTCTATATACTCAACAATACCTTTAACTAAGGCATGGGACAGTCTTTGGTCTACAGGAAGACTGCGCCAGGAGAGGTCTTCGGTCTTTTTTTCTCCTTGAGATTTTACGGTTTGGGCAAAAGTAACCAGACGGTCGGTCGCATCCGGGCGGCGGTTAAATAAAACATCTTCAATACGCTCTAAGAGATCGGGGGGAATTTGATCATAAATACCGATCATCCCCGCGTTGACAATGCCCATATTAAAACCCGCTTTGATCGCATGAAACAAAAAGGCAGAGTGCATGGCTTCACGCATAGGGTCATTGCCGCGAAAAGAAAAGGAAATATTCGATACCCCGCCGGAAACCAGACAGCCCGGGCAGCTGGCTTTAATGAGACTCGTGGCTTCAAAAAAATCTTTGGCATAATTATTGTGTTCTTCAATACCTGTGGCCACTGCAAAAATATTCGGGTCGAAAATAATGTCGTGGGGGGAAAAACCAATGTCTTTGGTCAATATTTTATAGGCCCTTTGACAGATGCTGACGCGTTTTTCGACTGTGTCCGCCTGGCCGTTTTCATCAAAAGCCATGACTATGGCTGCCGCGCCATAATAGAGGACTTTCCTGGCTTGTTCTTTAAAAGAGGCCTCGCCTTCTTTGAGGCTGATAGAATTAACGATGCCCTTGCCTTGGATACATTTAAGTCCTGCTTCAATGACTGACCATTTGGAAGAGTCGATCATGATGGGAACGCGGGCAATATCGGGTTCGCAGGCGATGAGGTTCAAAAAGGTGGTCATGGCCTCTGCGGAATTCAGCATAGCTTCATCCATGTTGACGTCAATGATCTGGGCGCCGTTTTCAACTTGTTGACGGGCGACCGCCAAAGCCTCATCATATTTTCCGGCAATAATTAAACGGGCGAATTGTTTAGAGCCTGTGACGTTGGTTCGTTCGCCGACGTTAATAAAATTAGTGTCCTTGGTGACAATCAAAGGCTCAAGCCCGGAAAATGAACTCAATGGCCGAGGCTTGGGCAAATCCCTGGGGGGAAGCTTCTCAACAGCCAGAGCCATGGCTTGAATGTGTGCAGGGGTTGTTCCGCAACAGCCGCCGATAATATTGACTAATTTGCTTTGAGCAAATTCCTTCATAATGCCGGCCATTTCTTGAGCGCCCATATCATATTCACCGAAAGCATTGGGAAGCCCCGCATTAGGGTAACAACTGATAAAACAGTCGGCTATACGCGAAAGTTCGGCAATGTAGGCGCGCATATCTTGGGGGCCTAAGGCACAATTTAAACCGACAGCCAGAGGTTTAGCATGTTTAACAGAAATCCAAAAAGCTTCTGTGGTTTGCCCGGACAGGGTGCGGCCGGAAGCATCGGTGATTGTCCCGGAAATAATCAGCGGCAGTTTGATGCCTATTTTTTCGCAGGCGGTTTCATAAGCAAAAATAGCGGCTTTCGCATTAAGGGTGTCAAAGATGGTTTCAATCAAAATGAGATCAACTCCGCCGTCAATCAGGCCTTTGAGTTGCTTCGGCATAAGCATTCACTAATTGGTCAAAATTAACAGCACGGAAAGCCGGGTTATTGACATCCGGTGAGATGGAAGCGGTCTTGGTGGTGGGGCCGATAGACCCGGCAACAAATCGCGGTTTATGAGGATTTTCTTTGGTGAAGTGTTCTGCCGTATTTTTAGCCAATTTCGCGGCGTTGAGGTTGAGTTCATAAACCAAATCTTCCATTTTGTAATCAGCCATGCTGATACGATTACTGTTGAAGGTGTTGGTTTCAATAATATCTGCGCCGGCTTTAAGGTACTGACTGTGGATGTCTTTGATAATTTGAGGCTGGGTCAAGGATAGGATGTCGCTATTGCCTTTAATCTTGTATTGCTGGATCATCGTTCCCATAGCGCCATCGAGAATGAGAATGCGTTCTTCCAGAAGGTCATGTAAAATGTTGTAGGATTTTGAATAATTCATAATTTAAAGGGTAAGTCAAACAAGAGGGGTTGTCAAACATTTTATACCCGAAAAAAATAATTAAAATTTATTCTTATTGTTTTCAATAAATTTGGTAATATAATTAGTAATTAAACATTGAAAATTGGGTGGCTATGAAACAGACATTATTGATTTTATTATTTTTAGTTGTTTTTGCATCCGGGTGCACTGTTTATCAAATTGACTCCAAAGACACTTCCCAGGATTTTTATCCGCCTAAGACAAGCATCGATGATGTCGTTTATATGGAGAAAGTGGACAAACCCTATACCGAAATAGGCACAGTGACAGTCACGACCGAACGTAACCAAACCCTGAGTGATGTTTTACCTAAATTAAAACAGGAAGCTGCTGTGTTGGGAGCTGATGCTATTACGGACCTTCAAGCCTCTTCAAGTGATCTGTGGAAAAAACTTAAGCCCCAACAACTTTTAGGCAATGCCTATATCCGCACCGATTACACTGCCAAAGCGATTGTTTGGAAATAAGGAAGTCAACGCATGGTCATTCTCTATTTAGCTGTTGTCATCATAGCCCTTTATTTTGCCATAAAATTGTTGGCTCCTGAAATACGTAAACCCACCTTATCCATGGCTTCCTCCATTGCACCGCCGGCAGATAATGCCATTTTAAAAACAGAGAGATTGGAAATGATGGTGGAAGAAAAAAATAAAAGCATTGAACAGCTGCAGGAAGAATGTAAAGTTCTCCAGACCCAGGTACAGGATTTTGAAAAAGTCAAAACGCTGTTAGAAGAAGAAATTGAGCATTTAAAGGAACAAAACCGCAGCATTAAATCAGGAGTACCCGCTGACCAGCCTAAAGACAATTCGATAGCATAAACAGCCCCGCTTGGGTCTTTAGACCCAAACGGCGGGGCCAATTGGGAGGAAGCTTTATGATGCGTATTGGCCGTTTATTGCTTTTGTGTATGTTCGTTCTTGTACCATTTTCTTTAACCTATGCTCAACAGGAGTTCGGCATGAAATCAACCGTCGTTATTTTTGAAACAAATCAGGGGAACATCGAATTAACGTTATTCTCGGAAAAAGCCCCTAAAACCGTGGAGAATTTTGTCGGTTTAGTTAAAAAAGGCTATTACAATAATCTCATTTTTCATCGGGTCATTAAGAATTTTATGATCCAAGGAGGAGACCCCACCGGAACAGGGCGCGGGGGAGACAGTTTATGGGGAGGGACTTTTGCGGATGAAATTAATCCCAGCCTTGTCTTTGATGCCCCAGGCGTTTTAGCCATGGCTAACCGTGGTCCGGACACCAATGGCAGCCAGTTTTTTATTACAACTGCGCCGACCCCGTGGTTAAATGGGCATCACACCATTTTTGGCAAGGTCACTCAGGGCTATGATATTGTGCAAAAGATTGAAAATACGCCAACAGGCCAGGATGACCGCCCCGTAGAAGATCAAAAAATTATTAAAGCTTATGTGAAAGAATGAGTCAAAAGGCACGGCCTAATCTTGTTTTAGTTTTTTGCCTATTGGCAGCATGTTTTTTAGGAAGTGTCCATATATTGTACGCGCAAATCCTTCTCGGCCATGGCCAGTTTGCCAAATTCACTGCTTCCAGCATTGACCCTTGTACCGGTACCACTTCATCACCTGCCCAGACGTGGGGGGCCAGCGCCATAGGGCAAACATGTGTGGGCGGTGCCCTATATGCCGGCACGGGCTACGCTCCCCGCTTAATCCAGCACTCAGATACATGGTGACACCTAGCGGTTGTACGAATTCACCCACTCCGACGTGTTTGGGCGGCACTGATAGTGTCATTAAGGCATGGGCGACAGGGAGCTATGCTAGTAACAGTACGTATGCAACGGATGTAACCAATGGACAGAACAATACCGGAGTCCTGGCTAATTTGTCACAGACAGGTGGGAATACCACACCCGTGGCCGCTTTTTGTTCAAGCATGCATTATGGGGGATATCACGACTGGTTTTTGCCTTCGAAGAATGAACTCCACTATGTACTTAATCTTAATAGTACTCAAAATGGCGGGAATTTGGGAGGATTTCAGCCGTTCAGCTATTGGGCGTCGACGGAGGACAGTGCCGGCTTCGCCTGGGTCCAGAACATCGGTGACGGCGAGGTCGGTGGCGTCAAAACGAACGGCGCCTACGTGCGTTGTGTCCGAATATATTGACAAAACATTCAAAGTGTTGTATACTTTGACTGTAAGTTGAAGGTCGATAGTGTTGTTCCCTGGACGAAGTGCGTTTAGGGGGTTTCAAGGACGAAGGCGTCCTTTATCTATTGGTAGATAAAGGGCGCTTTTTTTATTAGCTAAATTGAGGGTTACAATGTCTTTTGAAGAACTCATAGAAAGAATTACACCCAAACTAAAGGGGATCGTTTATAAGATTCATACTTCTTCTGCCTTCTCTAAAGAAGACTTGTATCAAGAGGCTATTTTACAGCTTTGGGTTGATTATAATGATGGGAAGTTATCAGATAAAACAGACAGTTATGTTTTACAGAGCTGCTATTTTTATCTGAAGAATTATATGCGTACCCACCAAGATAAAGCATCTTTAACGAGTGTCAATATGCCTATTAATGAGGAAGGCTCCTCATTACAAGACGTTTTGTCAACGCCTCAAGAGGTATCTTCTGATGAAGAGCCTGATATAGATACTCTAATGGAAAAAGTCTTTAATGATAGATTAAACCGGAAGGAAAAAGAGATCGCCTTTTTTTATCTTCAAGGATGGACCACACGGGAAATAGCCCAACGGCTGGGGATTTCCCATGTCAGTATAGTGAAATTAGAAGAAAAGATCCGGGAAAAGTGTAAAGAGTCAAAAAATTTTGTTTAAAGTGGTTACCAAACCACGGTTTTCTTACTTGTATTGGTGTAAAGCACACGCACTGATGCGTAACTGACACTGGCGTCTTTCATTCAAGATTGAATGTAAGGCGCTTTTTTTATGGAAACGGCACAAATCTGAAATAGTTAAAAGGTTGCATTTATTAAGGAAGGAAGGTGTTGAATGGCTACAGTAGATTTAACAAAACCGACAATCAAACCTACTCTTGGATTGGTGGGAGCTACGGTAAATGCTATGGCGCTCATCGCTCCGGGGGCATTTTTGTGGATTACGTATCAGTTGCAAGCATCAGCGACTGCACCGGACGGGAGCTCGGTCGCCAGTGATATTTGGGCGGGTATTATAGTAGCATTGGTCGTGGCTTTCTTATCTGCAATTTCTTATGCGGAGCTTGCCGGCATTTATCCGGAGGCGGGTTTTAAAAGTGTTTGTTATTTCGTGGAAAAGACTTTTACTAAACCAGCGGTCAAGAAAGCAGATGGATCTGTTGAAACGAAAGACTCTCCTTTTACCGGCAAGCGTTTTGCCAAGCTAATTACTGCATGGAGTGCGCATCTTTTCTATTGGGTGTATCCGGGCGTCATGGTGGCCATGATGGCTATGTTAATTGGCTACATATATACACAGTTTACCGGTAAAACCTTTACTAATCCTGAGCTTGTTGGTATTGGAGTAGTGTTTACATTTGTTTGTGCCTATATTGCGTATCGCGGGATCACCGGATCAACCTTGACCTCTCTTTGGATCAATGGGATCCAGCTTGTTTCGCTTGTTATCTTTAGCGGGTTGGCCATTTGGTATCGTGTGGCAAATCCACAACATGCGGCAAATTGGTCGTTTACCGGTGCTTTTGATATTGTTCGTCCGCATTCGTTAATGGGCGTTATGGTCGAATCAACGATCGCTATATTAATTCTGGTTGGTTTTGAAAGCTGTACAGCACTTGCCGCAGAAACCAAAGAGCCTCAGAAAAACATTCCCAAAGCGATTATTTTGGCTTTAGTTATTCAGGGATTGTTTGCTTATTTGTTTGAATATTTTTGTACGGGATTAATGATCAGCGATAAGCTTGTTGGGACCGCTGCGGGAAAAGCAGTTATGGGGCTTGATGCCGCGGCTGCCTCGAGTGCGCCTATCGGCGATTTGGCAAAACTCTTAGGAGACAACTTATTAGGAGGGTTCGGGTTTGGTTTGATGATCACCATCGCCATTACCGTTGCCATCGCGATCATCGGGACCACATTAAGCTGCATGAATACCGCTGTGCGCATCAGCTGTGCCATGGCCGAAGATAGAGAGTTCCCTGAATTATTAGGGTTTATGCATGGGGAGTTCAGCACGCCTCATGTGGCCATTTGGGTATTGGCCGTCATTTCCTCTATTATCGGGGGTATCGGTGTGTGGTCAGTCGTGGGCCTAACAGGTATTACGTTGGCATCAAACCTGGGGACATTTATCCTTTACGGGATGACCTGTTTGACCGCTTTTATTGCTTTTAAGAAAAGAGTGGATTTTAATGTATTTAAACATGGCTTTGTGCCTTTATTGGGGTTTTTTTCCAATATTATCATGGTCGCTGCCATTCTTTATTTGTACATCATCGGTAATAATGATGCCAAAAATGAGGCATGGATATGCTTTGGTATCGCCGGCGCATGGGCTTTTATAAGCTTGTTTTATGTCGCTGTGACAACCATGAACAAATCCTATCACTTAAAAATGGTCTCGGCCATTATCCGACCGGAATACCTTAATTTGGTGGTTGAAGCTCTGCGCCAGGAAGACTATATTATGGGCATGACAGTCACCAAGGTCAGAGGTTTTGGCCGGCAAAAAGGTAGTGCCCTTGGGGATATGGATCATGACACCATTAACTTTCTTCCCAAAGTGAAGGTGGATGTCGTGGTTAAAGAGTGGGATGTCCCTGCTGTTATGGATATTATTAGTGAAGGGGCGCGCACAGGCAATGTCGGTGACGGAAAAATTTTCGTTATCGATGCATCCCAAGCCAGGCGCATCCGTACCGCCGATGATGGCGTTTGGGCTATATAAAATTTTCCTCCCTTATTTCCCTCCCCCTTGTGGGGAGGGTTAGGGAGGGGGGAAACAATGGAGGGTGCTATGAAAAAAATAGAAGCGATCGTTCGACCGGCCAAAGTGGGTGATGTTTGTAAGATGTTGCATAAAGTCGGTCATCCCGGCTTAATGATCACCGAGATTGAAGGCCATGGCAAACAAAAAGGCATGACCAAAACACTGCGCGGCAAGGAGTATACGATCGAATTTATGACTAAAACAAAGATTGACATTGTGGCCAAGGACGAGGAGGTAGAGAACCTGGTCCAGGCTATTCGCAAAGCGGCTTACACAGGTGAAGTCGGTGATGGAAAGATATTTATTTCATCTGTTGAGGACGCCATAAGAATTCGCACCGGAGAAAAGGGTTCCGTTGTGTTATAAGGATCAACGCCATGGTCAAGTCAGACAAAGGTGTTTTATTAAAAAAAATACAAAGGACCCTTCATCAAAGGAAGCTCAAGGGGCTTGAAGCATTAGTCCAGCGGTATTTTTTAATAATTAATAAGGCTATGAGGGGTGGGAAATAGCGAAAAGTACTGACAGACACTACTTTTGACTGTTTTTGAATTCCGCGACCAAGGCTTGTACGGTTTGTTTGGCGTCGCCAAAAATCATGCGGCAATTATCATAATAGAATAACTCATTTTCAATGCCGGCAAAACCGGTGGCCATGGAACGCTTGAGCACAAAAACGGTTTTAGCTTTGTCTGCGTTGATGATGGGCATGCCGTAAATGGGGCTTGATTTATCGTGGCGTGAGGCGGGATTAACGACGTCATTGGCGCCTATAACAATCGCCACATCCACACTTTCCATCAAAGGATTAATGGCATCCATTTCCATTAACTGGTCATAAGAAATGTTCGCTTCGGCCAACAGGACATTCATGTGTCCGGGCATACGGCCTGCTACAGGGTGAATAGCATATTTGACATCACAGCCATTTTTTTCCAGAAATTCGCCTAATTCCCTCACCGCGTGCTGGGCCTGGGCCACGGCCAAACCATAACCCGGAATAATCACGACGGATTTAGCATTTTCCAAGATTAAAAAAGCATCTTCTACGGAAATGGATTTGGCTTCTTTCTTTTCTGCGGTCGCGCTTTTTTTAACCACACTGCCGAAAGCACCGAAGAGCACATTGGCAATCGAACGGTTCATGGCTTTACACATAATAATACTTAAGATCATACCGTTAGCGCCGACCAAGGAACCCACGACAATCAAAAGGGTATTATGAATAACAAAACCGGTCGTACAGGCCACCACCCCTGAATAGCTGTTTAAGACAGAAATGACCACCGGCATATCCGCACCGCCGATGGGTATGACCATAAAAATACCGAAAAAGCAAGACAATCCGAGAATCGCTAAAAACAGGTCATATCGGGACGGCTGCATAATAAACATAAGGCCAAGAATGAGAATCGCGGTAATTATGGCTGTGTTTAGCCATTTTTGGCCGGTAAATAAAATCGGTTTGCCGGGGACATTTCCGCTCAATTTACCCCAGGCAATAACACTGCCGGTAAATGTCAAGCCGCCGATGACAATGGATAAATACAGGGTAATGGTATTGGTTAAATCAGTAGCGCCATTGACACGATAGGCTATCCAGCTGATAAAGACACTGGCCAAGGCCCCGCAACCATGTAAAAGAGCGATCATTTCCGGCATCTGGGTCATGGCCGCTTTAAAAGCGACTAGAGCGCCTAAGCTTGCTCCGATAACAATGCCTATGAGAATCCATTGAAAATTGATGATATGTCCGTTGACCAAGGTGGCCACGATGGCTAAAAACATCCCTGAGGCAGAGAGCATGTTCCCACGGCGGGCGCTGACAGGGGAGCCTAAGAATTTTAACCCGAAAGCAAATAAAACAGAACTGATGATGTAAATCAAATTCATGAGAGATTCATTATTCATCAATTATCCCTTTTTCTTGAACATTTTAAGCATGCGTTCGGTGACTAAATAACCACCGACCACGTTAAATGTGGCCAAAGCCACTGCCGAGGTCCCTAAAATAATGGTCAAAGGGCTATTGGCTTGACGCCGGCGGAAATCAAGGCGCCGATAACGATAATCCCGCAAATAGCATTGGCTTCAGACATCAAAGGCGTATGCAAGAGCGGCGGCACGCGTGAAATCAGCGCAAAGCCTAGAAAGACGGAGAGTACTAAAATAAAGAGTAGGTAGATTAATTCCATATTAATAATCTCCTTCATCCTGAGCGCAGCGAAGAATCTTTAGATTATCTAGATCGGCCTCAGATCCTCGGACATTGCTCCTGTCGTTTACATGGGTTATTTTATATTTTTTACCATTTCATTTATTACTTGCCCCTGATGAGTGATCAGGGCGCCTTTGATGATTTCATCCTCAAGATTGATTTTAAACGTTTGACTGTCTTTGTCCCAGTATTCTTCAAGCAAATTATGTAAATTAGCAGAATACATCTGGCTGGCATGGACTGCGACACGTCCCGGAAGATTTCCCATACCTAATATGCGTACACCATTGGCAGTAACGACTTCTTCATTGACCTTGGAACCTTCCACATTGCCGCCGGATTCAACCGCCATATCCACGATAATGGTCCCTGGCTTCATCTGGGCAATCATGTCCTTGGTTAAAACTACCGGCGCCCGCCGGCCGAACAATTGGGCCGTGGTGATAATAACATCTGATTGGGCGCAAACACGGGCCATGCCTTGACGCTGTTTTTCCAATTGTTCAGGGGTCAAAGCTTTGGCATAACCTTGAGCGGTCTGGCCTGTTTCGCCTAAATCAATTTCGACGAATTTAGCTCCCAAAGACTGCACCTGTTCTTTGACCACCGCGCGGGTATCAAAAGCTTCAACACGGGCACCCAGACGTTTGGCGGTGGCAATCGCCTGTAAACCGGCGACACCGGCGCCGATGATAAAAACTTTGGCCGGGGCAATAGTACCTGCCGGAGTCATGAGCATAGGAAATATTTTAGGCAAACGTTCGGCAGCTAAAATAACGGTCACATAACCGGCCAAATTCGCTTGAGAGCTTAAAGCATCCATTTTTTGGGCACGGGTGGTGCGCGGGATCATTTCCATACTAAAAGCGCTGATTTGATTTTGGGCCAAAGCCTGCACCAGGGCTTTTTCATTAAAAGGATCAAGGAAGCTGATATGAATGGCGCCTTTTTTAAAAAGGCTGACTTCTTCCGCAGGCGGTTTGCGCAGACGCAAGATGATGTCAGCAGAAGATAATAGTGCTTTGCGGTTAGCTTCAATGCCGGCACCTGCTTTTTTATATTCTTCATCAGAAATGCCGATGGAAGCTCCTAAACCCGTTTCTATAATAACTTGGGCGCCTTTTTTGACCAAACGGTCCACGGAAGAGGGGATAAAAGCAACTCGTTGCTTCTGCGGGATACGTTTCTTTAGGTATGCCTATAATCATGAACGATATTTTGCATTCAAGAGCCATCTAAGTCAAGGCTATTTTCATGAAATCCTCCAACAGTCCTACCAATTTGCTTTTTAATATAGATATATGGCATACTTACCTTATATGAAGAAGAATTTAAATTTAAGAAGTACTATAGTCCTTGGGCTTATTATTGCCTTTTTGGTTAATACGTTTGGGCCCTTGCCTTTGGCCCAAGCTCAGGATTTTCGTTTGCCTGCGCCCGGGGTGATGGTACATCTAAGTCCCGAGTTTAATCCTCCTATATTAAAAGGCATAAAGGTCCATCCTGATAATCCGTTTAGATTTGATTTCATTTTGGATAAAGGCGATAGCCAATTATCTAACGACGCCCTCAAAGATGAGTCCAGCAAGTTGATTAAGTATTTTCTGGCAAGCTTAACCATACCTGAAAAAGATTTGTGGGTCAATCTCTCACCTTACGAAAAAGACCGCATTATTCCTAATAGCTTTGGCCTTACCGAGATGGGCCGTGACCTATTAGCCGAAGACTATATGCTCAAACAGATAACAGCTTCATTGATTTACCCGGAAGACGAGGTAGGCAAGAGGTTTTGGAAACGTATATACGAAGAAGCGGCAAAGAAATTTGGCACGACGAATATTCCCGTAAACACATTCAACAAAGTTTGGATTCTTCCTGAAAAAGCGGTGGTCTACGAAAATGCCAAAGCAGGAACAGCGTATGTAGTGGAAAGCAAGTTAAAGGTGATGTTGGAGGAGGATTATTTATCGCTGTCGAAAAATACTTCAAGCCAACCTGGTGGCAGTTCTGACAGACAGAACTGCCGCCAAGCCGGCTGCCAAGCAAACAAAGCTTTGAATCTGAAAGCACCCCAGGGGAACCACCTAAACGACGACCCCGACATCAATCGCTTAGGCTCCCAAATCATCCGTGAAATAGTCATTCCCCAACTGATCAAAGAAGTCAACGAAGGCAAAAACTTCGCCCAACTTCGGCAAGTCTACAATTCGCTCATCTTAGCGACGTGGTACAAGAAGAAGATTAAGGACAGCATTTTGTCTCAGGTTTACGCAGATAAAAATAAAACGGCCGGGGTCAATACAGATGATCCTCAGGAGAAGCAGAAGATTTATGAGCGGTATCTCCAGGCGTTCAAGAAGGGCGTTTATAATTACATTAAAGAAGAGACATTGTTTGTCCCCGGCATGCCGAGTAAGGAACAGGGAATGTTGCCGAGGAAGTATTTTTCCGGCGGAGCCGTATTTATCGGTCGCGCGATGGACGCTGCCATGACTATTGCCGATAATATGGCCCCTGCTCTTATCGGGAATAGCCATAATTTGGCAATGATAACAGCAAATGCTGATCCTGTTGGCCAAACTCCGGCCGGGAAGGGCATTGGTTTAAAAACATATCCTGTGAGGAATCTTAAGGCACGAGGAGGCCAGAAAACTTTTGAGGTAACTTTTAATAATAAGGAATACCGGGTGGAAGTCATACGTGGTGAGGAAGGGAAAGTATATTTTAATTTTTATAGAATATCGAATGATGCCCAGTATCTGGCAGGTTACATTTATACCTCACCTCTTGTTCGACATGTTTATTCAGCCATACGTGGCATAGAGGTAAAATCTAAATTTGCTGTACCGGGCATGGCGCGCTTTATGGTAAGTGTGTTTTTAGAACAAAACCCGAGAATAGAATATACTCATCCGGATTTGAGAAATGCCGCTTTAATGAGAATATTGATTAAGGATTTTGGCTTTTTACCGCCATCCGGAGCAAAACCCAATGCCTATTATTTAGAAGGTGACGACGTGAACCCTGCGGCAATACAAAAATTGGGACTGCCGTCCGGGGTCATATCTAAGGGGCAAAGGGTCCTCATTTCAAGAAATGATTTTAACGGGTTATACATAGGAGAGACCTATCCTAGCATTCAGGGACAATATGTGGTTACGGATGGCCCCTTGGATGCTTTAGCCGGCATGTCCGGCGCTACACCGCTTTATTTGGGATATGAGTTAAAGAGGGACCGGGCGATGAATATTGATGAAGAGTTGGCTAATCCGCGGATGACGAAAGAAGATGCGACAACGGTAACGGCGATCATGGCTCCGGATCTCTTGGGTAAATTCAACAGTGTAAGATACATACGGAATTTAAAATTGTCTAAAGCTCTTTCCAATTTTTTGTTACATGGCAATGAAACTGCGAAGGCTGCCTTGCAATATAATTTTGCCTTTAGGACCGCTGATGTGATGCTTTATTATATTTTATTAGAGGCCATAGGCCTTCCTTTAGATAAGGCCAGGAGTATGGGGTTTGAAAAATTGATGTTGTTATGGTGCCAATACGTAAGGACCGGAGATACTATCCTGGATACATATGGGAAGCTGTTTTCCATGGAAGAGCTTCATATGATGCTGGATTCCGGTGATAACTTTCCGATAGTCCCAAAGAGAAGCCTGATCGATAAAGGGATCTTGGAAGCAGAATTAATAAATCTGAAGGTTAAGACGATTCCCGAAGAAGATAGGCGGAATCGTGCGGAAATTTTATCCAATTTTAATTTACAAGCGGATGATTTAATATCACGTATGCCGTTATCATCAATAGAACAACGGAAGGTGAAAGGCATTTTTGTTGCTGTTTCGAAAAGAATGTTCGCCTCGTATATATTGGAACGAAGGTATGGTTTGTACCCAACCGTTGAGCAAACGTTAGAAATTATCCAGGCGAAGAGCGTCATTCCTGTCCTTGTCAATTTGCGAGAGGTTTTTCGTGCAGGCAGTGATGCCAAAGAAACGGCCCAATTCGAAGCGTTCCTGCTTAATTTCAACACTTATTTGCAGATGTGGGATGATTTTGGTGATTTGGCGGGTGATTACGGGGTTCAACCAAATTTGATCCTGTCCATCGCCAAGCAATATTATCCGGAAGAATTTGTAAGATTGGAGAGATGGCTTGCGCAGGGGAGAGTTATCGGGGGCCTCAAGAGTTTGAGAGAATTGCTCAACCTTATTCCTAACACTTATCGACGCTGGCTATCTGTTACGTACAGCTATTTTAAAGAAATTTTTATACCCAGACCAATAGTTTCATCGA
Source organism: Candidatus Omnitrophota bacterium (assembly GCA_963828495.1). GTDB lineage: Bacteria > Omnitrophota > Gorgyraeia > Zapsychrales > Fredricksoniimonadaceae > JABDGZ01. The sequence goes on from CAWHFJ010000017.1 coordinate 61,135, forward strand.
TGGCGACGCTCTATGTGGCGTATTACATTTTATTGAATAAGGGCGGCGCAACAAAGGCTAATCAGGCAATGATGCCTGGCGGTATTGACCTTGCCCCTGCCGATAAAGTCTTACAATCTCAAAATGCCGGTGAAGGAATTAAATTCCATCTGGATCCAGCCATGCTAGCTCAACTGCAAAACGCCCCCGGTTTTATGCCGGTGATTATCAATATCCAGCCGCTTAAAAGCCTTCCTGAATTTTTGGGGCTTAAATAGCAACTGTATTTTCCTTGTTTTATCTGATGGATTCGGTTAAAATCAATTTTTATTAAGAGATTGTTTCGCTTCGCTCGCAATGACACTGTAAAGAAAGGGTAAACATGTTTAAAGGTCAAAATATTTTTGGGATTATTGCTGCCGGCGGATTCACCATGTATATCCTTATTCTTTGCTCGGTGCTTTCCATTGCCGTTATTATCGAACGCATGGTTTATTACACCCGTCGTTCGCGGCTTTCTAAGATCGATTTAATGGACAATATCCGCAAAGAATGCAGCCGCGGCCAGGTGCTTAATGCCGTCGGCTTTTGCAAGAATATCGACACTCCGGCCGCCCGCGTTGTCTTGGCAGGCCTTAATCTTTACGGGCATGACGAAAAATTAATTTCTAATGCCATGGAACGGGAAATCACCGTGGAAACCATCAAACTGGAACGCTTCACAGGTATTGTCGGCACCATCGGCGGTACGGCGGTTTATATCGGTCTTTTGGGTACGGTCATCGGTATTATGCGCGCCTTTGGCGATATTGCCAAAGCCGGCAGCGGCGGCATGGATGTGGTCACCGTCGGTATCGCGGAGGCTTTGGTGTGTACAGCCGCAGGCCTTTTGGTGGCCATTCCCGCCGTCATTTGCTTTAATTGGTTTACCCGTAAAATTGACAACTTTATAGTGGATATGGAATTAGCCGCTTCCGAGTTGGTTGATTTAATATGCGTTAAAAAGGGCACATAGCCCCCAAGCCATGATCAGACGACAGCGTAATTCAAAGTTAATCGCCCAAATCAATATCGCTCCTTTTACGGACGTCATTTTAGTGCTATTGATTGTTTTCATGGTCACCACACCGTTGATTTACCGCTCCAGCATCAAAATTGCCTTGCCGCAAGTTTCCAGTAATCAGCAACCTTTAGAGAGTAAAGACATTAATGTCAGCATTGCGGCTAATGGTGAAGTTTATATGGAAGGACAGAAATACAATTTTAAGCTGGATTTAGATGTCTTTAGATTTAAATTAAAAAATATCAGTAAAACCTATCGAGACCCCGCGATTATCATTAATGGGGACCGTAATGTGAAATACGACTATGTGGTTCAGGTGATTGACGCTGCGTCCAAGGCGGGGATCAGACATTTGATTTTAGCAACGGAGTTTAAGCGATAATGGATGCGCGCCTTAAGCAGAACTGTAAAGGGCGATTAAATGCTGCCTGGTTGCCTGGAGCCGTTGTATGAAGATATTGACCAGTCTTTTTAAAAATTCATAGCCAAACTCATTGTCATTCTTGCTTTTCTTTTTGAGTATTTCTCCGTCTATGACCAGCATTTCTGTTGCCTCCAGGGCCCGGGCGCTGAATTGACAGTGATAGGGAGGGATCATCCAAGACCAGCCTACAATATCGCCGGCCGTTAAAGTCTGTATGGAAAACGGTTTGCCTTCAGGGGAGAGCATTTCAATGGACACTTTACCTTTGATGATCAGAAAGAATTTGGAGGCCAGATCATTCTCTTTGACAATATATTCGTTGACCTTAAAAGTATCTTGAGCCATGTGCTGGGAAATGAATTTCAGGTGCTTGGGGTCCATCTCTTTAAAAAAAAGAAATTTATTTAAATCAATATCAACCATAGAGCCCTCCTGAGATTTGATGTAATTAGGCGTAGTATACTCTTGGTTTTAAGGAAGGTCAAAAAAATATTATCTATTATTCGTTGCGTTTCAATGCCTATTTGATAATATAAATTAAAATTCTCCACACAGATGAACTACCGAAACTTTTATCTTTCCAATGCCGATTTCGACCGATTCCTGGAAGTCTTGTCTTTGAGCTACCAGGTCTATGTCCCTGTCCAAAAAGATAAACAACGTTTTTATAAGAAATTTACTCCTCAAGAACCTGTGGCCGTCGGAGAAGTCCGTACTTTTGAACCCTTAAAGGCTTTTTTTACCCGCGCACGGGAACTCGTCGCCCATAATTTCGATAAGGCAGTACCGCATCCTAAGCAGAAACCCATCGCCATCGTGGGGGCCAAGGCCTGCGATCTCAAAGGGTTTAAAATTCAGGATTATGTTTTTTCCGGACGTCATGGACAGGACACAGCGGATCCTTTATATGTGGCCAATCGACGGGACAATTTGATCATCAGCGCTGATTGTACCTGTGCCCTCGAGACTTGTTTTTGCCTGGCATTGGGGCTTATGCCGCACCCTGAAGAGGGGTTTGATATCAATCTTTCACCGGTTGAAAATGGATTTCTCCTCGAAAGCGCATCTGAAAAAGGACAAAGTCTCATCGAAAAGAATTTAAGCCTTTTTACACAAGCGAGGAATGAGCATTTTAGTCAGCGGGAAAGCGTGCGTACCAAGACAGCCGCCCAAGTCACAGAAAATCTAAAAGTCCATGAGGTCCCTCATCAGGACCGTTTTGAGGGCATTATTAAAAGAAATTTTGAATCAGAAATCTGGAAGGAAGAGGCTAAAACATGTGTGGAGTGCGGGGCGTGCACTATTATTTGTCCGACATGTCATTGCTTTCTTCTTTATGACCAAAAAAACCAGACCGACATGGCCCGCTTACGTGTTTGGGATTCTTGCATGATCAAGGATTACGCGCGGGTTGCGGGCGGCGGGAACCCTAGATCTCAACTGTGGAAAAGACTACGCAACCGTTTCGATAAAAAATTTGATTTTTTCCCGAAAGTGGCCCAAGTTTATGCCTGTACGGGATGCGGCCGTTGCATCACGGCCTGCCCGGCAAAAATAGATATCCGTCGTGTCCTTCGCAAGTTGGTGAACAGCCATGTGTGAAAATATTTACCGGCCTATCAAAGCACAGGTACTGGAGGTCATTACCGAGACGCCCAGCATTAAGACGATTCGTTTTAGGCCCCACGAACCGATGAGTTTTAAAACCGGGCAATTTTTTTCGGTTACAGTCCCAGGTATCGGTGAGGCGCCCTTTACGCCATCCTCAAGAGCTTCAGTCCAGGATGTGTTTGAAGTCAGTGTCATGCGCGTGGGCAAGTTGACCCGTGCCATTCATGAACTGAAAGCCGGTGATACGATCGGTGTGCGCGGTCCGATGGGCAACGGCTATCCTCTTGATTATTTCCGGGGTAAGGAGATCCTCGTTATGGGCGGCGGGTGCGGGTTTGCCCCTTTAAGAAGTCTTATGTATTCTCTTTTTGATCTTAGCGGACAGTTTAAACAGTTGTATTTTCGTGGTGGTTGCAAAAACCCCGCTGAGTTTCTTTACCGGCGGGAGATTGAAAGTTGGTATGACCGTAGTGATCTTAATATGCAGTTGACAGTTGACAAAGGTGATGAGACCTGGAAGGGGAATGTCGGGTTGGTTCTTAATATCCTTGATACCGTACAAATCGACTATAAGAGCGGTGTGGCCATTGTTTGCGGTCCGCCGGTCATGATGAAGTTTGGCACTAAAAAATTGCTGGAGATGGGTTTTCAGGAAGATCATATTTACCTTTCCATGGAAAAGAACATGTCGTGCGGCATCGGCAAATGCGGACATTGCCGCATCGGCACGTATTATGCCTGCAAAGACGGTCCGGTTTTTACCTATTCTAAGATCAAGGATTTTCCGGAGATCTGGGATTAAATATGAGTACAAGCGCTCAACAATCGCACCAGGGACAGATGAACACATCACCTGTGAAAGCTCCGGATAAGCGCCTGTATATTGACCTTGATATCTGCTCGACGAGTTGTGAAAAATGCACGGTGGCATGCAGCTATTATTATCATCAGCAAAAACCCACCAATAACGGCATCGTTTCTGTCAAGGAATTGGCTACTTATGCGGTTGTCTGCCGCCGTTGTGAAGAGCCGCATTGCGTCAATGCCTGCCCCAAGGATGCTCTTTCTCAGCAGAAAGAAAAGAATAAATTATTGGTCCGCCATTATATGCGTTGCGTCAGTTGCAAAACTTGTTCGCATGCGTGCCCTTATGGGACGATTTATCCGGAGCATGTACCGTACTTGATCCATAATTGTGATTTTTGCCTGGATCGTCGGGATAAACAGGATGAGCCGGTATGTATTAAATCTTGTCCTTATGGCGCCTTGGGCCTCAAGCCGGCGGATGAAGAGCTCGGGCCCGATACCTTTTTGGTAGGGGACAACATTATTGTGCACTGCAAACATTGGGAGTGGGAAAAGGCGTGAACTATTTAATCACTTTTTTTGTTTTTGGATTTTTTGTGACGGCTCTGGCAGGGCTGATTGCCAGCTGGATTGACCGTAAAGTGACCGCAAGGGTGCAATATCGCGTGGGACCGCCTTTACTGCAACCGCTTATTGATCTGGTGAAACTTTCAGGAAAAGAACTTTTAATTCCCCAGACCGCTGCAAGAACGACTTTTCTGATAGCGCCGGTCATGGGTCTTTCAAGCGTGATTTTAGTCTCAACGCTTTTATGGATGAATGACCTTCATTGTGGCCAGAGTTTTCTCGGCGATCTGATTGCAGCCATTTATCTGCTCGTAATCCCGTCTATTAGTATTATGATGGGTGGTTTTGCTTCAGGCAATCCATTGGCGTCCCTCGGCGCATCAAGGGAAATGAAACTGGTCTTAAGTTATGAATTGCCTTTTGTGTTAGCTGTGATGGTGGCCGTTATTAAATCAGGATTTGCTATCCGCATCGGCGATATTTTGATGTTTCAAGCGCACCACGGTGCCATTATAGGCAGTCTATCCGGGTTTTTGGCCTTTCTGGTGGTTATCTTTTGCGTGCAGGCTAAACTTGGGTTAGTACCGTTTGATATGCCTGAGGCGGAAACGGAGATTATCAGTGGGCCTTTACTGGAATACTCCGGGCCGGGATTGGCGATTTATAAACTCATGAAGAATATGCTGCTTTTTGTCCTGCCGTTTTTTGTCATGATTCTGTTTTTGGGGGGATGGTCATTGGACGGTGTCGGTGTTTGGTTAGGACTTTTGAAATATATAGGGCTCGTGGCGTTAATCACGGTTATCCGTAACACTAATGCACGGCTGCGTATCGATCAGGCGATGCGGTTTTTTTGGGGTATACTGACGGAATTGGCCGCGATCGCCGTACTGCTGGCATTGATGGGGAAATAAAATGGGCATTAAAATGCGGGCGTTGTTGAAATCACCTTGGATTTTTCACATGTCGACGGGTAGTTGCAACAACTGTGACATTGAATTTTTGGATTGCCTGACGCCGCGTTTTGATGTTGAGCGCTTCGGCATGCTTTTGGCCGGCAGCATCAAACATGCGGACGTCCTCTTGGTAACCGGGGCCGCGACCCGCCAGTGTGTTCCCAAAATCAAGCGGGTCTATGAACAGATGCCCAAGCCCTGTTTTGTGGTGGCTATCGGCGAGTGCTCGCTTTCCAGAGGGCTTTATATCCAAAGTTATAATTGCCCGATGCCGATAGACAAGATTATTCCGGTGGATGTGTATATTCCGGGCTGTCCTCCTAAGCCAGAAGCGATTATTGCAGGTATAATGAAACTTATTGATAAAACTGGGGCAGATCATCGGGTGGCCGATAAGGCAGGAGAATAAAGTAAGTCGGACATTGTGTTTTCTTCGAAGGTAGTAGAAGGCTGATTTGGCATGGTCCACCTTCGCTGAGATGGCTGTGGCAAATCAGCCTGGAGACTAGCGAAGCCGCATCGCTGGATGCGGCGAGCGTGCCTGAGAAGGAAATACAATGGCCGAATACCTGTTCATCCTTCATGAGTGCTTCTTTTATGGTAGAGAGAAATTATGACACGTGAAGAGGTATTAAATAGCCTACGCGAAAAGTTCAAGGGCGATATCAAGAACTTCTTGGAACGCTCGCCGAAGAGGGTTTATATCGAAATTGATTCAAATGCCCTTGTTCCTTTCGCGACGTACATTTTTAAAGACTTAGGGGCGCGTTTTAATACCGCATCCGGCCTGGATACCCGTCACCATTTTGAGATTTTGTATCATTTTACATTGGAAGCATTAGACATGATCGTTTCGTTAAGGGTGATCCTGCCAAGGGATAAATTGGAAATCGCGTCGTTGACCTGTGTTTTTCAAGGGGCTAACTGGATTGAACGTGAGATCAATGAAATGTTGGGGATCAAATTTACCGGCCATCCGAACCTGCGCCGTTTGCTCTTGCCGGAAGATTGGCCGGAAGGTGTTTATCCGCTGAGGCGGGATTATAAAGAGTGGGACCCGAATGCTATTCGGGATAGAGGTGTATAAGCATGGCTAAAACCATTGTACCTATCGGGCCGTATCATCCACTACAGGAAGAACCGGAATTTTTTACTTTGACGGTAGAGGGGGAGACGGTTGTAGCCGTTGACGCCGCTGTGGGATATAATCACCGCGGGGTTGAGAAACTTTCAGAGATGAAGACCTTTGACCAGTCTACCTTTGTCATTGAACGCATCTGCGGGATTTGCTCCACCAGCCATCCTTTTGCCTATACTCAGGCGATAGAGGACATTTTTCCCATAGAGGTCACCGAGCGGGCGAAATATATCCGGATGATCATCGCTGAAGGCGAGCGTATCCATTCACATCTTCTATGGCTGGGATTAGCCGGACATTTTTTGGGTTACAACACGGTTTTTATGTGGGCCTGGAAGCTGCGTGAGGAAATTCTGGATGTGATGGAAATCCTTTCAGGCAACCGTAATAATTATGCGATGTTTAAACCGGGCGGTGTCCGGCGTGACTTCCATGCAGAGGAAATTCCTGTTGTCCTGAAGAAAATACGTTCGATTGTCCCAACACTTGAGATGTTAAAAAAAGCGGTGACGGACGATCCTGTGCTTCACGCCCGTACGAAGGGTGTCGGAGTCCTTAGCTATGAAGAGGCTGTCAATTTTTGTGCTCTTGGCCCCACGGCCAGGGCCTCAGGGGTTGCGCACGATGTGAGGAAGGATTCTCCTTATGCGGCGTACGCTAGTGTCCCTTGGGAAATGATTGTGTGTAAAAATGGCGATGTATTTGACAAACTGGCGCTTAGGATCATGGAAACTTTCGAGTCGATTAAGATCGTAACCTATTGCCTTGAGCATTTGCCGGATGGTCCTATTGATTTGGGCCTTAAGGACGTTCCCGCGGGTGAAGGGATCAGCCATATAGAAGCGCCGCGCGGGGAGTGTTTTCATTATGTGCTTAGCGACGGTACGAACCGTCCGGCGCGCCACAAGGTCAGGGCCCCGACTTTTATGAATCTCCCGACCTATCAGGCCACGATCGTCGGCGAAACGATTTCAGATGCGACCATTATCCTGGCAGCCATCGATCCTTGCTATTGCTGCACGGACAGGATGGCGGTGCGCGACGTTAAGGGTCGAAAAATGTATGACGGCGAAGATCTCATCCGCCTGTCCCAGGAAAAGACCGCAAAAATCAGGAATAAAATGGGTGTGAAATGAGTTCACCGGGCGCTCTATTTAAATTCAGTCATCTCTCTTTTTTTATAGGGACTTTTATTGTTTTCTTTTCCCTGCTTATCTTGCTTTATTCGTTAGGGGCCATGCGCGGGCAAAAAGGCCTTATGCGTTATTATTTTTATCTTGTATTGACGTCTTTGACGGCGCTGGGGGCGGTGTTTGCCAATCATCTGATACTCTTTCTTGTTTTTTGGGGTTTCATGGGGCTCCTTTTATATCTTCTTGTCAGTTTTGGTCAAAAGGAAAGGACCCCTCAAACAGCCAAGAAGGCTTTGATTATCCTGGTAGGCACAGATGCCTTTATGATATTGGGTATGGCTATTGTATGGAAGCTGACAGGTTCCTGGCGCATGGATGCCATTCATATTGCTTTGAGAACGCCGCTTGCGGCGGTAGCGTATCTTTGTTTTGTCTCGGCAGCTTTTGCTAAAGCCGGTGCCATGCCTTTTCATACATGGATTCCCGACACGGCTGAAGATGCCCCGGCGTCGGTGACTGCTTTTTTACCGGCGGCCCTGGACAAGCTTTTGGGTATTTATTTTCTGGTCCGGGTATCGATGGACCTTTTTCAAATGAATGCGGCTATGAGTACATTTCTAATGGGCATAGGGAGTTTGACGATTATTTGTGCGGTGATGATGGCCCTTATCCAGCATGATCTTAAGAAGCTTTTGGGTTATCACGCAATCAGTCAGGTCGGCTACACGGTACTTGGCATCGGCACCGGCAATCCCGTCGGCATTGCCGGAGGCCTATTTCATATGCTTAATAATGCTGTTTATAAATCATGCCTTTTTCTTTCCGCAGGAGCTGTAGAAAAGAAAACCGGAACAACGGACCTCGATAAGCTGGGAGGGCTCTCCAAAACCATGCCGGTGGTTTATGTGTCTTTTTTAATCGCATCACTGGCCATTTCCGGTGTTCCGCCATTGAATGGATTTGCTTCCAAATGGATGATTTATTTAGGCGTTATTGAAACGGGCAGGCAGGGGAATCATTTGTGGATTGTATGGCTTGTGGCTGCAATGTTCGGCAGCGCCATGACGCTGGCCAGTTTTATGAAACTGGTACATGCCGTATTTTTAGGTCAGCCTTCTGCAGAGAGGACACTATCGGCCGGCGGAAAAGACAAAACGCCTATGACCATGGGATTTCCGATTGTTCTGTTGGCCGGCCTTTGTGTTCTCTTCGGTATTTTTGCCAGGCAAATTCCTTTAGGGCTTTTTATCTGCCCAAGTCTAAAACAGCACGTGGCTTTCTCTGGGACATGGAGTGCGGGTGTGGCCACTATTTTAATTATTTTGGGGTTGCTTGTCGGATTTGTTATCTATCTTTTGGGCATGGCCGGAAAATCAAGGACAACAGCCCCATTTGTCGGCGGAGAAACCTTAAAGGAACATCCTGAAATGAGGATGTCAGGAACGGAATTCTACCAGACTGTTGGGGATATAGGTCTGCTAAAGAGGATTTATGCATTGGCCCAAGAAAAGGTCTTTGATATTTATGAGTTAGGCCTTAAGGGTGCACAAAAGCTTTATGGGATCTTACGTTTTCTTCATAACGGCATCTTGCCGACGTATCTGGCCTGGTGTCTTTTAGGCATGATCGCGCTTTTTTATATTTTGTTAAAGTGAGACTATGACTGTACTCTATTTTCTTTTGATTTTTATGATTGTGGCGGCCATCATGGCCATTGAACTGGAAGACCTCATTTCCTCCGTTGTGGCGATCTTTGCGGCCGGACTTGCGCTGTGTATGACATTTACCGTGCTTAAGGCCCCGGATGTGGCCATTATGCAGTTGATCGTCGAACCTTTGGCCCTGCTGGTCTTGATCAAAGCGACATTACGCAGGGACTTGCCGTTTTCCTTGTCGGGCAGATGGTATATCAATACGTTTATTTACGCGGCTTTTTTTATTACACTTTTTGTCGTGGCTTTAAAATGCTTTAAAGACCTTTCGCCTTTCGGTCATCCTTTGATGAAAAACATAGCGTTGCTGGGAGCGGGTTTGTATAAAACAGGGGAAGTCAATTTAGTTTCGGCCGTGATATTAAAATATCGCATTTTTGATTCGTTCGGGGAAGCCGCCATATTATTCGTCGCTGTTATAGCGGTTTTGACTATCCTAAGGCCTAAAGGGAAAAAGCATGAATAAGCAAGAACCGGGGATGTCATTGATTGTGCAGACGGCCACGAGGCTTAGCGTCGGCTTTGTTTTATTATACGGGATTAACATTGTTATCCGGGGGCACGTCTTACCCGGAGGAGGGTTTGTCGGCGGTATTATCATTGCGCTCACCTTTATTAACCTTATGTTGGCCTATGGCAGGAAAGCCGGTTTAAAAAAGTTGCCCAGGCTGGTCGCGTTATTTTTTACGACCAGAGGGATCCTTGTGCTTTTTAGTCTTGTACTTTTGTCCTTTGTCGTCGGGTATTTAGCGTTGGATTTTATTTCCAAGGGCGACCCGTTTAGTCTTTATAACACGGGGATAATATCTTTTGGGCCCGTAGAAATTGCCTTAAAGGCGGCCACAGGGGTATTTGCCATTTTTTCCGTTGTCTTACTTTTGCAGTATAAAGAAGAGGACCAGGATTAGGGGGAATTTGCATGACAGCCTATTTGCTTTGCCTGATATTGTTTGGACTTGGGCTTTATTGTATTTTGCGCAAACGCAACATCATCAAAATGATCATCGGGGTTGTTATTGCGCAATATGCCGTTAATTTATTTTTTGTGTTGATATCTTATACCGATCCTATTCCTCAGGCCGTAGTGCTGACTTCGATCGTCGTTGGCCTGTCTCTGGTCATTGTATTGATTGCTTTGGCCATACGCATTTATGAAAAGTACGGGACTTTTGACATCACCCAAATCAAGGATTTAAGAGAATGATGTCCGCTGCCAATCTACTTTGTCTTTTTATTGTTATCCCCTTGGCCGGAGGGTTTTTGATCACCTGGGTCGGAAACCGTGACCAGAGATTTGCCGCTTACTTAACAAGGGTCTTGACCTTAGGCCAGCTTTTGACCGCCGTTGGTTTACTGGTTGTCGTCAACCGTCATGGTATTCTGGTCTACTCGACAGGCATTGGAAAATCAACCATGGGGATTTCGCTGGTGCTGGATGGATTGTCGGTATTTATGAGTGTCATCGTGAGTCTCATGGCATTTTTGATCGCCATCTATTCTGTGGATTATATTGACAGATTCACCTCAACCTGGAAATTCTACGCCTTATTTCTTTTTATGATAGCGGGTATGAACGGCGTTATTATGACCGGCGACATATTTAATCTTTATGTTTTTCTTGAAATAACCTCTGTGGCGACCATCGCCTTAATCGCTTTTGGGGTTGAGCGCTACCAATTTGAAGCCGCCTTTAAGTATGCGATCTTAAGTGTCATGGGTTCATTTTTTATCCTGTTGGCCATTGCGCTTTTGTATAGCTTTACTTCTACGTTAAACATGGCGCAAATGGCTTATGTCTTTGCCCATTCCGGTAAAACTAACATTGGTATGATGATCAGTGTTTTGTTGATCATGGGATTTGGACTGAAGGCAGCACTTGTCCCTTTTCATGCTTGGTTGCCGGATGCTCATCCGTCGGCGCCGGCACCGGTTTCGGCCATGCTCTCAGGGGTGCTGATCAAAGCTCTGGGGTTTTATACGCTATGCCGGATTTTTTATAATGTGATCGGAGTGACCCCGGATATTTTAGGGATATTTATGTTTTTAGGCGCGGTGTCTATGCTTGTCGGAGGACTTTTAGCTATAGGCCAGTGGGACATTAAGCGCCTTTTGGCTTGCTCGTCTATCAGTCAGATGGGCTATATTTTTTTAGGTATAGGTCTGGCAACACCTCTGGGGATTTTGGGGGCCATTTTCCATGTTTTTAACCATTCGATGATCAAGTCACTTTTGTTCTTGAATGCCGGTGCTGTGGAATATGCGACGGGTACACGCGATCTTAAGAAGCTTGGCGGACTGAATCACAAAATGCCGGTCACAGGGATAACTCAATTTATAGGCACTATGTCTGTGTCAGGAGTGCCTCCGTTTAACGGATTTTTTAGCAAGCTCATCATTATTATCGCTGCTGTTCAAGCAGGAAGGTTAGGGTATGCCTTTTGTGCGGTCGTGGCCAGTTTGTTAACATTAGGCGCGCTGATGAAGGTGGTCAGGTATGGTTTTCGCGGGCCTTTAAAGGCAGAACTGGCGCATATTAAGGAAGTCCCGATAGGCATGCGTCTTCCTATGGAAGTTTTGGCGTTAGGTTGTGTGTTAGGAGGCTGCCTGCTTATTCCCGGAATCAGGGAGTTGTTCTTAGGTCAGGCCATCAATGTGATTCTTAACGGAAAGAATTACATGCATTTAGTTTTGCAGCATTTTGTTTAATTTTTGTCATTCCCGCGCAAGCGGGAATCTAATTCATATGAAGAAAGTTGTTTTATTTATCATCAGTCTTTTGACGTGGGCCTGTTTAGATTGGCCGATGACACTATGGTCTCTGGCGATTGGGGCCATGGCTTCCGTTGTTGTGGTCTATGTTGTCGGAGACCTTTGTCTGGAACATCCGGAGGTTTGGCAGCAGCCCAAGAGATATTTTTACTATTTTTCTTTGTATTTGCCTGCGGTCGTTTGGGAAATGACCAAGGCCAATATAGATGCCGCAGGGCGTATTCTGCATCCGAGGCTTTCTCTGCGTCCGGGAATTGTTAAAGTCAAAACGACTTTAAAGAATGACATTGCCTTGACCGCTTTGGCCAACTCGATTTCCTATATGCCGGGGCTGATTGTCGTTGACATTGATAAAGATGACGGGTTTCTGTATGTCCACTGGAATGATGTCAAGGCCACAGATATAGAAACAGCAACCAAAATCATTGTTGAACGGTTTGAAAAGATTTTATTGAAAGTTTTTTATTAGCCCCGCCTGTTGTTAGCAACAAAGCAGCGGGGCCCAGTTGGGGGAGATGTACATGCATCTTTATCCGGAGTTTGTCAGCCACGCTTTCCGCATCATACTTTTAGCTGCCATGATGTGTCTGTTTCGAATCATTAAGGGGCCAAGCACGGCAGACAGGGTGGTCGCTGTTCATATTTTAGGCGTCATGATGGTAGGTATTTGCGCTTTGTTGGCGTTGGGTACCGGGCATTCCTGGTATATCGATATCGGTATTGCCTGGGGCTTGCAGGCGTTTATCTGCATCCTAGCGCTGTCTAAGAATTTGGAAGGGAAGGGCATTGATGATTAATACGTTGGGGTTCATTTTTATAGGCATTGGGCTTAGCTTTGATGTTATAGGCTGCGTGGGGCTGGTTCGTTTGCCGGATGTTTATAATCGTCTGCAGGCCGCGATTAAATGCGTGACCATAGGGACAAGCAATATTCTTTTAGGTGTGTTATTAATAGAAGGATTTAATTCTACGGGTATGAAAATTTTAGTTTGTACGGTTTTCTTGATTTTTACGGCACCGGTTGCCGCGCACGCGCTTTTACGAGGCGCACGTCGCTCCGGAGTAAAAATGTGTCAAGAAAGCATTGTGGACCAATACGAGTCCGATAACGAGTCATAGGATTATGTTACCATTACCTAAATTACGAGAACTCAAGGAAGCCATCAAGGCGCTTATTGTGGGCCCGTATACTTCCAAATTCCCTAAAGAACCGCATAAACCCCATCCCAATTTTAGGGGACAGCCGAAGTTTAATGATAAAAAATGTGTCGGCTGTCTGGCGTGCGAGGAAGTCTGTCCCGTGGCGGCCATTGCCCATAAGGACACCATCGAAGACCAACAAGTGCCTAAACGCTTGATGATTCATTACACCGATATCTGTATCTTTTGCGGCCAATGTGAGGCGGCATGCATAGCTGATCATCTGGGCATCAAACTGTCCAATGACTGGGAACTTTCTTTTTTTGACCGCAAGCGCTCGTACGAGACCATTGAAAAGGAAATACAGCTTTGTGAAGTGTGCGGTAAGACAATTGCCTGCAAAGACCATCTGAAGTGGATCGCCGAAAAAATAGGGGAACTGAGCTACTCAAATCCCAGCCTTTACTTGTCCCGTCTGCAAGACCTTGAGCTCATCGATAAGAATTTATTAAGTTCTTTTAAAGACCAGGGCCGTTCGGACCGCACAAAAATCCTATGCGCCTACTGCCGCCGATCTACAACTTTAACAAGGTAGTCATCGTTGGCATTGGCCATCCCTTGCGCGGCGACGATGCTTTGGGCCCATGTCTGGTTAAGCGGCTGGAGGGACATACGGACGCTCTTTGTATCGACGCGGGAAGTGCCCCGGAGAATTATCTGGGGAAAATTATCAAGGCATCGCCTGATGTGGTCCTTTTCATTGACGCGGTTGACTTCAACCAAGAGCCGGGGTATTATAAAATTTTAGAGCAGGAAGAGATTTTAAAGACCGGTTTTACGACCCATGATCTTTCACCGAGGATGCTGATTGAATATTTGGCCACCGAGACCAAGGCAAAGATATATCTGTTGGGGATTCAGCCTAAAGACTTAGGGATAGGCCAAGAGCTTTCTCTCCCTGTTCAAAAGACTTTAAATGAATTGGAAGGACTCTTATGCATGAAACCCACCTGATCGAGCCTATTATCAAAGGGATACTGGAACACGCCAAGAAGGAATCTGCCCGAACAGTCACTAAGGTCCATCTTAAGGTGGGAGTTTTGACGGGGGTTAAAGAAGAATCTTTTAAAGAAACCTTTCGCGTACTGGCTCAAGGAACGATGCTGGAAAATACCCGTTTGGAATTGACCTTTTTCCCCGGGACAAGGGTCGAAGTCATTTCGTTTGATATTGAATAATGCTTAAGTTATGATGGGAGCACCTATGATGCCTATTGGTCCTTTGATGATTGAGCACCGTTTGATCGAACGGATGATTGCTTTGCTGAAAAAAGAATCCGCCCGGATTCGTTCCACAGGGCAGGTTAATGTGGAATTTATCCTTTCCGCGGTTGATTTTATACGGACTTATGCCGATCATTGCCATCACGGCAAAGAGGAGAACATCCTTTTTCGAGACTTGAAAAAGAAAGCATTGTCAGATCAACATGCCTGGGTCTTAAAAGACCTGGAAGAAGAGCATGTGAAAGGCCGTCAGGTCGTTGCTGATCTTGTTGCTGCCCGGGAGGGGTATCTTAAGGGGGATAAAACCGCCATCGATGAAATCGCCCGTCTCATGGACGTCCTGGTCCAGTTTTACCCGAAACATATTGAAAAAGAAGACAAACATTTCTTCATCCCTTGCATGGCGTATTTTACCAAACAAGAACAAGCCGCCATGTTAACCGAATGTTTCGAGTTCGACCGCCAAATGATCCACGAGAAATACGCGCAAGCTGTCCGGCAACTAGAAGAAAGGGGATAACCTATGGATAAATATCGCTGCAGTATTTGCGGGTATATTTACGACCCTAAAGAAGGGGATCCCGAGGGGAATATCAAGCCACAAACAGCTTTCGAGGTCCTCCCTGAAGACTGGCAGTGCCCGCAGTGCCATGCTCCCAAGAGCCTGTTTGAAAAAGTTTCAATCGATTGATTCAACGATAAATTCCCGGCCGATGGCTGTCGCCTCACCTAAAGTGTGGCATTGGGGACATTCCAGAGATTTTTTGGGACGTTCAAACAGATTGCCGCAGGAAGGACATTTTAACTTTACGGGGATGAAATTCACAACAATGGTTGCACCTTCCACAGGGGTTCCTTCAGCTAAAGCTTCAAAATGAAGACGTACAGATTCTTCGTCCATACCCAGCCCTAAACCCACCTTCAGGTTAATAGAACGGACATGTTGGATATTTTTTTCAGCGGCTTGGGCGCAAATTTGGCGGATGGCGCCTTGGATTATATGGCTCTCATGCATTTTTACGGCTTGGCTCTTGACCGGTTCTTTTAAGGGAAGGGGTGGCTTGTTCGAGTTCCATATAAAGACATTTTTTGGGGCATAATTCTACACAAGACTTGCAGTTGACACATTTGAAATGGTCCATAGACCAGACTTTTTCTTTAATGGATGTAAAAATAGCATCGGCAGGGCAACGTCTCATGCAGATGCCGCAGTAAATACATCCTGGCAAATCAATCACGATCTTGCCGCGCGCACCTGTGAAGGCCGTGCGTTTAACGGAAGGATAACGGCGGGTGGAGGGCTTTTTCCCTAAAGTTTTTAAAATTGTAGATGTCATTTTAGCTACAGGCATAAACTATCTTTCCGCACAACTGATACAAGGATCAATGGTTAAAACAAGGATCGGCACATCCGCCAGTTGGCATCCGCCTAATATTTTAAGCAGCGGAGGCAGGTTGGCGAAGGTCGGGGTCCTGACCCTGAAACGTTTTAAGAATTTTGTCCCGTCAGCTTTGACGTAATAAACAACTTCACCCCGAGGTTGTTCGGCGCGGGCAAAGTATTCTCCTTTAGGAAAACCCACCACTTTGGATTCCAGAGGCCCGTCAGGTATCTTGGCGGCGGCGTCTCTAATTAAGCGGCAGGATTCGAATAATTCCTTGACGCGTACCACACAACGTCCGTAGCTATCGCAAGTATTCTCAACCACAGGGGTAAAATTCAATTCCTTGTAAGCCGCGTAACCGCTCATACGCACATCATAGGCAACACCGCTGGCACGAAGCATGGGACCAACGGCGCCTAACTTATAGGCATCTTCTTTGGAAAGAATGCCAACTCCCTTCAGGCGTGATTTGACCGAAGAATCTTTGAGAAACACATCGGCGCATTCGTGCATCTGGGCTTCGATGTCTTTTAATTCATTAAGAACATCTTTTAATTTATCCGCGCTGATATCCCGGCGGACACCGCCTATTTTGCTCGCGCCAAAAATGACACGCCCGCCTGTGGTTTCTTCGATAATATCCAAAATGTGCTCGCGGATGCGCCAGCTATTCATAAAAAGGGCCTCAAAACCAAAAGCATCCGCCGTTAGCCCCAGCCATAGCAGGTGACTGTGGATACGGGAAAATTCGGACCAGATCACACGCAGGTATTGCGCACGGGGAGGCACTTCAATATTCATGACCCCTTCAATGGCCAAACAGTAGGTTAGCCCGTGAATAAAGCTGCAAATACCGCACACACGGTCAGCAATGTGAACAAAATCCGTGAATTCTTTCTTTTCAATCAGTTTTTCCAAGCCCCGATGCACAAACCCGATTCGGGGGATGACATCAACGACTTTTTCGTCTTCACAGACAAGATCTAAATGGATCGGCTCCGGCAAGACCGGATGTTGAGGGCCAAAAGGGATGATCGTTTGTTTACCCATATATTTTATTCCCGCTTAGCTTCAGTATTAAACGGCGTTTTAACGGCCGTTGTATAAAAGTTGCCTTTATAATCAATGGCATTGCCTTTGATATTAATGCCAAATAAATCATGCAGTTCATTTTCATAGCCGAACGCGCCGAAATAAACATCCGTAATGGACGGGACTTCGACGTCAATAGAGGGCAGGATAATACGTAGCGTCACTAAATCATGGTCTTTGCCAAAGCCATAACTTAATTCCAATTGTTCTAATTTGGCCGCACAGATCTGCACGAGCCGCCAGTTGCCGGCCATGAATTCTTTGGCCTTAGCAACCAGTTCTTCTATTTTTATTTCAACGATTTCTTGTTTTCCCATCGTGTTTACCTTTTAGCAGCTTTTTTGTCCTGTTGCCGCTGGGCATGTTTTTCTTCCAGGACAGCCAACGCTTGAACAACACCGCTGATAATATTTTCAGGTTTAGCCGCGCAGCCGGGCACGTAAACATCCACAGGTATGGCTTTGTCTACACCGCCGATAATATTGTAACACTCTGCGAAAATCCCGCCGCTTAACGCGCAGGTGCCTATGGCCACCACTACTTTAGGCTCAGGCATCTGGTTATAAATATTTTCTACCACGCTTTTACTTTGTTCGTTGATAGACCCGGTAATAAGGAAAATATCCGCATGTTTGGGGTTTCCGGTGTTGATAATCCCAAAACGCTCAATGTCGTACATAGGCGTCAAACAGGCCAGGACCTCAATATCGCAGCCATTGCAACTTGAGCCGTCGTAGTGGATAACCCATGGTGATTTTTGTAAAAATGACATAATGACCTATTTCAACAATGATAAAACCGCGATATTGCCCATACCGAAAATATATGTCGATATCCATGCGGCTTTTAAAACCGTTTGCCAACGCAGACGGGCAAATGTATTGTCTACAAGGACAACCAGAAAAAATACGGCGCATTCCACCGCAAGACCTAACCAGATATTATTAGGGAAAAAGAGAAGAATAATCCCTAAAATTAAAACAAGTTCAAACCAATGCGCAATCTCTAAAAGGGCAAGCGTCGGTCCTGAAAATTCTGTGGTAATGCCTTTGACCAACTCCTGATGAGCATGATGCGACATGGACAGGTCAAAAGGGGACTTGCGCATCTTGATCGGCAGGATAAACAAAAAGCCGATAAATATCCCCGGCAGTTGCAGCAGGAGCGGTTTGCCCGAAGATATAATATGAAATACGTTAAAACTATGTGTGGTCATATACATGCCTATGGCGGTTATGATCAGCATGGGTTCATACGCCATCATTTGAATCAATTCCCGTTCAGCGCCGACGTAGGCATAAGGGGAAGATGTCCTGTAGGCGCCTAAAATAAAGAATACACCGGCCAAAGCAAAGGCAAACACCACTAAAAGTAAATCTCCGCCGCAAAAGAACAAAGCGCCGGTCAATATCAAGAATAGCAGATGAAAAATGATGAAAAGATTCTGGGCTTTGCGGACAACTAAATTCTCTTTGGAAAAAAGCTTACCCACATCATAAAACGGCTGTAGGATGGGAGGGCCGATACGGCTTTGCATCCGGGCGGTGATAATACGGTCCAAACCCGCCAGAAGACCGCCTGCGATAGGAGCTAAAATTAAATAAGAAATAAAAATTAAAGGTGTATTCATCTAAATAATAAAAGCACTAACATAACGATTAATAAAAAACAAGATATACGTAAACCCCACGGATATAATTTTTTTTCCGCAAAAAATTCTTCCAACATATAATTCTGCATGGTGTAGGGCCTTGAATTGCCCAAAGAATCTTTAAACGTGCCGATGGTGTCGGTATTGGCGCCGCCTAAATAGGGAGCGACACGCTTGGTGTTACGGTCAAAATTAATGGATATAAGCGGGAAAAGCAAAATAAGTCCAAGCATAAGCAACATAATTGTTATATTGCCGCTACTCATACTTACCGAGACACCGTAATGGCCCAACAAATATGGTTCAATATAATAGGTAGATATCCAGGGAAAGAAGGCACAGGCAACAACTGTCAAGAAGGCTAAAGTATTCAGAGAGAAAAATTCTTCACCGGAGACATTTTTTTCTTCTCCTGTGGGAGGATCAATAGCTAAAAGCAGTTTGCCCATCCATTTAACCCAGAAAAATAGGTTTGCGGCGCCGCCAAAAGCGACTAATACAGCTAAAAGCGGGCTGACATCCACCAGCGCTTTTAATACGGCCCATTTGCTGATAAGCATTCCAAACGGAGCTAAAAACATCCCGGCCATGCCGATCAGCATCAAGGTGGCCATGGTCGGCATGCTCGTGATTAAGCCTTCCATCATTTCAATTTCGCGGCTACCTTTGCGATGCTCCACACTACCGACACACAAGAATAAAAGCCCTTTAGCCACGGCATGGAAGATAATCAATAGAATACCTGCCCAGACAGCCTGTGCCGTCCCAATGCCGGCGCATAAAATCACCAACCCCAGGTTGGCGATGGTGGAATAGGCTAATACACGCTTGGCATTGTTTTCTGTGATGGCGATCAAAGAAGCAATCAAGAATGTTACAGCACCGATAAGGGCTATGACCAGCCCCATATAAGAACCCTGCAGGATAGAAGAAAAGCGCAAAACAAGATAAACGCCTGCCTTAACCATGGTGCTGGAATGCAACAAGGCTGAAACCGGAGTAGGGGCAACCATGGCGCCCAAAAGCCAGTCGCAAAACGGCAACTGGGCAGCTTTGGTCAAGCCCGCAATGGACATCAAGGCCACAGGCGCCAAAGCCGCGAACTTGGATATCACAAAGAGTTTATCCATCTCTATTGTACCTACGGAACAAATCAAAATATAAAGGGCCATAACAAATCCAAGTCCTCCAAGAAGATTGACTTCAAGGGCCCTAAAGGCGTTTCGAGTTGCTTCTTCGGTGCGGGTGTACCCTATTAATAGGAAGGAACAGGCGGTGGTCACCTCCCAGAAGAAATACAGCCAAATTAGGTTATTGGCAAATACCACGCCAAACATAGCGGACAAAAATACGAATAATAGCAAGAAAAAGAATGGTCTACGGTCTGGCTGGTCTGATGATGGTGCTGAAAATCTTTCATGTACCCAATGGCAAAGATGCAGATAAGGGTGCCGATAATACCTATAATAAGGGCCATAATGGCGGAAAATTGGTCAATAAAGAGATTATTCTGGGCTTCAATATGATGTCCTGAAAAGAACTCAAGGAAAATCATGGTGAGAATCTGGAAAAGGACCAATCCGACAACCAACGGACGTTTGTGCTTGATACCCTGGATGATAAGATATAGGGAAAGAAGGCCCTCAAGAACGAAAATGAGCTTATCCGCCCAAATGGTATGGGCCGGAAAATACAAACCACCGCCTTTAATGACCCCGAAGGCACAAACTACAGAAACCACTCCAATGACAGCCGAAGCTATTTTTACCAACCAATGGCGTAAGGCGTCTTGGGGGCAAAGGTAAATACCAACGGCTGCAATGGCGGGAAATACAATAAGAAAAGCAATTTCTGATAACATAGGAGGTCATTATACACAAATTAAACTCTATGGCAAATTGTTTTAGACAATTTATCTGCGGGCGTGGCCTGTCTTGGCCTTGATATTTTGGTAAATAATTGGTAGACGCCACCATTTATTTTGTTAATATATGAGCCTATGTTCCCAACACCACAAAGACCCTTACGTGTAGCCGTTGTCGGAGCCGGTCCTGCCGGTTTTTATACGGCAGATACCCTTTTTAAACAAAATATACCTGTTAAGGTGGATCTATTTGAAAAGTTACCGGCGCCTTTCGGTCTTGTGCGTTATGGGGTGGCCCCTGATCATCAAATGATCAAAAATGTGATTAAAGTTTTTGAACAAACCGCTGTCAGATAAAAGATTTTCCTATTTTGGCAACGTGACCATAGGCCGTGATATCAGTGTTTTCGAGCTAAAAAAGTTTTATGATGCGACTGTTTTTTGTTACGGGGCAGAAATAGACAGGCATTTAGGCATTAAAGGGGAAGATTTAAAAGGCGGTTATACGGCCTCCCAATTTATCGGCTGGTATAACGGCCATCCGCGATTTAGGGACTGCTCATTTGATTTTTCCCATGAGGTGGCTGTTATCATGGGGCAGGGGAACGTGGCCATTGATATTGCCCGTATTTTGTGTTGCAGTAAGGAAGAATTGGCCAAAACCGATATTTCTCAGCATGCTTTGGATATTTTAGCCGAAAGTAAGATAAAACAAGTGCATGTTTACGGACGCCGTGCAGCTGTTTATGCGGCTTTTAGTCCTGCGGAAATCAAAGAAATGGCACAATTGGCGGATTGTTGTCCGTTTGTGTCTTCAAAGACTTAGAACTTTCTCCCGGCTCCTGGAAGGAATTGGAAGACCATGCCAATGTTTTTCGTAAGAAAAATCTTGAAATTTTAAAATCGTTCTCGACTTTTGACTGTAGTAAGTATCAAAAGAAATTTATTTTGCATTTTAACAGGACCCCGGTGGAGATTATTGGCGCCTCTCGAGTAGAAAAAGTCAGCTTTGAGATCAACCATGAGGGCAAACCAACCGGTCAATATGAAGAAATCGACTGCGGGGCCTTTTTTACCAGCATCGGCCAGGTAGGCATGCCTATGGAAGGGGTGCCTTTTTTGCATCAAAAGGGAATAGTGCCTAACCGTCAGGGACGTGTTTTGGGCGGGGAAGGGGCTATTAAGGGTTGGTATGTTTCCGGGTGGATTGGCCATGGGGCCAGTGGTCTTATCGGGACTAATAAACTACTTGCCCAAGAGACAGTCCATTCTTTAATGGAAGACCTGCAGGGTTTGTCTGTTTGTGAAAAACCCGATACTGAGGAGCCCATTAACTTGCTTAAAGAGCGCGGGGTTACTCCGGTGACCTTTATTGATTGGAAAAAGATAGATGCTTATGAAATTATGATGGGCCTAAGTTTGGGTAAACCCAGGGAAAAAGTGACTAGAATTTCGAAAATGATCTCTTTAGCCCGGCATTAAATCGCTAACGAAAATGGGGATGATGGGGAGTTAAAAAAAAAGAGTTGAAAAAAGTACTGGATTTTTAAACAAAATATGTTATATTAGAATTCACTAATCTAACCCAAGATACGGGGAAAAATTCCCCATGGGTGCTTTAAGGAGGTATATTCCTATGAACGGACCACATAACCAAGAATCAAATCAGAAGGCCCAACAGGAAGAAGAAGCGACATTTGCCTGGGATGAGGCCAATGTTTTAATCTAAATTCCTCTAAATTGGGTATTTTAAGGGCTTAGCCTAAGGGCTTAAGCCCTTTTTTTTGTCTTTTCCTTGTCAATATCCTTCCAAAATCAATATTTTTCCTAAATTTTTCCAGAATTTGACCCAAATTTGTCCTAAATTTGCCCTAAATTGGATGTATATAGATATATATGCTATACTTTTATGATGATGAAAAAGTTTATTTTATCCCTTACCATCTTGTGTTTTATCATAACAAGCGTATTGGGGACATGTCCTGTTTATGCCCAGGAGGGTTTTATTTTGCCCGCACCCGGGGTGATGGTCCATTTAAGCCCCGAGTTTAATCCTCCGATATTAAAAGGCATCAAAATCCATTCGGATAATCCTTTCCGTTTCGATTTTATCTTAGATCAAGGCGATACGCCAACCAGGGGAAACGATGACCAAGAATTACGAACGGAAGCCAATAAATTGATCAAATACTTCCTAGCCAGCCTAACGATTCCTGAGAAAGATTTGTGGGTTAATTTATCTCCCTATGAAAAGAACCGTATTGTTCCGGAAGCCTTTGGTCAGACCGAAATGGGCCGGGATTTGCTCGCGGAAGACTACATGCTCAAGCAAATAACAGCTTCTTTGATATATCCGGAAGATGAAATAGGTAAGAAATTCTGGAAAAGGGTGTATGAGGAGGCTCAAAAGAAGTTTGGAACGACCAATGTCCCGGTCAATACGTTTAATAAGGTATGGATAGTGCCTGAAAAGGCGGTGGTGTATGAAAATGCCCAAGCAGGCACAGCATATGTGGTGGAAACTAAGCTTAAAGTCATGCTTGAGCAGGATTATTTAGCCCTCGAAAAGAGGGGGGCGACGAATCGAACCAACGTCAACCGAGTGTCAAAGCCTAGGCTCTCAAATCGTCCGCGAGATAGTCATCCCCGAACTCACCAAAGAAATCAACGAAGGCAAAAACTTCGCCCAACTGCGCCAAGTCTACAACAGCCTCATTTTAGCCACATGGTACAAAAAGAAAATCAAAGACAGCATTTTAGCGCAAGTGTATGCCAATAAAAATAAAATTAAAGGAACAGAATATACACAGAGCATTTTACCCCAAAGCCAACCTGGGGGCAGTTCTGCCAGACAGAACTGCCGCCAAGCCGGCTGCCAAGCAAACGAACCAATGAATGTGAAAGCGACCCAGAGGAACGAACCTAACGATGTGGAACTCATCTATCAGCATTACCTCCAAGCCTTCAAAAAAGGCGTCTATAACTACGTCAAAGAAGAAATTGATCCTCTGACACAACAACCGATACCAAGGAAATATTTTTCAGGTGGAATTAGATGGGACATGGCCATGCTGACAACGACATCCGAGAAACCTGTTCAGGAAGAAGGTTTGTTAAAGGTGTCGGTTGATTTTGCGATGCAATCCGGCCAAGCAAAAAGCCCATCGAATTTCTCTGAAATGCTTAAACTGGAATTTGCGAAGAAAAAGAAACTCAAGGTCCTTGATCTGGGAGCAGGGAGTTCCGATTTTTTAATAAATATGAAAACAATATTAAAAAAAGCGGGCTTCGAGCCTGAACTTACGGCTGTCGATCGAGTATGGGAATGGGTTAAGCCTGATCAGGGATTTGCTTTAAATAATATTCAAACGATTACCGCAGATTTAGAGGAACCCGGAGTTGAGAAAAATTGGGGGAAATTTGACCTTGTTTTTTTTAATGCTCCCACAGGTTTATTTTTCCATGACATAGCCAGACTTGCCAGGCATCTTCTTAGTGAGAATGGAATATTTATTTGTAGGTTTTGGGAACAGGATTCCAAGGATATAGTCAGCTATTTGATCCCTGAGCTTAAAAATGAGGGGCTTCCTTTTATCCAGTTAAATCAGGACCTCAAAAATCTGCCTGAAGGAGGGGGAAATTTTAGAGGTTTAAGACCCCCTATTATTGTTAAGACAAATGGAGCTCATTTTAGCGAGGATATATGGCCGTTGGCTTTGCGTGTCCACTTGCCGGAGAATGATTCTGTCAAACCTCCCGAGCAAGGGCATTGGATTACCACAAAGCAAGTTCAAGATTTATTATTGGGCGATCGGTTATGGCAAGAATTAGAAGAGCTGGTGAATTCTCACCAGGGAGCATTGGATGACTGGATTAGGACTAATTTAGAGGAGAATCCGGAAGGGAAAAATGGCAACCTGGAGATTTCTATAGAAAACCCGGATCCCGATAAACCTCATTTTGCCGTGTTATACAAGGGAGTGCCGATGGTCGAGGTTAAACTTGTGCTCGAGGAGGGGTTTGGAGATCTGAATGTTGTTTACCTTAACCCGGTATTAAGAAGCAACCAATGGGGGACGCGGTTTATTCTTAAGGCCATTGATTACTTTGAAAGTCGGGGTAAGACAAACATCCGTATAGCTGTTACAGATTATGAGAAAGGATATTGGTATAACAAGATAAAATTAGAGCCAACAGCCGATAATATGTACTCTATGGATACTGTGCGTAGCAAAATTCAGGAATATTTAAATAATGAAGCAGGGGCCGGCTTGCCATCGCCTGACCGGGATCGGGCCATGCTCAGTATGGCCGAGCCGCAATTGACTAAACAGAACCCTTATGCCAACGTTTTAAGACATTTTGTTGAGCATACCACACCGGAGAGTATCACAAGATTGGAATTGCTGCATAAGTTAGGCCCGGAGATTGAAAAGAAAGTGCGGGAAATCTTAGGGAAAGATGATGAATTAAAGATTGCTGTTCTTCCGATTGGCAGTACATTAATGGGTTATGCTGGGGCCTACAGTGATGTGGAGTACACCCTGTGTATACTGGCTGGAGGTGATAAAAGATGGGAGGGCGTGTTAAGTCAATCAAATAGGAAGCAGATATTTGAAGCCGTAAATCAAATGATTGCCAAAGAGGGAAAGGGGATACCGGTAGAAAAAGAGTTGGAAGCCGGACTGCTGCATATGCAAATTTTTGATTATTCAAACATGGATCGGATTTCCGGGCGTCTCAGCTTTGAATGGGATGTAGCGTATGCCTTCCTGCCCGCAGTTTATGGGGATAGCGTGCTCATCGATCAAATGCGTAGGCATATTTTGTCGCATATTTACGCAAAGGATGATCCTGAATTCTCTTGGGAAATAGTGCAGGAAGAATTTAGCGACATGACAACTCCCAATCCGGCCAAAACAACCATGACCTATGACCAGGAACGTCAATTACCGGATTTGCCGGATATGCCTGAAGAATACCAAAATAAGGCGATGAAGGGCAGAGGACCGAATTGATACCCGACGTAGGGGAGTGTTAGCAGGGCTTCTCGCTACAGCTGCTGTTGTCGGACTATCCCCTGAGAGTTTATTTTCTCTGCCTCAGGTCAGTTCTCATTATACGCAAGAAGATATAAAACAAATTAATGCGTATATCGAGGGTTTCCATGTTGGTTATTACGATTTTCAAGAATATGTGACGGGTAAGGATAAAGCCAAAGCCATGGGGTTCCTTATGGGAAATGGATTTATCGATTTTTATGATCAATTACGGTATCGGATCCATGAAAAAGTCCAGGTCACTAAACAAGAGTTTATGGCTATTGAGAATGATATTGTAAAGGAAATGGCCAAAGGCAAAAATGTGTCCCCCTATCAACAACATGGAGTAGAAGGATTTTTTACAGGCATTTGGTCTGATTATATTGTGGCTTTAGCCAATAATCAGCCGGATTTGAAAATGATTACCCATGATTTAATTTATCAAGCGAAACAGCATTCGGCCGCATTGGGCGCTATGGTCAATAAAATGACTTTAATGATCACTCCGGCAGCGAGTGATGATTCAAGAAATGATTTTTTGAAGGCATGGGGAAAGTTTAATGAAACTTATTTTATTCCTCAAAGATATTACGTCGATATCAGAATGCAGGGTGTAGGGGAAGAAAAACAGGCCGGGTTATTTTGCTAATGTTTATAAAATCATGGATCCCGAATGGCGTGAAGTCAATGGAACAAATGTTTTGACCATTTATGGCCGTAAAATGGATCGGGTTTATTCGGCAGGAGATTTGGGCGATAGTGTGCTGGGGCAGAGACTTGTATTTATTGATTTGGATGCCGTTGATGGGGAAGTTAATAAAATTATGGAGACACTCAGAGGCAAGAGTCCGTACTTTTTATTCAAGGGAAAACGACGGGTGGATGCCACAAAATTAGTCAAGAGAATATTCGCCGGCATGAATAAAAATGATATCCGTGAGCAATTTTTACATGGCACGCGCGCCCATGAATTTTTTCATCAGGCACAAGATATGCTTCAGCTTCCGTATAAAGGAACAGATTATTTTGGTTTCTCTGCCAATATCTGGAAGGAGCGGGTGGCTCCTCAAGAGAGGGAATCTTTAGACCGCGAAACCGGCGCTATGCTTGCCCAAATCATTTCAGCTAAAGACCCCGGGTTAGAATTGTTTGATATATTTAAATTTGCTTTGTCCGGGCAAAACAATGCCTATTATTTCGGGGCTCTGTGGATCATGAACCGTCTGGATGGCAGACCGGTCGATCAGTGGACAGATGGGCAGAATTTTGATGAGCTTATTAGGCAGTTTGAGCATATATATGAAATGGGGCCTGTGGGGATAAAAAATAGAGCTCAAAAATTAATGGAGGACAATTGGTCTAAGGAATTGTTGAAAGCCGTTGAAGGTGCTGATGCTGCCATGTTTTCCACACAGCGGATTGCGGAATACAAAAGAGCTTACAACAGATTTGTTAAGAATAAAAATCCAACGTTGAGTTTTATGGATTTCGTACTCGATCGATTGGTGAGAGAATCATTGGGTAATATTAAAGTTGATAAGGTTATTTATGGCGCATCGGGAGCGGATATTACCAATGTGCTTTTAAGTACCCAGGCCAAGACGGTTTACATGGTTTCAGCTGACCAGAATTCAATAGATTATTTAAAAAAATACATTGAAGATGATTGGGATTCAGTGGATGGTTTAAAGCAGCAACGCACGTATGCCGCATTAAAATATAGTCAAGGTTGGCAGTATTTTTTTGTTAGCGCCAGTTTGATTTGGGCATCAGGTGTTGTGGCGGAATTAAAGACGTTAGGGCTCAAGAGAGAAGATCTAACTTTTGAAACAGCAGAAGATGGCAGGCCGTCCTTAACATTTAATCTGGATTTAGGTAATGGCATAAAGGAAAAAAAGAAACATTATCTTTATCCGTGCCAATTTGCTTAATCAACCTTTGAAGGGGGAGGCTGGGGGGCAACAGATTCAACGATTTTCTGAGGTAGATTTAGGTTTGGTAGACGGATATTATGAACGGGCGAGTATGCTCCTAAGGACTGAGAGGGATTCTTATTTGCCGGCTATCATCCATCGAATTAAGCCCGGGGGGTTTGCTATTATGAATAATCGTTCATCTGCGGATAAATATCCGCGTATTATTTTAGATCATTTTGAACAAGTTAATCCGTATAAGGCCATTACATATTTAATCCTTAAACAATTGTGGGATTTTTTAAATGGTAAATTTAATGGTTATGGTTGGAAAATGCAAGTTTTTGTTAATTATAAACCGTCAGCGGATCAGGCGATTAAGGCAGGAGAACCGGAAAGGGGAGGGATCGACCTAACTGCTGATCATATGAATTTGCAGGTTAAAAAAGAGATGGCTTCTCAAGGAATCAAATTTCACCTTGACCCTGCTATGATCGTACAACTGCAAAATGCCACTGGTTTTGTGCCTGTGATTATTCATGTAGAGCCGCTCAAAAGCCTTCCGGAGTTTCTGGGATTGGCCCAAAACTAAGAAAATCCCTGATTATTTTTTTATATAAAGAGAATTGACATTAGAAAAATCAGAAGTAAGATAAAAGTATAAAGATTTTTATTAACAATTTTATCGATTGAGGGAGAAATATGAAAAATCTGGTTCTGGTGCTGGTGGTGGTGTTTGCTCTAACGACATTCATTGGGTGTAACAAAAAGAAAAAAGATGAAGCTGCTGAACTCAACGGAGTGGCCACGGAAAATGTCGTGTCAGTGAGCGATAATGCCATCCAGAATGCAGATACTAATGCTGTTCCTGTGGTTGTGGAAAATGCGGCTGCTGCGGCGAATGAAGCGACTGAGCCTGCGATGAACGCTGATATCGGCAAACCCACACCCAAGTTGATCCAGCAGGCTTTGAAGAATGCCGGCCTTTATGACGGTAAAGTTGACGGTAATATCGGGCCAAGGACCAAAAAAGCCATCGAAGCTTTTCAGTCCCAGAATGGCCTGAAAGCGGATGGTAAGGTGGGCCGCAAAACATGGAAACTTTTATCCGCTTATTTGAATAAAAGCGCGGAAGTGACTAATCCGTCCGCCGATACCCAAGCGGTTGCAATAAACCAACAAGAAATAAGGCGAATCAAGAGTCAATAAGAAAAAGTTGTGCAACAAGAAGGAGGAACAAGGTAATGGCCAAAGGTAAAGTCAAATGGTTCAATAATCAAAAAGGTTATGGTTTTATCACCCCGAAAACGGTAAAGATGTTTTTGTCCACCACACCGCAATCAAATCCGACGGTTACAGAACCTTGGAAGAAGGCCAGGAAGTTGAATTTGATATTCAACAAGGCCCCAAGGGCGAGCAAGCCGTGAACGTTACGAAGGCCACATAGAATCAAAGACATTCCAGGCCTGGTTGTAAAACCAGGCCTATTTTTGGAATTTTTTATGCCCAATGAACTGATACGAGAAAAATTAGAGCTCCCTGATCATGCGAGAAAATACTTCTGCATTCCTGCTGTGCGCCATGTTCAGGGGAATTGATGGCAGCGATGTTAGCCTCCGGCATAGATTTTACCATTTTTTTATAATCCTAATATCTATCCTCGTCAAGAATATGATATACGCAAGAATGAAAATAGGCGTTATGCCGAAAAATACAATGTGCCTTTTGTGGATGCGGATTATGATACCTCAAACTGGTTGTCCCGTGTCAAAGGCCTGGAATTGGAACCTGAGCGTAGTGCGCGCTGCAGTATCTGCTTTGATGTGCGTTTTGAACGCACGGCCCTTTATGCCCATGAGCATGATTTTAAGGTGATCACTTCGTCCTTAGGCATGTCACGCTGGAAAGATAGAGACCAGGTCAATAGTTGCGGTGTTCGTGCCGCTTCACGCTATGAAAATATGGTTTACTGGACGTATAACTGGCGCAAATATGGCGGATCAGCGCGCATGGTTGAGATCGCCAAACGGGAAGGATTTTACCGGCAGCAATATTGCGGATGTGTTTATTCCTTAAGAAATGCCAATTTGAGGGGGAATTATGGTCCTTACACCTAGAAAAGTTACGGTCTCCGCCGGCGGAGTTGTCATTAACCCGCAGGGACAAGTCTTGCTTGTCAATCAAAGGGGGACATCGTGGTCTTTACCTAAAGGGCATGTGGAGGCCGGTGAAGACCCCCTCCAAACGGCACAGCGTGAAATACTGGAAGAATCAGGAGTGACGAGCGTAAGCTTGGTACAAGTCTTAGGCGTGTATGGCCGTTATAAAATAGGCAAAAATGGCGGCGAAGACAAGAACGAATGGAAGATCATCCTCATCTTTTTATTTAAAACCAAACAAAATGATGTGCACCCTCGAGACCCTTTGACCCCCCAAGCACGATGGAGCCATCCTGATGAAGTGGAAAGTGTATTAACCCACCCTAAAGACAAAGCTTTTTACCGGAGCATTCGTTGCCGGATCAATACAGGAGCCCTACCGGCATAAATATTTTTATGCTATACTTATATATAGAGATAGGGCTTGAGCTATGATTAAATATTTATTAAATATTTTGGTTGTATTTTTGATGTTATCTTCTTTTTGTTTTGCCAACAATGATGATAATGGTTTACAAAAAGAATACGGCACTGATCTGACCAAGGCGCCTTTTTTCTTACGTTTTAGTTTTTACAATACATATAAAAAAGATTGGGAAGAGTCTTCTTATGCGGAACGTAAAACTTTTATAATCAAGTACCAAAAAGATTTAATCGCAGATCAAAAAAAAGAACAAGCTGAAGCCAGGGCTAAAGCTCAAAAAGAAAGAGAACTTCTGCGTAAGAAGAGAGAAGAGGCGCGAGCAGAAAGACAAAGACTAAAAGACGAAGAAGCAGCAAAGAAAGCCGAAGAAAAAGCTGAAAAAGAACGCCAAAAAGCATTTGAGGAAACTGTGCATGAGGAGCAAAAAGCTTTGCAAAGCGAGCGACAACAATTCGAGCAAGAACGCCAACAACAACAGCAGCAGGGTCAACAATAATCAGTGGCTGATTAAAAGCCCATCTTATTTCCCCATGCATTTTAAAATTTCAACAGTTATTTTTGATATGGACGGTGTTATTACAGACACCATGCCGTATCATTTTCGTGCCTGGAAATCTGTTTTGGCCTGTGCAGGCGTAGGCGTCAGCCATGAGGACATCTATAAACGGGAAGGGCAAAAGGGCATTGACAGCGTGCGCGAAATTTTTATGGAAAAAGGTAAAATGTATACGGATGCTGTAGGCCGCCAAATCCTTCAAAAAAAAGAAAAATTATTTAAAAGAATTTTTAAACGTAAATTTATTGCCGGGAGCAGGGCCTTTATTAAAAAACTTAAAGCCCGAGGGTTTAGACTGGCATTGGTCACCGGGACATCCCGCAGTGAAGCGCAAAAACTTCTGCCTCTTGATTTATGGCATTGTTTTGACGTAACAGTTTGCGGTTGTGATGTGCAAAATGGCAAGCCTCATCCGGAACCGTATTTAAAAGTCCTCCAAAAATTACATATAAAACCTGGCGATGCCATTGTGTTAGAAAATGCCCCATTAGGTATCCGTTCGGCCCAATCAGCAGGACTTGGGTGTCTGGCCTTGGAAACATCCCTGCCGCGTGTTTTTTTAAAAGAGGCGGATGCGGTATTCTCTTCTTTTAAAGCCATGCAATCCAAGGTCACTTTTATCAAAACATAACAATGAATATCCTTTTATTTTATAAAAACAGCACCTATGCCGGATACTTCTTAAGCGATCGCCGTCGTTTGGCCTTGTTAAAAGGGATGTTGAATTCCCAAGAAATCAACGTTTCCGCCGCACCCATGACAATCATTTTTGGAGCCTGTCTTATGTGGAGACGGTCTTAAAAATGAGGAAATGTAAATTTACCAAAGCCTGTCGGGGCTCTTCTATTAATTACAACCGTTATGATTTGATCATTACGCTCGGAGGGGACGGCACTTTTTTGGAAGCCGCCCGGCATGTGGAAAATCAAATTGTTTTAGGGGTCAATTCAGATCCCGCCTGGAGTGTTGGGCGCTTTTGTTGGGCCCATCCTAAGAATTTTGAAAAATTGTTAGATAAAATTTTGGCAGGCCATTGGCGTATCAAAAAGTTTAACCGTTTACGCTTGTCCTTTAGCGACGGTACAAACCCCATGAATGTGCTTAACGATATTCTCGTCTGCCATGAAAACCCTGCGGCTATGAGCCGTTATTATATAACTATCGGAAAAATCAAGGAAGAACAAAGGTCTTCCGGCATCTGGATTCCACAGCCGCAGGCTCTTCCGGAGGGATTCATTCCGCCGGTGGTAAGGTTTTGCCTCAGGAAGCGCAAACGTTTCAATATAAACCCAGGGAACTCTATAAAGGACAGCACGTGCATTACGTTCTTAAAGGAGCGGTACTCAAACCCTTTCAAAAAATCACCCTGACTTCTCTCATGCGGGAAGGCGTTGTTTTTGTGGATGGTTCTCATGTCTGTTTACCGTTTTCTTTTGCCGCTGAAATTCAAGTCACTCATTCTCCGAATCCTTTAAATATTGTTTATGCTTAAGCATTTTTCCCGTGATTTAATCCGCTGGTACACCAAGCATAAACGCGACCTGCCTTGGCGCCGCACTCAAGACCCCTATAAAATTTGGATTTCCGAGATCATGTTGGCGCAGACCACGGTTCCTACGGTCATTGCGTATTATGAGCGCTGGATCAAAACTTTTCCGACGATCCATGATTTGGCCAGAGCTCCTTTACAGATGCTATTAAAACAATGGCAGGGGTTGGGGTATTATAACCGGGCCCGGAATTTGCATAAAACGGCTAAAATCCTCGTTAAAGAACATCAAGGCCGGATACCCCCTGATCCTTTGATTATTCGCCAATTACCCGGTTTTGGGCCTTATACGACCGGTTCTGTTTTAAGCATTGCTTATGATATGCCATTACCGATCATTGACGCCAATATTCGACGGGTAGTCATGCGTTTATTAGCTTTGCAGGGGGAGGCGAACACCAAACAGGATTTGAGAGTACATGAATTTTTACTTAAAGTTTTGCCTTCCCAGGGGGCCGGGGATTTTAATCAGGCTTTGATGGAATTGGGGGCCTTGGTTTGCCGTAAAAATCCCCAGTGTAGCTTATGTCCGATTTCCCAATATTGTCATGCTTATCAACAGGGCATACAGGAGAAGATCCCGCGTCTAAAAAAGAAAATCATTAAAGATATTCAAGCTGTTATCGCAGTTATTCAGAAAGGTGATTATTATTTTATCCAAAAACGTCCTTCCCGGGGACTATTGGCGGACTTATGGGAATTTCCCGGAGGAAAAATACAAAAAGGAGAGACCAAAAAACGAGCTCTGATTCGGGAATTAAAAGAGGAATTAGGCCTTCCATTAAAATCTGCACGACCATTATTTGAGGTGAAACATTTTTATACACAATTCCGGGTCCATTTATCCGTCTTCGCATGCTCCCTAGAGGGTCGACCCAAGGTTGATGCGAACCATCAATGGGTCAGCTATAAAGATTTCTCACAATACCCCATGCCATCTGCCAGTAGCAAAATCATTAAAAAATTGTGTAATTTTCCTTTAATCTTGTTTTAATCAACTGTACAATATACTCAATTATTAATCATTTAACATGACCCGGCTGGAGCCATAGGGGGCAATAGTAGGTCAACAGAAGGAGAGATTCGTATGAAAAAGATTTTGATCACGTTTTTATTCGGCGCTTTTATTTTAGCGGGGGTTAGTTTTGCTCAAACTCCACCGCCGGCAGCACCGGCAACACCGGTCACCATGAAACCAAACGCTATGCATCATGAACATCATCCGGAGATTCATAAGGCTATGCGTAAGCTCAGAGGCGCTAAAGAAGATTTGGAAAAAGCTGCTCATGACTACGCCGGACATCGTGTGAAGGCCATTGAAGCCATTGACCGGGCCTTGGAGGAATTAAGAGCAGCGTTGGCATCCGATCCAAAGTAATAAAAAATAAGAAATAAACAGGTAAATAGGGACGTCTCCCATTTATTTAGATAAATGGAAGATGTCCTTATTTATTTTGTAGCTGTCACTATTTATTTATGTTAATATTATTTCCCTATGAAAAAATTCTTTATCCACGTAGGCAGATATATCGTGCGGGGCCTCCTGGCTGTTATACCGCTCTTTTTATGTTTTGTGGCCATATGGTTTTTACGCAAATTTATTGATAAACAAATAATCGAACATCTGCCCAAGTTTATCGATCAACATCAAATTCCGGGTTTAGGCATCTTACTGCTTTTAATCAGCTTATATTTTATCGGCTTGATATTCAGTAATGTGTTGGGCCGCCAGATCCTTAAGTTTATCCATAGTGTTGCAGAACGAATCCCTGTCATTAATTTCATATACGGGATCGGCAAACAGCTTTCTGATACTCTCTCCGATACCGGTTTACAAAAACAGGCTTTCAAAAAAGCTGTTCTGGTTAATACCTTCAACGGCAATGGATGGATGCTGGGTTTCGTCGTGGGCAGTGTAAAGGACCAAAATGGTGAAGAACTGTTGAGGGTATTTGTGCCTTCTTCTCCGCATCCGTTAACAGGCATTATTTTTATTATTAAACCTTCTCAAGCTTTGGATTGCGGCTGGAGTGTGGAAGAAGCTCTCAAGATGGTTGTTTCCATCGGCATCATATCACCTGACGGAATCAAAAAAATATCCTAATTAATTATGTTGACTGGGATGCGCCTGCAATGCCCTCTGTGTCCGCGTTGCTGCACGCTGAGTGAAGGCCAGCGGGGATTTTGTTTTGTGCGGCAGAATATCAGCGGACAAATAGTACTGACCACCTATGGACATTCCAGCGGGTTCTGCCTTGATCCCGTTGAAAAGAAACCGCTTAATCATTTTCTTCCGGGAACGGCAACTTTATCCTTTGGTACAGCCGGGTGCAATTTAGGATGTAAATTCTGCCAAAATTGGGACATCAGTAAATCCAAAGAATTCGACCGCCTGACCGAGGAAGCCAGCCCGCAGGACATTGCCCAAGCCGCCCATCGATTAAATGTCAAAAGCATTGCCTTTACTTATAATGATCCGGTCATTTTTGCCGAATATGCTATAGATACGGCGATAGAATGTCATAAACTGGGGGTCAAAACCATCGCCGTGACCGCCGGCTATATAACCCCGCAGGCCAGGGGAGAATTCTTCGCGCATATGGATGCCGCGAATGTGGACCTTAAAGGATTTTCAGAAGATTTCTATCATAAAATCACTTTAGGCCATTTACAGCCGGTTTTGGACACCCTGGTCTATTTAAAAAAAGAAACAAAGGTGTGGTTTGAAATCACTAATTTGATGATTCCGGGTCTTAATGACAAAAAATTTGAAATTGAAGATATGTGCCAATGGATTGCCGATTATCTGGGGGTTGACGTACCTTTGCATTTTACGGCTTTTCATCCGGATTACAAAATGATGGATTATCCGCCAACACCTATAGAAACTCTGCAAAAGGCCCGTGATAGTGCATGATCCAAAGGGCTTCATTATGTTTATACCGGCAATGTGCATGACATGACGAATGCCAGCACCTGGTGCCCGTCTTGCAAAAAATTATTAATTCAACGTGATTGGTTTGTCCTAGGAGAATATAATTTAAAGGACAACCACTGTGGTTTTTGCGGATACCGCATCGCAGGCGTTTTTGAGAAAACCCCCGGCAATTGGGGAGGCAAAAGAGTCCCGGTTGTGATCAATCAGATATGAAAATATTATCGTGGAATGTCAACGGAATACGCGCCATTGAAAAGAAAGGGTTCTTCGAATGGTTTCTCAAAGAATCCCCGGACATCCTTTGCCTGCAAGAGACCAAGGCCCATCCCGGGCAATTGACCGAAAAATTTATTAAACCTCCTGGATACTATGCGTATTGGGCTTCGGCTGAAAAAAAAGGTTATAGCGGGGTGTGTATCTATACCAAAACCCAACCGAAATCTGTCAGCGAAGGTTTAGGTATTAAAGAATTTGATAGTGAAGGCCGCACGCTGGTGGCGGATTACGGCAATTTTATTTTGTTTAATATTTATTATCCTAACGGCGGGGCCGGCAATAAACGGGTCCCTTTTAAAATGAGATTTTATGACGCGTTTTTGAAAAAAGTTGAAAAATTACGCAAACAAAAAAGAAAAATAATCATCACCGGGGACGTCAACACCGCTCACACGGAAATCGATTTGGCAAGACCTCAGGAAAATGTCAAAAATACGGGCTTTTTACCTCAAGAAAGGCAGTGGGTCACTCAATTTATTGAATGCGGGTATGTGGACACTTTTCGTCATTTTACCAAAGAAGGCGGTCATTATACCTGGTGGGATTATTTTACCGCAGCACGTAAACGTGATGTCGGCTGGCGTATTGATTATTTTTTTGTGAGCGAAAACTTATTGCCCAAACTCAAAAATGCCTTTATATTAAAAGAAGTGATGGGCTCAGATCATTGCCCTGTGGGCATTGAATTAACATAGTCGGAGTCTTAGTCTATGAAAATATTCGCTATCGTTCTGACAGGATGTTTGTGCCTTTCTCTAGTATCTTTAGCCGCCTGGGGGAAAAACGACCTTCAGTTGACCTGCGTATCCTTTCCAAACTATGGGGATATCCCTAAAAAATACACCTGCGAAGGAGAGGACATCAACCCGCCTTTGACATGGGAAAATGTCCCTAAAAATGCTAAGAGCCTGGCTTTAACTGTTTCTGATCCGGATGCCCCTGAAGGGACATGGTCCCATTGGGTTGTTTATAATATTTCTGCTAATCGAACGCGAATTATTAGAAATAGTAACCCCGGCACCGAGGGTCTTAATGATTTTGGAAAATATGCGTATGGCGGTCCCTGTCCTGTGGATGAGAGGCCGCATCATTATATCTTTCGTCTCTATGCTCTGGATAGTTTTTTAATCATTAATGAAGGCCCTACGCTCAGTGAGGTTGAAAAAGCGATACAGAAACACATCATAGCGCAAACTGAAGTTATCGGCATCTATCAAAAATCAACTTCACCATGACCATACAAATCTATGAGTTCTAATCGACAAAATAATAAATTTTTAAAATTTTGTTTCTGTTTTTTTTGGTTTTTTTTACCCATGATAACTTGTGAATCCGTCTTAGCGCAAGAAGCTTATGATGCAAGGAAGGATTGGAAGGCAATTAATGCGGCAAGTAATTCAGCCTTTGATGCGCTACAACGAAAAGATTACGATACCGCTTCAACTTTTATTGACGAGATGCTCTCTCTTGACCCTCAAAATGGCGAAGCTTACTGTTTCAAAGCGATGTGTCTTATAAGCAAGGCAGACTACGACGCAGCACTTACAGCATTGCTTAAAAGTAAAGAGCTCGGGTACAAACAACCAAATTTATATTTGGGATTAAGTATTGTGTACAGCAAAAAAGATATGCCGGAGCAAGCAGAAAGTTCTCTTTTAGACCTTCTTTCGTTAAATCCGAATAATGCAGAAGCTTTATATGGGATGGCGTATCTAAAATATCGTTCCCAAAAGTATACGGAGAGTCTCGATTATCTCGATAAAGCAGAAGCGCAAGGGGTTTCAGACGATCTTGGGATAAGACAAAAAATCCGGGGTGCTCAAGAGAGCCATGTAACCGGTAAAGGGCTTGGGGATAATCTTATATTTCAAATATTGGCAGTCATTGTTATTTTTGGTCTTATAGCCGTATTGATTATCGTATTCGTGCCTGAGACCAAGAAGGAAGAAGTGCCAACTTCAAATATAGCATCGCCACAGAGTAATGATTTACCACAAACCGTTACTTCTTCATTTATAAAGGCAGGCCCTAATAAAAGAGTATGTACGTACCTTATTGATTCGTTAGTTATAGGGTTGCCCAATTGGGGTTTGGGAGTATTAATTGGAACAGCATTTGGATGGATTTTACCCGGATTGTATTTTCTTTTTAAAGATGCGTTTAATGGACAAAGTATTGGCAAGATGATAGTGGGTATTCAAGTCGTTAATGAAGACAATAGGGTGGCTCAGCCGGCAGAAGCTATAACACGAAACATTCCCTTAACAGTAGCACAGGTTGTTGGGGCTATGGGGCAATGGTTTCTCATAGTAGCCATTCTTGTTCCTATAATAGAATATTTTGTCATGGTTAATAGTAAGAATGGACAAAGGATCGGTGATAAAATTGCCCATACAAGGGTGCAGGATCTTAAGCCGCAAATTCATGACAATACTTTTCTCTTTATTTCTATTGCTATTTTTATTGCGTCTGTGATTTTTATGAATGCACTTAAAATGATGTCTGGGGCGAAATAATTGAATTCTCCTACCCACCGTTCATCAATTGGCCCAAATCCCTTATAAGCCGCATTAACTTATAGTTTTCGAGGCCCTTTAAGTTGACGCCCTATGCAAACTATGTTAGAATGACCAGTTTCTAGGGGGGAAGGCCAGTTAATACCTATGTCTAAATATAACAATATTATAAGACGTTTTAAGGGCAAACGCCTGCTGGTTATCGGGGATGTCGTGCTTGACCAGTATATCAAGGGAACAGTATCGCGTATTTCTCCGGAAGCGCCGGTACCGGTTGTCCTTCAGGAAGAGGCGTTTTACACGCCCGGCGGGGCCGCTAATGTGGCCAATAACCTGAGCGCTTTAGGCGCGGATGTCACCCTGGTTAGCAAAATCGGGGATGATATTGAAGGCGGCATCCTCAAACGTGAACTTCATAATCGCCATATCCGCACCCACGGGATTTTTATAGACAAAAATATAGATACAACTTTCAAAACGCGTATCATCGCCCAGCATCAGCAGGTTGTCCGTTTAGATAGGGAAAAAATAGCTTCTGGGGGCCAAGACCTTATTAAAGAAGACAAGATTTACCCGTTTTTACGTCGTCACATAAAAAGTTTTCACGCGGTCATTATTTCTGACTACGGCAAGGGGGTTATTGATTCAAAATTCTTAAGTCAGGTGCATGAATTAACTTCAGGCTTTAAATTGCCTGTCGTGGTGGACCCTAAATTGGAAGATTTGCGTGAGTACGGTCAAGTCACTTGCATTACGCCTAATAAAAAAGAAGCTGAAAGTGCATTAAAAACTATTTCTGAAGAGACGCGCCTGGCCTTCGGCATACGCTCGACTAAATTAGACAGTAAAGAGGACATGGAACATAATGGTTGCGGACTCTTAAATTATTTGGGCATTGAATCACTGTTGATTACGCTGGGAGAACACGGCATGTACTTGTTCCGACAAAATAAAAAACCCTATCCTATACCGACGATGGCAAGGCAGGTTTTTGATGTCTCCGGAGCAGGGGACACGGTCATATCCGTATTTGCTTTATGTTTGGCCGCGGGTGCCGATAAAATTCAGGCAGCCCAAATCGCCAATTACGCGGCCGGTATAGTCGTGGCCAAAATGGGCGCCGTGGCGGTTGGACTTGACGAGTTAAAAGAGGCGATTGGGGCAACTTAAATGAAAACCATAGGGGTCATTCCCGTACGCTTGGCATCCACACGTTTTCCTGCCAAGGTTTTGGCAAAAATCGACGGTAAGCCGTTGGTCCAGCATGTATGGGAAAAAGCCCGTTTGTGTAAAGAGTTGGATGGCGTCCTGATTGCCTGTGACCATCAGGACATTTTTAAGGCAGCCCAAAATTTCAAGGCACAGGTCGTTATGACAGGATCTCATCAGTCAGGTTCTGATCGTATTGCCGAGGCGGTTAAGGATTTGGATGTCGATATTGTAGTCAATATTCAAGGCGATGAGCCTTTTATTGATCCCAAGACCATTGACGCCCTGGTTGTTCTTTTAAAAAAAGATTCCCAAGCTCTTATAGGGACGGTGATCAAAGAAATTACCAATGAGGAGGATGCCCGCAATCCACATGTAGTTAAATGTGTGGTGGACGTCCAAGGCTATGCTTTGTATTTTTCCCGGGCGCCTATTCCCTATGACCGCGGTCATGCCGCAGACAAAGTCAAACGCTATAAACATTTAGGCCTTTATGCGTACCGGAAAGATTTTTTGATGCAATATAAAAATTGGCCGAAGGGGATTTTGGAATCAGCGGAAGAATTAGAGCAGTTGCGGGTATTGGAACAAGGGTTTAAAATAAAAACGACATTAACGGATTATGAATCGATGGCGGTGGACACACCGCAAGATTTACAGAAAGCCCAAGTATGGTGCGACAAATTAAAATTAACGACAAAGTAATTTTCGGGGGTAACAAACCTCTGGTGCTGATTGCCGGTCCCTGTGTGATTGAATCTGCCCACGGAACACTCAAAATCGCCGAGGCCATTAAAAAAATCACTTCCAGGCTGAAGATGCCGTTTGTCTTTAAGGCCAGTTATGATAAAGCTAACCGCACCTCCATTCATTCTTTTCGCGGCCCCGGACTTTATGAAGGTTTAAAAATCCTCTCCCAGGTCAGGACCAAGCTGGAGATACCGGTTTTATCTGATGTCCATGATGTCGCTCAGGCCAGAGTCGCCGGTGAAATCCTGGATATTATTCAGATTCCCGCGTTTTTATGCCGCCAAACAGATTTGATCGTCGCTGCCGCAAAAACAGGAAAAGTCGTCAATGTCAAAAAAGGACAGTTTATGGCGCCCTGGGACATTGAGGGTATTATTAAGAAAATGAAAGAGGCGGGTAATCAAAAACTGCTTTTCACCGAACGCGGCGTGTCTTTTGGTTATAATAATCTGGTTTCTGATTTTCGTGCGTTGGCGATCATGCGCTCTTTAGGTTATCCGGTTGTTTTTGATGCCACACACAGCGTACAGAAACCGGGCGGTTTAGGCTCGTCTTCCGGAGGGGAAAGTCAATACATCCCGCTTTTGGCCCGCTGTGCGGTTGCCGCCGGAGTGGATGCCATTTTTTTGGAAACTCATCCTGACCCTAAAAAAGCCCTGTCCGATGGGCCCAATACATTGGCTTTAAGAAAGTTGGAAAATTTATTGAAAGAATTAATAGCTATTGACCGTATTACGGATAAAGAAACTCATGCTTAAACGTGCTAAAAAGGTCTTAACTATCGAAGCCCGTGCGATCAATGAAATGATGCGCTCTTTAGATCATCATTTTGAAGAGAGCGTGCAAATCATGGCTAAATGCAACGGTCACGTGATTGTTTGCGGTATGGGCAAAACCGGCATTGTCGCCCGTAAAATAGCAGCCACTTTGTCTTCGACCGGAACCCCCAGTATTTTCCTGCACAGTGCCGAAGCAGTCCATGGGGATTTGGGCCAGATAACGGCAGGGGATATCGTGATCATTATTTCTCAGAGTGGCGAGACCGAAGAAACCACTCTTCTTTTGCCTTTGGTTAAAAAAATCGGGGCCAAAATTATTGCCATGACAGGTAATCCTAAATCAACTTTAGGCCGTCATGCGGATTTAATTTTAAATATTGCGGTTAAACATGAAGGGTGTCCTTTAGGCCTGGCACCCATGGCCTCAACAACTGTGGCCATGGCCATGGGGGATGCTTTGGCCGCCTGCCTGATTGACCGTAAAAAATTCAAGAAAGAAGATTTCGCTTTATATCATCCCGCAGGCACTTTGGGCCGACGCCTGTTATTAAAAGTGGAAGATATCATGCGTCGTGAAGGGTCCTTTGCCCGGGTGCGCGGGACAATGAAGGTCAAAGATGTCTTGTGGGCCATCACCAAGGCGCGTTGCGGTTGCGCCTGTGTGGTCGACGGCAAAGATAAACTGTTAGGTATTTTTACAGACGGAGATTTACGCCGGCATTTGGAGGAGAATAGCGCTATTTTGACCCGTGAGGTCCGTCAAGTGATGACTAAAAACCCGATGTCTATTGCCCATGATAAACTGGCGGCCCAGGCTTTTGATATGTTGAAAACCAAGAAAATCGACGAATTACCGGTGGTGGATAAAAACGGCCGTGTGGTGGGACTTTTAGACGTTCAGGATTTGCTTAAGGCGGGGTTGGTTTGATGATCAACGACGGCGCGTTAAAAAAGATCAAAGTGTTGGCGATGGACGTGGACGGGGTGCTGACGGACGGGCGCATTATCGTTGACAGCCATGGGGTCGAAAGCAAAAATTTTGATGTGCAGGATGGTTTGGGAATCGTGCTTTTACAAAAATGCGCCATAAAGACCGCGTTCATCTCCGCCCGTGAGTCGGATGTTGTCGCCCATCGCGCCAAAGATTTGAACATCGATAAAGTTTATGTGGGGGTGTATCCCAAACTTGGCGCTTATGAGAATATGTTGAAGGAATTCAACGTGCAAGATTCCCAGGTGTGTTTTATAGGTGATGATGTGGCCGATCTAGGTATTATGCGCAGATGTGCAGTGAGTGTGGCGGTGGCCAATGCGGTTGCCGAGGTCAAGCAAATCGCACATTATGTAACCGTCAAAAAAGGCGGCTATGGCGCGGTACGGGAAGTGGTGGAATTGATTTTAAAAGCCCAGGGACATTGGAGCCCGCAACTCTATGAACATTAAAATTTGTTTTTGTTTAATGGTTTTGGTTTTCAGTCCTCTCGTGTGCCGTGCGGATGAATCCACTGAATCTGCGCCTGCATCACAGCAGCTGCAAGGGTTTAATCTCAACGGTTATAACAACACCGGCCAAAAGGCTTGGGATGTTAACGGTACCAAGGCTGATATCTCGGATACCAACGTTCAAATTACGAATGTGGACGCTAATTTTTACGGTAAGGAAAACACGAATTTAAAATCAGATCACGGCACCATTGACAAGACCAATGGGAATATCCATCTGCAAGACAATGTCGTTGTCACAGCGGACCGCGGCACTCAAATGACCACGGACACTTTAAATTGGAATCGCGATAAAGATTTGGTCACCACCCAAGACCCGGTCAAAATTGTGGACCAACAAGGTGTGGTTACAGGCCAGGGATTAAGCGCCCATCCGAACCTAAAAAAAGCGCAGATCAATAAGGATGTGAAAGCCGTTGTGAAGACTAATCCGGATGAGCCGGCCAATCCCCAGATAGTCACCATCACCTCAGATGGCCCCATGCAAATGGACCAGGTCAAAATGTACGCGGTATTTAATGTCCATGTGGTGGCGATAGATCAATCCACCGGCCGCGAACTACACGCGGATAAAATGGAAATATGGTTTGACCAGGCGACTAAACATATCAAAAAAGCCATATGCACCGGGCATGTCAAGGCCATTCAGGGCCCCAATGTCAGTTATTCGGATCAAATGATTTATATAGGGGACACTCAAGTTTTGACCATGATAGGCCGGCCCAAAATTGTTTTCGATACCGGCAGCACCAAGGGCAATGGGATGTTCCAGCCTATCGGTAACGGAAAATAGGGACGGACATGCGTTTATTGGAAGCAAAAAATTTAGTCAAAATTTACGGCGGCCGCCGGGTGGTGGATAACCTGAGCA
The DNA here is from genome assembly GCA_963828495.1 of Candidatus Omnitrophota bacterium. Taxonomy (GTDB): domain Bacteria; phylum Omnitrophota; class Gorgyraeia; order Zapsychrales; family Fredricksoniimonadaceae; genus JABDGZ01. The sequence goes on from CAWHFJ010000017.1 coordinate 104,194, forward strand.
TTACCGTTGGCCGTTCTGAAATTGTGGGACTTTTGGGTCCTAACGGTGCGGGAAAGACCACCAGTTTTTATATGGTGGTCGGTATCATTACTCCCGAAGAAGGCCAGGTGATTTTCGACCAGGACGATATTACTAAAAAGCCGATCCATGAACGTTGCCGTTTGGGAATGGGCTATTTGGCACAGGAAAGCTCGATTTTTCGCAAACTGACTGTTGAGGAAAATATTCTGGCAGTTTTGGAAACCTTGAATATAGGCCCTATGGAACGCAAACGCCGTTTAGAGTCCCTACTCGAAGAGCTTAATATTTCACATTTGGCCAAATCTAAAGCGTATACGCTCTCCGGAGGAGAGCGACGCCGCCTGGAAATTACTAGGGCGTTGGTGACCAACCCTTCATTTTTACTTCTGGATGAGCCGTTTTCCGGTATTGATCCGATTGTGGTGGCCGAAGCCCAGGAAATCATCAAGGACTTGAAGAAAAAAGGGTTGGGGATTTTATTGACCGATCACAATGTGCGTGAGACGCTGTCGATTACCGACCGCGCGTATTTGGTGGCTGACGGGCGTGTGCTTATTTCCGGGACAGCCCAGGATTTGATCAATGATCCCAAGGCCAAAAAGATTTATCTGGGTGAAAAATTTACCATGTAAAGGAGTGTCATGAAAGTCGAAGTCAAGAAAATAGATGCGTTAAAACGTGAAATGAAGTTTGAGATCCCCCGCGAGCGGGTCAATCAGGTGATGGATTCTGTTTATATCGAGATCGGTAAACATGCCAAGGTCAAAGGTTTTCGTCCGGGCAAAGTTCCCCGTCATATTTTAGTCCAATCCCATGGCCAGCTGGCCCACGATGAAACGATCAAAAAAATCATCCCCGAAGCTTATCATGAAGGTTTAGACCAACACCAGTTAAACCCTATTGATATGCCGGAAATCACCGACGTGAATCTTAAAGACGGCCTATTGACTTTTACAGCCACCTTGGATGTCCGTCCGCAGGTTGAGGTGGGGGCCTATAAAGCCATCCAAGTCACCCGAAAATCAAGTGAAGTGACCGATGAAGAACTGCAAAAGACCCTGGATTTTTTTAAAAAAGGCCATGGGGGAGATAAAGAAGTCGCCATGGATGATGCTTTTGCCAAAGGCATGGGGTTCCCCAGCCTGCAGGAATTTACAACAGCGCTTAAGCGTCAACTGGCATTTGACAAGGACCGCAACAACCGCATGGATGTAGAAAATCAAATTGTAGAAAATCTGCTTAAAAATGCTAAACTAATAGTTCCTCAATCCTTAGTCAAGCGTCAACTGCATTATCGCTTAAATGAGGCTTTGCACCGTCTTAAAACTCAAGGGTTAAATGAAGAACAACTTAAAAAGAAAGAAGAAGAGTTACAAAAACAGCTGGAGCCTTTGGTAGAGAATGAAGTTAAGATCTATTTGATTTTGGAAGAAATCGGCAAGCTTGAGAATATACACCCCACCGACAATAAGGAAAGCGTGGGAAGTAAGGTGATGGCATTCTTACTTAAAGAAGCGACCTGGAAAGACCAGGAAGGCCGCATTTCTAATACAGACACTAAGGAAGCGGCACAAATCTAGTATTATTTGGAATAGCATTTCGATGGGAGGAGAATAACATGTCTAACGCACAAATATTAGTCCCGATGGTCGTCGAAAAAACCAGTCATGGCGAACGCTCTTATGATATTTACTCCAGGCTTTTAAAAGAACGTATCGTTTTTTTGGGCATGGGTATCGATGATCATGTCGCCAATGTGGTAATCGCCCAACTTTTATTTTTACAATCTGAAGACAAAGAGAAGGACATCTTTTTGTATATCAACTCTCCGGGGGGTTCTGTGACCGCGGGGTTAGCGATTTATGATACGATCCAATATGTGAAACCGGATGTGGTCACCTGTTGTGTCGGTCAGGCCGCCAGTATGGGGGCTGTGTTGTTGACCGCCGGCGCCAAAGGCAAACGTTATGCGTTACCCAACGCACGCATCATGATCCATCAGCCTTGGGGAGGCGCACAGGGTACGGCCAGTGATATTTCCATACAGGCCGAGGAAATTTTACGGATGAAAGACGCAGTAAATAAAATTTTAGCCAATCACACAAATCAAGCATTGGAAAAAATAGTCAAAGACACCGACCGCGACTTCTTTATGTCCGCCCAAGAGGCGAAAGACTATGGTTTAGTCGACGGTGTCATCGCTCATTTCGGAGAAACTATAAAATGATTCTGACGCAATGTCAGAATCATCCTGAGCCTATAAGCGAAGGATCTTATACAGAAAGGTTAGAAAAATGAAACGCAATTTGTTGTTAACTCCCGGCCCAACTCAAGTACCTGCCAATCTGTGCGCGGCTTTAGGTAAGCCTATCATCCATCACCGCACGCCGCAATTTCAAAACAATATCAAACAGGTAGTGGAAGGTTTAAAAGATATCTTTCAGACTACCAATGACATTTATATTTTAACCTCTTCAGGTTCCGGCGGCATGGAAGCGGCCGTATCAAACCTGCTTTCCCCCAATGATAAGGCCATTGCGGTCGATGGCGGAAAATTCGGCGAGCGCTGGGTGGAACTTTGCCAAACCTTTAAGGCTAATACGATTGTGTATAAGGTGGAATGGGGCAAAGCTCCCACTGCGGCAGAGATTAAATCGTTATTAAATGCCCATCCTGACACCAAGGCAGTATTTATCACCTTGGCAGAAACCTCGACAGGCGTGACTCCTGATGTCAAAGCTATCGGAGAGGTTGTTAAAAACACCCAGGCTGTTTTAGTGGTCGACGCGGTGTCGGGTCTGGCTGTTCAGGAAATTAAAACCGACGAGTGGCACTGCGATGTGGTGGTATCCGCCTCCCATAAGGGCCTGATGCTGCCGCCGGGCTTAAGTTTTGTCAGCGCCTCACCCAAAGCCATTGATTTGATCAATAAAAGCACAAACCCGCGTTACTATTTTGATTTGCGCGAATCCAAAAAGGCCATGGAAAAAATTGACACTCCTTTTACGCCGGCCATTGGCGTCCTTATCGCTTTGGTGGACTCGCATCGAGATGATTAAAAAAGAGGGTCTTACCAATATGTTTGCCCGTTACGCGCTTTTAGCCCGTGCGGTACGTGCCGGCTGCAAGGCCATCGGCCTGGAATTATTTCCTGACCTTAGCTGTGCAACCAATGTGCTGACGGCCGTTAAGGTGCCTGCTAACATCGACGGAGAAAAGTTGACTAAAACCATGCGCGATACCTATGGCATTACTTTTGCCGGCGGACAAGACCTCCTTAAAGGTAAAGTCATCCGCATGGCGCATATGGGGGCCCTGGATGAATATGATATTCTTACAGGACTGGCTTGCTTAGAAAAAGTCTTGCATCAAATGGGGCATAAATTTGAACTGGGCAGCGCATTAAGTGCCGCTCAAAAAGTTCTCAACACAAATTGACATCCGACGTAATGTCGGATGTCATCCTGAGCCAACTGGCGAAGGATCTCAATTAAAGGATTATAAATATGTTTAAGATTTTAGTTAGCGATAAATTGGAAAAAGAAGGCCTTGATATTTTAACGGCCGACGGCAACTTTACGGTCGATTGTAAATTCGGCATACCGCCGGATGAGTTAAAAAAAATCATCAAGGATTATGATGCTTTAATCGTACGTTCCGGCACCCAGGTCACGGCAGAGATTATAGAGGCCGCGGATAAATTAAAAGTGATCGGACGCGCCGGGGTGGGGTTGGATAATGTGGATTTAATGGCCGCTACCCAAAAGGGGATTGTGGCCATGAACACCCCTGCGGGTAATACCACCTCTACCGCCGAGCATACCATGAGTATGATTATGGCCCTTTCACGCAATATCCCCCAGGCGGTTGCTTCCCTGAAATCCGGTAAGTGGGAGCGCTCCAAATTCACAGGGATTGAACTGCACGGCAAAATATTGGGCATTGTGGGTTTAGGCCGCATCGGTTCGACGGTCGCCAAGATGGCCCAGGCTTTCGGCATGGTCACTATCGGTTATGATCCTTATTTGTCCCTTGAAATTGCTGCTAAAAACGGTATCAAAATGGTTGAACTCAATGAAATTTATAAAACCGCGGATTATATCACGGTGCATATCCCGAAAACGGATGAAACCACGCATATGATCTCCGCAGAACAAATAGCCTTGATGAAAAAAACGGTGAGGATCATCAATTGCGCCAGAGGCGGTATCGTCGACGAAGCCGCTTTGATTAAAGCTTTGCAGGAAAAACGTATTGCCGGTGCCGCTTTAGATGTTTATGAAACTGAACCGCCGGATTTTCAATCCCCATTGCTTAAATTAGATAATTGTGTAGTGACACCGCATTTAGGGGCGTCCACCTCAGAGGCCCAGCTTAATGTGGCCATTGAAATTGCCAACGCCGTTAAAGATGCTTTGTCAGGTGCCGGCATACGCAATGCCGCCAATTTCCCGTCCTTGTCCGCCGAAGCTTTTAAAGCCATTGAACCGTACTTAAGTTTAGGGGAAAGTATGGGTAAATTTGCCGGCCAATTGGTACAGGGACGTATCCGGGAAGTGGTTATTACCTACAGCGGGGCCGTGGCCAAAGAGAAAGTGACGGCTGTAACCATGGCTTTAGCCAAAGGCATTTTGACACCGATATTAGAGGAAGGTGTAAATACTATTAATGCCTTGAATATGATGAAGGAACGCGGCATTAATATTAAAGAAATCATCTCCAGTGAGGAAGGCGAATATGTCAACGCGATTGCTTTGGATATAGCCACTGAAAAAGAACCCTTTTCTTTATTAGGGACTTTATCCAGCAATAAACAGCCGCGCATCGTTAAAATCAACAACGTTTATGTCGAAGCTTCACCTTCCGGGCATATGTTGTTTATCAATAATAATGATAAGCCCGGTATTGTGGGAGCTGTCGGTACGATTTTGGCCTCGGCAAATATCAATATCGCCGGTATTACGTTAGGCCGCGAAAATGAGCAGAGAGTGGCGGTAAGTGTCGTTAATGTAGACAGCGAAATTCCTGAATCGGTCATTGAGAAATTACGCAAAACCAAGAATATTCTTTTTGTCAAAGCTATTAAAGTATAGCCCCTCAGGAGGGGCCAGATAGGTGGCTAGATGTGGGATCTCGGGCAGGTTGTTATAGGTGCTGGTTTTCAAGATGGAACCAACCCGTGTACTCTTATGACCTGCGCGGTTTTTATAGTGCACGGGATTTGGGCATCTGGGCGTTATGCCCATTCGGATCGCTTACGCTGGCTTTTTGTTTTGACCTATGTGTTTGGTTTATTGTGTTTTAATTTTAGCCCTATGGGAGTTCTTCTTTTTCATAAACCTTTTGTATTGACCGCCAGAATTATTTATCTCGCTCTTGGGGTGGGGTGCTTTGTTTTAGGCGTCGTGTTTGTGAAAGATTGGTTTCTATTATATCGCAACACCCCAAAAGATGTAGCTTGTCCCCCAACATGTCCATCCGTCAACGGGATAGCGATGTCGCTGATCACTTTCATTTTAGCTGTCGTTTTAAGCGCGTTAGCGACACTTTGGCCCATTAATTATTATATGACGCTTTTGGGCGCCGGCGGACTTGTCCACGGGCAATGGCAAGTCCTGATTGTGTTGTTGGTGGGTTACACGGCTGTGAGTTTGTGGCCGTTATGGTTTTTGTGGGCATTTTTAAGCATCAAAAATCTCCGGCCTGCTTTGTGTAAAATCGTTTGTGCGTCTGTCTTTTTTGTGGCATCGTCTAGTATAATTTTATTTTTTAAATAGGAAACATCATGAATCTTGTGGTAGTAGGCGCCCAATGGGGTGATGAAGGCAAGGGAAAACTGATTGATATCCTTTCGGCAAAGGTGGATATCACCGTGCGTTATCAAGGCGGCAACAACGCAGGCCATACTGTTATCGTCGGGGATAAAGAATATATATTTCATTTAATCCCATCGGCCATCTTACATCGGAAAAAAATTTGTGTGATAGGTAATGGTGTCGTCATTGACCCGCAAGCCCTTTTGGAAGAAATCAACAATTTAAAAAAGCGGGATCTCTCCATCAGCCGTGCCCAGCTTAAAATTTCCGCCAATGCCCATGTGGTGATGCCTTATCATCGGGTGATGGACCAGTTGCGCGAAGGCAAGCGTGTGCAAAAAATTGGTACGACCGGCCGCGGCATAGGGCCTTGTTATTCCGATAAAGTCGGTCGCATGGGTGTCCGTGTCATCGATCTTTTAAACCCTAAAGTTTTAAAAGCCAAGCTGGCGGATAATCTCAATGAGAAAAATGAAATTTTTACGAGAGTTTACGGTTTTAAGAATTATGATTTTAGCGAAATTTGCCGGGAATATTTGGCCTACGGTCGGCGTCTGGCACCGTATATCTGCGATACAGCTCTTTTTTTAAACCAAGCCATTGCCGCTGGCAAAAAAATCCTTTTCGAAGGGGCCCAAGGGACATTTTTAGATATTGATTTCGGCACCTATCCTTTTGTGACATCGAGTAATGCCACCACCGGCGGTGTTTGTTCAGGAACAGGCGTGCCACCGACAAAAATCGGAGAGGTGGTTGCGGCTGTTAAGGCATATACGACCCGGGTGGGGGAAGGGCCGTTCCCAACGGAATTTGACAAAAAAATGAACGAAATCATCCGCAGTAAAGGCCATGAATTCGGCGCCACCACCGGCCGTCCCCGGCGCTGCGGTTGGTTTGATGCCGTCCTGGTACGGTATGCTATCATCATTAATGGGGCGACACATTTAGCGATTATGAAACTGGACGTCTTGGATGATCTTCCGGTCATAAAAATCGCTACCGCTTACAGATATAAAGGAAAAATTTATAAAGATTATTCGCATGATATGGACGTTTTGATGCATGCCCAGCCTATCTATGAACAATGGCCGGGTTGGGGGACTTCAACCCGCCACGTGCGTCGGTATCATCAATTGCCGGCCTCAGCCCGTCGTTATATTGAACGTTTGGAGGAATTATTGAAGGTCAAAGTTAAATATATTTCGGTGGGCTCCAAGCGGGATGAAATTATTGTGCGTTAAGGATGATTCATTGCTTGACTTTCATAAATGCCTGTGATAATTTGAGTTGTATAAGGAATTATTTTAAAAAGTAATATATATATGGAAGGCCGCCTCTCTAAGTTAAGGAAGCGGCACAAATCTAGGATTTATTTTAAAAAGTAATAATTATGGAAGGAGTCTGTAATGCGTCCGAATAAAGTAGTTTTAATGAACATCACTTTAATCCTGATACTGGCTTTAGGGCTTTCCGGCTGTACGATTATTTTTCAAAAAGGCCGCCGTACAGACATTGAAAAAATTTCTAAATTAAAAAATGATATGAATGAGCTGCAGCGTGCCAAGGAGGAATTAGAAAAACGCCTCCAGGACGATATTAACAATAAACAGGTCAAAGTAGAAATGCAGTCAAAAGGGTTGGTCATTACCTTCGTATCGGAAGTTTTATTTGATTCCGGACGTGCCAAACTGCGTCCAGAATCCTTATCAAAATTAGATAAAGTCGCCGGGGTGTTAAATACCACGGTCTCTGATTTAAACGTGGGTATTGAAGGTCATACGGATAACAGGCCGATTAAGAAATCCGGATGGAAATCTAATTGGGAATTGTCCACTGCCCGGGCGTTGTCTGTTTTGCATTATTTAAGCGAGAAAAACGTGGCTGAACCGCGATTGGCCGCCATCGGTTATGGGGAATATAAGCCTGTCGGTTCTAACGATACTAAAGAAGGACGTCAGAAAAACCGTCGGGTCGAAATCGTCATTCTGCCTAAAATCGAAAAAACCGGTACGGATGCCTCTGCTAATCAACCGGAAACTAATTAAGTTCAAGGATAGCTGATGAGAGACATTATCTTAGTTATAGTTTTGTTAATCATGGTCGGTTTGTCCGTCTTGGTGGTGCGTTTCGGCGAAAAAGCTAATAAGGCTTCTAAAAACTTGGAAGAGGAACGCTATAGCCGTATGGTAGCTGAAGAAACCTTACAAAAGAATGCCGCTAAATTGACCATCCTTTTCTCACAACTCAAAGAAGAACAAGACAAAATGGCTAAAATCGAGGACATCCTCGACCAGGAAAAAAACGAGAATGCGGATTTAAAGAAACAATATGACGCATTAGCCCAATCTAAGGCTGATCTTGAAGATAAATTGCGGTCTGCGCTTCAAGAGAAAACAAAGATAGCGGCACAGATGCAGGCAGCCCAACAGTCACAACCTGCGGTCGCTAAAGTTGCGGCTGCGGTCGCTCAAGGCGCTGCGGGTGGCCCGTCGTCTGCCGTTGCGGGGGCCCAACCTGCCGCTGCGGGGCATTGACCATGGGTAAGTAATTGTAAGCGTTTTGCGTTTGAGATTAAGGATTTTGACGATGGGGGATTTAATATCCCCCATTTTATTTGGGAGTTTCCCATTATGGAAAAAAATCAACTTCCCCGTCATGTAGCCATTATTATGGATGGTAATGGTCGTTGGGCCCGTGCCCGTGGATTAAGCCGTACGCAAGGCCACATGGAAGGGGTCAAACGGGTGGAAGAAATCATCAAAACCGCCCATGCCTTGGGGATAGAATTTTTGACCGTCTATGCTTTTTCGACAGAAAATTGGAACAGGCCTTCTGACGAAGTGTCCATGATTATGCGTACATTCATCGCTGTTTTGGGACAAAAAGCCAAAGAACTGGGGGACAATGGTATTCGCATTAATTTTATCGGACGCCGTTACGGCAGTACCTGCCGAAGTTCTAAAAGCCATGGATGAGGCTGCGCGTTTAACGATGGCCAATAAAACCATGACACTGAATATCGCATTTAATTATGGAGCGCGCGCAGAGATAGTGGATGCCGTTAAATCCATTGTTGTCAAGGCCCATGAAGGCAAAATAAAAGCCGATGCTATTGATGAAGAGACAATCAGCTCCCATCTATATACTCAAGGCCAGCCGGACCCTGATTTTTTGATCCGTACCTCGGGTGAAGAACGAATCAGCAATTTTTTATTATGGCAGCTTTCTTACGCGGAGCTGTATTTTACAGATAAGTATTGGCCGGAATTTACCGAAGACCAGTTCCACAAAGCTTTGAGTACCTATGCCCAAAGAGAACGCCGTTGGGGCGCTGTTAAGGTTACAGGATAAATTTTTATGTCTTGGCAGAGGTTTTTGTCATCCGTATTTATGATCACTCATAATAGCTGCGGCTATATTCAATAATATTCTGTTTATAGCGGTCGTGGTCCTTTTAACAGCCGGCGGCCTTTATGAATTCTTTTATATGGTGCGAAAGAAAGAAGTTCCAATTTATATCTTACACTGGTATTCTGATAGGCGTTTTGATCCCTATTTCTATTTTTACCCATTTTGAACCGACTAAAAATTGGGAATTGTTATTTATTGTCATAGGATTTCTTCTCATTTTATTCATGCAGTTCGCGCGTCGTGACAATCGTCACGCTATTTTAGGTTTATCAACGACACTGTTTGGAGTTTTGTATGTGGCGTGGTTCTTTCAGCTTTTTAGTCAAGATCCGTTTCATGCTTCCAGGCATAGACGGAATTAAGTTAGTGGGATTTATTCTTTTGGTGACCAAAAGTGCTGATATTGGGGCATTACTGATAGGCAGCAGTTTCGGTAAACGTAAACATCCGCTTTTACCCAAAGTGAGCCCTAATAAATCCGTAGAAGGGACGGTCGGGGCCGTATTGTTGTCCGCATGCACGGCATTGGTTTTTCGTTCTTTTCTGCCGGCCGAATTGCATTTTCCCCTTTGGCAAATATTTTTCATAGGGGCCTTTTTCGGCGGCTTAGGACAACTGGGTGATTTGTCAGAATCTTTGATCAAGCGTGATTGCGGCGTCAAAGATTCCGGAAAATTTTTACCCGGAATGGGTGGGGTCTTGGATATTATTGACAGTTTGCTGTTCTCAGCACCTGCGTTTTATTTATACATAAGTTCGACACTGAAGACATTGCAATAATGAACCCTTGTCGTATAGCTATTTTAGGTTCAACAGGCTCGATAGGCCTTAACACATTGAACGTCGTGGATCACAATCCCAAGCGCTTTCAAGTGGTGGCATTGACGGCTTACAATAATTTTAAACTGCTTGAACGGCAGATTAAAAAATATAAACCCAGTATGTGGCCGTAGGAGAGTCAGGGTTAGCTTATTTTAAAAATATCGCCATCAAAGGGATAAAATTTTATCCAGTCAGGGATTCTGCTCATATAGCATCTTTAAAAGAAGTAGACACCGTGATTATCGCCATGCGTTCAGCCGGTGCTTTGATGCCGTTTTTGGCGGCGGTACGCGCGGGGAAGGTGGTTGCCCCTGCGAACAAAGAAGCATTGGTCATGGCGGGCGATTTGATCATGAAGGAAGCGAGGGACTATCATGCGCGCATTATTCCTATTGACAGCGAGCAGAGCGCTATTTTTCAATGTCTGGACGGACAAACCTCAGAGGTGAGTTTTATTCATTTAACGGCTTCAGGGGGGCCTTTACGTAAGGTCGCGCCCAAAGATTTTAAACATATGACTGTCAAAAATATTCTCAATCACCCGCGTTGGAAAATGGGGCCTAAAATCACCGTGGATTCAGCCACCCTTATGAACAAAGGGTTTGAAGTCATTGAAGCCAAGCATTTGTTCGGCTTGAGGCATAATCAAATTAAGGTATTGATTCATCCGGAAGCTATTATTCATTCCATGGTGGAATTTGCAGACGGTTCTTTTTTGGCCCAGTTAGGGATAACGGATATGCGTTTGCCCATTCAATATGCCTTGACATATCCTGAGCGTCTGCCGACGGGGCTTAAGAGGCTTGATTTAGCTCGATTAGGGTCGCTTCATTTTGAAAAACCGGACCTTAAAAGATTCCCTTTGTTGGACTTGGCCTATGAAGCGGCTCGACGAGCAGGAACGCTGCCGTCAGTCCTCAATGCCGCGGATGAAGAAGCTGTGGAGGCCTTTTTAGCCGGAAAAATTAATTTTTTGAGTATTTATAAAGTCATTGAAAAAGTCATCGGCCGTCATACAACAGTCAAGGACCCCTCGCTTGAGGCCATTATACAAGCGGACGCATGGGCACGCCAAGAGGCGCGTAGAATTTTAGAAAATCTATGACACTGATCGTTTTTATTTTTATATTGAGTATTTTAATTCTGGTGCATGAATGGGGCCATTATATCACCGCCCGAAAATGCCGGGTTAAAGTCGAACAATTTGCTTTAGGATTCGGCCCCAAATTATTCAGCTGGATGCATGATGACACTGAATTTTGTTGGTGCGCCATTCCTTTAGGCGGCTTTGTCAAAATGGCCGGTGATGAGCGTGATAAATGCACAGGGAAAAATGATGAGTTTTTTGCCAAATCCCATGGGCAACGGGCGCTTATTATTTTAATGGGACCGGTCGTGAATTTGATTTTGGCCTACGTATGTTTTTGGTTTGTGTTCATGATTGGTTACGTCGACATGGACCTTTCCCAGCAGAAGATGGCCCCGACAATCGACCAGATTTTGGATCATTCACCGGCCCAGCTGGCAGGTTTACAAACAGGAGACAAAATTCTAAGCATTGATGGTAAAACTATCGACCATTGGTCGCAACTGCAAGATATGGTCACGACTTCAATCGGCGCCCAGATGATTTTTAACATCCAACGTGCCGGGCACACTCTCCGGGTTGTCATCACACCCCAACAGCAAGACACCCAAGATATTTTTGGTCGGCACCATCAAACGCGTCGCATCGGGGTGGGGCCACGGCCGATTGGAATGCTAAAGACATTGTCGTCACCCGTTATGGATTTTTTGAATCATTCGGCAAAGCAGGTGAAGAATTGGGAAACATTACTGTCAAAACTTATGCGGCCTTGTATGAAATGATTATTGGAGAACGCTCTCCTAAAGAAGCCATGGGTATCATAGGCATGTTTTTTGTGATTAAATTCGCCTTGACCATAGGCTTTGCTTTTGTATTACATATTGTAGGGATTATCAGCGCTTCTTTGGCGATTTTTAATTTATTGCCTCTCATTCCTTTGGATGGCGGACATTTATTTCTAATCGGTTTGGAAAAATTACGCGGTAAGGCCTTATCGATCAAAACCGATCAGCTGATTGCCAAAGCCGGGTTTACGTTGATTATCCTGCTGGCTTTATTTGTGTTTTATTCGGATTTTGAGCGTATCGGGTTGATTGATAAAATGATCAAATTATTTAGAGGTACAGGGCTTTAACTTGAACGAAGGGGGAAAAAATGTCCGATTTCGAACAAAATGAAATTAAAGCGCGCATTCATCATTATCTGATTTCCAAGACCAATTTTTTAGAGCTCAAAGATACCATGAATGAAGACCAGATGCGTGCTTTTGTCGATAGTGCCATCAATAAACTCTGTCAGGACACAAAATTAACCGTGACTCTTGAAGAGCGGATATCTATCATGAAAGAATTGGCCATTTCCATAGTCAGCTTAGGGCCATTACGTTCTTTCGTTGAAGATCCATCGATATCTGAAATTATGGTCAATGGGGCTAAATCGGTGTACATCCAGCGTGGGGGAAAAATTGAGAAGGCGGATATCAACTTTGTAGACAATGCCCATTTAATGCATACGATCCAAAAAATCATATCCGCGTCAGGCTCCAGCCGCCGCGTGGACGAGTCTTCCCCGTATGTGGATTTTTCCATGTCTGACGGTTCGCGTGTCAATGTCATTTTACCGCCTTGTTCGCTGATTGGCCCTATTTTGACGATCCGGAAATTTTCACGTGAGTTAACGACTATTGACAATTTAATAGATCACAAAAGCCTTAACAAACAAATGGCCGCCTTTTTGACCGCAGCGATCAAGGCCAAACTGAATATTGTTTTCTGCGGCTCCACCGGCAGCGGCAAAACAACCTTGCTCAATGTGCTCTCCCGTCATATTCCGGACCATGAACGTATTATCACCATTGAGGACACCTCCGAATTGCGCCTGATGCAGGAACATGTGGTTTCCCTGCAGGCTAAACCCGCTAACACGGAAGGTAAGGGTGAGGTGACCATTCGTGATTTGTTCATCAATTCTTTGCGTATGCGTCCGGACCGAATTATCATCGGTGAAGTCCGCGGCCATGAAATTTTGGATTTGGTGCAGTCCATTGCTTCCGGTCATGCCGGCGCTTTAGCCATTGTGCATGCGGATTCTCCGCAGGAATGTTTTAACCGCATGATCACCATGATGCTGATGTCCGGTATCCGTTTAAGCGGTGAACAGATACAAAAACAATTAGCCACTTCCATTGATTTAATTGTTTATGTGGAGCTTTTTATGGACGGCGTGCGCCGGATTACGAATATTACGGATTTGCGTTATACGAAAGAAAACGGCAACATTTCCCTGATGGATATTTTTACTTTCAAACAGGAAAAGATCGACGAACAGTCTCGCGTTATAGGGGATTGGGTCATGAACCATCAAAGGCCGTCCTTTTATGAAAAGTTTATCAAACGTAATATTCAATTGCCGGCGGGCTTTTTTGAATGAAGGGATAAAACATGTACTGGTCTAAATATTTCATCACCACATTAAAAGAAATCCCGACAGGCACCGAGGCCACAAGCCATCAGCTCTCCCTGCGTGCAGGATTGGTCCAGATGCTGACCTCCGGTGTCTATTCCTATTTGCCGCTGGGATTTAAAGTCTTACAGAAGGTCGAAAATATTATCCGTCAGGAAATGAATGCCATTGCCTGCCAGGAACTTTTGATGCCGGCCCTGCATCCTATTGAAATTTGGAAAAAAACCGGCCGCGATGTGACCCTCAAAGACATCATGATTACTTTTGAAAATAACAAAGGTCAACGTATGTGCCTGGGGCCGACGCATGAGGAAGTCATTACGGACCTTGCCCGGCAATTCATCAAAAGCTACCGTCAGTTGCCCGTCGTCTTGTATCAGATACAGACCAAATTCCGAGACGAGATCCGCACGCGTTTCGGGATCGTGCGCGCCTGCGAGTTTATCATGAAAGACGCGTATAGTTTTGACCGTGATAGGGAGGGTTTGAAAAAAAATTATGATTTGCAACTGGGCGCCTATACCAAAATTTTTAAACGCTGCGGGCTAAAGGCTATGGTTGTCAGCGCTGATAGCGGGGCCATGGGGGGAAGTGTTTCGCATGAATTTTTAGTAGCCGCCCCCATTGGTGAAGACATCGGTATGGGTCAATAAAAATGACGGGCAGATCATCAAGGAAGAAGAAGGGAAAACGCCTCAAGGCAACCATTGGCAACGCCTAGTCAGCCATTGAATTGGGGCATATCTTTCAATTAGGCACTAAATATTCGGAAAGTTTAGGCGCCTCTATTTGGATGAAGATGGACGGCAAAAACCTATCATCATGGGCTGTTACGGTATTGGTGTCAGCCGTTTGATTGCCGCTATTATTGAAGTTAATAATGATGCCAATGGTATTATATGGCCCAAGGAAGTCGCCCCCTTTGATGTAGAAATTTTACCTGTACAAGCCTCTGATACAGCGGCGATGAGTTTAGCTGAAAAATATTATAAAGAACTTAACGCCGCAGGATTGGATGTGCTTCTGGATGACCGTGATGAAAGTGCAGGACGTAAATTCAATGATGCGGATTTAATCGGCATTCCCCTGAGGATCATCATCGGCAAACGTATGCTGGCGCATAACCAGGTAGAAATTAAAATCCGCCGCGGCGGTCAGGTCATGGCAGTCAACAAAGATAACGTTAAAGAAGAGATTTTAAAATTATGACTAATATAATAGCTATAAAATTATGACTATCGAAGATTTAAAACAAAAGATAGAGTTATTAGCCAAGAAGGCAGTTGAGGGGACAGGGGTAGATTTAATCGAATGTAAAGTCGCTGGACGCATAAATGACGTGGTCATCCAAATCACAGCCGACAAACTTCCAGGTGGCATTACTGTAGGAGAATGTGTTATATTGAACAAAGCTTTAGTGGCCGCTATCACGCAGGAAAATTTATTAACTCCCGGGACTTTTTCCCTGGAAGTATCTTCGCCGGGTATAGACGCTGGATAATACTGAATAAATAAGAAAGGGTTGGTATGGACAGTGAATTAATGGCAATTTTGGAACAATTAGAACGGGATAAAGGCATTGATAAAGAGACTTTAATCGCGGCTGTAGAAGCTGCGGTGGCTTCTGCTGCGAAAAAAATATGGACTATCGACAAGGAAGAAGACATTAAAGTGACTTTGGACCGCAAAACAGGTAAAATCAAGGCTTGGGCCGCGGGGGAAGAAATTCACTCCAGTGAATTCGGCCGTATCGCTGCCCAGACCGCCAAACAGGTGGTCATTCAAAAAATCCGTGAAGCCGAAAAAGATGTGGTGTTCGGCGAATATAATGCCCGCATCGGACAGATTATCAGCGGTAGTGTGTATCGCTTTGAGCGGGGCAACATCATTGTGGATTTAGGCAAATCCGAAGCTCTGATCCCCAAGAGCGAACAAAGCAATAAAGAAGAATTTCGCCAGGGGGAGCGTATCCGTGCCTATGTGCTGGAAGTAAGAAGAGAAAATCGCGGGCCGCAGGTCATCCTGTCACGCGCCCACCCGAATTTTGTCAAACGTCTTTTTGAACTGGAAGTGCCTGAAATTTACGAAGGCATCATTGAAATCAAAGCGATCGCCCGGGATCCCGGTGAGCGCACTAAAATCGCCGTTTATTCCAAAGATGAAAAAATTGATTGTGTGGGGGCGTGTGTAGGCATGCGCGGCAGCCGTGTGAAAAACATCGTCACCGAATTGCACGGTGAAAAAATCGATATCGTGCGTTATTCCGAAGACATCAAAGAATATATTCAGGCCTCCTTATCTCCGGCGGAAATTTCACAGATGCAATTGATTGCCGATGAAAAGAGAGTTAATATTATTGTGGATGAAGATCAATTGTCGTTAGCCATCGGTAAATACGGTCAGAATGTGCGTTTGGCCAGTAAGTTGGTCGGCTGGGAATTGGATATTTATTCCGCCAAACAATGGGAAGAAAAACAAAAAACCGTAGAATCTGCGGAAGATTCTACAAAGATCCCGGAAAGTGCTTCCCCTGATACCATCCCTGCTGATGAGGACTCTAAAGAAGAAGAGGAACAGGAATAATATGCATATAGCGGATTTAGCCAAAGAGTTAAAAATTACCGAAAGCTATGTTACAAAGAAAATCAAATCATTAAAACTGCGTTCTAAAGACAACGGCGAAATTACGGCTATTGTCGAAATGATTCTACGCGACGCTTTGGCGGATGAAGGCATAGGCCAGCGTGTGGTCGAGGAACCCCCGCCGACTAAAAAATCCGTCAAAAAGACTACTACCCCTAAACCCAAGCCTACTGCGGCCAAGCCTAAAATAAAAACTGAAGAAGACAAAAAAGAGAAAAAAAAGCCGTCTGTCTCCAGAAAGAAAACAGCCCTGGAACCTGACGATGAGCCGCTGCCTAAAAAAGAGGCTCCCAAATCAATTTTACCCAAATCGGAAACTCCGAAAATTGAATCCGTGCCTCCCAGAAGATCGAACCCGTGCTTCCCAAGATTGAACCCGTGCATCCCAAAATTGAATCCGCGCTTCCCAAGATTGAACCCGTGCCTCCTAAACCGGTGATGCCGCAAATAGATGTTACCAAAATAGATATCCCCAAAGATATTCCGCCGCTGGAACCGCTCAAAAAGAAACTCCGTTATGATGAACCTTTTATATCGGTCAAGCCTTTAGCTAAAAAACGCAAACGGTCTTTTGAGGATACCGGCGGCTTAGGGCATGGACGGGACCATAAACCTTCTGCGTCTATTGCCGGTGCGGTCATTCCTGAAATACAACCTGCCGGACCGCTGGTAGATATTGAATTACCTATTCCCATCAGCGTTAAAGATTTCGCCGTACATATCAATCAGAAGATGAATGTTGTGCTAAAGAAACTTCTGAACATGGGCGTATTTGCCAATATTAACCAGAATCTGGGTGAAGAACTTGTCGGAAAATTAGCCAACTCTTTCGGCCTTAATGTCATTAAAAGCAAAACTCAGGAAGAAGAGCTCATCGATGTCCGCCAGCACAAAAAGATGATCCGGCTTCTTTAAAACCACGGGCACCGGTCGTCACCTTTATGGGCCATGTGGACCATGGTAAAACATCCCTGCTGGATAGTATCCGTTCTGCCAAGGTCGCTGAAAGTGAACATGGGGGTATTACCCAGCATATCGGCGCTTATTTGGTAGCGACAGCCAACGGCAAAATTACATTTTTGGATACACCGGGTCATGAAGCTTTTACAGCCATGCGTGCCCGAGGTGCTCATATTACGGACATCGTGGTATTGGTCGTGGCTGCGGATGACGGTGTTATGCCTCAGACCCAGGAAGCCATTGCTCATGCCCGCGCGGCTAATGTGCCGATTGTCGTAGCCCTTAATAAAATAGATAAAAAAACCGCTGATCCTGACCGGGTTAAAAAACAGCTTTCCGAGCTTGATCTGATGTCAGAAGATTGGGGAGGGAAAATAGGGGTTGTGGAGGTATCTGCGCTGACAGGGAAGGGCATTGAAAAACTTCTGGACCGTATTTTACTGGAGGCGGAAATATTGGAATTAAAAGCCAATCCCGATAAAAAGGCATTAGGGATTGTCATTGAGGCCCATATGAGCAAGGGCAAGGGTGCCATTGCCTCTTTGATTGTGCAAAGCGGTACGTTGAACTTGTCGGATGCTCTTGTCATAGGCCCTCTGCATTGCAAAGTCAAGGCCATGTTTGATGATCAGGGACGGCCTATCAAAGAAGCCGGACCGTCGACGCCTGTGGAAATTTTGGGGCTTTCCGAAGTCCCTGCAGCGGGTGAAATTTTTTACGCGGTAGAAGATGAAAAGACAGCCAAAGAAATCGCGGAGAACCGCCAGGAAAGATTAAAAAATGAGAAGCTTTCGGGCACGGCTAAAGTTTCTTTAGAAGAATTGTATTCGCAAATTCAGCAAGGGGAAATCAAAGAACTGCGGGTCGTGATAAAAGGCGACGTGCAAGGCTCTCTGGAAGCGCTCAAAGAGTCACTGAGCAAAATCCCCTCTGATGAAGTGAAATTACGTTTTATTCATACGGCGGTGGGGGATGTTAATGCTTCTGACGTGGTCTTGGCGCATGCCTCTAATGCCATTATCATTGCTTTTCAAGTGGGCGTTGATGATAAAGCCCGGCAGGAATTAGATAAAAATCCCGTAGATGTACGGGAGTACCGTATCATTTATGATGCTGTTGAAGATTTAAGAAAAGCCTTGGAGGGGTTACTCGCCCCCAAACTCAAGCGTCATTTCATCGGTCGTGTGGAAGTACGCAATGTGTTTAACTTAAGCCGTTCGGGGGTCGTAGCCGGTTGTTTTGTTCAAAAGGGCAAGGTCCGCAATAAAATTCAGGTTGAAGTTTTGCGCAACGGCGATGTTGTCCATACCGGGCATATCAGCACTTTGAAACGGTTTAAGGACGATGCCAAAGAAGTCACTGAAGGCTTTGAATGCGGGATTACAGTGTCCAATTTTGATACCATTGCTGTCGGGGACATCATTGAAGCGTTTGATATCGAATCCATTGCGCGCAAGCTATAAATTATGACCAAAACAGTTTATTCAGGGATGCGGCCGACCGGTAAATTGCACTTGGGGCATTTATTGGGGGCCCTTAAAAATTGGGTTGCTCTGCAAAAAAATTACCAGTGCATCTTCGGCATCGCCGATTGGCATGCTCTGATGAGCGAGTATGAAAACAGCCGCCCGCTACGTGATTATGGGATAGACATGGCTATCGACTGGATGGCCTGCGGTCTTGATCCCGAAAAATCCATCATCTATGTTCAGTCTGATGTTCCCGAGCATCTGGAGCTACAGATGTTTTTATCCTGTCTGACACCCTTAGGCTGGCTGGAACGCAATCCCACTTACAAAGAGCAGCTGCGTGAAATTACCTCGAGAGATTTACAAACTTATGCGTTTTTAGGTTATCCGGTATTACAGGCAGCGGATATCCTTTTGTATAAGGCTGATGCCGTTCCCATCGGAGAAGACCAACTGCCTCATCTGGAATTATGCCGTGAAATCGCCCGGCGTTTTAACTCCTTATATAAAACCGATGTCTTTCATGACTGCCGCGCCATTTTAACAAAAACCCCACGGCTTTTGGGAACAGATAACCGCAAGATGAGTAAAAGTTACGGCAATAGTATTAATTTGTCGGACGCCCAAGAAACCGTTGAGACCCAAGTTGTGTCGATGATTACAGACCCTAAACGTATTCGTAAAACAGATCCCGGACATCCGGAAGAATGTAATGTGTATAGTTATTATCAGGTATTTGCGCCGCAACAAGCCGCTGAAGCCCATCAATGGTGTACTGGTGCCCTTAAAGGGTGTGTCGATTGCAAAAAGAATTTAAGCCGGCACATCAATCAAGAACTTGCGCCCATCCGGGAAAGAAGGGCCGAATTGGAAAAAGACAAAGACCGGATCAAGGATATTCTCAAAGAAGGCGCTAAAAAAGCGCGTGTCATAGCCTGTAAAACTATGGCAGAAGTCCGTCAGGCTGTTTTATGAACTACAAAATTCATCTTGAAAAATTTGAAGGCCCTCTGGATCTTTTGCTCTATCTCATCAAAAAAAATGATATTGATATCTGCGATATCCCGATTGCGACGATCACCGATCAGTACATGGAATACATTAAAATGATGAAACTGCTCGATTTGGACATTGTCGGGGACTTTTTAGTCATGGCCGCGACTTTAATGCAGATAAAATCCAAGATGCTCCTGCCGCCTGACCCCTTGGCCGCCGCTGATGCGCCTGATCCCCGTCAGGAATTAGTTGATCGCCTGAAAGAATACGAACAGTTTAAGTCCATTGCCGCAGGGCTTAAAACCAAAGAATCCCAGCGCCAGAATTTATTCGGCCGTATCATTGATACGGAAAAAATGAATGAAATCAAGGAAGATGCCCAGGAGGTTTTATTCGAGGCCACTCTTTTTGATTTGATTAATGCATTCTCTCAAGCCTTAAGCCATGTGTCCCAAAAAGAAGATTATCAGGTGTCACAGGCAGAATATACTGTTGATGATAAAATCCACAGCTTGCTGCATCTGTTGGTTGAACGTACACGTCTTTCATTGATGGAAATTTTTAAGCAGTCTTCTTGTAAGGCAGAAATCATTTGCACATTTATCGCGGTTTTAGAGTTAATCCGTCTTAAAGAAATTGTCGTCATCCAGCAGCGTCAATTTGCGGACATTGAAATCTTGCGCAACATCACTAACGAGACGCCGGCGAAGCCGCCGGTTTAATACACTATGGAAGAACTCAAGCGGATTGTTTTTAATCAGGAAAGCGAAGAGGACCAGGTCGTCAGCCTGTCCTTACGGCCGCAGCGTCTGGATGATTTTGTAGGGCAGCCGGATTTAGTCAAAGGTTTGCGGGTGGCGATGGCAGCGGCCCAAAAGCGCAATGAACCTTTAGAGCATACGCTTTTTTCCGGTCCGCCGGGTTTAGGCAAAACATCCCTGGCCCATATCATTGCCAATGAAATGAACCATCGCATTACCATAACCTCGGGGCCTGCTATTGACCGTGCAGGGGACTTTATCGGCATTCTGACTAATTTGGAAAAAGGGGATGTGCTGTTTATTGATGAAATTCACCGGCTCTCCAAAACCGTTGAAGAATTCCTTTATCCGGCCATGGAAAATTTTAAAATTGATTTTATTGTGGATAAGGGCCCTTATGCCAAAACTATTAATTTTAATTTGAAACCCTTTACCTTAATTGGAGCAACCACCCGCAGCGGCCTTTTGACCACACCCTTGCGGGACCGTTTTGGGATTTTTTATCATTTGGAATTTTACGCGGAAAGTGATTTGGCCAAGATTGTTTCGACTTCGGCCCAAAAACTCAATGTCCAAGTCGACGCTGATGCGTGTTTAGCCATGGCTCAACGTGCCCGCGGCACCCCGCGCATTGCTAACCGGCTGTTACGCCGCTGTCGTGACTATGCGCAGGTCAATGCGAACAAAAACCATATTGATTTAAAAGTGGTGAATGAGGCTATGCAAGCGTTACGGATCGATGCTCATGGGCTGGATGAATTAGACCGCCGTTTACTGATGATTATTAAAACTCATTACAACGGCGGCCCGGTGGGGATTGATGCTCTGGCGGCGACTTTAAACGAAGAAATAGATACCATTGAAGATGTCATTGAGCCCTATCTGTTAAAGATGGGATTTTTACGCCGTACGTCCAGGGGCAGGGAATTGACGCCTATGGCGATGGAGCATCTAAATGGGCGAACTTGGGTAAATCGATTATTGCCATCGGCATTGTTCTGGTCGTCGTTGGCGTTATTATAACGATGGCAGGGAAAATACCGGGAGTAGGAAAACTGCCCGGGGATATTTTTATTAAAAAAGACAACTTCAGCTTTTATTTTCCCCTAACTACCTGTATTTTAGTAAGCATCATTTTCAGTGTGATTATGTATTGGATAGGAAAAAGATGAAAAGGCATACATTACTCGGCCTCATTTTAGTTTCAAGTGTCATCTGGATAGCTCATGTCCATGCCGATGATAAAATATCCTGGAAACCGCCGGAAATAGTGCGGGTGGCTATTGTGCGTGATTCCAGAGAAATGGTTTTAGCTATCCATGGGGCCTATCGTCTGCGTGATATGTCAACCGGCCATGTGATCGCCCGTGGATTAAGATTGCCTGAAAGCAAGGTGAGGCTTTTAGACCGCGGCATTCTAGTAGGCCTGGATGTTTATTCGGCTAAACGTGTGACTATTG
This sequence comes from Candidatus Omnitrophota bacterium, assembly GCA_963828495.1. Taxonomy (GTDB): domain Bacteria; phylum Omnitrophota; class Gorgyraeia; order Zapsychrales; family Fredricksoniimonadaceae; genus JABDGZ01. The sequence continues at coordinate 126,103 of CAWHFJ010000017.1, forward strand.
AACCTGCCAAGGACGCTTCCATTATCATTAATGATCGTCCTTTTCGCGGGGAGGTGACCATTATCCGTACGTCGGACAACCGCATCACAGCCATCAATAGTATTAATGTCGAAGATTACATCAAAGGCGTGCTGTATCATGAAGTGTCCCATCATTGGCCGATGGAAGCATTAAAAGCCCAGGCCGTGGCCGCCCGCACCTATGCGTTATATTCTCTGAATCCTGCAGGTAAAAACTATGACGTGACGAATGATATTTATTCGCAGGTCTATGGAGGACGCGATTCCGAACGTTACCGTACGGATTTGGCTGTGGACCGTACCCGGGGAGAAGTGTTGACGTATAACAATAAGATTATACCGACGTATTTTGATGCCACCTGTGGCGGCATGACCGAGGATGCGCGTGAATTATGGAACCTTCCGGACATCCCGCCGCTGCGCGGCGTGCCGTGTCCATTTTGCAAAAATTCACCGCACATGCACTGGACAAAAAATTTCCGGCTCAAAGACATTCAGGAGGTCCTTAACCGCCACGGCTATAAAATCGGTGCCATCAAGGATATCAGCATTGTTGACCGCAACCGCAGCGAGCGCATTGACCATTTAAAAATCACACCGGCCCAAGGCCCGGAACTAATTATCAAAGGAAAAGATTTTCGCGATATCATGGGCCCCAATGTTCTTAAGAGCAATACTTATGAAATTGTCATGCGCGGCTATTTTGTGGATTTTGTCGGCCGTGGCTGGGGACATGGGGTAGGCATGTGCCAATGGGGCGCTTTAGGGATGGCCCAACAGCAATTTACCTATGAACAAATTTTAGCTTACTATTATCCAAGCTCCGTATTAATGAACTATCATGAACTCGAAAAATCTGAAACCATCAAAGATAACAAACCCCTCAAAACTCACGCCAAGTGATGTCTTTCAATTAGAGTCTTATTCTTATAGGCTGCCTGTAGAGCTGATTGCCCAACGGCCCCTTGAGCGTCGAGACCATGCCCGGCTTATGATACTTGACCGTGCTAGGGGCACCATCCGTCACGATACCTTTAATCATCTCAATAATTATTTACCCAAGAGTTGTCTTTTTGTAGTCAATAACTCTCGTGTGATCCCGGCGCGTTTATTAGGCAAAAGAGCCACCGGTGCTGCTGTAGAGATATTTTTATTAAACCCTTTGGAAGACGGATATTCATTTGAGGTTTTGCTGCGGCCCTTAAAAAAAATCCGGGAAGGGGAAACCATTGATTTTGGCCACACAATCAGTACAGTCCTGACGAATAAAGACAAACGTATCGTACGTTTTAATAAAAAAAATATCGTTCGCTATCTACAAGACATAGGCCACATGCCGTTGCCGCCCTATATCAAAAGGCCGGATACCATCCGCGACCGTGAAGATTATCAAACCGTATATGCCAAAAAACCGGGGTCCGTGGCCAGTCCTACGGCGGGGCTGCATTTTACCGATGATTTAATGACAGAACTTAAAAAACAGGGACATCAATTCTTAGAATTGACGCTGCATATTAATTACGGAACATTTAAACCTGTTGAATGTGCGGATATACGTTCTCATGTGATGCATACGGAATATTACAGCCTCAAGCCTGCGGGGTATAAAAATATCCTGCGCTCAAAAGAGCAATCGAGACCCCTCGTGGCTGTGGGCACCACCGGTTGCCGTGTGCTTGAAACCGTCGCCCAGAGCGGAATTCTGCAAGGTCACAGTGATATTTTTATTTATCCGGGTTATAAATTCCAAATGACGGATGTGCTGATAACCAATTTTCATTTGCCTTACAGTACGCTGTTGATGCTGGTATGCGCTTTCGGCGGATACGATTTGGTGATGAAGGCCTATCATGAAGCTATTCAAAGACGCTACCGTTTTTACAGCTATGGCGATGCCATGTTGATTCTTTAGCTGTGATATGTTATCTTGCAGCATAGGAAAGTATAAAATTATTTGAGCAGGCAAGGAATCTCGGCTTTTCCTCTATGAACTTTTTTAAACTCATCAAAAAAGATGCACACACAGATGCCCGTCGGGGCACAATCAACACGCCCCATGGCGCGGTTGAATCTCCGTTTTTTATGCCGGTGGCGACAACGGGTACGGTCAAGACCATGTCGAGTGTGGACCTTCATGAGATGCAGTCTCAAATTGTCCTGTCTAATACCTATCATTTATATTTGCGTCCGGGTTTAGAGATAATCCAACATGCCGGAGGCTTGCATAAATTGATGAATTGGGAAAAACCTATCCTCACCGACAGCGGAGGATATCAAGCTTTTAGTTTGACCAAATTCCGCAAAATCACGGATGAAGGCATCAAATTCCGTTCCCATATTGACGGCAGCATGCACTTTTTTACACCCGAAAAAGTCATGGACATTCAGCGGGTATTAGGCTCGGACATGGTCATGCCTTTGGATGAATGCTCTCCCTATCCGTGTGACCGCAAAAAAGCCATGCGTGGCTTGAAGCGTACCACCCAATGGGCCAAACGCTGCAAAGAGCATTTTCATAAGACCGGTATGCACAAGCAGGGACAACGTTTATTTGCCATTGTCCAAGGGGCTACTTTCAAGGACCTACGCCGGCAGTCCGCGGAAGAATTATTGGCGATAGATTTTGATGCCTATGCCATCGGCGGGGTCAGTGTAGGGGAGACGGTCAAAGAAATGTTTGAAGCGTTAAACTGGGTCATTCCTTATTTACCGAAAAATAAACCGCGTTATTTTATGGGTATAGGTCTTCCCGACCAAATTGTGCGCTCCGTGGGATTGGGTATCGACATGTTTGATTGTTCCATACCGACCCGTTATGGAAGGCATGGCAGCGCTTTTACAAATACGGGCAAGCTCAATATCCGCAACAACGAATTCACTAAAGATCTGCGGCCCTTAGATGAGCATTGCGATTGTATAGTTTGCAAAAACCATACCCGATGCTATATCCGTCATTTGCTCAACATGAACGAAATTACCGGTGTGCGTTTAATGAGCTACCACAATTTATATTTTTATATTAAACTAATGGAGCGTATCCGTCATGCCATTGAGGCGGACCATTACGCACAGTTTCAAAAACAATTTTTAACAGATTACAATTCCGAATTATTGGCAACTTTGTAAAGGTAACTATGCTTCGTTTCGACATTATCACCATTTTCCCGGACATGTTTAAGCCGATACTTAACGAGTCCATCCTTAAACGTGCCCAGGAAAAAAAGAAAGTCGCTATCTACGTGCACGACCTGCGTGATTATACCGACGACAAGAAACACCGCAAAGTCGATGACCGGCCTTTTGGCGGAGGTCCGGGCATGGTGTTAATGCCGCAACCTTTATTCGACGCGGTTAAAGCCATTAAAGGCAGACGCCGCGCCAAGGTGATTTACACTTGCCCCTCAGGAAAACCATTTTCTCAATTTCACGCAAAACGCTTGACCAGAGCTAAAAATTTGATTATTATCTGTGGCCATTACGAAGGGATCGATGAGCGTGTCCGCCGGCATCTGGTTGATGAAGAAATTTCAGTAGGGGACTATGTTTTAAGCGGAGGGGAAATCCCTGCCATGGTCATCATTGATGCCATAACACGTCTGGTTCCCGGCGTTTTAGGTAAAGAAGGAATCTTTGGTCCACGAATCATTTGAAAACAATTTATTAGAGGGGCCGCAGTATACCCGACCGGCAAATTTTCGTGGCAAAAAAGTACCTGATGTGTTATTATCTGGCAATCATAAAACAATAGCGACTTGGCGACAATGCACAAGCTCTGGCCAAGACTCAAGACCTCAGGCCTGATTTATTGTTAAAGAAAGGTAGGATTTGGACATGACTGCGGGCAATATGGAAAAAATCGCCTCGGTGGGCGAAAAAAATATACGCAAGGATTTACCTGTATTTGACGTGGGCGACACTGTAAAAATGAAAATTAAGGTCAAGGAAGCCGATAAAGTCCGTATCCATCCTTTTGAGGGCACGGTGATCAAAAAGACCGGCATCGGCATGGGGTCTGCTTTTACCGTGCGTAAAATTTCTTTCGGTGAAGGTGTGGAGAGGACTTTTCCGCTTAATTCGCCGGTCATTGATAAAATCGAAGTCATTTCCAAGGGCGTTATTAAACGCGCGAAATTCTATTACCTGCGCGATCGTTTAGGTAAAAAAGCCCGCGTTCAAGTAGACCAAGGCGTAACCCCGGAGTAATCAAGACAACTTTTCAATGTCGAAGGTCCTCATGCCGGACACTCGCAGTTGCTCGCAATTGGGCCTTTTGTCTGCCCATGCCGCAGATATGCTTTATTATGAAACGCAAGCCTACCATAAAGGCTTGCGTTTTATTTTAGGGCGTGGATGAAGCAGGCCGAGGGCCCTTGGCCGGCCCGGTGGTGGCTGCTGCGGTCTGTTTGCGGCAGTTCGACTTTCAATGTACCATCGACGATTCCAAAAAAATGAGGCCCAAAGCCCGTGAAGCCGCCTTTCACGAAATTTTTGAAAAAGCCTATGTCGGCATCGGCATAATCAGTGAAACAGCTATTGATAGTATCAATATCCTTAACGCTTCCCATAGGGCGATGGAAATGGCCGTTAAAGCAATTGATCCACAGTATGCCGCAAGAAATCACATCGGGGACGCTTTCGCTCGTCAGGTGATGCTTTTAGTCGATGGCAATATTTTCAGGTCTCAATTGACTTACTCATATCAGACGATCATTGGAGGGGACGGGAAATCATTATCCATTGCCTGTGCTTCCATCATAGCCAAAGTTTATCGTGACCATATTTTAAACGCTTATGATAAAATATTCCCGCAATATGGGTTTGCTCAACATAAAGGTTATCCCACCTAAGGCTCATCGATCGGCCATCAAAAAGCATGGGGCATGCCATGATCCATCGCAGAAGTTTTCAGGGAGCATTGTATGATTACGGACAGCATTGATCATTTAAGGCGTTATGCAGTACCCAAAACCGAAGAAATCCTCAAATTTATTGCTGAGCATGATTGTGCCCATTTGCCGGACGGGGAAATAGAAATTGAAGGCCGGCAATTGTTTGTGCGCATCATGAGTTATCAACCCAAGAAGGCCTCGGCGAACCGTTTTGAAATACATCGTATTTACGCGGATGTGCAGTATGTCGTAAGTGGGACAGAACTGATGCAAACCGCCCGTATGGAGGATTTGGTTGCGTTGACGGATTATGACCCCAAAGGTGATTATCATTTTTTTAAAATGTCCGGTGATGCCACCACGGACTTGATTGTAAGACCCAATGAATTCGCGGTCTTTTACCCTCAAGAAGCCCATCGCCCGTCCTGTTTGTATAAGGGCTATAAGGGTTTGGTCAAAAAGCTTGTTTTTAAAATTAAAATTAATTAGAGGGAGAAGAATGAATATTTTCGTAGGCAATTTGTCATTTTCAGCCACTGAACAGGACGTCAAAATTCTTTTTGAAACTTTTGGCGTTGTAGCTTCCGTTAATATCAAAAAAAGATCAGGCAAGAATTCGCGGGGTTTTGGTTTTGTGCATATGCCCGATGAAGCCCAAGCCCAAGCGGCCATCAGCGCTTTACAGGACAAAGAGTTTATGGGGCGAACTTTAAGTGTGAGCGTTGAGCGTCCCAAAGCTGTTAGGCCCAAAAAAAATTATAAGGAAATCCAAAGACTACGCTTGGAAGCCAACAATAAACTCCCGGCTGTTTTTGCCGCTCCCACTATTCCTGAGAAAAAAGATAACCCTCGCAGAAAGTTCCGCCAAGATGCTAAGAAATTTGCGCAACCTGCCGGGGCCCAGGCCTGGGAGAAAAGAAAAGGCAGAGGCACTTCCAAACCTTGGAAGAAGAAACCGGGTGGCGTGAATAAAAAATTTAAATATGCGCGATGATCTCATAGAAGTTAAAATCGGTGACATTACCCAGGAACAGGTGGATGCCATCGTCAATGCCGCCAATACCGGTCTTTTAGGCGGTGGCGGGGTTGATGGAGCCATCCATCTGGCTGCGGGGCCCCAGCTTTTGGCAGAATGCATCACATTACGCGGCTGCAAAACAGGGGAAGCTAAAATAACCAAAGGCTACAATCTTCCTGCCAAATTTGTTATTCATACGGTTGGGCCTGTATGGCATGGGGGGAGCCGCAATGAGGACCAGCTGCTGGCTAATTGCTATCGCCATTCATTAAAGGTTGCCCAAGACAATCAAATCCGCACGATTGCGTTCCCGGCGATCAGTACAGGTGTTTACCGTTTTCCCATCGACCGCGCCGCACACATCGCCGTCAAAACAGTCAAAGAAAATTTAGTCGGATCAGGGATCAAAAAACTCATCTTTGTTTGTTTCAATGAAATTATTTATAAAGCTTACACTGCAATCCTTAAAAAAGAGGGGATATGAACACCGCTAAAGAAAAACCCGGCATCCCTGAAGAGTTTTTACGGCGTCAAGCATGGAAATATTACGCTGTACTATTAGCATGGCCGATATATATGTTTTTTTTGCCCTGGGTTTGGAGGCAGAATGTCCCCTTGGGATTGGCTTTGATGGTATTTCCGGGGGTCTACTTATTTACATGGATGGGGTTTTTGATGCACGAATGCTGGCATCACTATGTGCCGAATGTGCCCAACAATTTCTTCTACCAAATTTTTTCCTGGTTGCTTTTAACTGACCCGCAGATTTATCGTCTGCTCCATGGTTATCATCATGCTCAGGTCCATTCCTGGGCAGATTGGGAGTTTCATCCGTTTGGAGAGATAAAAACGCGCTCATGGCGCATCTTACTGAATATGGCCGAATTAGTTTTTGGCATAGCCGCCCTGGTTGTGGTCCAGACATTGACGATGATGAGCAATGCGCATTTTCGGGGCAAATTCAGCCTTAAGAGTTTGCTTATGGCCATCTTCATGTGGAGTGCCTATTTGGTCTTGATCGGTTGGGCCGCTCAAAGGGCTTTTTCTATTCCTGTCAGCGGCATTGTTGTCCCGTATGTGTTAACTTTCTGGTTTGGGTCATTAGTATTACATCACTCGCAATTAATTGAACATGGCAACCTTATTGTTGGCGGCAATTGGAATGAGCGTAATATAAAAACACGTAATTTAGCAGCTCATGGGTGGGCAGAAAAACTTTTTATCTTTCTTACCCATGGGGATTCCCATGAACATGTGCTTCATCACGTACTACCTGCAGTCCATTCCCGTATAGTTCCCGGCAAGATGCCTTTACCGCAGAATTCAGTCATGATTACGTTACGTGAATATAGGAGCATTATTCTTGATATGGTTTTAGGTCGAATATCAACACGATAACCTCAATAAATGACCGATCAAACTAAACAAAATAAAATATTTTTCGACTCCAAGCTTGTGCCTTGGGGGCTTTGGGCTCTGCTCATAGGTGAATATCTATTTATATTTTTGTTTTTGCTGAATTATTATTTTGCATTCATGCATCATGAGAATTTCTTGACCCATAAGTGGATATTGAGCAATGGTAAAAACTGGCATTGGGAAGATTTAGGCAGGTCTTTGAATGTTGATGTTTTGGAAGGATACCCTGATAGAATTGCCCGTCCTCTATCCAACCTTTTACAAGTGATTGATGTCAAATTTCGGGCATTTTGCTGGAACTTTATACCGCCGCATCCGTCCTTGTCTTGTTATTGGCCGTTATTTTTCTTAGGCACGCCATTTTTTTTGTTTAAATTTTTTAAGAACATGGGTTGTTATCCGGCCATGGCTTTTGGCGGTATGTGCTTATATGTGGCTTCGATCGGCTTTTTAGGTCCTTTGGTCATGTTTTTTCATCCGGCTAAGAATCTTGTGAATTTTTTTACGGTGCTGAGTCTCTTTTTAGGGTCACGGATCTATGCAAAGACGGTGACCTTGCCTTGGAATTCTTCCGTGAAAGAAATACCTCACTTTTGGCGGCAATTTATTTTATTTTGGTTGGCTATTTTTGTAGGTTTTTTTTGTGATGAGACGGGATTATTTATTTACATCACGGCTACGGCCATGCTCTATCCTATTTTAATTTTATTTAAAGAGAGGCGTGTCGTTTTAGGTGTTTATCTATTGTTACCTATGGCCTATGGGTGTGTCATTGATTTTTTACTGCCTTTTGTCCATCTTTGCGTGAGAGGGCGTCATGTCAGTCTGGCACACTGCCATTTACTGCCGCAACTAGATAAAATTTCTTGGGGAGGCATTAAGACCAATGGTATATGGTTATTGGCTGATCATCCTCATATGCAATTGAATATCCCCGATTTGTTGCCGTATAATCCGGTGCTTTTTTCATTACAATTAATCTATACCTTGAGCATGTGTTTTGTGTTATGCCTATTCATTAAGACTCTCTGTCAGGAGCATTCCCGTCTAAGGATCAAACAGCTTATATCTTGCATTGGCCTATTATTTTTATTTGTCATTTTTCAATCTTTCTTATTTTTAGGGTTACCTTTCCAATCTTGGGGAGTTAAAGCGTGGGGAGTCTGGTGGTACGGAAGCCTGTTTTCCTTATTATTTTTTATTGGGCTGACATTTGTTTTACAGTTAATAGCAGAGGGGAAGTATCATTCATTATTTAGACATTTTTTTGTGGCTATTATTCTCTTGGGAGTCCTTCAAGGTTTGGTTTTCGGCGTTTACCGTGTAGATATTATCGAAGGTGATCGCCAAGGCTATGAGACATCAAAGGGCAATGACGGCGGATATACCCTTGAACAAATTTTTAACGGCCGGATAGGCCCCTATTATAAATCTCTTAATTGGCTTGATGTTGTTAAAATAAGTGAATGCCGTCGTCTGGTGACAGTTAATGTATGGAGTAAGGTCAAACACAAAAATATTAGTCCTCCGATTGCGCCAAAGGAGTTGGCTTATTGTGATCAAGTATTATCCTCTGATCGCTCTTTTGTTGCTGAGGCGGAGTATTTGTCGGTAGAGTTATAGATTTTTGATTTCACAACACTCTATGATACAATCTATTCTATACGGAGATCCTATCATATGAAAGACATGTTTAACGACAAGCGGCGGCATCAACGTAAAAAAATGCCGGCTGGGGTCTATTATAAGGATGAAAAAAAGCAATCCTTCGATGGTTGTATAGCCAAAGACGTTAGCGAAAGCGGGGTATGCATTAGACTCAAAGAGTTTTTCCCTATAGGGACTGTTTTGGATTTACAATTTAAATTGCCGTTATCGTTATCGGCCATATATGTTAAAGGCAAAATAAGATGGATTAATAAAATGTCTTATAACGAAGAATGGGAAGCAGGGCTGGAAATATTCATGGATAAGCACTACATGGAACTTGTTCAAAAATATATTAATTCGGAAAATTAAACATCGTTATCCTGAACACATCTGCTGGTCGATCCTCTAATCAACATTAAGGTAACGGCCCCTTTCTAGAAACAAATAAATATGAAAAAAGTATTTTTAGAGACCTACGGCTGGCCGTCTTTCCTTAAATTAACATTGAGGAAACGGCACTACCTATATGTCTTTTCTGGAGGTAAATTTTGAAAATATTTTTGGAGACATATGGCTGCCAAATGAACGAATACGATTCCGAACTCGTGCGTTCAATTCTTGAAAAAGAGAACTTTGAATTTGTGGCTGACGAGCTAGAGGCGGACATTATTTTACTCAACACCTGTGCGGTACGCGAGCATGCCCAGCGCAAGGTCTTTGGCCGGGTGCATAACATTCGTCATACACGCGGTACAGATAAGCCCGTCATAATCGGCATTTTAGGCTGTATGGCCACCAATTTGCGCCAGAATTTACTGGAAGACCGCAGTTTGAAAATTGATTTTATTGCAGGACCTGACAGCTACAAGCGCCTGGCGCAATTGATCCATGAAGCCTCCGACAAGGGACAAAAGCCGTATGACGTCACCTTGTCCGAATTTGAAACTTATGCCGACATACAACCCCGCCGCAGCCAGGGCGTCAATGCCTGGATTGCGGTGATGAGGGGGTGTAATAATTTTTGCACCTTTTGTGTGGTGCCTTATACACGCGGCCGCGAACGCAGCCGCAGCCCGCAAAATGTCATAGATGAAGCACGACGTCTGGTGGCCGAAGGCTTTAAGCAAGTCACTCTTCTTGGCCAAAACGTGAATTCTTACCATTATGACAATCATGATTTTGCCTATCTGATGGATGAAGTAAGCCGCATCAAAGCCATTGAGCGCATCCGTTTTACCTCACCGCATCCTAAAGATTTCCCCGAACGTTTACTGGATTTAATGACGGTTAATCCCAAAATTTGCAAACATATTCATCTGCCTTTGCAGGCGGGCAATAACCGCGTGCTGGATATGATGAATAGGACTTACACCCAAGAAGAATTCCTGGCATTAGTGGACAAAATACGTTCCAAAATACCCGACATAGCGCTAACAACAGATATTATTGTCGGTTTTCCGACTGAAACAGACGCGGAATTTGAAGACACTCTTAAAGTTATCACTCAAGTCCAGTTTGATTCAGCCTTTAGCTTCAAATACTCCGAGCGTCAGGGGACCATCGCTGCCAAAAAATACCCGGATGATGTGCCCGAGGCTGTTAAAACCCAACGCATCATGCGCTTAAATAAAATTCAAAATGACATCACCCTGAAGAAAAACCAGGCCCATATCGGCCAGACGTATGAAATTTTGATTGAACCGGCAGCCAAAAAGAAATCTTCCCAAAATGCTGTAGGCCGTGCGGACAACAACAAATTAGTCATCCTGCAAGGCGCTCCTGGCTTGCCGCAAATAGGAGATATCGTCAAGGTCAAGATCACCCAGGCAACGCCTCATGCCCTCAAAGGCGAAGTTTTGGTAAAATAGGTGTAACTTTTGGGGTTTTTCCGCGTTTAAAGGTTAGAGAGAGACGAGAGAAGACGAATGGCCATAGAAGACAGCAATGATGAAGAGTTGATCCGCCGGTTCTATGAAGCGGATGAGGAGGCGCTCAAAGTGATTTTCAAGCGTCATAAAGAAGGCCTATTTAATTTTGCCCTGCGGTTTGCTGGTAATCGAGCCGATGCCGAAGATGCGGTCAGTCACACGTTTATGATGGTTTGTGAAAAACGTTATACCATCAAACCGGGGGCAAGCTTTAAAACTTGGGCTTATACAGTAGCCCGCAATGTCTGCCTTTCTAAATTACGCAGCCAGAATAGGTTCTTTCCTTTATGGTCGCCCAAAAAGGATTCAGAGCAAGAAGAGTCCATTGATGTGATTGACCCAAAAGAAATAGCTAGGGATCAGCTGAATCAAAAAGAGATCATGGCCATCGTTCAAAAAGCGATCCATCAACTCCCTGAAGAACAAAAAGAAGCCCTGATCCTACGGGAATATCAAGGTTTTAATTACGAAGAAATTGCCCAGGTTTTAAATTGCTCATTGGATAAGGTGAAGGTGCTGATTTTCCGGGCCCGCAATCACCTCAAAGATGTGCTTCCGCCTGTTTTATTAGAGGGGGAGGGAATAAAATGACACACGAAGAAATCAAAATCCTCATATCAGCGTACATAGATGGTGAAGTGAATCCATCGGAAAAGAATATTGTTGAAGAACATTTAAGCACATGTCCTGCATGTCAAAAGGACTATCAACATGTATAGGGCCATATCGTCTTCTCTCTCGAAGTGGTCAGATGAAACTCTCTCTCCGGATGAAGCAATTAAACTTGAAAAACGTTTTGAACAAAGGAGAGAACCTATGTTTACCAAACGCACATTAATGACTTTAGGCACAACTTTAGCCTTAACCATCATTATTGGTTCTGTAGTCCAATTACAGGTCAAAAAAGGGGTCCAAGGGATATTAAAATCGTCAACCGATGATATGGGAGATCAGTATTCGAATGCTAATACCTCACAATTTCAGGCCCGAGCAAGCGGCACAGCGGGTTATATGGCACAGCCAACAAGTATGAGGATGGCCAAAAGTAGTTATGCTATGGCCCATGGGCCTATGTATAACAGAACCCTTGGCACCGGATTAGTGGCTAATCAATTTATGGCTGGGGCTCCTCTCCCGGTCAGGGCCAATTTTCAAAACTCCTCTTATTCGGTTAATGCAGCCAGACTTAAGGCGCCGGCCTTTGGGGGGCTTGCGGCTTCTTATGAGACTGTCCCTTCCGTTAACTATGACCGTAAGATTATCAGAAATGCGCAAATAACGCTTAAAGTCAAAAATGCCCAGAAGACCCAAAGTGCCCTGGAAGATCTTGTAGGCAGGTACAATGGCACGGTCAATAGCTTAAATATGGATAAATTAGATGATACTTCAAGAAGGGGAGTGATGGTTTTTAGTGTTCCCCCTCAATCATTAGATAAGGTTTTAGCGGAAATCAGAACATTGGGCGAAGTGGATTCTGAAAACCAGGCCGGATCAGATGTGACCAATCAGTACGCTTACGTGCAGGCCCGGTTGGCTAATTATGAGACGCAAAGAGGACGTTTACAAAAAATTCTTAAGAAAAATGCTAATGATGTTGACAATAATGTGTATATTGAAGGACAAATTGCGAATATCGAAGACAATATGAATAGTTTACAAAATACCCTTAAAGAGCTTGATAAGCAGTCCTTTATGGCGACGGTGATAGTTAATTTTTACGATACGGCTCCCGTTGTCGCTCCCAAAGAAGAAAGCCTGAAGGATAAGACACTCGCGACTTTGAAGAATAATTTAAAATCCACCTTGGTGACTTGTTACTATATAGGTGTTAATTCTTTTAGCGGGATTATCATCGTCTTATCATTTCTCCTCCAAATTGGATTATGGGCTCTTTTGTTCTGGGGGATATATCTTATAGTCAGAAAGTTTATAAAATAATTGAAATAAGTTGCTTGATACGGCTCCGTTTAAAAAAACGGAGCCGTATTATTTTGACCGTTGAACCTTTTCTTGATAAATTCGGCGATTAGGTATATATTTATTAACCTATGTTAAAGACACAGATGACAGCCGCGCAACTGTACGAAAAGCTTAAAAATATCAAGCTGGGGGCGTCTGTGTGCCAATATTCCCTGCGCAAATGTGAAGAATTAATCCCTATCATCAATGAAATCAACGAACTTAAGGAAGAGAAAAACGCCGTTATCCTGGCGCATTCTTATATCAGCCCGGAAATCATCTATGGCGTGTCGGACTTTGTAGGGGATTCTTATAAATTAAGCCGTGATGCTTTAGCTACGAGTGCCTCAACCATTGTCTTTGTGGCGGTGCGTTTCATGGGGGAGACAGCTAAAATTCTCAATCCTGAAAAAGAAGTATTGATCCCGGCCGTTTTAGACGGCTGCACACTGGCAGATTCTATTAAGCCTCAGGATGTACGCAAGCTGCGTCGCCAATACCCGGACCATACGTTTATTTGCTACATCAATACCAGCGCCCAAGTCAAGGCTGAATGCGACATAACGGTCACATCCGGCAATGTGTACAAAGTCGCCAGCAATATCCCTAATGACAAAATTTATTTTCTGCCGGACAAATTCATGGGGCAAAATCTTAAAAATTATATGCAGCACCAGGGGATCAAAAAGGACATTCAATTTTATTCCGGCACCTGCTATGTTCATGAAGAGTATGGCATGGATGATATTCTTAAAGTCAGGCTTGAGTATCCCGATGCCAAAATTGTCAGCCATCCGGAATGTAATGCGGCCATCATAGATAATTCGGACTTCGTGGGTAGTACCGAACAAATGTTAAGCTATATGCGTAAGACCACCTCCAAGCAATTTTTGATGCTGACCGAATGCGGGCTTTCGGCGCGCCTGCAATCGGAGTTTCCCGACAAGCAATTAGTCGGCAGTTGTACCATGTGCAAATACATGAAATCCAATACCCTGCAAGACATCTTACGTGCCCTCAAAAACCCCTTGTCCCGTGACCGGGTGACTTTAGACGAGCCCACACGCCTGCAAGCACTCAAAACCATTGAAGCCATGTTCCGCTGGGCGTAATAGCGGGGTTAGATGCCTTTTGGTGACTTATTTATTAATATCAAGAGATTGAATAGACTTGCCCAAATCCTCCAGCTGGCCTATAAACACGCATTGACTGATATTAGAATCATACAAATAAATTTTGCCGTTGCTCTGATCAAAAAAACCAAAACGGTCGCCCGATGTGGCAAAAGGAACGACCCCCGAAAAACTTTTACCGCTGGCTTTGCTTTGTGTCGCCATCAAAAGTCCGCAACTTAAAACAGCAATAACAATTAACAGTAAAGAAGCTTTTTTATTCATAGATTTCCCCCTCGTTGATGGTATAATTTTCCCTAATTATACATGAAGGCAACGCTCAATTTCAAAAAATAATGGCGAAGGGACTATTGAATGAAAAAGTATGACTTTTTAATTATCGGTTCAGGCATCATCGGCTTGACACTCGCGCACGCCATCCAAAAACGTAAGCCCCAGGCCCGTATTTTAGTTTTAGATAAAGAAGCTGGGGAGGCTCAGCATGCTTCCGGCCGCAACAGCGGTGTTTTACACGCGGGTTTTTATTATACGGCAGATAGTCTCAAAGCCAAGTTTACCGTTGACGGCAGCCGTGCCATGAAGGCCTATGTGAGATCCAAAAACCTGGCCATTAATGAATGCGGCAAATTAGTCGTGGCCCAAAATGAACATGAGTTAAAACAGTTAGACGAGCTTTTGGCCCGCGGCCAACACAATGGTTCCAATGTCCGTCTCATTAATGAAGCAGAAGTCCTGGAAATAGCCCCCAATGTCAAAACTTTCAAACGGGCCCTGTATTCTCCCAACACCGCCAGTGTAGACCCCCAAGAGGTCTGTCGTGTTCTTAAAGAAGATTTACTTCAAGCGGGTGTGACATTTTCTTTTAATACAAAATATTTAGGCCGCAGGGGGGATATTGTCAAAACCAATCAAGGCGATTTCCAGGCCGACAAAATCATTAATTGTGCCGGGCTTTATGCGGACCGTGTCGCTGCAGATTTTGGTTTCGGCTTAAAATACACCATGATCCCTTTCAAAGGTCTGTATTTAAAATATACCAAGAACACAACCGACATCAATATCAACGTTTATCCGGTGCCTAATTTAAATAATCCCTTTCTAGGCGTTCACTTCACGAAAACCGTGACAGGGGCAATTAAAATCGGTCCCACGGCCATTCCGGCATTCTGGCGGGAAAATTATAATTTACATCATGGATTTTCTGTTAATGAACTTGCGGAAATCCTTTTTTTCGAATCCCAATTATATTGGAGTAATGCGTTTAATTTCCGTTTGCTGGCCCATGAAGAAATACATAAATACCACAGGCCCTATTTTGTTTCCCTGGCCGCAGCCATGGTCAAATCCATTGACCCCAAAGGTTTTACCGAATGGACCAAGCCCGGGATCAGGGCTCAGTTACTGGACAAAAAAACGCTGAGTCTTGTCCAGGATTTTGTGATAGAGGCAGATCGCAAAAGCGTCCATGTCCTTAATGCCGTATCTCCGGCGTTTACCTGTGCGTTCCCGTTTTCCCAATACGTGGTTGACCAGTATGTACTCATTTAAAATTGCTTGCCGTTCGAGCCCCCTGGCTTGTTGCCAAGTCGATGAAGTCATTCAAAGCCTAAAAACTAAAGGCATTGCGGTCAATTATGAAATCCTTAAATACGCAACTGCGGGTGACAAGGATAAGACCACACCATTAACGGCAAGCCCTGATAATTTTTTTACCGATGCCATTGATCAAGCCTTGCTGAATGGCAAGGCTGACATAGCCGTACACAGCGCCAAAGACCTGCCGCAAAATTGCCCCGAGGGTTTAGAAATCTTTGCCTTAACTCAATGCCTTGATAATAAAGACGCCTGGGTGGGACGCAAGTCCTGGAGCCAATTAGGACCCCAGCCCCAAGTCGGCACCAGCAGCCTTTTGCGTCAACAACAAATTCTGCAATTACGTCCGGATGTCCGTATCGTGCCTATACGCGGCAGCATCGCTGAGCGTCTAGCGTTGGTTAAGACAGGCCAAGTTGACGGTATTGTAGTGGCTGTCTGCGCGCTGAAACGCCTCAAACTTGGAAGGCAGATCAAAGATATTTTTCCCTGGGAAGGGCAGCCTCTGCAAGGGCAATTGGCTGTGGTAGGCCGCAAAAATGATCAGGAATTAAGAAATTTATTTAGTATTATTGATGTGCGCCGCGCCAAAATACTTTTGCATTGCGGTACGCACCCGGAAATGTATAACCATTTGGGTCAAATTATCCATTGGCCTATGATTGACATCAAGCCCGTAGCCTTCAATGGGCCTTGCCAAAAACAACTCCTGCAAGCCTTGGAAATGGCAGACATCATTATATTCACCAGCGGGTTTGCCGTTGAACATTTTTTCCATGTTATTGCGAAGCCTACTTCCAGTGTCATTGCGAGCGACGGTTCTTCCAGTGTCATTGCGAGCGACGGTTCTTCCAGTGTCATTGCGAGCGAAGCGAAGCAATCTCTTAAAGAACGATTTAAAGACAAAATCTTTGCCGTCATAGGCCAACAAACTAAGAGAGCATTACAAAAATTCAATATTGAAGCCCTCATTGTTCCCCAGGAAGAAACAGCCCAAGGACTTTGTCAAGCTATAACCAAGCATATGAACGTAGAGGGTCGACATATTTTGTTGCCACGCTCATCAGTGCCTAATCCGTTTTTAAAAGAGGCTTTATCTACTCTCGGCGCCATCGTCACAGAAATCACTGTGTACGCAAATACCAAGCCTGCCCAACGTCCTTTACCGGACTTGAATATTACGGGAGTCATTTTTACAAGCCCCTCAACAGTGCGGAATTTTTTAATAGATTATGCTACAATACCCGAACATTGGCACATCCTGGCCCGTGGTCCGGTGACTTTAAAAGTTTTACAAGACAAAGGGTATCCTCATGCCACATCGTTATCGTAGGTTAAGAGCCACCTCAACAATCAGACATTTTGTACGCGAAACCCATGTAACCCCCTACGATTTGTTACAACCTTTTTTTATCATTGAGGGCAAAAATAAAAAAGAAGCCATTGCCTCCATGCCCGGGATATACCGTTTGTCATCTGATCTGTTGCTCAAAAACATCGAAGCCTACGTACGTTGCGGCGGCAGGGGAGGCATATTTTTCGGGGTCTCCCGTCATAAAGATGCCAGCGGCCAATATGCCTATGCCTCTAATAATCCTGTGGTGAAAGCCATCAAAGCCGTCAAAAAATCCTTCCCGGATTTTTTGATCGTCACCGATGTCTGTTTATGCGCCTATATGAGCCACGGCCACTGCGGTGTCGTGGAAAACCAAAAAATCAATAATGATAAAACCTTGGCCCTACTCGCCAGGATGGCCCTGGCGCATGCCGCCGCAGGAGCTGATATGGTGGCTCCGTCCGGCATGATGGACTTTCAAGTAATGGCCCTCCGCCAGGCCCTTAACAAAGAGCATTGGGAAGATGTAGGCATTTTATCTTATGCCGTTAAATACGCCTCGGATTTCTACGGTCCTTTTCGTGAGGCGGCACATTCTGGCGCAAAATTCGGTGACCGCAAAACCTATCAAATGGACCCAGCCAACAGCCGTGAAGCTCTCAAAGAAGCCCGCCGGGATGTGAAAGAAGGGGCAGACATGATCATGGTCAAACCCGCACTCGCTTATTTGGACATCGTGGCCATGCTGCGCCGTGAACTGACCGTGCCCATCGTCGCTTACAATGTCAGCGGGGAGTACAGCATGGTCAAAGCCGCGGCCCAAAAAGGCTGGGTGGATGAAAAATCTATCGTCTTGGAAACGTTGACGGCTATCAAACGCGCCGGAGCGGATATTATTATTTCTTATCACGCGCAGGATGCACTTAAATGGCTTCAACATGAATAACTGATGACAACCAACCGTTCAAAACAACTATTTTCCCAAGCCCAAAAAATCATGGTGGGTGGAGTCAACAGCCCGGTGCGATCATTTAAGGCTGTCGGCGGCTCTCCTGTGATTATGCAACGGGCACGTGGTAATAAACTTTTTGACGTTGACGGAAACTCTTACACAGATTATTGCCTCTCCTGGGGGGCCTTGATTTTAGGGCACAACCATCCTGATGTGAGCTATGCGGCTAAAACAGCCATTAGCTTAGGCATCAGTTTCGGCACCACGACAAAGCCTGAAATTGAAATAGCCCGGTTTATCGTCAGCCATGTGCCTTCTATCGAAATGATACGCTTCGTTAATTCCGGGACAGAAGCCACCATGAGCGCTGTTCGTTTGGCACGAGGTTTTACCAAACGTCATAAAATCATTAAATTCGACGGTTGTTATCACGGCCATTACGACGATTTTTTGACTATGTCCGGTTCAGGATTAGCTTTTTTGCCGACTTCATCAAGTAAAGGAGTCCCCGGCGCGCATATTAAAGACACCTTAAGTCTGCCGTTTAACAATATAACAGCCTTGCATAATGCTATCCAACGCTATCATGCCGATATTGCCTGTGTTATTATAGAACCGGTGGCCGGGAATATGGGTGTTGTTACCCCGCAGAAAGATTTTCTGAAGGCCCTGCGGGCCGTAACTCAGAAATACCATATCGTATTAATTTTTGATGAAGTGATGAGCGGTTTTCGCACCAATTTAGGTTGTGCCCAGACGGATTTGGGGATTATTCCGGACATGACGTGTCTGGGCAAAATTATAGGCGGGGGATTTCCGGTAGGGGCTTATGGCGGCAGGCGTGACATTATGAAGCATTTGGCTCCTTTAGGGGGCGTTTACCAGGCCGGAACATTCTCAGGCACCCCGGTGGTCATGCGTGCCGGTTTAGCTGTGTTAAAAAATCTCACTGCGCCAACTTATAAAAAATTAAACACCCTGGCGGAACAATTTACCGTCGATACTAACCACATGTTAGCCGTACATAAAGTCAATGCGCATCTGACCGGTTACAAATCCATGCTCAGCTTGGGCTGGCAAAGCCAACCGGTTGGCAATTACACGGAGGCTAAGGCCGCCTCTGACAAGGCGCTTTACAGTCAACTTTTTCACTATTTATTAAACAAAGGCATTTATTGGCCGCCGGCAGGTTTGGAAGCCTTTTTTCTTTCCACTTGCCATAACATCAAGGACCTGAATGTTCTCCAAAAAGCCCTTAAAGACTTTTTTATTTCCGGCCGCTAATATTATCGTCGGCTTACTGTTGATCGGCTGTTTTACTTTTCTTGTCTATCATATCCTGCAATCTGTGCGCGTAGCACGTTTTGTGGGTTTAGAAACCTTGCAACCGGCCCCCACAGATTATCTTTGGGAAACCAATATGCGGGAGGCCGCTATAGATAAAAATCTCATCCGCTCGTGGGCGGATTATTATGAAAATTTACTGCAAGTATTTCCTGAATTCGCCGATGCGTACGGTATTTTGGGTTATTGCTATCATTATTTAGGCAATGACATGAAGGCCGAAGCCTTTTTCAAAAAAGCCATCGACGGAAAGCCTGACTATTTCTGGTATTCTTATGACCTGGCTATTTTATATATCAAGGACCGTCATTATCATGAAAGCCAGGTCCTGTTACAAAAGGCCATCCAATTAGACCCGCAAGCCAGTCTTAAGGATTTGGTTTCTTCCGCCATCCTGTATCGCTTATTACCCCCGGGGGCATCCTTGCAAGATATAGCCATGCATATCGGGCAAGCGTATAAACAAAGTTTCTTTTTATTAAAGGTATTCAATCCGACTTTACCGCAGGGCAAGGCGGATGCTATCATAAAACAATTAAAATTAGAGCTTTATGTTTTCTAAAAACAGTCAAAATTTAGGCCTTTCTTTACTGCTATGGATAACCCTGCTGTGGGTGGGATTTCAGCTATCTGAGCGTAAAGTCCTTTGGATCGACGAAGTCTACACCCAAAAATACACCATTGACAACCGTTCTTACCGGGATATTTTGACTTTAAATCTGCCTGAAGGTAATAAAAGTCCGCTTTTTTATATTTTTCAAAAAATCGCTTCCGATATAGGTTCATTCCGAATAGCGGTCGCAACGACCAAAGGGCTGATCTTCTTTCATGATAAACGATCCCAGATCATCATGCGTATTCCTTCCAACATCTACATGTCTTTGGGCCTTGCGCTCCTATTCTATTTTTTTACCTGCCGGTTCTCCTTATGGACAGGATTATATGCCTTGAGTCTAGGATTAGCGGCACCGATGGTTTGGCTATACTGGGTGGAGGCCAGGCCCTATTCATTATGGTTTTTACTGACAAGCATGCAACTATGTCTGACGTACATGGCCATTACTCCCAAGGGGACATCCACAACGCTCATCCAAAGGCTCCTGCTATTGACCCATGTTCTGCTGGCCTTAACAACCATCGGCTCTATAGTCCAAATTGTTATTGTTTCTTTTATGCTTTGGTGTCAGGGATTTTATAAAAAACAATGGCTTTGGATTTTGCCCATCGGTATTACACTTTTTTACTATTGGGCCGCTCCCGGCTTTTCCACCAAAGCTTACTTTTTCTGGCCGCATTTACTCGAATCGGTCCTGCCCGAACACTTACTTGTTTATGTGCTCTACGGACTGATGCTCTGTTACTTCTCTTTAAAAAAGAAACCTGCCGGAAATACTTTCTTTTTCCTGATCTTTTTGTTATTCTTAGCCAGTACCTGTTTCATGCTCTATGTTCTTTCACTGAAAAAAACGTCTCAGTTTGGATTTTTTACCCGTTATTTCATCTATATGGTATCCGCTGATATTATCATGATGACCGTCGCCAGTCGCGACCTTATGCAATGGGCCAAAAAAAATACCGGGGTGTGGATCAATACGGGGATTCTTTTAGGCGGCCTGCTGGCGTGCCGAGCCTTATGGATCTACACCTATATGCTGGCTTTAGGGACCTATTCACATACGCCGGGTTAAAACTAAAAGTTGACCAGGGTGAATTTTTTTATAAAATGGAAGGGATGCTTATGATCAACCCGATGGGCAATAATGAACAACGCAGGGACCCGCGCGTCAGCTCGGAGTTTCCGGTCAAAATCAGCGTTGGTTCGCAAATAACCGTGCAAGGCCAGCTCAGAGACCTTTCCCTAAACAGCGCCTTTATCAAAATCAAAAACAACATCTTTTTAAATACCGGCGATGAGGTAGGATTTGCCATTGAATCCTCCCCGGAAGACAACACGATCATCATGCAAGGGTCAGCGCGCCTTTCCCGCATCGTGCCGGGAGAAGGATTTGCTATTTATTTTTCACACATGGATGATGAATCCTTAAAATACCTTAAAAAGCTTCTGCCCAAAAAAGAATAGGAGATTAAAAAATGAAACGACACAATTTACATGCGGGGTTGGTCCTCATAGGAGGATTATTATTAAGCACCGGCGTTTATGCACAGACAGCCCAAGACTATTTTCACAATGGCAACGCCTATAACAGGCAAGGCAAATTATCTCAAGCCATTGTTGAGTTTACCAAAGCCATTGCCATCAATCCCAACTTTGCCAAGGCCTATAATGACCGGGGGGTCGCTTATGCTAAGCAAGGCCAATTGGCCAAAGCCATCGCTGACTACACCAAGGCCATTGACATCAATCCTAAAGATGTAGCGGCCTATAACAACCGCGGCAATGCCTACAACATGCAGGGCAATCTACCCAAAGCCATTGCTGATTTTACCAAAGCTATCCAAATAAAGCCTGACTATGCAGGGGCCTATAACAACCGCGGGAATACCTACAATATGCAAGCCAACTGGCCTCAAGCCATTGCTGATTTTTCTAAAGCCATTGACCTAAACCCTAATGTGGCCGGAGCCTATCATAACCGGGGGAATGTCTACTACAAGCAAGGCAATTGGCCTCAAGCCATTGCTGATTTTACCAAAGCCATTACTTTAAAACCCAATTTAAAAGAGGCCTATATAAGTCGGGGGCTTGTCTATTACAGGCAAGGCATGTGGCCTCAAGCCATTTTTGACTTTACCAAAGCCATTGAAATAAACCCTAATATGGCAGAGGCTTATGGCAACCGAGGCAATGCCTTCTTCAAGGAAGGTAATTTATCCCAAGCTATTGCCGACTATACGAGGGTCATTGCCATTAATCCTCTCTATGCAAGGATTTATAACAACCGTGGGCTGGCCTATTATAGTGCCAAAAACTACGCCAAAGCTTGGGCCGATGTGCATCAAGCAGAAAAATTAGGGAGTCCTGTTAACGGTGACTTTATCCTGGCGCTTAAAAGAGCCTCGGGTCAAGATAAATAATTTATCATTAATAGCCATTTAATTCATAGACATCACAAGCAAAGTGGCGGATAATATATCCGTTCTATGAGACGGATATTAAACAAAAAAAACCTTCTGCTCCTTTCCTTATTCTTCTGTTTTAATTCATCGCTCACATCTTTTGCTTTAGAACCCGTCATTGTGGTTGTCCTTTCAAAGGACATCAAGCCTTACCATGACGCCCTTTCCGGTTTTGAAGGAGAAATCCAAAAAAACGGGTATAAAGTCTCATGGGCCTATACCCTGGACGAAAATAATGACAACAACGCGCAGCTCGTTGATACAATTAAAAGTAAAAATCCGAGTTTGGTATTTACCATAGGCACTCCGGCCGTTTTATTCGCCAAGCAAAATTTGAATGCGGCACCGATTATTTTTTCGATGGTGCTTAATCCGGTCGAAAACGGGGTAGCGCAGTCTATCGCCAACCCGGGTAATAATTTGACAGGAGTTTCTCTGGATATCCCGCCGGCATTGCAATTTCAAAAATTAATAGAAATCCTGCCGAAGGCCACACGCATAGGTGTTGTCTATAATGCCAAACAACAAGAATGGATCCAAGAGGTCCAGGAAGCGGCCAAAAAGAACGGATTGTCACTCATTGCTAAACCGGTCAATGCCGAATCCGATGTGCCTGCCAGTATCGATGAGATCGCTAAAGAAGCCGATTGCCTGTGGGCGCAAGTGGATCCTATGATTTTTAATGCCCAATCATCGCAGTATATCCTACTGACTTTATTGAGGAAAAAAATTCCCATGATGGCTTTTTCCGCGCAATACGTCAAAGCAGGCGCGCTGTTGGCATTGGAATGCGATTATGCGGATATCGGCAGGCAATCCGCCAACATAGCCGTCAAAATATTAAAGCAAGGAGTTTTCAGCGGTATGGCCATTGCTTTTCCTGAGAAAGTGCGGTTGGTGATCAACAAGAAGATCGCCGCAATCCTCGGGATTGATATTCCTCAACATGTATTGAATGAAGCAGCGGAGACCTATTAAACCATGGAAAGAAGCCGGATAAGAAAGTTTGGCTTGCTGACGAAATTGATCGTTACGACAACGATCTTGATGATATGTTCAATTTCGGTCTTAAATTTTTTCATTATCAATCATGAAAAGATGGTTATTCGTACGGATTTGCAGGAACGAGGATTAGCCCTGGCCAATAACCTGGCTTATAACAGCGAATATGGGGTATTGACTGCCAACGTGACCGAATTATCCCGACTTATTGTAGGATTGCTGAAGCAGCCTGATGTGGGTTATTGCATTATCAGAGGCCAGAATGGCAATATATTGGCCTCATCGGGAGGCTTACCTAAGGGCATTGAAAAGGGAAGAGGAATTAAGCAACTCAATACGGCGATCCGGTTTTTACATGTTTCCCAGCGGGGCAGTCAACGGGATTATTATGATATCAAAGTCCCGGTCATGAGCAAGGTGAAAAACACCAACGTCAATGAAGATGTTTTCTTCCAAGACCAGTCTGCGGGTCATGAAATAAAGATTGGTCTCATCCAGGTCGGGATCTCCTGTGACCGTATAGATATCCTCATCAATAAAGTCAAGCAGACCATCCTGACAATAGTCCTGGTCATGCTTGCCATCACAGTCATGATCATCATTTTTTTAGGGCGTATGCTGTTGAATCCTCTAAAGGATTTGATGGCAGCCACCCAGAAGGTCGCCTCAGGGGATTTGAATTTCAAGGTCTCGGTAAAAACGCAAGACGAACTTGAAGACCTGGCAAAATCTTTTAATCAAATGATCCTGGAATTAAAGCAGACAACCACGTCCGTAGATAATCTTAACAAGGAAATTATCGAACGCAATAAGACGCAAGCACAATTAAAGAAAGCCTATGATGAGCTGACAGCCATGCATAGCCAGCTGGTACAGTCGGAAAAAATGGCGTCCATCGGACAGCTGGCCGCCGGGGTGGCCCATGAAATTAATAACCCCTTGGGTTTTATCATCAACAATATGGAAGTATTGCAGCAATACATAGATTATTACACCAAAATCACGCATATGATGGAAGATTTGCAAAAAAAAGTTGAAGAAGAAAATATAGAAAAAACGAGGTCCATTGTTAAAGAATTTGCCCAATTTGGGCAAGAGATTGATTTGAACTATATTATCAATGATACGCGCACTTTATTGGAACATACTCAACGAGGGCTAGAACGTGTGCATAAAATTGTTATTGATTTGCGTACATTTGCCCGTGAAGGTTCTGATGCGATGGAAGCGACAAAAGTGGAAACGATTATCGACAGCATTTTAGATATTGTACAAAATGAGCTTAAATATAAGGCGGAATTGAGAAAAAATTATGGAGACACTCCCTTGATACAATGCAGCCCACAAAAATTAGGCCAGGTGTTTATTAATTTGCTGGTCAATGCGGCTCAAGCCATTGAAGAAAAAGGCGTCATTGAAATTAAGACCTATACCCAAAATGGCCATGTGTGTGTGGATGTCCGTGATACCGGCCGTGGCATCAACGCAGATGATTTAAAAAAGGTGTTCGACCCTTTCTTTACGACCAAACCCATAGGCCAAGGAACGGGACTGGGTTTAAGCGTGAGTTATGAAATTATTATGAAACACAACGGTGAAATTAGGGTTCAATCTCAAGTGGGTCAAGGGACAACCTTTACTGTTATGTTGCCTATAGCGTAAGCCATAGATAGTTGAATACAAAAAAAGAAAGACACACATGGAAAAATTAATCAGGACAATGGTATTGAATTTCTTTTGGCTCCTCGCGTTTTTGGTGACCTTGTCCACGCCCGGTTTGGCACAAGCGCCGTCTGCGGCCCCAACGCCGCCTGCCAACCAGGCAGCGACGGCCAACCAGTCGCCGGAAGAAAGTCTATTCATGGATATTCCCCAGGTTGTGACTTCAGCTTCTTTCTTTAAGCAGAGCACCAAGGAAGCTCCCGGGACAACCTATATTGTCACGGCTGCCCAAATAGACATGGGGGCTGTTGACAACATATCAGACGTTCTGCAGGATTTTGTACCCGGCATATATACGACGAACCATGGATTCCTGGGGGCTTTGATCGGCAGCCGTGGTGTGACAACTGATACTTCTTCCAAAACCGAGTTCATGATTGACGGCATGAACGTTAATTCCCACTGGAATAGCGGAGCGGCCGCAGAGGCCGTCATGCCGTTTATGGGTGATATCGACAAGCTTGAGGTCATCATGGGGCCGGGGGCGATCGTGCACGGCAGTGGCGCCATCAACGGGTTTATCAACATGATCCCCAAGAACGGGACCGATTATCAAGGTTGGACGCTGGACACCAAATATGGGTTTGAAGAGCACTTAAGCCAGACCGAGATGGGATACGGAAAAAGTTGGGGACAAGGACGTGATCTTTATCTGTTTGCGGGTATAGCGGATAGTTCCGGCTATGATAATTATCATAACATGTCTCAAACAGGTGCCAGCTATGTGACTGTCCGCCCCGGGAGTGATCCCTTTTTCAAGGTTGACGATATCTTTTACCCGGCATTGAAGGTGGCCGAGTATTTTCGGTGGGATAATTTCAAGCTGAATACTGTTTTTGAGCGTAACTTTTATACACCGGTTGAAGTCTGGTGGCTGGGTCAAGGGGTCTATCACGCCATGCTGGCCATTAATCCGGAGTATAAATGGGACTTGTCACCGACAGATAGCCTGACGAATGATGCTTCGCTCATGCTGCAGGATAATGATCAGATATGGTTGCAGAATGGTTACCTCAATAGCGGCCTGCAAACACCCCTCACTAACAACTCATCGGCATTTTGGGGGCAATATTATAATGTGAAGAAAGGGGATATCGTCACTAATCTTGATAACGGCAATAATTCCTCTGAAAGTTATATCGGAGACAAGCTCGTCTACAGGACCGACAGGATCCAAAATAATCAGATCGCGGTCGGCGCTGAAGTGGGCCGCCGGGCATTTTATGGTAACGGGTTTGCCTTTTTTTGGGATGATTTTGCCTCCACGAATGGTGTTGCCATGCCGCATGATATTTACGCCTGGCTTGAATATAGCGCCTTTGTGGAAGATGTGGTCAATTTGACCGATAAGCTGACTATGACGGTGGGCGGCCGTGAAGACGGGGTGTCTTATCCGGACACGTATACATCGTATTATAATAATATCGAGGCTTCACTGAAGAACCGCAGTATTGCTCATTTTTCCCCGGCCATCGACTTTGCCTATCAAGTTAGTCCGGTCACAACGGCTAAGATTTCCTATAATGAAGGATTCCGTTTCCCTAATGCGGCAGATATTGTTCGGAATTTGTCTCCACGGGCAAACCCGACTAATCCTGCGCTTCTAGAGACTTTTTCCGCACCCGGCCCCGAGACCATGGATAGTTTTGAATTTGACTTGCACCACGATATCAAAGATTGGAAAATGGGGTGGGATTGGAACATTTACTATAATATGTTACATAAAACACTTGGCTGGGCACAGCCTTCAAGCGCTGAGCTTGGTGCGGAATATAATAGCCCAGATTTTGACTCCATAGGTTTTGAATTTGTAGATAGATGGCAGGTGCTGCCTAATACGACACTGGATGCCAGTTATAGTTTTTCACGTCCAATAAATTATGATAAAGCCCTGGTTGATGGGCCGTATGCATCCATTG
Organism: Candidatus Omnitrophota bacterium; assembly: GCA_963828495.1. Taxonomy (GTDB): domain Bacteria; phylum Omnitrophota; class Gorgyraeia; order Zapsychrales; family Fredricksoniimonadaceae; genus JABDGZ01. The sequence continues at coordinate 153,065 of CAWHFJ010000017.1, forward strand.
ACCCCACTAATCCCGAGGGTACGCAGTGGGCGCGTTATCCGGACCAGATGATCAAATTAGGGACCACCTCAAGTTTTTTCAACAAATGGACAGTGCACTGGGATATGGAATACCGTGCTGGAGTCAAATATGATCCGTATGGCACGGACAGTGCGGACTATGGCAATTATTACGCATGGCTTGATCATCCATCGATAGTGTTCAATGTGGCTGTCAAATACGACATTACGCGTAATTGGTGGGCTAAGTTTAGCGTTAAAAATCTGACCCATGACCGCAATACGCAGCCCGTGTGGGGGCTTTCGAACCAGTTTTATGCAACGGGTTACAGCGCTGATACTTTAACGTATATTGAGATAGGGTGTAAGTTCTAACCGGCGAAGTGTCAAAAGGCCCAATTGCTTCGACTTCGTAAGGTTGTGTCATTGCGAGCGAAGCGAAGCAATCTCTTTAAAGGAGGACAACATGAAAGACACAGCTTTAAAGGTCGCAGGAGCCATCTTTTTCATCGTTGCCATGGTGCATCTTTTAAGAATAATCCTGAAGTCGGAAGTAGTGATCGCCGGTTCTGTTGTCCCTGTTTGGACTAGTATATTTGGTTTTATAATTCCATTATTGTTATCAGTATGGATGTTTAAGTCTATCAAAGCTTCAAAATAGATATGGAACAAAATTTTACTTGGCAGCGGGAGAAGATGGTCGCAGACCAGATTGCGGCCCGCGGCATTCGAGATGAGCGGGTGATGAGTGCCATGCGTAAGGTCGAACGCCATCGGTTTGTACCGGAGCCGCTGTCTTCAATGGCTTACGACGACGGGCCCCTGGGGATTGGCGAAGGCCAGACGATTTCCCAGCCGTATATCGTCGCGCTGATGACAGAGCTCTTGGCGCTACAGGGCCAAGAGAAGGTCCTGGAAATCGGCACCGGCAGCGGCTATCAGACCGCGATTTTGGCCAATCTGGCCAATGAAGTCTATTCGATCGAAATTTTAGAGCCTCTGGCCCGGCGGGCTGGAAAGCTGCTGGATAGCCTTGGGCTTGCCAACATTCATATCCGCTGCGCTGATGGGTACGAAGGCTTGAAAGAAGAAGCGCCGTTTGACGCCATCATGGTGACGGCAGCGCCTCAAGAGGTCCCGCCACAATTGATTGAACAGCTCAAGACAGGCGGACGCCTGGTTATTCCGGTCGGCAATTTTTCTCAGAAATTAACCCTGCTCGTCAAGACAGAGCAGGGGATACGCAAGCAATCAATCATAGGGGTCATCTTTGTGCCCATGGTCCATGGCAATAACTAAACAATCCTGGTAGGAGGGATATGCCTAAAAAAATCTTATTAGTTGATGATGATTCAAACGTGCATTTGCTTGTCGTTCCGATTTTAAGCAGAGCCGGGTATACCGCGGTTTCTGCAAAAAGCGGAGAGCAGGCTTTAATGTTGGCACTCAAAGAGCGCCCTGATTTGATTATTTTGGACGTTATTATGCCGGGCATCAAGGGCAGAGATTTATGCAAAAAGATGAAAACCTATGATGTGCTTAAAGATATTCCGATTATTTTCTTGACGGTCAAGGATTCTGAAGATGATATCAAGGCCGAGTTGGAATCCGGGGCCGTTGCCCATCTGACTAAGCCGGTCAATCCGTCTGATTTATTAAAAACCATCGGCAGCATTATCGGGTAATAAGGAGGGTCTATGGAAACTTCGATACTTCTTGCCAAAATTCTAGGGCCCTATTGTGCGATCGTCGCATTCAGCGGACTTCTCAATTTAAAAACCTACCAGCGTGTTATTGATGAATTGACTGTCAATACCGCCATGATTTATATTAGCGGGGTTCTGGCTCTTCTTTTCGGGCTTTTGATCCTTCAATATCATTCTATTTGGGTCTTCAATTGGCGGGTGATCATTACCATAATTGGCTGGATGGGTCTCATTAAAGGGATATATTTAATCTTTTTCCCCGGTTCATTACCCCAAGTGGCAAAATTTTACAAAAAATCCCCAATATTTTTAGTATCCAATTTGGTCTTGGTCCTTGTATTGGGCGTTATATTAACGGCATTTGGTTATTTTGGCAATTAAAGGAGACTGTGTCATGAAAAGAATCCTGTTGTTCATATTTTTAGCGGCGAGCCCGTGTTTCGCGGCAGAATTTAGCGTTCAGAGCACCTCATGGCAAGATGGCCAAACCATGAAAGATGCTTATGTGTTCAACAGTTTTGGTTGTACAGGCAATAATATTTCTCCCCAAATAAGCTGGAGCGGCGCGCCGGACGGGACTAAAAGTTTTGCGGTCACCATCTATGATCCCGATGCTCCCACAGGAAGCGGCTGGTGGCATTGGACGGTCTTTAATATCCCGGCTGATGTTGTCCAACTACAAGAAGGGGCGAGTTCAAATCAGTCAGCATTACCCGCCGGTGCTATTCAGGGTCTAACGGATTTCGGTAAACCGGGATACGGGGGTGCCTGTCCGCCTGTGGGGAACAAACCTCATCGATATATCCTTACCGTCTACGCCTTAAAAACAGATAAGATGGATCTGAATGCAAATGCTTCAGGGGCCATGGTCGGCTATTATTTAAACCAAAACGCTTTAGCCAAGGCCTCACTCACAGTAAAATATGGACGCTGATATGCCAAGTCTTTTTGATCCAATCCAGATCGGAGATTGTCAATTACCTAATCGCATCTTTATGGCGCCGTTAACACGTTGCCGTGCTATTGACCGGCGCATTCCCAATCCACTGATGACCGAATATTATACCCAGCGCGCCTCTGCGGGTTTGATCTTTAGCGAGGCAACCGCTGTAAGCCCCATGGGTGTCGGTTATCCCAATACACCGGGGATCTGGTCTAAAGAACAAGTGGATGGATGGAAGGCCATCACATCGGCGGTGCACAATAAAGGCGGCAAGATGCTTTTACAACTATGGCATGTGGGACGGATCTCCGATCCTGTCTATTTAAATGGGGAACTCCCGGTTGCCCCAAGCGCTGTGAGGCCGGCCGGTCATGTTAGTTTGATCCGTCCTAAAAAAGAATTTGTCACTCCCCGTAGCCTTAATATCGATGAAATCCCGGGGATCATCGAAGAATACGCACAAGGGGCCCGAAACGCCAAAGCAGCAGGATTTGATGCTGTTGAAATACACACTGCCAACGGCTATTTACTGGATCAATTCTTACAAGACAGCACTAATAAGCGCACCGATGGTTATGGTGGCAGTGTTGAAAACCGTGCGCGTTTAATGTTGGAAGTGCTGGACGCTGTTGTCTCCATTTGGGGCAAAGGTAAGGTAGGGGTGCATTTAGCGCCCCGAGGAGATTCCAATGACATGGGGGATTCCAATCCAAGGATCACATTTGGGTATGTCGCCCAACAGCTGGGGAGGCGTAAAATTGCCTTTATTTGCGCGCGGGAGTCCCTAGGGCCCAATCGCCTAGGCCCTGAACTTAAAAAAATATTCGGCGGTATCTATATCGCCAATGAAGGTTTTACAAAAGAAACCGCTCAAGCAGCCTTGGATGCAGGGGAGGCTGATGCTATCAGTTTTGGCAAATTATTTCTTGCCAATCCGGACCTTCCCCAACGTTTCGCCGAGAATGCCCCCCTTAACACCCCTGATCCAAACACATTTTACGGATCGGGGAAAGAAGGCTATACGGATTATCCGATGAGGAGACTTGCATGAAACAATCTTTGAAGAATGAAATAGATGTGGTTAGTTTAATCAATAAAATAGAAGCGCAGCTGATTGTGCTCGACAAAAAGCTGGACACTTTACTGGCTTCAAAGCCGTCTGTTAATAAAGAAAGAATGACACACACGGCGATTTGCGCTGATTGCAAAAAAGAATGCACCCTTCCTTTTAAGCCCAGCGGAGATAGGCCGGTCTATTGCCAAGACTGCTTTTCTCGTCGTAAAGTTATCCGCTTATCCGGATTAAAAATTGAGGCTAAGCCCAAAGAGCTTGGAGCCGCCCAAGCGCCTATCATTAAAAAAACTAAAGCAAAAAAGAAGTCCCTCCCTAAAAAAAAGTAGGCGGACAAAGAAAGGGATCATCCATGGAATATTCTTTTGCATCCTATCAAATAGCAGAAATGGCGAGTGAAATGGAGAAGGAAGGTGGTCATTTTTATCAGCAATTGGCTGATTTTTCGAAAGATGAAGCCGTCAAAGAATTGTTTTCATATTTAGCTAAAAGTGAAAAGAAGCATGAAAAAGACTTCCTGAGTATTGCCCAAGATACCAAGGCTTCGGAAGAAGTTTATGCATATCACGTTAATATCGCCGGGATGATGAAATCTGGAATTAAAAGACTCAAGAGGGCAATGATCTATAATCAACAGATTGATATGCCACAAGCCTTAGAAATTGCCATCAATGGTGAAGAATTGGCCGTAGAGGTTTACAGCGAGATCCTCGGGGCTTATTCAGAACAGTTTAGTAAAGTTTTAGAGAAAATTATTGCTCAAGAAAAATCACATTTAAAAAGGATTAAAAATTTAAAACAAATACTCCAACCTGACCAAAGAAATTAGGATGCTTTCCAAAACATTTATCTTCTTTTTGTTTCCGGCCATTTTTTGCCCTACTTACGCTTACGCTTACATCGATCCCGGATCAGGCGGGTATCTGATCAGCTCCATCCTCGCTACTATAGGCGCTTTCTGCGCATTGGCCTCAGCATTCGTGATACATTTTTTCCGTAACATCGTCGGGAAAACGATCCGTACTCTGTGGCGCAAGCATCGTTTGTTATTTCTGGCAGGGGTGTTGGGTTTGATAGCCGCAACAGGGGCCGTTATTTTTTATATATTGTATGAACCGGCCATTGCGCCTTTCGACGCTTCCCTTTCCGGGGCCCATATTCATGATGCCATGCGCATATATGATGGGTATAGTTTGTATGAAGGCAAACTGATAGACATGCAGGGGCATGTGGTTAAAAAATGGAAAAATATTTTTTTAGGTGTGATCGACCCGCAAACAGGGGATTATTACGCGCAAAAATCTTTTGAAGCGCCTCTCTGGGGCAGATATACGTGGGATGATAAAGTTATTTGGGAGAAAAATTTTCCCATCCATCATGACCTTGTCCTGACCCCCAAGGGAACAATTATCACATTTACCAAGGAGGTCCATCAATACCAGGGCCGCGATGTTGAATTTGACGTGATTCTTGAATTTGACAAAGAGGGAGCTCTGCTCACGCGTTTTTCTTTATGGGACCATCTTAAAGAGTTTCAGCGCTTCCATAAACCCCTGGAGTTGGATATGCCCCATACGTTTATTATTCCTGAAGAACACCGTGAGAAAAAAAGTATTTGGGGCGGCAGTTACGATTATTACCATTTAAATGCGTTAAGCATTATCCCGCCTAATGCCAGGCAAGGGCTCCATCCGGCTTTTCGTCCGGGCAATTGGTTGATCAGCTTCCGGCACGGCAGCATGGTTTTTATTTTAGACCAGGACACCCGGCAAATTCTCTGGCGGGCAGTTTATGACCAGGTCCCGGACCGTCTGGAGGGCCCGCATGCGCCGCAGATGCTGGAAAACGGTAATATTATGATTTTCGACAATGGCCGTTACCGCAAATGGTCGCGGATCATTGAACTTGATCCTGTGACCCTCAAACCTGTCTGGGAATACCGGGACAAAAATTTTTATACACTGTCTCAAGGCTATGTGCAGAAACTGCTCAATGGGAACATGTTGATCACCGAAGCGGAAAAAGGGTATGTGTTTGAGATGACCCCCGACAAAAAAACCGTTTGGGAATATTATCATCCTGACAAGCAGAACAAGACGAATTCGACAGACGAAAAGAAATGGGGATTAAGGCAGGAAATTTATCGCATGATCCGTTATCCTAAAGCCCAGATAGATCGTTGGCTTAAACCCGCCTCATGAGGAACTAAAAATACATGCTGATATTGTTCATTGCTTTTATTTGTGGCTATTTGGATTCAGGTTTGGGCGGCGGCTATGGCACGGCACTGGCGCCTATCCTGATTTTGATGGGGTATAAACCCTTGGTTGTTATCCCGGTGGTATTAGCCTCGCAATTTTTGACAGACATGGTGGCCTGTTGTGTTCATCATCAGGTTAAAAATGTGGATTTACATTTTAAATCCGATCATTTTAAAATAGCCGGGATTATAGGGCTTTTCAGTTTAATAGGGGTTGTCATTTCCGTTTTTGTGGCCATAGCGGTCCCGCAATGGATACTGACCTTGTATATAGGGGGCCTTGTCATTGCGATGGGCGTACTCATGCTTTTGACCGTCGATAAAGTATTCAAGTTTTCTTGGAAGAAGATTTTGGCGCTGGGGACTATAGCCTCATTTAACAAAGGCATATCAGGCGGCGGATTTGGCCCGTTGTTGACAGGCGGGCAAGTGTTGTCAGGGATCGACGCTAAGAATGTTATAGGTATGACGGCATTGGCAAAGGCCATGACATGTTTTGTCGGGTTTATGCTCTATTTTATCATGGGCAAGCCTATCAACTGGCATTTGATATTTATGCTTTGGCTGGGGGCGATTCCTGCAGTCATTGGAGCGGGCTTGACGGTAAAATATATCCCTACACATAAATTAAAAAAGACTATCGCTGTTTTTATTATAATCTTAGGTGTCCTGACACTTTTGAAGATCGGCGGGAAATAGGCATGAGTTTTATTGACCTTGTTAAGCAGAATCTTCGTGAATTAGAAGAACCCCGGTTTAACGCATCATTATCCGGGGCGCATACCTATGTCCCGGAGAAGGTCTCACCCGGGTTTAATTTATTCGATGGGCGTTTGATAGACACCAACGGAGGGGTATTAAAAACCTGGAAAGCCTGTTACCTGGGCCGTATTTTGCCCCAGGGGCTGTATGTGGCGCAACGCCATTATGAGTCGATAATTTGGGGCTTGTATGATTGGCAGGACAAGGTTATTTGGGAAAAAGACATGCCGATCCACCATGATATTTTTTTTACGGCGCGTGGCACGATCATCACGTTAACCAAAGACATGCACCTTTTTCATGGCAGGAAAGTGGATTTTTGTGTTGTGGTTGAGTTTGCTCTTGACGGTCATGAAATAATGAGATGGTCCACCTATGAGCATTTGTCCCAACTCAAACAATACCATCGTGCTCTTGAACTTGACCGGCCCAAGATATTTTTCCTCCCGGAGCCTCCGGGCCGCAAATCAGCAACCCCGTGGGGAGGCAACTATGATTATTACCGCATGAATTCGTTCCAACTTCTCCCGGAAACATTGCTGGGAAGCAAGGATCCGCGGTTTCGCGCCGGCAACTGGTTGATCAGTTTCCGTCATGGCAGCATGGTCCTGATTTTAGACCAGGATACGCATAAGGTCGTCTGGACATGCATTGCCCAAGAGATTCCCGATGGCCTGCAGGGCCAGCATGCCCCAACCATGCTGGCGGACGGGAGGATCATTATTTTTGATAATGGCCGGTACCGAGGTTGGAGCCGTATCATTGAACTTGACCCGGTCACGAAAAAAGTGATGTGGCAATACCGCGCGGACGGGTTTTTTACATTGTCTCAGGGATATGTGCAGAGGCTTGCTAACGGCAATACGCTGATAACCGAGAGCGAGCGGGGGCGTGTTTTTGAGATCACGCGTGAAGGCCGGGTGGTGTGGGAGTATTACCATCCTGATGGGCAAAATGCGTCCAATTCCCAGCATCCGGAAAATTTTGGTCGTAGGCAATGGATTTACCGCATGGTCCGTTATGAACCCGCATTCATAGAACCCTTTTTGTAATTCCCGCCTAAAATACCCATATAAAATAGTTCACTTTATACTTCATAGCAAAGAAATGTATTGTATACTTTAATTTGGGGTATATATAAAAATATGCGAGGCTTTTTGTGAAAAAAATTATTCATTGCATCACAGCCATTGCATTCTTTTTCCTCTCCATTGTCCCCAGCCCCGGATTTGCTTTTAATGTCAATGTGGTCCAAGGCAATGCCACTGTCAGCACTAATGGCAATACCGTTACCATTACCGCCACCGGCCGTGCCATTCTTCAAGGTAATACCAGCATACCCTCCGGTGTAACCGTCGATGTGATCCAGGGAGTCAATGACATCATGCTGCGTGATATCACCGGCAGCCGCACGGATATTTTGGGCTCTCTGCTATCCAACGGGAACATTATTTTGATCAACGCGATGGGCATTTTTATCGGCCAATCCGCCAATGTCAATGTGGGAGGGCTGATTGCCTCTACCCTGGATATGAAGAACAATTTATTCATGAGCGGCAACTATCAGTTTGAAAAAATTCCAGGTCTTAACCCTGCGGAGATCCTCAATGAGGCCAATATTAATATTGCCAATGGGGGATATATCATTTTATTGGCAGACCGAGTGGTGAACAAGGGAACGATTACGGCGTATATGGGAACAGTGGCGTTAGGCTCAGGCCAGCAAGCCACGGTTAGTTTTGATCAAGGGGGATTGGTCAATCTGGTGATAGATCAGGGCTTGGCGCAACAGCTGACCAACAGCAGTGGTAAAAGCAAAGCGCAGATTGTCAATAGCGGCAAGATATATGCCAACGGCGGACGGATCCAGATGACAGCGGAATTGCTGGAGACAACCCTTGAACAGATTGTGAATAACACCGGAGTTCTACAAGCCAATAATGTCGCTGAACAGGGAGGCATAGTTGAACTGACTGCCAGTGGCGCCATTAACAACAGCGGGACGATCCAAGCAGCCAGTATGATAGAGCAAGCCGAGACTTTTCATTCCACAGGGGTGCTGGATGTTGGTCATGGGTATTTTAACAATCTTGATGGGGCGATCAATATTTCTGGGTCTATTAGTGGGACAATTGCGGATGTAGGCGATATCGATTTGACCGGTGCCGTGAGCCTGACCGGAGACACCACCTTGCAGGCAGATTCCGGAGGCGCTCAATCCGGTGAAATTGTGATGAACACCAACCCCTTGACAGGCAACAATTTCAATCTGACCATGTACACAGGAGAGAATGACACGTTAGACGGTTCTATCACAGGCGTTAATCTGCTGACGCTCAACTCTTCAACTGTCAACGACAAGATTTTTACCTCAACAGGCGCTTCTTTTAGTGTGAACACCCTGCAAACCAATAACTACGCGCTTTTTTCGCGTTACCAGGGCAATGGCACTTCAAGTGATCCGTATATGATTTACTCGGATTCGCCTGTGTGGGGTGGATTGGAGTATATCGTCAATACCCCTAATGCTTATTATGAATTGGCCAACAACATCAATGCTGCTGACACATCAAGCTGGAATTCCGGGGCAGGATTTACTCCCATTGGCAATAGCTCTACACCATTTAAAGGGACCTTCAACGGCAACAATTACACGATATCTAATTTATTCATTAACCTTTCTTCAACCAATGATGTTGGTCTTTTCGGCTATACATCAGGAGCTACCATTAAAAATGTCGGATTGGTTAATGCCCATATCACGGGACAAAATTATGTCGGTAGCCTTGTCGGCTTTAATTATAATGCAAGCACCATCGACAACAGCTATGCCACGGGCAGTGTCAGCGGGAGTGGTAATATCGTTGGCGGCCTGGTGGGTGAAAATGATTATTTAAGCAGCATCGTCAACAGCTATGCCACCGGTAATGTGAGCGGAAATAATGAAGTCGGCGGCCTGGTGGGTAGAAATTATTATACAAGCAGCATTACCGACAGCTATGCCACCGGTAATGTGAGCGGGAATAATACTGTCGGCGGCCTGGTGGGTTATAATATTAGATCAGGTCTCATCGACAATAGCTATGCTGTGGGTAATGTCAGCGGGAGTGGTAATCAGGTCGGCGGCCTGGTGGGATATAATAATAATTTAGGCAGCATTACTAACAGCTATGCTACCGGCAGTGTCAGCGGGAATAATGACGTCGGCGGCCTTGTTGGTCGAAATTATTATTCAAACATCGACAACAGTTATGCCACCGGCAGTGTCAGCGCCGGTAGTAATGTCGGCGGGCTGGTTGGTTCCAACTCTTATTCAAGCATTGATAACAGTTTTGCCACTGCCGGCGTAAACGGTAGTAGTAACGTCGGCGGTCTTGTTGGTTCTAATTATTTGAGCAGTATCAATAACTCCTACTACACAGACTCCAATAATCAAAATGGCCTGGGTACTTTTGAATCTGGCGGCCCCAGCGCTTTCTATAATTCAAGCCATGCTGTCTACAATGGCGATACGCCCTGGGACTTTAACGGTTTATGGAAGGATGGCGCAGGACTTGCGTATCCTACCTTAGTATGGCAGGGCATGAACAATGGCTCCTTTATCGGCGGCACTCCTGCTATTCCTTTTCTCATTTATAATGTCAATCAACTGCAGTTTATGGACTATGAGCTTAGCGCATCTTTCCAATTAGCTTCGGACATTGACGCCAGTGCCGCCTCCGTCTGGAATGCTGATAGCGGGTTTACTCCCGTTGGCAATAGCTCTACACCATTTACCGGTACTTTCAACGGCAACATTTACACGATTTCTAATTTATTCATCAATCTGCCATCAACAGATAATGTCGGTCTTTTTGGGTATACATCAGGTGCCGGCATTGAGAATACAGGACTTATAAATGCCAATATCACGGGACAAAATAATGTCGGCGCCCTTGTGGGTTTAAGTACTAATTCAAGCAGCATCATTGGAAGTTATGCTGCCGGCAGTGTTAGCGGAAGTGGTGATCAAGTCGGCGGTCTTGTTGGATATAATCTGAATTCAAGCAGTGTCGCCAATAGCTATGCCACCGACAGTGTCAGCGGGGGAGCTAATGTCGGCAGCCTTGTGGGTAGAAATTATAATTCAAGCATCGACAACAGCTATGCCACCGGCAGTGCCGGCGGGAGTGCTAATAATGTCGGCGGCCTTGTGGGGGGTAATGTTGATTCGAGCAGCATTACCAACAGTTTTGCCACGGGCAGTGTAAGCGGTAGTAGTGCTGTCGGCGGGCTTGTGGGTTACAATGATAATTCAAGCAGCATCGTTAACTCCTATTACACCGACTCCAATCATGAAAATGGTCTTGGCATATTTGAATCCGGCGGTGCTGCGGCTTTTTATTCTCCTGCAAACCCGGTTTATGCGATAGGTACGGCAGGTGGGTGGGATATCTTTACGCCTCTATGGGATACCTATATAGATGAATTGCCTCGTCTACACTGGGAACATCATTCAGGCAACTTTGTGCCTTACTGGCTAGGGACAAGTTCCAACGATTTTGATACCGCATCTAACTGGTCTGATAATTCTGTGCCGGGGAGTAGTTCAACGGTCATCATCGCCAACGCAAGCAATGAACCCACCCTTAATGAAATCACCACATTAGCTAATTTTTTTATAGGTTCCGGCACCTTCACTCAAAATAATGCTCTGACGTTAACTGGTAACTATGCCCAGGCTGGCGGGACATTCAATCAAAACGCCACCCTTTCTGTTGAAGGCAACTTTTTTCAAAGTGGTGGTATTTTTACCTCACCGCCCGCCAATACTTTTACAGTAGGCAACAATTTTTCTTTAACCGGAGGCACATTCAGCCGTTTTACTGGTTTGGGTACAGGGCAAAATCCGTATCTTATTTATGATGTCTACGGCCTTGAAGGGATGGGAGGCTTTCTCTCAAGCGCCTTTGAACTTGGCCATGACATTGATGCATCAACCACAAGCAACTGGAACACAGGGGCAGGATTTACTCCTATTGGAAACAACTCTATACAATTTAATAGCACCTTTAACGGTAACAACTACACGATTTCTAATTTATTCATCAATCTGCCATCAACGAATGATGTGGGTTTGTTCGGGTATACGTGGGGAGCTATCCTTGAGAATGTCGGGCTTCTTCATGCCAACATCACGGGACAAAATAATGTCGGCGGGCTTGTTGGTAGCAATTATTATTCAAGCCTCGCCAACAGCTATGTCACCGGCAGCGTCAGCGGAAATGGTAATGATGTCGGCGGACTTGTTGGGTTAAATCAAAATTCAAGCATCGTCAACAGCTATGCCACTGACAGTGTAAGTGTAAGCGGCCCGCCTGGGAATTCATATGCAGGAGGCCTTGTTGGTTATAATGTTAATTCAAGCAGTATCAACAATAGCTATGCCACCGGCAATGTAAGCGGATTTTTTTATGTCGGCGGGCTTATTGGTGGCAATTTTTATTCAAGCAGCATCGACAACAGCTATGCCGCAGGCAGCGTAAGCGGCACTGCTAATTGTGTCGGCGGCCTTGTGGGTGATAATTCTTCAAGCAGCATTGCCAACAGCTATGCCATTGGCAATGTCAGCGGTGCTGGTTATGTCGGCGGCCTTATTGGTGAAAATTATTCAAGCAGCATTGCCAACAGCTATGCCACTGGCCATGTCAGCGCTGGTAGTTATGTTGGAGGCCTCGTTGGTTATAATGCTAATTCAAGTAGCATTGACAACAGCTATGCCGCCGGCAGTGTCAGCGGGAGTGCTAATAATGTCGGCGGGCTTGTTGGTGATAATTCTTCAAGCAGCATTGCCAATAGTTATGCTACTGGATTGATATCCGGATCAACAAACGTTGGAGGATTGGTAGGGTATGATAGCGGCGGCACGTATACCGCTAACTTTTTTAACAATACTGTCAATTCATTATTGACAGGCACGGGCAATAATAGCAATGTCTCAGGCATCAGTGGCGAATCTACGGCTAATATGCAAACCACATCTGCTTTTACGGGGGCCGGTTGGGACTTTAATGGTCTTTGGGCGATCAATACTAATGAATATCCGCATCTCTTGTGGCAGGACATGGGAGACGGCAGTGCTTTTATCGGAGGGACCAGTGCGCATCCGTTCCAGATTTCTAATGTGAATCAACTGCAGTTTATGGGCTATGCCACAAGCGATTATTTCCAATTAGCTTCTGCTATTGACGCCAATGCCACCTCCGGCTGGAATGCCGGGGCAGGGTTTACTCCCATTGAAGGATTCACCGGCACCTTCAACGGTAATAATTACACGATATCTAATTTATTCATCAATCTTCCGACAATGAATGGTGTAGGACTGTTTGGGCAAACTTCAGAAGCTACCATTGAGAATGTCGGATTAGTCGATGCCAATATTACGGGACAAAATGGAGTCGGTAGCCTTGTGGGTTATAATTTTAATTCAAGCAACATCGACAATAGCTATGCCACTGGCAGTGTAAGCGGGAGCAATCAAGTCGGCGGCCTTGTTGGTTTAGCTCGTTGGGATTCAACCATCGCCAACAGCTATGCCACCGGCAATGTAAGCGGTAGTAGTGATGTTGGCGGCCTTGTGGGTAGTAATTATTTAGGCAGCATCGACAACAGCTATGCCACCGGCAGTGTCAGCGGGAGTGGTAGTATCGGCGGCCTTGTGGGTGAAAATGATTATTCAGGCAGTATCGCCAACAGCTATGCCACCGGTAATGTGAGCGGGAGTAATCAAGTCGGCGGCCTTGTTGGTGATAATAATACTAATTCTAGCAGCATCGTCAACAGCTTTGCCACTGGCAGTGTTAGCGCCAGTAGTAATGTCGGCGGCCTTGTTGGGTATAATCAGTCCGGCAGTATCAACAATGCCTATTACACCGACTCCAATCATCAAAATGGCCTTGGCACCTTTGAACCCGGCGGTGCCGCGGCCTTTTATTCTCCCGGGCATCCGGTTTATGCTATAGGTACGCCAGGCGAGTGGGATATCTTTACTCCCCTATGGGACACCTATACGGACCAACTGCCTCATTTACATTGGGAACATCATTCAGGCAATTTCACTCCTTACTGGTTGGGGACAAATTCCGGTGATTTTGATACGGCATCCAACTGGTCTAATGATGCTGTGCCGGGCATTGGCTCAACGGTGATCATTTATAGCGGCGCCAATGACCCCACCCTCAGTACCACTACCACATTAGCCAATTTACTTATAGACTCCGGGACCTTTACTCAAAATGGTGATCTGACCTTGTCTGGTCAATATGGCCAAGCTGGGGGAACATATGATCAAAACGCCAATCTTGCTATTGGCGGCAACTTCTCGCAAAGTAGCGGTACCTTTGTTTCCGACACCACCAAGACTTTCACAGTGGGCAATAGTTTTTCTTTAACGGGGGGAACATTCAGCCGTTTTACTGGTTTGGGAACAGGCATTGACCCGTATCTTATTTATGACGTTTATGGGCTTGAAGGGATGAGAGGATTTCTTTCGAGTACGTTTGGGCTTGCCAACAATATTGATGCATCAGCTACGAGCAACTGGAATTTAGGAGCAGGATTTACTCCTATTGGCAACAGTTCTGCAGGATTTATCGGCACCTTCAATGGTAACAATTACACTATTTCTAATTTATTCATTAATCTTCCTACAGCAAGTAATGTCGGCCTTTTTGGGTATACATGGAGAGCTACTATTGAGAATGTCGGATTAATCAATGCCAATATCACGGGACAAAATAATGTCGGTGCCCTTGTTGGCGTAAATCAGTATTTAAGCAACATTGATAACAGTTATGCCACCGGCAGTGTAAGCGGAAATAATGGTAATAATATCGGCGGCCTTGTTGGTTACAATGTTAATTCAAGCAGCATCGACAACAGCTATGCCACCGGTAGTGTAAATGGGAATACTAGTGTCGGCGGCCTTGTGGGTATGAATAATTATAGAATCAGCATCAACAACAGCTATGCTACAGGCAGTGTAAACGGGAATTATAATGTCGGCGGCCTTGTTGGGTATAATTATAATTCAAACACCATTGCCAATAGCTATGCCACCGGCAATGTCAGCGGGAGTAATCAAGTCGGCGGCCTTGTTGGGTATAATTATAATGCAAACAGCATTACCAACAGCTATGCCACCGGCAATGTCAGCGGGAGTAATCAAGTCGGCGGCCTTGTTGGTCAAAATAATTATAGAATCAGCATCGACAACAGCTATGCCACCGGCAATGTCAGCGGGAGTAGCAGTATCGGCGGCCTTGTTGGTGGAAGTTATAATTCATGCAGCATTGATAACAGTTATGCCAGCGGTAGTGTAACTGGGAATAATCAAGTCGGTGGCCTTGTAGGTTATAATTCTTATTCAAACATCACCAACAGCTTTGCCGCTGGCAGTGTAAGCGGAAGTAGTAGTGTCGGCGGCCTTGTGGGTTATAATTATTATTCTAACATCACCAACAGCTTTGCTGCTGGCAGTGTTAGCGGAAGTAGTGATGTCGGCGGCCTTGTTGGATATAATCAGTCAGGCAGTATCAACAATGCCTATTACACGGACTCCAATTATCAAAATGGCCTTGGCACCTTTGAACCCGGCGGTGCCGCGGCCTTTTATTCTCCCGGGCATCCGGTTTATGCTATAGGTACGCCAGGCGAGTGGGATATCTTTACTCCCCTATGGGATACCTATACGGACCAACTGCCTCATTTACATTGGGAACATCATTCAGGCAACTTCACTCCTTACTGGTTGGGGACAAATTCCGGTGATTTTGATACGGCATCCAACTGGTCTAATGATGCTGTGCCGGGCATTGGCTCAACGGTGATCATTTATAGCGGCGCCAATGACCCCACCCTCAGTACCACTACCACATTAGCCAATTTACTTATAGACTCCGGGACCTTTACTCAAAATGGTGATCTGACCTTGTCTGGTCAATATGGCCAAGCTGGGGGAACATATGATCAAAACGCCAATCTTGCTATTGGCGGCAACTTCTCGCAAAGTAGCGGTACCTTTGTTTCCGACACCACCAAGACTTTCACAGTGGGCAATAGTTTTTCTTTAACGGGGGGAACATTCAGCCGTTTTACTGGTTCGGGAACAGGCATTGACCCGTATCTTATTTATGACGTCTATGGACTCCAAGCGATGGAAGATTATCTGTCGAGCACAACGTTTGGACTTGCCAATAACATTGATGCAACAGGAACAAGCAACTGGAATTCTGGTACAGGATTTTCCCCCGTTGGCAACAGCACGACCCCTTTCACCGGCACCTTTGACGGCAACAGTTACACGATATCTGATTTATTCATCAATCTCCCCTCAACGAGTAACGTAGGATTATTTGGATATACATCAGGAGCCACTTTAGAAAATGTCGGGCTTTTAAATATTAATATAACGGGAGGGAATTCAGTCGGCGCCCTTGCTGGTTTTATTGCTTATTCAAGCAATATCGACAATAGTTATGCCACAGGTAGTGTAAGCGGGAGCGGTAATGGAGTCGGCGGTCTTATCGGTTACAGTGATCTTTCAAACAGCATCACTAACAGTTATGCTACTGATAGTGTAAGCGGTAGTAGTTCTGTTGGCGGTCTTGTTGGGGATAATGTCAATGGAAGTAGTATTACCAACAGCTATGCCACCGGTAATGTAAGACTTACGGATAGTGGTGGGGCTAATGTTGGTGTCGGCGGTTTGGTCGGCTTTAATGGCTGGGGAAGTAGTATCAGCAATAGCTATGCCATTGGTAGTGTTAGCGGTGGTTATAGTGCAATCGGTGGTCTTGTTGGTTCTAATGCTTGGGGGGCTAGCATTGCCAACAGCTATGCCACCGGCAGTGTCAGCGGTGGCTATAATGATTTCGGTGGCCTAGTTGGTAGTAATACTTATGGAGGAAGCATCACCAACAGCTATGCCACCGGTAGTGTAAGTGGATATGAAGATGTTGGAGGACTTGTTGGGTACAACAGTAATTCAAGTAGTATAGCCAACAGCTATGCCGTTGGCAGTGTAAGCGGTGGCAGTAATGTCGGCGGGCTTATAGGATCTTACGACGGCAATAGCACTCTGACGAATAACTGGTGGTACAATTCCCTGAGCAATGGTATTGGTAATACTGGTCCCAATACAAGCGTTGGGCATTGGCAGGAGGCTGCCAGCGCTAGCGCTTTCTTTAATACCTCTAATCCTGTCTATACGGGAGGGGCTCCCTGGGATTTCACTAATACCTGGCTGGCCACAGGTGTTATGTATCCCGATCTCCTCTTCTTGTATAATATTTGGTCCGGCTCCGGCAACTGGTCTGATGCCGCCAACTGGAGCAAGAATATTGTGCCGACTGCAATGAGCAAGGTTTTGTTTAATGCCACAAGCCTGGATGATTCAACCATTGATGCTTTTGGAGGCAACATCGGCAGTCTTGTGATCACATCCGGCTATACCGGCAACATTGCTCAAAGCAATGACCTGACTTTATCTAGTAACTACATTCAAAATGGCAGCACATTCAATCAAAATGCCAATCTTTCTATTAATGGCAACTTCTTTCAGACTGGCGGTGCTTTTATTTCCGACACCACTAAAACTTTTACAGTGGGCAATAGTTTTTCTTTAAGTGGAGGGACATTCAACCGATTTACTGGTTTGGGTACAGGATTAGACCCGTATCTTATTTATGACGTTTATGGACTCCAAGCGATGGAAGATTATGTGTCGAGCACCACTTTTGAACTTGCCAATAACATTGATGCAACAGGGACAACGAACTGGAACTCAGGCGCAGGATTTACTCCCGTTGGCAACAGCACGACACCTTTCACCGGTACTTTCAACGGCAACAATTACACGATATCAAATTTATTCATCGATCTTCCAACAACGAATGGTGTAGGTCTTTTGGGGTATACATCAGGGGCTACTATAGAGAACGTCGGACTGGTAAATGCTAATATCACGGGACAAAATAATGTTGGTGCGCTTGTTGGTTATAGTAATACTTCAAGCAGCATCGATAATAGTTATGCCACCGGTATTATAAGTGGTAATACTAATGTAGGCGGCCTTGTTGGCACTAATTATAGTTCAAGCAGCATCGCCAACAGCTATGCCACCAGCAGTGTAAGCGGCAGTAGTTACGTCGGTGGCCTTGTTGGTTATAATCATTCAAGCAGCATCGACAATAGCTATGCCACCGGCAATGTAAATGGAAGCGGGAGTGGTAATCAGGTCGGTGGCCTTGTTGGTTATAATAATCATTCAAGCAGCATCGACAACAGCTATGCCACAGGCAATGTCAGCGGGAGTGGTGGTAATGTCGGCGGCCTTGTTGGTAACAATGATATTCAAACAGCATCGTCAACAGCTATGCCACCGGCAGTGTCAGCGGTAGTTATAATGTCGGCGGCCTTGTTGGCACTAATTATGGTTCAAGCAGCATCGCCAACAGCTATGCCACTGGCAGTGTCAGTGGGAGTGTGAATGTCGGCGGCCTTGTTGGTAATAATAACTATTCAAGCAGCATCACCAACAGTTTTGCCACTGGCAATGTAACCGGCAGTGGTAGTTTCGGCGGGCTTATAGGTTATGATGACGGCACCAACACCCTGACAAATAATTGGTGGTACAATTCCCTGAGCAATGGCATAGGCAACAATGCTTCCAATATAAATGTTGGGCATTGGCAAGAGGCGGGCAGTGCCAGTGATTTCTTTAATCCGTCCCAAGCTGTTTACAATGGCACAAGTCCTTGGGACATCTCATCAACAACCGGTCATATCTGGGCGATGTCGGGTGAGAATAATGCTTTCCCACTATTACAATTCAGATATGCCACCACTATCGAGGATGCGTATCAACTTCAGTTGATGTTTCTTGATTTAGGAGCGACTTACACCGTAGCTAATAATATTGATGCCACCCAGACTCTAAGCTGGAATTTGGGAGCAGGATTTATTCCTATTGGAAACAGCTCCTCACCATTCACCGGCACCTTCAACGGCAACAATTATACGATATCTAATTTATTTATTAATCTTCCCTCAATGAATGATGTCGGCCTGTTCGGGCAGACATCAGGAGCTACCATTGAAAATGTCGGACTGGTTAATGCTACTATCACGGGACAAAATAATGTCGGTGGCCTTGCTGGTTCTAGTTATAATTCAAGCAGCATTGACAACAGCTATGCCACCGGCAGTGTAAACGGGAATGGTAATAGGTCGGCGGCCTTGTTGGTTTTCTTTGGGGAGGCAGTATTTACAATAGCTATGCCATAAGCAGTGTTAGCGGGATTAATAATGTCGGAGGACTAGTTGGTGGAAATCAAAATTCAAGTATCACCAACAGTTATGCCACAGGCAGTATAAGCGGAAGTGGCAATTCTGTCGGCGGCCTTGTTGGTTTTAATTATAATTCAAGCATAGACAACAGTTATAGTACTGGCAGTGTAAGCGGCGGTGGCCCTTATGTTGGCGGACTTGTTGGATATGAAGGGCATATAAGCAGCATCGACAACAGCTATGCCACAGGCAGTGTAAATGGGAGTGCTTATGGAGTTGGGGGCCTTGTTGGTTGGATGAATACTTCAAGCAGCATCGACAACAGCTATGCCACTGGCAGTGTAAGCGGTAATAATTCTGTCGGAGGCCTTGTTGGTCAAAATACTAGTTCAAACAACATTGCCAATAGCTATGCCACCGGCAGTGTAAGCGGCAGTAGTAACGTCGGCGGGCTTATAGGGAATGACGATGGCACTAACACCCTGACGAATAACTGGTGGTACAATTCCCTGAACAATGGTATAGGAAACTATGGCCCCAATACAAGCGTTGGGCATTGGCAGGAGGCTGCCAGCGCCAGTGCTTTCTTTAACACCTCTAATCCTGTCTATACGGGAGGGACTCCCTGGGATTTCACTAATACCTGGCTGGCCACAGGTGTTACGTATCCCGATCTTCTCTTCTCTTATAATATCTGGTCCGGCTCCGGCAACTGGTCTGATGCCGCCAACTGGAGCAAGGATATTGTACCGACTGCAATAAGCAAGGTTTTGTTTAATGCCACAAGCCTGGATGATTCAACCATTGATGCTTTTGGAGGCAACATCGGCAGTCTTGTGATCACATCAGGCTATACCGGCAGCATTGCTCAAAATAATGACCTGACTTTATCAGGTAGCTACATTCAAACCGGCGGGACATTCAATCAAAACGCCAATCTTTCCATCGGCGGCAGTTACATTAATGCCGAAGGGGCTTTCAATGCCGGGACTCAACCCGTTACTTTCACAGGTTCAGGAACAATTACCTCCGGCAGCACTGTGTTTAACAACTTAAATGTCAATGCTACAGGGACCTATACCGTAACGGATGGGATCGCAGCCACAGGCAATTTCACCCAAACAAGCGGTATCTTTATCGCTGATCCGACACAAACAACATTCTCTGTTGGCGGGAGCTTCTCTTTGCAAGGAGGAGAATTCAACAGATTCACAGGCTCAGGGACAGGAGGAGATCCGTATCTTATCTATGATATTTACGGCCTTCAAGGGATGGGAGGATTTCTCTCAAACACATTTGGCCTTCACAATGACATTGATGCATCAACTGCAAGCAGCTGGAATTCTGATACAGGATTTACTCCCGTTGGCAACAGCTCTACGCCATTTACCGGCACCTTCAACGGCAACAGTTACACGATTTCTAATTTATTCATCAATCTTCCGACAACGAATGATGTAGCTCTGTTCGGGTATACATCAGGAGTTACTATTGAAAATGTGGGACTTCTTAACGCTAACATCACA
Source organism: Candidatus Omnitrophota bacterium (assembly GCA_963828495.1). Lineage (GTDB taxonomy): Bacteria > Omnitrophota > Gorgyraeia > Zapsychrales > Fredricksoniimonadaceae > JABDGZ01. The sequence goes on from CAWHFJ010000017.1 coordinate 173,660, forward strand.
GGATCTGGTTTTGTGGGGAGTCTTGTTGGGTATAATAAAAACTCAAGTAACATCGATAACAGCTATGCCACCGGCAGTGTAAGCGGTGGCAGTTTTGTTGGAGGTCTTATTGGTTGTAATTTTAATTCAAGCAGCATCGCTAACAGTTATGCCACTGGCAGTGTAACCGGGAGTTATGGTGTCGGCGGACTTGTTGGTTATAATTCTTATTCAAACATCACCAACAGCTATGCCACCGGCAATGTAGACAGCACTGGTAATGATGTCGGCGGGCTGGTGGGTTATAATGAAGGTTCTGGTCAAATCGATGACAGCTATGCCACCGGCAGTGTCAGCGGGAGTAATTATGTCGGCGGCCTTATTGGTTATAATAATGCATATTCTTACACCTCTAACAGCTATGCTACGGGCAATGTCAGCGGTAGTAGTAATGTTGGTGGGCTTGTTGGTTATGCTTCTAATTCAAACAGCTTTGTTAACTCTTACTACACAGACTCTAATCATCAAAATGGCCTTGGCACCTATGATTCCGCCGGCCCAAGTGATTTTTTCAATCCCTCTAATCCTGTTTACACAGGATCCACTCCCTGGAATTTTACTACTACCTGGCTGGCCACAGGTGTTATGTATCCCGATCTTCTCTTCTCTTATAATATCTGGTCCGGCTCCGGCAACTGGTCTGATGCCGCCAACTGGAGCAAGGATATTGTACCGACTGCAATAAGCAAGGTTTTGTTTAATGCCACAAGCCTGGATGATTCAACCATTGATGCTTTTGGAGGCAACATCGGCAGTCTTGTGATCACATCAGGCTATACCGGCAGCATTGCTCAAAATAATGACCTGACTTTATCCGGTAGCTACGTTCAAACCGGCGGGACATTCAATCAAAACACCAATCTTTCCATCGGTGGCAGTTACATTAATGCCGGAGGGGCTTTCAATGCCGGGACTCAACCCGTTACTTTCACAGGTTCAGGAACAATTACCTCTGGCAGCACTGTGTTTAACAACTTAAATGTCAATGCTACAGGGACCTATACCGTAACGGATGGGATCGCAACCACAGGCAATTTCATCCAAACAAGCGGTATCTTTATCGCTGATCCGACACAAACAACATTCTCTGTTGGCGGGAGCTTCTCTTTGCAAGGAGGAGAATTCAACAGATTCACAGGTTCAGGCACAGGAGCAGACCCGTATCTTATCTATGATATTTATGGCCTTCAAGGGATGGGAGGATTTCTCTCAAACACATTTGGCCTTCACAATGACATTGATGCATCAACTGCAAGCAGCTGGAATTCTGATACAGGATTTACTCCCATTGGCAACAGCTCTACGCCATTTACCGGCACCTTCAACGGCAACAGTTACACGATTTCTAATTTATTCATCAATCTTCCGACAACGAATGATATAGGCCTGTTCGGGTATACATCAGGAGCTACTATTGAAAATGTCGGGCTTCTTAACGTCAATATTACAGGACAAAATGGAGTCGGTGCCCTTGTGGGTTATAGTAATAATTCAAGCAGCATCGACAATACCTATGCCACAGGCAGGGTAAGCGGCGGGAGTTATGGTGCCGGCGGCCTTGTTGGTTATAATGGAAATTCAAGCAGTATCGACAACAGCTATGCCACAAGCAATGTAAGTGGGACTTATGGTGTCGGTGGTCTTGTTGGTTATAATGAAAATTCAAGCAGCATCGATAACAGCTATGCCACTGGTAGTATAAATGGTAATGGTAATGTCGGTGGCCTTGTTGGTGGCAATGGTTCAAGCATCGCCAACAGCTATGCCACAGGCAGTGTAAGCGGAAGTAGTAATATCGGCGGCCTTGTTGGTAATAGTTCTTTGGGCAGCATCACTAACAGTTATGCCACTGGTAGTGTTAGTGGTTATGGTCTTGATGATGTTGGCGGCCTTGTGGGTTATAATTATTCAAGTAGCATCAGCAATAGTTATGCCACTGGCAGTGTAAACGGAAATAGTCAAGTCGGCGGCCTTGTTGGGTTATAATTATTCAAGCAGTATCGACAATAGCTATGCCACGAGCAATGTAACCGGCGGTAGTGATGTCGGCGGGCTTATAGGATATGACGATGGCTCTAGCACTCTGACAAATAACTGGTGGTACAATTCTTTGAATAATGGCATAGGAAACTATGGCCCTAATACAAATAGCGGGCAATGGCAGAAGGCTGGCAGCGCTGGTGATTTCTTATAGCTCTACACAGGCGGTATATTCAACTTGGGACTTTAACGGTTTATGGAAAGACGGTGCAGGACTTGCGTATCCTACCCTAATATGGCAGGACATGAACAATGGCCCCTTTATCGGCGGCACTGGGCCCATTCCTTTTCTTATTCATAATGTGAATCAACTGCAGTTTATGGACTATGAGCCCAGCGCATCCTTCCAATTAGCTTCTGATATTGACGCTAGTGCCACCTCTGGCTGGAATGCTGATGCAGGATTTACTCCCATTGGAAACAGCTCTACACCGTTCACCGGCACTTTTAACGGCAACAGTTACACGATATCTAATTTATTCATTAATCTTCCAACAACAAATGGTGTAGGTCTTTTTGGGTATACATCAGGAGCGACTATAGAGAATGTTGGACTTATCAATGTTAATGTCACGGGAGGAGAAAATTGGGTCGGCAGCCTTGTGGGTATAGTAAAAATTCAACCACCATCGACAATAGCTATGCCACCGGCAGTGTAAGCGGGAGTGAGAATACGTTGGTGGTCTTGTTGGCCTTAATTGGTCAGGCAGCAGTATCACTAACAGTTATGCCACAGACACTGTAAGCGGCGGTAATCTTGTCGGCGGCCTTGTTGGATATAATGTTGATCAAACATCACCAATAGCTATGCCACTGGTAGTGTAAACGGTGGTGATAATACTGGTGGCCTTGTTGGTGGTAATGATTCTAGCAGTATCGCCAATAGTTATGCCACAGGTAGAGTAAGTGGCATTGGTGGTATTCGTGCCGGTGGCCTTGTTGGCCTTAATTGTTCAGGCAGCATCACTAACAGCTATGCAACTGGCAATGTAAGTGGTGATGGTTAAGTCGGAGGCCTTGTTGGTGACAATTTCTATTCAAGCAGCATCGATAACAGCTATGCCACCGGCAGTGTAAGCGGGAGTAATTATGTCGGCGGCCTTGTTGGTCAAAATACTAATTCAAGCAGCATCACTAATAGTTTTGCCACGGGCAGTGTAAGCGCCAGTAGTAATGTCGGCGGCCTTGTTGGTTACAATGATACTTCAAGCAGCATCAATAACTCTTACTACACCGACTCTAATAATCAAAATGGCCTTGGTATTTTCGAACCTGGCGGTGCCGCAGCCTTTTATTCTCCCGGGAACCCGGTTTATGCTATAGGTACGGCAGGCGAGTGGGATATCTTTACTCCCCTATGGGATACCTATACGGACCAATTGCCTCATCTACATTGGGAACATCATTCAGGTGATTCGACGGCTTATTGGCTGGGGACAAACTCTAGCGATTTTGACACGGCTTCCAACTGGTCTGATGGCTCTGTGCCGGGCATTGGCTCAACGGTCATCATTTATAGTGGGGCCTATGAACCCATCCTTAGTGAAACAACCACATTAGCTAATTTACTCATGGACTCCGGCACCTTCACTCAAGACGGGGCCTTGACATTGTCTGGTAACTATGGCCAAGCTGGGGGGGCATATAATCAAAACGCCGATCTTTCTATTGGCGGTAATTTTTCTCAGAGTGGCGGTACTTTTGTTTCTGACACCACCAAGACTTTTACAGTGGGCAACAGTTTTTCTTTAACGGGAGGGACATTCAGCCGCTTTACTGGTTTAGGTACAGGGGGAAATCCATATCTTATTTATGACGTTTATGGCCTTGAAGGGATGGAAGGATTTCTCTCGAGCACGTTTGGACTTGGCGATAACATTGATGCATCAGCTACGAGTAATTGGAACGCGGGTGCAGGATTTACTCCTATTGGGAATAACTCCACACCATTCACCGGCACCTTCAATGGCAACAGTTACACGATATCTAATTTATTCATCAATCTTCCGTTAACAAATAGTGTTGGTCTGTTTGGAGAGATCGTAGGAGCTGCCGTTGAGAATGTCGGACTGATAAGTGCTAATATCACGGGAGAAAATAACGTTGGCGCTCTTATCGGTTATACTAATTCAAGCAGCATTACCAACAGCTACGCTGCTGGCAATGTAAGCGGTAATAATGAAGTCGGCGGCCTTGTTGGTTATACTAATTCAAGCAGCATTACCAACAGCTACGCTGCTGGCAATGTAAGCGGCAATAATGAAGTCGGCGGCCTTGTTGGTTATACTAATTCAAGCAGCATTACCAACAGCTACGCTGCTGACAGTGTAAACGGTAATAGTCAAGTCGGCGGCCTTATTGGTGGTAATTATAATTCAAGCATTGCCAACAGCTATGCCGCTGGCAGTGTAAGCGGTAGTAGTGATGTCGGCGGCCTTGTGGGTTATAGTTATTATTCAAACATCGCCAACAGCTATACCGCTGGCAGTGTAAGCGGTAGTAGTCAAGTCGGCGGTCTTATTGGTGGTAATTATAATTCAAGCATTGCCAACAGCTATGCCGCTGGCAGTGTAAGCGGAAGTAGTCAAGTCGGTGGCCTTATTGGTGGTAATTATACTTCAAGCATCGACAACAGCTATGCTACAGGCAATATAAGCGGGAATAATGCTGTCGGCGGTCTTGTTGGTTTTAATCAAAGTTCAAGCCGTATCACCAACAGCTATGCCACTGGCAGTGTAAGTGGTAGTAGCCAAGTCGGCGGCCTTGTTGGTTACAATGTTAATTCAAGCAGCATCACCAATAGCTATGCTACAGGCACTGTAAGCGGAGGGATTGAAAGTGAAGGAGTGGGCGGTCTTGTTGGTTACAATGTTAATTCAAGTAATATCGACAACAGCTATGCCACTGGCAGTGTAAGCGGTGCTAATTATATCGGTGGCCTTGTTGGTTTTAATCAAAGTTCAAGCCGTATCACCAACAGCTATGCTATTGGCACTGTCAGCGGGGGGATTGAAAGTGCGTGGATAGGCGGTCTTGTTGGTTACAATGGCAATTCAAGCAGCATCACCAATAGCTATGCTACAGGCCCTGTAAGCGGTGCTAATTATATCGGTGGCCTTGTTGGAAAAAATTATTGGTATTCAACCATCGCCAACAGCTATGCCACTGGCAATGTAAGCGGTAATAGTGATGTTGGCGGCCTTGTTGGTGCGAATGATTATTATTCAAGCATAACCAACAACTTTACCACCGGCACTGTCAGCGGGACTGGTAATCAAGTCGGCAGCCTTGTGGGTTATAATAATAATTCAAGCAACATTGATAATGCCTATTACACCGACTCCAATCATCAAAATGGCCTTGGCACCTTTGAAGCCGGCGGTGCCGCAGCTTTTTATTCTCTCGCAAATCCGGTCTACGCTATAGGTACGGCAGGCGGGTGGGACGTCTTTACTCCCATATGGGATACCTATACGGACCAATTGCCTCATCTGCATTGGGAAAACCATTCAGGCAACTTGAACTTTTTATGGCTGGGAACAAATTCCAGCGATTTTGATACAGCTTCCAACTGGTCTACAGGTTCAGTACCTGGCATTGGCTCAACGGTTATCATTTATAGTGGGATCAATGAACCTACTCTTAGTGACAGTACTACATTCGCTAATTTGTTCCTAGGCTCAGGGATCTTCACTCAAGATGCGGTTTTGACTTTAACCGGTAACTATGGTCAGATCGGCGGCATATTTAATCAAAATGCCAATCTTTCTGTTGGAGGCAATTTCTCTCAGAGTGGTGGGGCTTTTATTTCAGACATCACTAAGACTTTTACAGTAGGTAACAGTTTTTCTTTAACGGGAGGGACATTCAACCGATTCACTGGTTTGGGAACAGGAATGGACCCATATTTTATTTATGACGTCTACGGCCTTGAAGGGATAGGAGGATTTCTTTCGAGTACGTTTGAACTTGGCCATAACATTGATGCGTCAAGCACAAGCAACTGGAACTCAGGCGCAGGGTTTAGTCCCATTGGAGAATTCACCGGCACCTTTAACGGCAACAATTACACGATTTCTAATTTATTCATCAATCTCCCATCAACGAATAATATTGGACTGTTTGGGTATACATACCAAGCCAGCATTGAGAATGTCCAGCTTCTTAATGCCAACATCACGGGACAAAATAATGTCGGCGCACTCGTGGGTTTAAGTACTAATTCAAGCAGCATTGCCAACAGCTATGCCACCGGCAGTGTCAGCGGTAATAGTACTGTCGGCGGCCTTGTTGGTTATAATGGTAATTCAAGCAGCGTCGACAACAGCTATACCACCGTCACTGTTAGCGGGAATAATAATGTCGGCGGTCTGGTTGGTTCTAATGTTAATTCAAGCAGCATCGCCAACAGTTATGCTACCGGTACTATTAGTGGCGGCAGTAATGTAGGCGGGCTTGTTGGTGCGAATGGTAATTCAAGCAGCGTCGCCAACAGCTATACCGCCGGCAGTGTCAGTGGTAGTAGTACTGTCGGCGGCCTTGTGGGTTACAATGGTAATTCAAGCAGCGTCGCCAACAGCTATAATACCGGTAGTGTAAGCGGTAATAGCGGTAGTACCAAAGTCGGCGGCCTTGTTGGCGGGAATTATAATTCAACCATCGATAACAGCTATGCCACTGGTCTCGTTTTGGGAAACGCAAACGTCGGGGGATTTGTAGGGTATGATAGTGGCGGCACTTACATTGCTGACTTTTTTGACCATACTATCAATTATTCAATGACGGGCACGGGCAATAATGCCAATGTCTCAGGCATCGCCGAAACCACTGCCAACCTGCAAACCAAATCTACTTTCACGAATGCCGGATGGGATTTCAATGGTCTCTGGACAATTAATGGAGGGACATATCCTTACCTTATCTGGCAAGATATGGACAATGGCGCCTTTATCGGAGGCACGCCTTCTATTCCTTTTCTCATTCATAATGTGAATCAACTGCAGTTTATGGGCTATGCCCCGAGCGATTCTTTCCAATTAGTTTCTGCTATTGACGCGAGCGCCACTTCCGGCTGGAATAATAATGCAGGATTTACTCCTATTGGCAACAGCACGACACCATTCACCGGCACCTTCAACGCTAACAGTTACACGATTTCTGATTTATCCATCGATCTCCCAACAACGAATGATGTTGGTCTTTTTGGGCAGGCTTCAGGATCTACCATTGAAAATGTCGGACTGGTCAATGCTAATATTACGGGGAAAAATAATGTCGGCGCCCTCGTGGGTTTAAATATTAATTCAAGCAGCATCGACAACAGCTATGCCACAGGCAGTGTCAGCGGTAATCAGTATATTGGCGGCCTTGTCGGTTGGAATAATTCAAGCAGCATCGATAATAGTTATGCCACCAGCAGTATAAATGGGTCTTATAGAGTCGGCGGCCTTGTTGGTTATAATAATACAAGCAGCATCGACAACAGCTATGCCGCCGGCAGTGTCAACGGAAATGATGATGTGGGCGGCCTTGTTGGTTGGAGTAGTTTTTCAAGCAACATCGCCAACAGCTATGCTACAGGCAATGTAAGCGGGTTTGCTGTTGTCGGTGGTCTTGTGGGTAATAGTTGTGATTCAAGTAGCATCACCAACAGCTATGCCACTGGCAATGTAAGTGGCGGCAGTGGGAGTTATGATATCGGCGGCCTTGCTGGTTATAATGGTTATTTAAGCCGTATCGATAACAGCTATGCCAGTGGCAATGTAACCGGCAGCAGTAGGGTCGGCGGCCTTGTTGGTTATAACACAAGCAGCATCGACAACAGCTATGCCACAGGCAGTGCAAGCGGTACTAGTAATGTCGGCGGCCTTGTTGGTTACGACAATAGTTCAGGCACCATTACTAATGCCTATTACACCGATTCCAATAATCAAAATGGCCTTGGCACATTTGATCCCAATGGTGCCGCGGACTTTTATTCTCCCTTAAATCCGGTTTATGCTATAGGTACGGCAGGCGGATGGGACTTTTTTACTCCCATATGGGACAGCTATACGAATGAATTCCCTCATTTACATTGGGAACATCATCCAGGCAGTTTGACTCCTTATTGGCTGGGGACAAATTCCAGTGATTTTGATACTGCGTCCAACTGGTCTAATGATGCTGTGCCGGGAGTTGCTTCAACGGCCATCATCGTAAGCGGGACCAATGAACCCATCCTCAGTATAGCTACTACATTAGCTAATTTACTCATGGGTTCCGGCATTTTCACTCAAGACGGTGCCCTGATTTTAACCGGTGACTATACCCAGATTGGCGGAACATATGATCAAAACGCTAATCTTTCTATCGGTGCTAATTTTTCTCAGAGTGGAGGTGCTTTTGTTTCAAACCCCGCCAATACTTTTACAGTGGGCAATAATTTTTCTTTAAGTGGAGGGACATTCAGCCGCTTTACCGGTTTAGGTACAGGGGGAATCCATATCTTGTTTATGACGTTTATGGCCTTCAAGGAATGGAAGGATTTCTCTCGAGCACCTTTGGACTTGCGAATGACGTTGATGCAACAGTTACAAGCAACTGGAATTCAGGTGCAGGATTTACCCCTATTGGGAATAACTCCACACCATTCACCGGCACCTTCAACGGCAACAGTTACACGATATCTAATTTATTCATCAATCTTCCGACAACGAATGATGTAGGTCTTTTGGGCTATACATCAGGGGCTACTATTGAAAATGTCGGACTGGTCAATGCCAATATTACTGGACAAAATAATGTCGGTGCGCTTGTGGGTTATAATAATAACTCCAGCAGCATCGACAACAGCTATGCCACCGGCGATGTAAGTGGTAATGCTGGCGTCGGCGGCCTGGTTGGTTTTAATTTCTTCGAGCAGCATCTCCAACAGCTATGCCACAGATAGTGTAAACAGTAACAATGTTGCCGGTGGGCTTGCCGGATATAATGTTAATTCAAGCAGTATTGACAACAGCTATGCCACCGGCAATGTAAGCGGTAAAGTTTTAATGTCGGCGGCCTTGCCGGTGGATAATAATAATTCAAGCAGTATCGTCAACAGCTATGCCACCGGCAATGTAAGTGGGGTCAGTAAAGTTGGTGGTCTTGTTGGTTTTAAATTATAATTCAAGCAGCATCACTAACAGCTTTGCCACGGGCAGTGCAAGCGCCAGTAGTAATGTCGGCGGGCTTGTTGGTTTAAAAAGTTCAAGTACCATTACCAATTCCTATTACACTAATTCCAGCCATCAAAATGGCCTTGGTATATTTGAATCCAATGGTGTTTCAGACTTTTATTCTCTCTTTAATCCGGTTTACGCTATAACTTCGGCAGATGGATGGGATATCTTTACTCCCATATGGGATATTTATACGGACCAATTGCCTCATTTACATTGGGAACATCATTCAGGCAACAGCAATCCTTTATGGCTGGGAACAAATTCCAGCGATTTTGATACGGCTTCCAACTGGTCTAATGATGCTGTGCCGGGCATTGGCTCAACGGTCATCATTTATACTGGGGCCAATGAACCCATCCTTAGTGAAACAACCACATTAGCTAATTTACTCATGGGTTCCGGCACTTTTACTCAAGACGGCGCCCTAACATTATCTGGTATTTATGTCCAAGGTGGGGGGACATATGATCAAAATGCCAATTTTTCTATTGAAGGCAGCTTCTTTCAGAGGGGGGAGCTTTTGTCTCAAACCCCGCCAATACTTTTACAGTGGGCAATAATTTTTCTTTAAGTGGAGGGACATTCAGCCGCTTTACCGGTTTAGGTACAGGGGGGAATCCATATCTTGTTTATGACGTTTATGGCCTTCAAGGAATGGAAGGATTTCTCTCGAGCACCTTTGGACTTGCGAATGACGTTGATGCAACAGTTACAAGCAACTGGAATTCAGGTGCAGGATTTACCCCTATCGGGAATAATTCCACACCATTCACCGGCACCTTTAACGGCAACAGTTACACGATATCTAATTTATTCATCAATCTTCCGACAACGAATGGTGTAGGTCTTTTTGGATATACATCAGGGGCTGCTATTGAAAATGTCGGACTGGTCAATGCCAATATTACTGGACAAAATAATGTCGGTGCGCTTGTGGGGTATAATAATAACTCAAGCAGCATCGACAACAGCTATGCCACAGGCAGTGTCAGCGGCAGTGAAAATAGAGTCGGCGGCCTTGTCGGTTATAATGTTAATTCAAGCAGCATTGCCAACAGCTATGCTACCGGCAGTGTCAGCGGTAGTAGTGAAGTCGGAGGCCTCGTTGGTTATAGCAGAAATTCCAGCAGTATCTTTAATAGCTATGCCACCGGCAATGTCAGTGGTGGGAGTGGAAGTTGGAGTATCGGCGGCCTAGTTGGTTATAATAAAAATTTAAGCAGCATCTCCAATAGCTATGCCACCGGCAATGTCAGCGGTAGTAGTAATGTCGGTGGCCTTGTTGGTGAAAATACTGATTCAAGCAGCATTACCAACAGCTATGCCACCGGTAGTGTCAGCGCCAGTAGTAATGTCGGAGGCCTTGTTGGTTTGAGTAAAAATCCAAGCAGTATTAATAACTCCTACTACACTGACTCCAATAATCAAAACGGCTTTGGCACTTTTGAATCCGGCGGAGTCGCGGCCTTTTATTCTCCTTTAAATCCGGTTTATGCGATAGGTTCGGCAGGTGGGTGGGACATCTTTACTCCTATATGGGACACCTATACGGACGAATTACCTCACCTGCATTGGGAAAATCATTCAGGCAATTTAAATCCTTTATGGCTGGGGACAAGTTCCGGCGATTTTGACACAGCTTCCAACTGGTCTACCGGTTCAGTGCCTGGCATTGGCTCAACGGTCATTATCGCAAATGGGACCAATGAACCCACCCTTAGTGAAATTACTACATTAGCCAATTTTCTCATTGGCTCCGGCACCTTTACTCAAAATGCGCTTTGACATTAACTGGTAACTATCTCCAAATTGGCGGCACATATGATCAAAATGCCGATTTTTCTATTGGTGGCAACTTCTCCCAGGGGGGCGGTGCTTTTGTCTCAAACCCTGCCAACACTTTTACAGTGGGCAATAATTTTTCTTTAAGTGGGGGGACATTCAACCGTTTTACTGGTTTGGGGACAGGGATGGACCCGTATCTTATTTATGACATCTACGGCCTTCAAGGAATGGCAGGATTTCTATCGAGCATCTTTGGACTTGCCAATGACATTGATGCATCAACTGCAGACAGCTGGAATTTAGGTACAGGATTTACCCCTATTGGGAATAACTCCACACCATTCACCGGCACTTTCAACGGCAACAGTTACACGATTTCTAATTTATTCATTAATCTTCCAACAACGAATGATGTAGGTCTGTTTGGGTATACATCAGGGGCTACTATTGAAAATGTCGGACTGGTCAATGCCAATATTACGGGACAAAGTGGAGTCGGAGCTCTTGTTGGTTATGCTACTAATTCAAGCAGCATCGACAATGGTTATGCTACCGGCAGTGTCAGCGGAGCTAATTATGTCGGCGGCCTGGTAGGTTTGAGTGGTTCGTCAAGTAGTATTGACAATAGCTATGCTACCGTCAATGTAAGTGGTGTAAGTGGTAGTCTTGCAGTGGGAGGTCTTGTTGGTTTAATTTATTCAAGCAGTGTTGATAACAGCTATGCTAACGGCAATGTAAGCGGCACTAATAATATCGGCGGTCTTGTTGGTTCAAATTATAAGTCAAGCATTGATAACAGCTATGCCACAGGCAGTGTCAGCGGCAGTAATTCTGTCGGCGGTCTTGTTGGTTCAAATTATAATTCAAGCATTGGTAACAGCTATGCCACAGGCAGTGTCAGCGGCAGTGGCAATGTCGGCGGTCTTGTTGGTTCAAATTATAATTCAAGCATTGATAACAGCTATGCCACAGGCAGTGTAAGAGGAAGTGCTTATATTGTAAGCGGGAGTGGTAATGTTGGTGGCCTTGTTGGTGCTAATGTTTCAAGCAGCATCTCCAACAGCTATGCCACAGGCAGTGTCAGCGGAAGTAATTCTGTCGGCGGCCTTGTTGGTTATAATACTTCAAGCAGCATCGACAATAGTTATGCTACGGGCAGTGTAAGCGGGGATGGTACTAATGTCGGTGGCCTTGTGGGTTACAATCGAAGTTCAAGCAGCATTGACAATAGCTATGCCACCGGCAGTGTAAGTGGCAATAGTAATGTCGGCGGGCTTATAGGATATGACGATGGTAGCAATCCCCTGACGAATAATTGGTGGTACAATTCCCTAAGCCAAGGTATCGGCAACAATGCTTCCAATACAAGCGTTGGGTACTGGCAGGAGGCCGGTAGTGCCAGTGATTTCTTTAATTCAAGTCAGGCTGTCTACAATGGCACAAATCCATGGGATATCTCATCAACCACCGGCCATATCTGGGCGATGTCTGGCGACGATGATGCATATCCTCTGTTACAGTTCAGATATGCCACTGCCATCCAGGACGCCTATCAGCTTCAATTAATGTTCCTTAATTTAGGGGCGAGCTATAGCTTAGGCAACAATATCGATGCCGGCCAGACTCTAAACTGGAACTCAGGTGGCGGCTTTGCTCCTATTGGAATCAATTCTCCATTCACCGGCACCTTCAACGGCAACGGTTACACGATATCCAATTTATTCATCAATCTGCCGTCAACGAATGATGTTGGCCTTTGGGGAGAGATAGTAGGCGCTGCCGTTGGGAATGTCGGACTGGTAAACGCTAATATCACGGGACAAAATAATGTCGGTAGCCTTGTGGGTTTAAGTAATAATTCGAGCAGTATTGCCAACACCTATGCCACAGGCAGTGTCAGCGGAAATAATCAAGTCGGCGGTCTTGTGGGTTTAAATAATAATTCAAGCAGCATTGCCAACAGTTATACCACCGGCAGTGCCAGCGGAAATAATCAAGTCGGCGGCCTTGTTGGCTCCAATGATGGCTCAAGCAGCATTACTAACAGTTTTGCTGTTAGCAGCGCAAGCGGTACTAGTAATGTCGGCGGTCTTGTTGGTGCCAACGATAGTTCAAGCACCATTACTAATGCCTATTACACCGATTCCAATAATCAAAATGGACTTGGCACATTTGATTCCAATGGTGCCGCGGACTTTTATTCTCCCTTTAACCCGGTCTATGCTATAGGCACTGCCGGACAGTGGGATTTTGTCTTTACTCCGGTATGGGATGCCTATACGAATGAACTGCCACACCTTCATTCTGAGGGCTACAGCGGCAGCGCGTATCCTTTTATGACTTGGCTGGGGACAAGTTCCAGCGATTTTGACACGGCTTCCAACTGGTCGACTGATTCTGTGCCGCAAGCCGGCTCAACCGTTATCATCAAAAGCGCAGCCAATGAGCCCATTCTTAGTGGGAGCACCACATTAACCAATGTGCTTATAGGATCCGGCATTTTCATTCAAAACGGTGCCCTGACTTTATCTGGTAATTATGATCAAGCCGGTGGAACGTTTGACCAAAACACTGATCTTTCTATTGCCGGCAGTTACACCAATGCCGGAGGGACTTTCAATGCCGGGACTCAACCCGTTACTTTCACAGGCTCAGGAGCTATTACCTCTGGTAGCACTTCTTTCAATAATTTAGCCATCAATGCTACAGGGACCTATGCTTTAGAGGGAACAACAACTGTGAACGGTAATTTAAATATTCAAGCAGGGTCATTAACTGCCCCATCGGGGGACCTAGATGTTTCGGGTGACTGGATACATAGCGGCGGAACTTTTAATGCGAATAATGGGGATGTTGTCCTGACCGGTACCAATCAGCTAATCAGCGGGAACAATATTTTTTATGATTTAACGAAAATAGACGGCGGTTTAGATACCCTGACATTTGCCGCCGGAGATACGCAGACTGTGACAGGCCAATTGAAATTAGCCGGTACAGATACAAATCAACTATTGCTGCGTTCCACCAGTAGCCCCAGTAGGTGGCTGCTTAATTTGGAAGGCACACAAAATTTAAGCTATCTGAATGTCAAGGATTCACAGGCAATCGGCATCAAAGCTAATTGTAGGGATAATTGTACAGATGCAGGTAATAATATCGGGTGGTTATTCCCACCGTTTACGTTAACAACTCAAGAGCAAGACGACTTATTTAACGGTTATGATAACATGCAGCACATGTCTTTTGAGGGGAAGGCAGGGGGCGGCTATGGGCCGGGAGTGGATGTGTACTGGATTCCTTATGGGAAAAACGGGACGACTGCTTATGATAGTGATGGTGATCAGAAGTGGCATTGGTTGTTAGCAGACCATGCGGTGCAAGAGTCAGAGAGTGTGAAGCTTTTACCTTCATCAATGGATAGTTATATTCAATAGCGATTAACAATGAATTCATCTTGCTTCAATGGGGATTATTGTGTCAATATGAATAAACGTTTTCTACTATTTTTCGGATTATTTTCAGTGGGGATGATAGCAGGACCGGCATTTGCTCTAGATCTTCCTGCCGGTATAAGCAGTGACATGCAAAGAGAAATAACCCAGCTGCAGGCAGAAGTGATTCAAGGCAAGGAGCGATTGGATCTTGAGCCGCAGGATTTGAAAAAAGCGGAAGTGCATGTGAAGCAGAATGAAGGGCCAAGCGAGTCGCAAGGTCCGGCGTTTAAAGTCAATGAAATTATATTTGAAGGGAATACCATTTTCCCGACTGAACTGTTACAATCGCTGGCCAAGCCTTATGAAGGCCGTGTCCTGTACTTAAAAGATTTTCAAGATTTGACGATGTTGATTACCTTGCGGTATCAAAGGGCGGGATACATAACCAGCCGGGCGTATATCCCGCCGCAAAAAATGTACGATGGCAAGCTTGTTGTGGCTATTATGGAAGGAAAAGTGGGACGTATTTCTATGACAGGGAACCACTGGTTCTCAGACCATACTTACTTTGACAGGATGAGTCTACAACAAGGGCAATTTTTTGATATACAGCAGTTAATGCTGTCTTTGCAGGACATCAACCAATTGCCGGATCGTGTCGTGAAAGCCTATCTTGAGCCGGGGAAAGAACAGGGGACATCGGATATTATTATCGTGGCCCAAGAGCAGAGCCCGTTGCATGCCTCGTATGAATACAATAATCGTGGGACGACGCTGACCCATCTATCGAGGGACATTCTTCATTTTACAGATAATAATTTGACCGGTCATGGGGACATGCTGCAAACGAGTGTGTCGATGGCGGACCAAAACTCGCTGTTAGGGGGTACGCTCCAGTATGTGCTTCCCAAGCCCAGAGAAGGCTTAACGTATTCATTGAGTGCAGGAGACAATTATAGCCGCCTAGAGAAGGATTTACGGCCATTGAAAGTGACCTCAACATCCTTTTTTGTGTCGCCCGGAGTGACGAAGAATTTTATCAAAACCTCGAACCTGAGTGTTGACGGATATGTCGGTTTTGAAATCAAAGATTCCAAGACCATGGTCGATCAAGACAAGTTGTCATTTGACCGTTCCCGGGTATTGGATATGGGGCCCAGGGTGGCCATAACTGATAACTATGGCAAGACCTTTATGGCAGGAGACTTGCGTGGGGGAATACCGGACTTTTTAGGAGGGGCAGAGCTTCATGACCCTGAGGCTAGCCGTATTGATTCGGGAGGGGAATTTGTCTATATGACCAGCAGTGTGGACAGGATTAACCGGCTGCCTTTTGGATCTTATTTAGTATTGCATGGAGGAGGACAATACAGCCCGATGCCGTTAACCTCTTTGGAACAGTTTTATTTAGGCGGCATGTCTTCGGTGAGAGGATATCCTGAAAACGACAGTTCAGGAGACAGCGGATTAAACTTTTCAGCAGAGATACGTATCCCGCCTTACTTTATTCCGGCAGGATGGCATGTCATTAACAGCAAAGATAAAACGTGGCGAGAGGCGTTTTCGTTTGTAGCCTTTTTGGATGGCGGGCGGGTGTTTGATTACAAACGTCAGGACGAAGGCTCTGAAAAAGACAGGACGCTGGTGGGAACGGGTGTAGGGATCAGGTACTATGTAAGTCCGGACATCAATTGCCAGGCCGGCATAGGTTTTCCCATTGGGGACACCTCCAGTGATGATAAACACACAGAGCCGTATGTTTCGGCCAGAGTCGGATTTTAAGGTGATCTTATGATAAAACCGGAAGGTCTGCGCCGGACGCAGGGGTTTGTGGTATGGTTGACGGGTTTGCCCTGCGCAGGCAAAAGCGCTTTGGCCCGTGAACTGTGTCTTTATTACAAACACCAGGGCCGCTTGGTTGAACATCTCGACGGCGATGTTATTCGCGCTCTTTTCCCGACAGGCTTTTCACGTCAAGAACGTAACGACCACATTCGCAGGGTCGGGTTTATGGCATCGACGCTTGAAAACAACGGCGTGATTGTGGTGGCTTCTTTTATCTCTCCTTATCGTGAGGCGAGGGCAGATGTGCGTCGGATGTGCAAGCGTTTTATTGAGGTTTATGTTAAAACGTCGCTGGCAGAATGTGAACGTCGTGATACCAAGGGCCTCTACCGCCGAGCCAGGGCAGGGGAAATCAAAAATTTTACCGGCGTGGATGATCCTTATGAAGCCCCCCAGCAGCCTGAGATCGTCATAACGACCGACGGCGCAACGCTTCAGGATTCTTTTTTAGATTTAAGGACAAAAATTGATGGATCATTTAGATCGTTTGGAAAACCGTAGTATCTTCATTTTGCGAGAGGCCTATGCAAAGCTGAAGAATGTATGCATGCTTTGGTCCATCGGTAAGGATAGTACGGTGATGTTGTGGCTGGCCCGCAAAGCGTTCTTGGGGCATGTGCCTTTGCCTCTGGTACATATTGATACGCGCTATAAGATCCCCGAAATGATCGCGTATCGCGACCGTTTGACCCGGGAATGGAAGCTGGATATGGTTTATGGTGAGAATACACAGGTCCTGGATGCTCACCAAACGTTCCCTGACGGCAAGATTGATCGGATCAACTGCTGCCGTCAATTAAAGACAGAGCCTCTGAAACATGTGGTCAACGCCACAGGTCCCGGTATCGTTTTGACCACACCCTTGACCGTTATACCATTGAAAAAAATCCTCAACCCTATAGCGGTGTCATCGCCGGGGTCCGTGCGGATGAGGAAGGCTCAAGGTCAAAAGACCGGTATTTTTCTATGCGCGATCGACAAAGCGTCTGGGATATTGCCGATCAGCCCCCTGAATTTTGGGATTATTTTAATACAGAGGCGTCCCCGGGGGCGCATATCAGGGTCCATCCTTTATTGGACTGGACTGAATTGAATATTTGGGAATACATCGACCGGGAGAATATCCGCACAGTCTCGCTTTATTATGATCAAGGACAAGGCAAGCGCTATCGCTCGCTGGGGTGTTATCCCTGCACGTCACCTGTGGTGTCGAGTGCCGGAATCCTGCACAGATCGTCGAAGAATTGAAAACCGGCAAATTTGCCAAGGTCGCTGAACGTGCGGGGCGCTCACAGGATGCCGATGATGGGGGAGGGCTTGAAACACTACGGCGGGAAGGGTATATGTGATGGATCAACGGATGGATCTCGTTATTATTGGGCATGTGGACCACGGCAAAAGTACGGTAGTCGGCCGTCTTTTGGCTGATGCAGGGTTTTTGCCGGATGGCAAATTGCAACAGGTCAAAGAGCGTTGCGTTATGAGTCACAGGCCGTTTGAGTATGCTTTTTTGGTCGATGTGCTTAAAGAAGAGCAGGCGCGAGGCATCACCCTTGATTCAGCCAGAATTTTCTTTAAAACACAAAAAAGACATTATATGGTCATGGATGCACCGGGCCATACGGATCTGTTAAGAAACATGGTGACCGGTGCGGCATTGGCTGACGCGGCCATTGTGGTGATTGATGTTAAGGCAGGGGTACAGGAAAATACCCGTCGGCATACGCACTTGCTGCCTTTATTGGGGGTCGGGCAGGTTCTGGTCGTCGTTAACAAGATGGACCTGGTGGGATTTGCCCAGGAGCCTTTTGAGGCCATGAAAAATGAGTATGCCCGCTTTTTGTCACAATTGAATATCCGCTCTTTCGGTTATATTCCTATCAGCGCACGCGAAGGTGATTGTCTGACACGGCATAGCTTACGGATGAGGTGGTATAACGGGCCGACATTACTTGAAGCGCTCGATCGATTGAGCCCTGCCGTTGAAGATATTAAGGCCCCTTTTCGCATGCCGGTCCAGGATGTTTATACGTTTCCGGATTATAGGGACGGATGTCCGCTGATCGCAGGGACACCGACGAGCGGGGTTGCGGCTGTAGGGGATGAGTTGATTTTTTATCCTTCAGGAAAGACGGGATTGATAAAGACCATTGAACGTTTCGGCACATCTGCTACCTTAGAAGCAAAAGCAAGAAATTGCGTCGCTTTGACGTTGCAAGAGCCCATTAAGACCGCACGCGGTCAATTAGCAGTAAAAAAGACGATGGGTATGCCCCCGTGCGTTGCTTCCAGGATCAGGGTCAATCTTTTTTGGCTGGGATCTGTGCCTATGGTCAATGGTCGTGCATACACATTGAAAATCGGTACGGATGAAGTGGGGGTGCAGGTGGAGTCCATTGATGAGGGCATTCTTAAGACAGCCAGGCCGATTGCATTTGACCTTGCCGGCAGTTTGGCGGGCGCAGGCCGTTTTGTGATTGTTGATGAGCATCGGATCTCCGGAGGTGGAGTAATCCTTGAAACGCTTGAGGATCATTGATAGGAGAAAAATGAAAATTTTATTGAAAGAAAAGTATTTATTATGGGTACTGGCGGTTATTGTAGGGATGGCTAATCCCTGTCAAGCGTTCGCGGATGACACTACCACCGCGGCCATTGAAAAACGTCTCAATGATCTGGAACAGCAGGTGGCAGAACTTAAACAAGAACTACAAGAACAAAAGCAAAAAAACGCCCAAAATGCCCCGCAAGTAACTCCAACTCCGCCGGCAGCTATTGTTACAGCCAACAGCAAGGATGGATTCTCTATTAAATCAGAGGATGGGAATTATAGTCTTAAAATCGGCGGCTATACACAGATAGAAGCCCGTGAATTCGGGGCTAATAATAAGGAAGAATTAGATGAAAACAGCAGTATTTTAGCCCGCCGGGTCAGGCTTATTGTGCAAGGAACAGTAGCCCGTGATTTCGATTATTATTTACAGCCTGATTTTGGTTACAATAATGCTGTTAGCAACATCACCACCACCACTCCAAGCGCGTATGCCGTGGCCCTTCAGGATGCCTGGGTAGATTATAAATATTTCCCTGAAGCTACCATCAAAGCGGGTAAGATGAAAACGCCTTTTGATCTGGAAAACTTGCAGGATACCCGGTATACGTCCTTTACTGAATTAGGTTTAACAGGCAATCTTTCTCCTCAGCGGGATATTGGGGCGCAATTAGGCGGAAGCTTGTTCGACGACATAGTAAATTACGCAGGAGGTATTTATGACGGCGCCGCTGACAAGGAAACCGGCTATGGCGGATACAGCACAGCGGCCGGCGGTGATACAAATAATAAAAGCGGTACAGGCCGTATTTTTATTAAACCATTTAAAGATACAGGTATCGGTCCCTTAAGAGGTTTGGGAGTGGGTTATGCGGTCAGTTATGGTAAACAGAAAGGTAGTGACCTGCCCAGTTTCATAACACCCGGACAAGCGCCGATATTTACTTATAACAGCAACGTGTCTGCAGCCGGTCCGCAGTTGCGTACAGAACCTCAGGCGTATTATTACTATAAATCATTAGGGATTTTAGCCGAAAAAGTCACTGATCAGGAATCATTGCAATATACCGGCGGCACCGCCGGCAATCCTATTGTTTATCGTGACAGACCGTATAATGAGGCTTGGGAAGTGACCGGCACCTATGTTTTAACGGGTGAAAATGCCTCTTATAATGGGGTCATACCTAATAATGACCTTGATCCGTCTAAAGGTCATTGGGGAGCATTTGAGTTAGCCGGCCGTTACGGAGAGTTAAAGTTAGATAGTTCTATTTTTACTGAAAATTTTGCCAACTTAAACACGTCCGTATCCTCTGAGAAAGCCTGGGCCATAGGGATCAATTGGTATCTAAACCGGAACGCCAAAGTAGTTTTTGATTTTGAACAAACCAAGTTTGATCGCGGGGCAGTTAATGGAGAACAAACAGATGATCGTAAAACCGAAAATCTGTTCACCACAATGATTCAGTTGAGTTTAGGCTAAAGCACCAAAAAGGAGAAAAAATTATGAAATATAAGGCTGTTAAAGTTATAGGGTTGATTATAGTGCTGCTTTTGATTGCGGGGGCTTTTTGGAGGGTAGTTTTTTTGAAGAACGGTCAGATCACCAATCTGAATGACCAATTGACGGCAACGCAGGAAAAATTGGATAATGTCAGTAAAGAGTTAGATACTGTAAGCAACAAATTAGATAATGTGAGTAAGGAGTTGACTGATACTCAAAATAATTTAAAAACAGAACATGAAAAATTTGTTGCTGCAAAAGTTCAAATAACCGATCTGAATGAACAATTAGCGGCAACGCAAGAGAAATTGGATAGTATCAGTAAGGAGTTGACCGCCACCCAAAACAATGTGAAAACAGAACATGGGAAACTTGTTTTGGCCGATAAAGAATGGAACAATACTAAAAAAGAATTAGCCGCAACGAAGAATGATTTAAAAATGGCCATGCGCAATTTGGCGGCGGCGAACAAAAAATTGGATGAACTTACGGAAAGACTCGTTAGCACAAATAACGGGAAAATGTTATCGGAGCCTCCCCAAGAACAGAGAATAGAGATATTGTCTCTATCGACTATTGCCCAGCTGCCTAATAAGATGTTGATCGTGGGAACAGGGAGAGCCATTCTCAATGATGGGAACGAATTTTACCATTGGAACAGCCCCACTCCGCCGAAGATTGAAGTGGAAGTTAGATTAGACTCTCTTCCGACTTTTGTTGCTCAGGAGCTAAAGTCAGTTTTAAATAGTAAGATCCCTGAAGGGCAAGCCATCTATTTTGTCGGCAAAGGGAATTTTCAAAGCATTAATAATAATGCGGAAGGCAAATTTGAGCTAGATCCTTTAGTAAAGTGCGACCTTGTATCGAAAGATACGATAAAATAAGATAAGTGCCATTGCCGGCAAAGAAAGGGAGCATCCATGGAATATTCTTTCGCATCCTATCAAATAGCAGAAATGGCGGGTGAAATGGAAAGGCAAGGTTGTACTTTTTATCAGCAATTGGCTAATTTTTCGACAAATGAAGCAGTCAAAGAGTTATTTTCTTACTTAGCTAAAAGTGAACAGAGGCATGAAAAAGACTTTCTCAATATTGCCCAAAATATGAAGTCTTCAGAAGAAGTTTATGAATACCCGGTTAATATCGCTGCGATGATGAAATCCGGAATCAATCAATTGAAGAGAGCAAGGATCAATTCGGTCTCTACGGATCAACCAATTGACATGCCTCGAGCCTTAGAAATTGCCATCGATGCTGAAAAACTGGCCGTGCAAGTTTACAGCGAGATTGCCCAATCTTATTCAGAACGGTTTACTAAAGTTTTGGAAAAAATTATTGCTCAAGAAAACTCACATTTAAAAAGGCTCCAGAATTTAAAACAAACAATCCAACCTGACACAAAGGGAAAATTTTGATTACTTCTGATACAAAGCTTCTTCAGAAGATGTTCCTGGTAGGATTGCAGCTCGCCTTCCTTATAAACGCCTTCCCGGCCCATGCCGGCACTCTCATACTTAAACCTATGGGGCAGCCACGGGCTTTGCATGGCCCCATTTTCGGGGCTTCTACAACAGCGTTCTATGAACATCTGCTGGACGATCCAATCAAAATATCCGTGCTGAAAACGATGGCTATAGGGCTTGACCGTTTTTGCGGAGGGTCTGATGCCAATTTTTATAATTGGCGTACAGGGCATATTGAAATTCAGGCATACCCTAATAGTTCTCCTTATGTACGCTTCTGGGTCAAAGCAGCCAGAAATATCAACCGCGGCAAGCCCGACGGTGTCATGATGGAGCAGTATGCATCTTTTTCCCAACAGATTGGGGCACAGGTGATTCTTGTGCCTAATCTGGAATCCTCAAGCGTCGATGAGCAGGTAGAATGGGTCAAGCGCTTAAGTTCTGAGGGTATTGTTCCGCAGCGGATCGAATTAGGCAATGAATTTTGGGTTGCAATGGGCAATGACCCCCAAAGCCTGGAGCGTTGGCCTGATGAGCCAACCAGCATGCGGATCATGAAGCAATATGTGGATGCGTTTAGGCCCTATTTACCGAAAAATGCCAAGGTCGCTGTGCAAGCCGCTGCAGGCGCCCTTGATGCAAGAAGGGGCAGGTTTGGCCAACGGCTTCGGCAGTGGGACGAAGATTTGCATCCTGAGCCATGGTTTGATGCTGTTACAGTACATCTTTATCCCCGTTTACGCGATGTCATGGGTGACCGGGATGCGGGCTCGACACCCCCGACAGCGGAAAATGCAATGGTCCGCCTGGGGGCCATGATGGCCCGTGTGGATGAAGGCGTAGACAAAATCCTTCAAGATATCGAAAGTCGCGTCCCGGGCAAGGAGATTTGGGTCACAGAATGGAATTCGCGCGGGTCCAATCCAACGGCCCAACGCAGTGAAACGGATGCCGAGCCCCTGTCTCCGGTAATGGAGATGCTGACCGCAAGTCGCATGGCGCTTGTTTATCTTCGGCATCCTTCAGTGACCGCTTCGCTCTTTTTCATGTATAGCTTTAGGCCAAGAGATCCCCACAAAATGTTTGTTCCGGATGGCCAGGGGAGTTATGCCCCGGTGCCTGCGGCTGCCGCGCTGCGCTGGTTAAGCCAGGCCGCCAATAGCGGTAGTTCTTTCCAGCGCTTGGTCCAAGCAGACGAAATGCCGGTTGCCGGCGGGGGAACAAACAACGAATCCTATCTTCCGGTAGAAGGTGGGCTCTTTGAATCGCCCGAAAGCAAGACCCTTCTCTTAGAGAACGCTTCTGCCGCAAGTTTTTCTTTTGATCCTACGACGTTGGTGGGAGGGCGCGCCCCAAGCCGGGTTGAAACTCTTGTGACAGATGATTTGCTTGACCTTGAAGTGTCCGCTGCCCGGATTCAAACTCAAGACGTTAGCGCACCCATTAAAATCCCGCCATTTTCCCTAACCCGGATCGTTTGGGAACTGTCATCCTGATCCTATATTACTGTCATTCTGAGCGCAGCGAAGAATCCTTAGGCACATATCACAATTTGTGATATCCTAATAACAATCCTTCCCCCAAGGATTTTACATAAATTCCCCCAGTAAGCGTATTAATAATATTATCTTGCCAATACCCATATTTGTGATACATTTGTATATACAAGTGGGTGAAAGAGGATTATGGATAAGGCCCGCTGGAATCCATTAAAGAATCTGTATTTAAAACAAACAAGGGGAATAACTTTTGATGAAATTATCCATGCAAAGCTGCTCGGTATCACAGAACATCCAACACATACGCACCAAAGTATTCTCATTTATGAGCACAAACAATATGTGTGGGCTGTTCCATGCGTAATCAATGAGAAAGGTACGTTCTTAAAAACTATATATAAAAGCCGTAAATTAATGAAGAAATATACCAAGGAGGAACATCAATGAAAAAGATAAAACTGACCAAATATGAACAATATATCGAAGATCATATAGATGAATACGTTCCGGTATCAAAAGAAAAATTCAATACTATTGTTAAATCCATTGAAGCCAGAAAGAAGGATGCTGTTTTAAATATCCGCATCAACCAAGGGGACCTAAACAACCTCAAAGATAAGGCTAAGCACTTAGGGGTCAAATATCAAACATTTATAGCTGAAATCTTACATAACTTTGCTCAGGATGAGAGTGTAAGTTTAAAAGGTAGGCACTAAAATAAAAATAGGGGACAGCGCCCTATTTTTATCTTATTTGCGCATTTTTTAGCACTTTGCCATCTTCTGCACAACACAGGCACCGATACAATCACCTTCGACATTAACGACCGTACGAATGGTATCTAAAGGCCGGTCAATGGCAATGAGAATGGCCACGGCTTGCGCGGGCAGTCCAACGGCTTGTAACACCATGATCATGGTCACCATGCCGGCACTGGGTATTCCGGGTGCCCCTATGGATGCCATCATGGCTGTCAGGACCACGATAGCCTGTGATAGCAGGGTCAGGTGAGCCCCGCATAAATTAGCCACGAATAGGGCAGCCATGGCCTCGTACATGGCAGTTCCATCCATATTCAGAATGGCCCCAACCGGCAGCACAAAACGGGCGATATGTTTATCCACCTTTAGGTTCTCTGTGATACAGCGCAGGCTTACAGGCAGGGTGGCGGTCGAAGAACTGGTCGAAAATGCCGTGATAAACGCTTCTTTCATGGCCAAAAAGAATCTAAGGGGGAAACCCTTGTGATCAGCCATAAAATAATTGGCAGTGTGATCAGTCCGTGAAAAAGTGTGGTCCCGACAACCACGATAATATATTTACTTAAAACGTACAGCAATTGCACATTTTGTTGGGCGATGAGTTTGGTTAAAAGTCCCATGATGCCAAGAGGCGCCAGGCGCATGATCCAACGCACGATGGTCATGGTGATTTCAAACAGTTCATTGATCACTTTTAAGATAGTTTGGCCTTTTCACCTAAAACAACGATGGCAATCCCTAAAAATACGGCAAATAGCACAACGGTAATAATATAGTTTTGGCTCATGGCAGCCAATGGGTTCATGAATACAGTATGGTGATGACGTGAAAGGCATTCATGCTTTCTTTGAATAAATGGATATCAAGCCCAACACCGGGTTTGATAAAATTCATGGCTGTCAGGCCGGTCATGGCGGCCAAAGCCGTGGTGGTTAAAGAATAGAATATCAGGGTAGGCCATATGCGCCTTAATTGAGGGGAGTTTTTCAAATTGGCAATACCGGCACCAATAGAAGTAAAAACAAGGGGGATCATGATCATTTTAAGCAAATTGATAAAAATTTTGCCTAAAATATCAAAACCAAAAAGAAAATGTGAGCAAGTCTGGGCAGGCAAAGCCGTATGGCCAAAAATAATGCCAAAAATCACCCCCAGAATGGCTCCTAAGAAAATTTGTGTGTTCAGTGATATTTTTACTTGTGATTTAACCATAGAAATATGATACACTAATTTTTATGTTTATGACGCCCTATAATTATTATTTACCGGTAGTTTTGCTTATCCTTATCGGCGGATACATCGTCAACTTCATCATCGAGCAGTTGGATATCGCCTATGCGCCGCCGGTCTTGCCTCGTGAATTGGAGGGATATTACGACGCTGAAAAATACCAAAAGTCGCAAAGTTACCTCAAAAAGAAGGTCCGCTTCAGCCTTATCGAAAACGCCTTCTTTACTTGCGGTGTCATTATTTTTATTCTGGCCGGCTGGTTTAATCTGATAGACGGCTGCGCGCGTTCTCTTCATCAGCCGCCGCTCGTTACAGGGCTTATTTTTCTCGGGATACTTTATCTGACCTATTATATCTTTTCGATCCCGTTTTCCGCTTACCAAACATTCGTTATAGAAGAAAAGTATGGTTTCAACAGGACCACGCCGAAAACATTCGTTGTCGATATTTTTAAAAATATGATATTAACAATACTCCTTGGCGGGATAATAGTAGCGCTTATTTTGTGGTTTTTTAACATTTTAGGCAGATGGGCCTGGGTTTATTCATGGATAGCCGTGACGGTTTATCAGTTATTTCTTGTATTTATAGCGCCTGTGACTATCCTGCCGCTCTTTAATAAATTTACGCCCCTGGAAGAAGGCCAGTTAAAAGCCGCCATCACCGATTACGCATGTGCGCAGGATTTTAAGATAAAGGGCATATACAAGATGGATGCTTCGCGCCGCAGCGCCAAATCGAACGCTTTTTTTACAGGACTCGGAGCTTACAAGCGGATCGTGCTCTTCGATACCCTGGTCACTAATATGAAGACGGATGAACTGGTGGCGGTCCTTGCCCATGAGATAGGGCACTATAAGCACAAAGATATCTTTAAGAGCCTCGCCGTATCAACCGCAAGCATAGGACTTATGTTTTTCGGGCTGTCGTTTTTTATCTATAACAAAGATTTTTTTGCGGCATTTAAGATGGCCAACATCTCTGTTTATGCAGGACTCTTCTTATTTACATTCCTCTACCAGCCGGTCAATGATCTGTTCTCGGTCGGGACCAATTATATCTCGCGGCGTTTTGAAATTCTGGCCGATAGGTTCTCGGTCGATACCTATAAACATCCGCAAGCCATGATTAATGCGCTTAAGCGTCTGAGTGTCGATAACCTGTCAAATCTTACCCCTCATCCCTTGAAAGTATTCTTATCTTACAGTCATCCGCCTGTGCTTACGAGGATAGAGGCGATAAGGAAAGTCGAAAAGGCCAAATAGGAGGAGTTAAATTGAAAAAGATTAAGAATTTTTTAGTTTTATTATTGTGCTTGGGGTTATGCGGCTGTGCGTCTACTGAATATGCACTCATTTATAAAAATGCTTTAAAAACCGGAACTGGTTTTACCGTTACAAAAGAAAAAAATTATCAAAAATTAAAAGAAAGAGTGGCTGAATACTTTGTGTCTCGGGGTTATAAAAGTATTGTATTTGCAGATCAGAAAAACGGATTCTTTGTTTTTGCCAAAGAAGGGGATTTCCAAGTGCCTTGCAAAATCATCTTAAAATATACTGAAAAAGCAGGGGCAGATAAGATTCGTATTGATATAGTGAAGGGCGACGATGAAGACGAATTAGTAACCGATAGTGAGGTCTCTGCCGATATCCAGGCAATCGGCGATCAAATAAAGAAAAATTAATTCCTAATAACAAATCCTTCCCTCAAGGAACTTATATAAATTATTTGACTTTATAACGTAAAAGCGCAAAATAAGTAAAGAAGCATATCGACCGTATCATCCATGCCGCTTCTATTTAATAATCTCTTTAAAGGAGGCGGCCATGAATCCACAAAGTATGTCCCATCAAGGTGCATTAACCAAAATAGCTGTTTTCAAAGGTAAACAAATCAGAAAGGTCATTCATAATAACGAATGGTGGTTTTCTGTTGTTGATGTATGTGGTGTATTAACTGATAGTGTAGATGCGAACGCATACTGGAGAAAACTTAAACAACGATTAGTTGAAGAAGGAAGTGAAGTCGTGACAAATTGTCACGGGTTGAAATTACCTGCCCCCGATGGAAAAATGCGGGAAACCGATTGCGCCAATACAGAAAACATCTTCCGTATCATCCAATCAATACCTTCTCCAAAAGCCGAACCATTCAAACGCTGGCTGGCCAAGGTAGGCTTTGAACGTGTCCAAGAGATAGAAAACCCTGAATTAGCCGCCCAACGCATGCGCACTATCTATAAGCTTAAAGGCTATAGCGCTGACTGGATCGAAAAGCGCATGCGCGGCATTGTTATTCGTGAAGAGTTAACAGACGAATGGAAAAACAGAGGCGCCCAAGAAGACAAAGACTATGAAGCGCTGACCGCCGAAATATCTAAAGCCACCTTTGGCGTCACCCCAAGCGAATATAAGAAATTAAAAGGCCTAAAACGTGAAAATCTTCGCGACCATATGAACGATTTTGAGCTCATTTTTACCATGTTAGGTGAACGCTCCACCACTGAGATCCACCGCAACGAAGACTCCCAAGGTGTTAAAAAGCTTAAAGATGATGCACAAGCCGGGGGAGACATAGCCGGTGGCGCCCGCAAGCAGCTGGAGAAGAAGCTTGGCCGCTCAATCGTTTCAAACAAGAACTACTTACCTAAATCCCAGAAAATAAGGTGATTAAAATGAATTTCAAACAATTCGGAAAGGCAATGTCCCCTATGTAGTTAACAACTACATAGGAGGACATATGAGCAGATCAAGGAAGCATACACCAATCTGGGGGTTCGCACACAGCGAGAAAGATGACAAAAGGATTTTGCACGGTAAGCTTAGAACAAAATCGAGAATCGCCGTTAGGAAAATGCTGTTAGAACATTCTTCGGAAGAGTATATTGCGCCTAAATATGATGAGGTCCACAATAAGTGGGTTATGGCGAAGGATGGCAAGATGTATTGGATTCCAAAGAAGGACGAATACTGGTTTTGTTTTGAAAAAATGATGAGAAAATAATTCTTCAATGTCCCAAATTGGCACCTTGAACACAACGTCAACAAAACGATCATTCAGTGTCATTGCGAGCCATTTTCTTATGTCATTGCGAGCGTAGCGAAGCAATCTCTTTCCAATTATTCCTCCCCCTTGATGGGGGAGGTTAGGTGGGGGTGAGAGTCCCACTGTCATTCTGAGCGCAGCGAAGAATCTTAAGGTATATTTTAGAATTTTATGATATAAATATACCAATCGGTTTCCCCCAAACCGCGTATTGTTAAATCAATCTCGCACTTCCCCCTGTGCAGTAGCACCAACTAAACAAGGGGGAACCATGCCTACAAAACAATTAATCAAAAAATCAGAAATAGCTGTTCCAGTTGAGATCATTCAAAACAAGATTTATCTAATTCGTGGCCATAAAGTCATGTTCGATAGAGATTTAGCAGAATTATATGACGTCATGACAAAAAATTTAAATAAAGCCGTGCAACGTAATATTGAACGATTTCCAGATGACTTTATGTTTCAGTTAACTAAGCAGGAAGCTGAAAGTTCAAGGTTCCAAATTGGAACCTTGAAACAAGGGCAGAATATCAAATACTTACCTTACGTTTTTACCGAACAAGGCGTTGCGATGCTTTCCAGCGTTCTTAAATCCAAAAGAGCTGTTCAGGTTAATATCCAAATAATGAGAGTTTTTACAAAACTACGTGAAATGATGATCTCTCACAAAGACCTGGCCCGTAAAATCGATGACTTGGAGATAAAATTCCAAACTCATGACCAAAAGATCATCCAAATTTTCGATACTATAAGGCGTATGACGACAATCCCAGAACAAACGGGGCCAGAACCATATAAAAGACATAGAGTTGGGTTTATAGCAGATAAACCTTAATGTGTCATCCGGGGGAAGTCAGGTGGGTAGGGGAGAAATAAGTTAAGTGTTTTCTTCTACCAGCCCTTTCAGATGAATTCAACGGTGGTTTTTCTCTGGTGCGGCGGGGGTTTCGCTTCGCAATGGCTTTTAAAATTTCTACTATTAAATAACCTGCGGTTTCCCCCAAACCGTTTAATATATAAAATATCGCAACTATCCCCCTAGACGCGATAAGTTTACCTCACCAATTTCAAAGGGGGAAAATCATGTCACAAAATCCAGTCTCAAATATCGATGGATTACCTGTCCGTCCAAGTGGTATTTGGATCAAAAGAAAGCATTATTATTTAACAGAATACGCTAAGATTTTTACGATTGGTATGGGCAAGAAATGGAAAGGGCTAACCTTTCTTGATCTTTTTGCCGGCCCAGGCCTTTGCATCATTGAACAAACACAAGAGGTGCTCGGATCTCCGCTGTTAGCTTTGCAGTATGACTTTAGTCATTATATCTTTGTTGAAGAAACGGCCAATTTAATGAATGCCTTGCAAGCAAGATGCGCCAATTCCCCCAAAGCGGCGTTAATCAAATTTATTCAAGAGGATTGCAATAGTGGCATTGACCATATCATTAAACAGATGCCATTGAATCATCTCAACCTTGCCTTTATTGATCCAACAGATATTGATATTAACTTTGATACGATCAAGGCTTTGTCCAAGGTTGCCAATGGCGTCGATCTATTGATCAACATTCAATAAGGAAAGGATGCGAAAGACGTTATAGAAATTTATAAATCACGTATCCGTGAACTTGGATATGGAACGGTTGAGCATCGGGATATAACAGTCACTAATACAAAGAATGCCCCAATGTATTTCTTATTATTTGCTTCCAAGGATCCCAGAGGTCTTGACTACTGGAAGAAAATATCAAAGAAAGATGAACAAGGACAAGGGGAATTGTTTTAAAATAAGCGTATGGCTATTAATTAATCCATAGAATGGACCGAATCAACGTGGAACCCGGTAACGGGATGCACAAAGACGAGCCGGGGATGTCTGCATTGTTACGCTCAGCGGATGGCGCAGCGGTTGGCTCCGGGACGAGAGGGTTTTCATCCCAAAACGAAGCGGATTTTCCAGCGCTCTTGAGCGCGTTGGTCTTCGCCCCTTCTTGCAAGTAGGCGCGGCTCAGGCGCCAAAACCCTTCGCGTCTGGCGCGATTGAAAACCTCGTTCAGGCAGACGCGGGCCTCCTGTGGTTGATGAATTTTCAGTAACGCACGTGCAAGTTCGTTTGGTGGAACCGTCGGTGCAGAGCCAGCGTCTTTTCCCGCTGGCTGGCGCTGAGGGCTAAGGCGCGAAAACTCAAGCGCAGCGTCCGGGTCATCGCGAGCCAGCTCGATGGCTCCCAGCAGCGTCTCGGCCCGACCTTCCCAGCCGCGACATTCGGCCAGGCGGTGCCCGGTCTCGGCGGCTTTCGCAAACTCTTCACGGTTGAAATACGCGCGAGTCAATTCGAACAGTGTCTCGGCGTGGTTCGGCTGGGCGGAGCGGGCTTGCTCCCAGACTTCGATTCCGCGAGGGTTCCCGCTGCGCGTCAAGGCAATCCCTAGCAGACAAAGGTCATCCGGGGTGATCGCGGCCGCCCCGAGCCGGCCATATAAGCGCGAGGGCCGACGATTATTTCCCAGGCGAACTGATGCATTTGCGAGCAGCCGAAGTGCGGCCACGTCGTTGCCACCGCTTTCAAACGCTGCCTTGCGCGTTCGGCTGCGACTTGCCATTGCCCGCGAGCGTATGCAGCCGAGCCTTCCCTGACCGGATCAAACGAAACGGCTCTTCGCGCGAGCAGCAGCACCGCGAGGATGCTTGCCGCGATGAGAATTCGCAGCCATCGGCTCCGCGAACGGTAACGCGACATCGTGTGGTCTTGTTCCACCGGCGAGCTGCACGAAGGCTCCAGAGCGGGGTCGGACATATGCGATTCTCGCCAGGACTCCTCGCACAGTCAATCGGGGATCGTGGGCGGTCCGGCGCAGCGTCGAGCTTGGAAATCGTGTTTTTCAGTCCTGCGTCGGTTGGCGCGAGACGGAACGCCAGTCGAAACCAGGCACGGGCCTGGTCTCGGCGCCGAGAGCCTCGCAGGCTTCAGCGATGACTCGCAACGTTGCGAGATCGTGCCGACGGTTGGTGCGCACGCGGTCTGGACGAGCCATTCAACGCGGTCGTGGGCGCGGGCAGCCTCGGCGTGCGGGCGCGGCCTCGACCTGGCCCGTGAGCCGCAGTGCCTGACTGAGCCCGAAGTGTGCGTCACGGTCGTCCGGGGCGGCCTCGAGCCGCAGCGCGAAAGTGATTGACGGCGGCGGCGGCATCGCCCCGGCCGAGCGCCAGCCGCCCGCGAAGCTCCGCTCGCGCCGCGTGGCTGTCATCTCCTGCATCGGAACCGAGGAGCGCCTCCGCGGCCGCGGTGTCGCCGCGGTCGAGCGCGATCCGCGCCGGGAGACGCGAGCGTCGCGCTCGTCGGACAAGCGCGGCGAGTGTTGCGTCGGCCTGGTCCAGCCGGCCCAGCCGCCGCAGGGATTCGGCGAGCGCGAGCCGCGACAGACGGTCGTCGGGATCCTCCGCGAGCACCCGTACCAGGGCGTCGGCCAGGTCTGCCAGATCGATGGCGCGTGCCGGTCGAGCGTCCAGACCACCAGATCCAGAAACTCGAAATTCGAGCCCGAGACCAGCGCCCGCGATTCTGCGGCCAGCAGATCCGACCGGCCCTGCTGCGGCGTACAACCAGATGAGGCGGCGACGGGCATCGATCGACTTCGGATTCAGGACCAGGCCGCGCTTCAGCTCGGCCTCCGCGGCACGAAAATGATGGCGCTCCATCTCCAGCTCCCCTCGACGCGCGGCGATCGCGGCCGCCTCAGGACCGCGTGTCGGCACATTGGCGCCATCGAGCGCGGCAGCGCCTCGGCGATCTTGCCGCGATTGCTCGCGGCTTGCGAGCGAAGCAGTCGCTCGGAAACCGTCAGCCGCCTGATTCGGGCCAGCCGCGGCCAGCGCCGCCTCGGCCTCGGCCGGCCGGCCGGCGGCAGCCTCGGCCTGTGCGCGATACGCCAGGTCCTGAGGATCGTCCCGCACGCATGCCGAGCATGCCGCGGCGAAAAGGCCAAGGGCCGAGAATCCCGACAGAAGAGGTCGTTCGCTGGGCCTCATGGCTTTTTCCCGGTCTCGACGACTTGGGCGTGCGCTCAGCGCCGGGTGTTCGAGCGTGGTGATCTCGCCCGAGGGCCAACGCACCAGCACGCGCTCTACGGACTCGGCTGTTCCCACCCCCACGAGGATTCTCGGATCGTGCGAAGACATGAGGCTGTGCCCGCTTTTCGAGAGGCGGTGGATCACTCGTCCACCGGCGTGCACCTCGACTTGCGCTCCAATCCCATCGCGTGAGCTTCGAGTCCCACGGCATGCCAGGCGGATCCAGTGATTCCGGGTTTGCGTGTCGTTGCGGAGGATGGAGGGGGGGCCGTCCTTGTGGCTGAACACCAGGTCAAGATCCCCGTCGTCGTCCAGGTCACCGAGGGCCAGGCCGTGTCCCAGGTGCCGGCTCTCGAAGTACGTGCCCGCACCCCGATTCGCCAGCCGGAACCGCCGGCCGGCGAGATTAAGGTGCAACAGCGGCGGCTGCCGATCGCTTACCGGCTGGCCGCGGAATTCGACGTTGTCGTCGACGTCGGCGTTGGCCACGACGCAATCGGGCCAACCGTCGTTGTCGAGATCCGCGAGAGCGCAACCCCAGCCGATCCAGGGAAGACTGTCAACCGCCAGGCCGAAGTTGGCTGTCGCGTCGAGGAACGTGTCCCTTCCGAGGTTGCGGTAGAGGGTGTTGTAATCGTTCGCAAAGTGGGTGACGAATAACTCCGGCAGACCATCGCCGTCAACATCCTCGGCATCGACGCCCATGCCGGCCTGGGTCCGGCCGGCGACGTCGTAGCCTGCGCCGCTCTCTTCGGAGACGTCTCGAAAGGTGCCGTCGCCGTTGTTCAGATAAAGGAAATGCGGGTCCCGGTCGTTCGCGACGTAGAGGTCCGTCTTGCCGTCGCCGTTCAAATCCGCTGCGACGACTGCGAACCCGTGACCGTCGGAGCGACCCATGCCTGCCTTGTCAGTCACGTCGGTGAAAGTCCGGTCGCCGTTGTTCAGGTAGAAGGCATGCTTGACCGGCCTGAGCGCTGCGGGCGGGCAGTAGCGACGGATCTTTCGCTTGGTATCGCCACAGAACTGGTCGTCGCGAGGATAGCTCCAATCACCGTAGCGGGTCACGTACAGATCAAGGTCGCCGTCGCCGTCATGGTCAATGAACGCCGCGCTGCTCGACCATGTTCCGGCCTGGAAGATCCCGGCGGCGCGTCGCCACCTCGGTGAAAGAGCCTTTGCCGTTATTCACGTAAAGGGCATCGCCGCCAAAGTTGCTCAGGAAGACATCGGCGTCGCCGTCGTTGTCGATATCACCGACCGTGATGCCATGCACGATCAACGCCCGCAGGATATTCTCCGACGTGAAGTCCCCCTTGCGCCTTCGCGACCGCCTTGGGAGAGTTTCTGCAGATCGCGGTCGACCAAATCCAGGATCTGGGGATTTTGTCCAGCACTTGACTAATCGAGCGGTATCGGGCACGATAGTCACGGATGACCTTCGGCAACCCCTGATCATTGGACTCAAAACTCAACACGGCTTCCTTCTTCCGACGCATCCTTGTTCTCCTTGTGGTACTTGTGAACGAATAACCACTAGGATAAGGATGCGTCGTTTTTTGTCAATTTCTTGTTTTCCAAAAATCAGCCTCCAACCTTTCCGCAACAGAAACTCATTAGCACGACCAGTTCAGAATCATCCCACCGGTGGAGTACCACGGATTCGCCAGTAGACGAGTCCGTTGCAGCCTTGATGAACTTTGCCTCCACCTTTGTCGCTGACTCATTCTCTGAGATACTCCAGGTGCGCCAGCGGGTCTTGTCCGAATCTTTTACATAGGCCCGGTCTGGCTCAGATAGGTCATCTAAGTTGACTTTCAGCTTCCCTCCATCGCGAGTAACGATCGTAACAACAGCGTTGATTTTGCCACCATACCTCGCCTCGACTTCCTTATCCGCAAAGGTCCAGGTTCGCCACTTCGCAGCTTCAACTAGTGCCGCAGACTCCTTTTCAGCATTAACGCGCTCGGCGGCAGCCTGTTG
Source organism: Candidatus Omnitrophota bacterium (assembly GCA_963828495.1). Lineage (GTDB taxonomy): Bacteria > Omnitrophota > Gorgyraeia > Zapsychrales > Fredricksoniimonadaceae > JABDGZ01. The sequence goes on from CAWHFJ010000017.1 coordinate 208,120, forward strand.
CTCTGCCTCTACCTTGGTCTTTAGTTTTTTGTCGATCTCTCTTAGCTTGGCGTTGTTGCATTCAAGAACCAGAACGGTCTTTCGGCCACCAGAAACAGCCTCATAACTATAGGTTCCCGAAATCTCGACGGGGTGTAGGAGAAGAAACTCGGTCCCGTCCGTCACCTTGGTCATGCCTAGGCCGCGCAGGAGCATGACTTCTGAGCGAACACTTCTCTTGAAATGATAGTATCCATCAGCGCTCTGCTTGAGGGGGGTCGAGTTTTTCGTCGTATTCAATCGTCACCAAGCATTCGTTATCGCGGACCTTGTTGACTGCCTGGAAGCGACGGGGCCATCGCACCCAGCCCCAATCGCCGATCTGGAAATCAGGGGGTGCTTTGTTGGCAATGGAACCCCCCAAATCCTGTTCCTGTGGGCTACCCCACCACACGTTTTGCCGAATAGATTACGGCCGGCGTCCATGTCCTTTTGACGCCTAGCTTCGTCCCGGCCGCTCTCTTTTGGGTTTCTTGTGGTCGGACAAAGCCTCGCCGATAATCCTGCCCCGCCTGTTTTCCCTGTGGGGAGTTTGGGTCTATCGTGGTGCGGGCCAATGCCGAAGTTGATTTGCCACTGACCGTTAAGACCACTGCAAGTAAAATCGCACACCGGTTCATGACAACCTCCCATGTGTAAGAAATGTCACCCAACAAAAACGGAGCGTCGATCGCCTAAAAATCGCCGCGTCTCCGGGCGAGTCACCTGGTAAGAATACGATGTAGCTTCGCGTCCAAATCCTCGGCGGTTTCTTTGTCTGCGGCAATAGCCTTGAGGGCCTGTTCTACCTCGTCAGAATCAAGCAAGGATTCCGCCATCCGAAGCCGGGTGTCAGCTCGCTTCCAGGAATTCTGCTGCATATCGCCCAACGCCGTGTATTTCTCGCCTGATTTATCGAATGAATACTCGATTTGCCAGTGCCACGCCTCGCCGGCCGTCTTATAATCCCCGACTATCCTAATTGCGAGTGAACTCAACTCGGGCAGTCTCTTGCCGTCCGGCGAGTCGGCGAATACCTTTACGTCACCCCACATGTCGCCCACTGCCCGCATGTAGTCTGCATAGATAATGCCAACCTCCGTCTTTGCTTGGAGCTTCTTGAGTACGTTCAACATATCGTGCGGCGATTTGGGAGCGTTGCGATACACCGCAATCGCTTCTTGGCGTCGTTTTTCCTCAGCCCGCCGTGTTTCCTCAGCCATCCTCTGCGCGTTTTCTGCCGCACGTTTACGCTCTTCCTCTTCGGCAATTCGTTGTTTTTCCGCTGCCGCACGGTGCGCCTCTGCGTCGGCCAAGCGTTGCTTTTCGGCCTCTTCGGCTCGAATCCTTCCTGGACCTTCGCGTATAGGGCCGTCCGGGACTTTTCCGCGTCGGCAAGTTTCTTGGCGAATAGCTCATCCTTGATCTTGTGCGGCTTGGCGTCGTTGAGGACCACATCGTATGCCTTATAGGCTGCGAGAGGATCGGATCGCTGTAGCCGATCCGCCTGCTCAAGCCTGGCCAATACGCTGGCTTCGTTATTCAGCTCCCACGAATCGCTTGTGGCGACCATCCACACGACAAAGCCAACCATCGCCACGCCAACGGCACCGCAAACGAACCAGAGAGCCTTGACCGCCGGGCTGAGCCCTGACGCGTCCTCTTCAGGAAGTTGGCCGCCGGATTGCGGCGGGGCTGGCGCTGCCGTCGCCTACAGCGAATAGTCCCTTCACGGCGCTTGCCGCAGCCCAGCCCGAGCTAGGCCCCTTCCTTACCGGTGTCTCGGGCGTGATCTTGCCTTCGCGGGTAAGTTGTACGAGCCTCTCAGACGAGAGCGGGCCGTGTTCGGTTTTGCCGATGCGGACGTACCATTCGGACGCCATGATTGCCCTCCGATAGAAAAGGCTCCCCCGTTTGTATAGCCGATCGGTGCGCCGTAGCCCCGGCCCCAGTCGTCATGCTCCGCTATTCCGTTGGTGTGGACACGGCAAGCCGCATAGATCGGGCAACCGAAACGGGCAAGTGCGCAGCAGACTTGCCTCAGGCCTTTTCGGTTCAAGCCCGCCCGGTTCGCACGGAAACTCATAAGCTGGGTATGCAACTCTTCCGAACAACACTTTAATTGCTTCTCCAACCCACCGGTCAACATGCGCGTGACGTTTCGCCGTATCCGGCCGCGCAGACTATGTCTCCCCCTCGTCTCGGTCGTTAGGATCGCCGTAGTCAATACCCCCTACAGCGGGGCAAGAGATAAGGTGTCGCCCGCCGTAGTTGTCGGTACGGTACCAACGCGAGGTTTTCAGCCTTGACTTCTTGTTGTCAACCATCGCGTTCCAGGCTTGGGCCAGAATCGCGATCTTCTCCGCCTGGGTGTTCACCCCGCTGTTGGTAGACTCGGTGAGGGCGTCGATGACGGCTTGGACCTTCTTCGCGCCGCCGGCCAGCAGGACGAAGAAGTCGGACGCATCGTCCCAGCGAGAGCACTCCAGCAACGACTCGTCTCGCGTTTCGGCGTTGCGGTAGTCGCTGGGGTCGGTGGTCGAACAGGCCATCAGGTACATCAGGCCGGCGGCTGAGCCGGGGCCGATACGGGTAGAGATACGATGCCGGGTGCCATCCTCGACGTAGATATGCTGACGGATCGGAGGAGCCGTGGATGCCGCTCGATAAAGTCGAGGTATTCCGCATGCGTATGCTTCTTGGGATTGAAGGCATCCAGCCACTCCCCTGCGCGGTAGCTGACCAAGGTGGCGGCGCTGCGAGCCATCTTCGCGCAGACCTTGCGGTCACGTGCTGTCATGTTGGCGAAGAGATCGCGATTTGCCACGTTGGTGAGAAAGGCACCACGGTTGACTTCGTCGGGAACCGACCGTTTTGTGACGGTCAGTAAACCTTCCTTGATTTTCACGCTGAGCGCAGTCCGCGTTGGCTAGCCGCATGGCGGACGAGAATGGCCATGCTATGCGGCTGGCAGTGGTAATCCTTCTGGCGGCGCAGGGTAAACTGCCTCCGCTTGAACCAGCGGTCCCATGGGTACTCGAATGGCGGATGTTTCATCGTTCCCTTTTCATCGTCGTTTGCTACAGGCGCCGGTCGCAGGTTTGTTTCGTTTCTTCCTCGCCCGCGACCACGCGGCCAGCCCTTGGTTTGTGGTTTGGAGAGGAACGCTCTCACACTTTCCAGGCTCACGTCGTAGCGATACCTCGTGATCGGGCCGCTGTTGGGCAACGGTTCGGAGATAGCGGTCAGCTTCCCCTGGTTGATCAACGTTCGCACGTATCGCCGATTGCAGCCGACGAGGGCTGCGGCTTCTTTGACGGTCATCCGGTGTCCCTTGCGACACTGTTGTTTGCGAAATCGTGCCGCGTCTGCCGGCGAAGTACAGTCGCAAAACAAAAGGAGCGCCGAAACCCTGACTGCTCTGGGAGCCCTCGCCAAAGGGTGCGTGAGAACAGCACAAGGCCCAGCGCTCCCTTGCGGAGCGCGGAACCAAGTTGCTGCTTCTCACGGTCGGGAGCCTTACGGCCCTCGTTGGCGATTTTCCCGCAAGCAGACGCCTGACCGCGCAAGGTCAAGTTGTTGTCATTGGCCGTCTGATACCGCCGTAGTCGGTGCTCCTACCAAAATTGGTTCGATACGGTCCGGCCTGTCCGGGCCGGCTAGCGGACTGGCCCCCTCGTAGGTTTCCGCATTGCCGCCATCCTACGCCCGCCCCTCCGCGGTCAAGCATCCTACCCTCCCACCGCCGGGACTGGCTGATTTTCCAGCGCAACCCGAAAGTGGGCTTTATCTTTTTGGGGATGGTCCCCTTCGGCCCCCGGTTTCCGCCGGTGGCCGGCGAGCGGCGGCTGGCGCGGTGGTCCAGGCCGGTTGGGCCGACGTGCCGGTGACGGTTGTCGAGGCGGACAACCGGCAGATGGCCGAGTTGGCGATCGTGGAAAACCTCCAGCGAAAGGACCTCAGCCCGCTGGAAAAGGCCGCCTCTTTCGAACGATACCTCGACCAGTACGGCTGCACCCAGGAGGAGCTGGCCGGCCGGTTGAAGATCGACCGGTCAACCATCGCGAACCTGATCCGGCTGCTGGAACTGCCCCCGGCCGTGCAGGATGCGATCCGCCGCAAGCAGATCAGCCCGGGCCATGCCCGCGCCTTGCTGCCGCTGGGCGACGAGGGGGAGCAGATCGACTTTTGCCGGCGCATTCAGCAGGAAGGGCTGAACGTGCGGCAGACGGAGAGCATGGTGCAGGAGCTCATCGACCGGGCCGATGCGGACGCGTTGACGGATGGGCCCGCCGCCGAGCCGTCGAAGCCGGCCCGCCACAGCCGCGGCAAGAACGACCAGGTCGCCGCCCTGGAGCAAGAGCTTCGGCGCGGCCCTTGGGCTGCGCGTATCGTTGAGCCACAATGCCCGCGGCCGCGGCCGGCTGGTGATCCAATTCCGCAACCACGAAGAGTTCGAGCGGCTGAAAAAGGCAATTTGCGGCGGGTGAAGGACCGCGGCCGGGCAACGTTTCCTGGCAAGGCCGGTCATTCTGAGCCCGGCGAAGAATCCTGGCGGAATCGGTAGCGCTGGCTAGCCCGCATTTCTCACCGTAGGGTGGGTCAAGGTCGCGCAACTTCTGGTGGGGCTGCGCAAACCGATCAATCGTAGTTCAGCGCTTGTGGCCCAGCAGGCCGAGTTGCCGCGACCGAAGCCCCACCAGGACCTCGGTTTGCTTGACCCACCCTACACTTGGTGAGAAATACGCTAGATTCTTCGCTGCCCTCAGAATGACGGTGGGCTGTGCCTCAAACGACGGCGGTCGGTGCGCCGTGATTTGCGTTTCGCCAAGTAGCCTTTCAGCACCACCGCGCTATTGTGCCCGGTGTCGTGCGCGCTGTAGAGCAGGGTGACGTTGCCGCGGCGGGCGGCCTGGCGGATCGGCCGCAGCGCTCGGTCGCGCCGGTCAATTCGGCCACATAGCGGCGGCGGAACTCCTTCCATTTCGCCGGGTCGTGCCCAAACCAGCGCCGCAAGGCGGTGCTCGGCGCCGCGTCCTTGGGCCAGCCGTCGAGGCGGAGGTCCTCCTTTTTGATGCCGCGCGGCCAGAGCCGCTCTACCAGGAACCGGATGCCGTCGCCGGTTTCTGCCGGGTCGTACATGCGCTTGATGCGGATCATGGCCGGCTCTCCCACTGGGCGACGATCTTTGCCGCCAGGAAGATGGCGGCCGTCTCGATGCGGAGGATCGCGGACCGAGGTGGACCGGCCGCCAGCCGGCCGCCAGGGCCGAAGCCACTTCCTCGTCGGTAAATCCTCCCTCGGGCCCGATCGCGGCGAAAGCCCGCCCCCGGCTCCACGCTCTCCACTTTCCATCCTCCGCTCTCCACTGTCCCGGGATGGCCAGCAGCCGGTGCGGTTCGCCGGCCGTTTGCAGGACCAGTTCGGACCAGTCCTCGGCCGAGTCGATGAGCATCAGGCGGTTCCGGCCGCACTGTTTCGAGGCCTCGACGACCGTCCGCCGCAGCCGGCGGAACGCCTGGTCGCCCGGTGGGCCACCGCCCGCCGGGTCCGCAGCGGCAGGAGGCGCGCAACGCCCAATTCGACGGCCTTCTCGACGAGCCATTTTTGGCGATCGCCCTTCGGCAGGGCGACGACCAGCGTCAAGTCGAACGGCAGTTCCCGGTGGACCTCCTGCCGCCCGGCCAGCGATAGTTCCACGTCGGTGCGGCCCGCGCGCTTAACCAGGGCCGCGAACTCCGCGCCGCTGCCATCGAAAACCGTGATGCGCACCCCCGGCGTGGCCCGCATCACGTGGATTAAATGGTGCGCCTCGTCGCCGCGGAGGATGATGCGGTCGCCGGAGATCGGTTCGTCGGCAAAGTATCGGTCGGCCATATCCGCAATCGGGTATCACTGCCGGGCCCGGCGAAGCGTCCCTTCTGGGCTCCGAGGGATGGCAGGTTCTTCGCTACGCTCACAAAATGACACATTCAAGTCCATTGCTTAATTGTACCAAAGAAAGAGGATATACGGAAAGAACTTTCGGGAGGGGGAGGCGAGCCGATGTACCAAGCACACTGGGGTTTACAAACGTCCCCGTTTCGCGGTTGTGCCGATCCGGCCCTGTTTCACCAAAGTCCCACGCACGAGGAGGCCCTGGCCCGCCTGGAATTCCTCGTCGCCGAGCATCGCCGGCTGGGGTTGCTGGTGGGGCCGCCGGGGAGCGGAAAATCGATGCTCTTGGAGGTCTTTGCCGCCCACGGCCGCCGCCACGGCTGGCCGGTGGCCCTGGTCAGCATGCTGGATGTCGAGCCGACCGAGATGCTCTGGCTGCTGGCCAGCCAGTGGGGATTCAGCCTCGAGCCGGCAGCGACAGCGGCCGCGCTGTGGCGGCGCATAGGCGATTTGCTGATCGCCAGCCGCCATCAGCAGCTCGCGACGGTCGTGCTGGCCGACGATGTCGATCAGGCCGATCCGGCCGTGCTGCAGCACCTGGCTCGGCTGGCCCGCTTCGATCCGTCGGCCCAATCGCGGCTGACGATCGTGCTGGCCGGCCGCAACGAAGGCATGTCCTGGCTGGGCGAGCCGCTGATGGGACTGGCCGAATTGCGCATCGCCCTGGAGCCGTGGCAGCGGGAAGACACGAGGAGTATCTGCACGACCATGCTCGCGCAGGCCGGGCGGGCAGTCGCCCGTATTCACCGAGCAGGCCATCGACCGCCTGCACGCGAACACCTGCGGCACACCCCGCCGCGTCTCGCAACTGGCCGAGCTGGCGCTGGTGGCCGGTGCCGGGAGGCAATCTCCAGCAGATCGACGCCGACGTGGTCGAGTCGGCCTATCAAGAGCTTGGCGTTGGGGCGTTGTAGCGGCCCAAAACGGGTGTAGGAACGGGTCGGGTGACACGCTCTGAGCCTCTGGCGAAGGGCGTGGCGGAAGTGCCAGGGGGTCTGCCCTGCCTTTCTCAAGCCGCGCAAAAGGTCAACCTCGAAGCCCCCGCGCTCTGCAACGTTTATCGGCACGCCTGCCACGCCTTTCGCCAGGGGCTCAGGGACGTGCCACCCAACCCGCAGCCGTTGCCCGCTAATCCCTAAACCCGGTCTCACCCCCACGCGGCGGCGAACCGTTTTCTGCACCCCCCACAAGTTGGTAAATCCGGTTGCTCTTGCCCAGGCTCCGGGGTTTCTGGTACATTCCTGTTTCTTCCGGCCTCGGTTGTCGCCCGGTTTCGGCGGCGGGTGAGCGGCCTGGGGGGAGGGAACGCCTGATGCAGATACGCTTGCAGAGCTTGCCACTCTGGTGGGTGGAGACATCGTCGGCGATGGCCGGCTGGTGATTGTCGGGGCCGCCACGATCCGCGATGCCGAACCGGGGCAGATCACCCTGGTCGACCGCGTGGAAAAGAGCCACCTGCTGCACGGGAGTGCCGGGCCACGGCGGTGGTTGCGCCGCGAGGTTTTGCGCCGGGCAAGTGTCGGCGACCAGGTAGACGATGTACACCAGGCTTTCGCCGCCATCGTGCGCTAGTTTTTGCCCGCCGCGAGGCGCCGCGCATCGGCCGGAGCCCGCTGGCCGTCATCCATGCTACGGCCACGATCGGCGCCGGATGTCGACATTCACCCGCTGGCCACCATCGGCGACCACGTGGTGATCGGGGCCGGCTCGAAGAATCTATCCCGGCGTCCACATCATGGCCGGCTCGAAGATCGGCGAGTACACCACGATCTTCCCCAACGCCGTGCTGTACCACGATACCATCGTCGGCCCCCGCTGCGTGATCCACGCCAATGCCGTGTTGGGCGCCTATGGGTTCGGCTACGGGCTGGTCAACGGCCGCCACGTGTTGTCGGCCCAGTTGGGCAACGTGGTCTTGGTGGCCGACGTGGAAATCGGTGCCGGCACAACCATCGACCGCGGCACCTATGGGCCGACCACCATCGGTGAGGGCACGAAGATCGACGACCTGGTGATGGTGGCCCACAACTGCCAGATCGGCCGGCACAACATGCTCTGCTCGCAGGTGGGCGTGGCCGGCAGCACGACCACCGGCGACTACGTGGTGATGGCGGGCCAGGTGGGCGTCCGCGACCATGTGCACATCGGCGACGGGGCGGTCCTCGGCGCCATGGCCGGCATCATCAACGACGTGCCCGCCGGCAGCCGCATGATCGGCATTCCCGCCACGCCCGAACGCGAGCAGAAGATCAAGCAGGCCGCCTGGAGCAAGCTGCCGGAGATGCGCCGCAGTTGCGGCAGTTGCAACGCCGGGTGGCGGCGATCATCGCCCAGTTGCCCGCCGCCGCCCAAGTGGAGCTTGGCGGCGACGATCCGCCGGGCGACGAGAGAACGAGGCGGCCGCCGCGCAGTGGCGTAGGGGTCGGTGGCCAGTGGTCAGGGGCCAGTGGTCAGTGGTCAGTGGTCAGTAGTCAGTAGTCAATGGTCAGTTGCCAGGGGCCGTCTGCGAGAAGCGTTCAGGGCCCATTCGGTATCACAGGAAAGTACGGAGTACAAGGCAGGAGGCCATCGCTGCTTTTCGCTTTGGTACTCTGTACTTTGTACTCCGTACTTGGTACTCAGTACTTCACCCGCATTCCTCCGCCGTTATTTTTTCGTGCGCCGTTGCCACCTCCAAAGCGTCCTATTGGCGTTCTCGTCGGCGTCGCCTGCCGTGCGTCGGCCGCCGCGACGCTCCTAGCCCTTGCCGCGTCACTGCCGGCGGCGGAAAAACCGGCGACAGCGAAAAGCGATCCGATTCTCGCAGATCTGAAGACGACGGCCAGGGCCGATTCAGCCGGATTTTGTCCGCCCACGGTCGTGGGTGGGGCCCTGGTGATGGATATTCCTTCGCAACCTCAACCGAAGTCGCCCAGGCTAAGCATTGTTGTCGAACTGCGGGGAACGGCCGCGGCTCAAGCTAGTTCGTTTGGCGAGGTGAAAGTGGCGTCGCTGCTGGACGGCCACGGCAAGTCGTACCGGTGGGCGTGTGTGCCGCAGTGGCCGCCGGGCAATGACATGGTGCAGATCCTCCGTGGGTTCACGGGATTGCCCGACAAAGTCGTTCTGCTTTACTTAACGATTCCAAATCGCCCTCCGATCGAGTCGATTCGTGAGTTGCAAGGAGCGTGGCGTCAGACGGGCGGCGAGCGCGAAACAGTTACGGTCAGAAACGCTTTTCGGCGTCTGGAAACTCTCGACGAGAAGGACGTCCCCGTCAACGAATGGGCGAGACCCATCCGGGATAGGAAACCCATCCGGGACAAGGGGCTCGACGGGCACGGCATTCAGTCTGGATCGTCGCGCACCAAGCCCTCAATCGTACGCCAGCGCGATAAGGATGTCATCCTGATCGGGGCCGAATCGCACCGGTTCACAATTCTGGATTGCGAAATCAAAGACTCCAAAGGCACGCCCATCCCCGAGGCGTTCCCACTTCTGCGACGGCGCAAGCGATCTTGGTCCGCCACCTGCGGCAGCGCCGTCGTGGCCCCGCCGACGCCATGCTGAAGATCAAACTGGCGAAAAATAACCGCAAGGTTCGCGTGCCGATTGCGATCAGGGACATTGCCGTTCCGAAGATCAAAAAAGGCGATGCGTGGCTCGACATTCCGGCCTCCGCGGAGGATGCGTACGTCCCGGCGGAAACGGTTTCGCCCGGCGAGGGGATCCTCGCCGGACTCAAGCTGGAAGCCACGGCCGAATGGCAGCTCTGGAAAAGGAAACACCGCCCGAACTCGCGGTGCAGGTCAAATTGCACGGCAAAGCGGCCGAGGAAACGGCGCCTTCGGGCGAGGTGGACATCGAAACGGCATTGGACAAATCGGGCACTCCGCTCGATTGCCCTAGCGGCGGGCCGGGAATGGACGATCGCTTCTTCGACAACGATGGTTTCGACCTGACCATTGATCTGCCTGCGCCGCCGTCGCTACGATTGATCCGCCAGTTGCGAGGCACGTTTGCCCTGCAAACGGGCGGCCGATCGGAAACCGTCGCCGTCAAAGACTTCCTCAAAAATCAAAGGACAAGGGCTGATCCACGACGACGCGCTGAAGGCGAGGGGGATTGCCGTGAGGGTCGAGCATCGGAAGAACATCGGCCGGGAGTTCGGCGGCGTCGAGGCCCTGGACATCGCCTTGGACTGGAAACGCATCGCAGTCGTTGGCTGCGATATCCTCGACGAACAAGGCGACCGTTGAAGAGCGGCAACTCTTCGGGTCCTGGGGATCCGGCCAAGGTGGTCGCATTTGTGGCGTTCCTTTCCCGATCCCGTCCCCGCAACGGCCCAACTCCGGCTCACCGTGCAGAAAAACACCCGCAAGATTCGCGTGCCCTTCGCGCTGACGAACATCAAGGTTCCGCCGATGGCGAAGCAGCCAGAAGACGGAGCGGTTACAAACCACTAACGATGCCCGCCCCCGCCGAAAATCGCCGCCGTGACATCTTCACCGACCTCGCGTGCAGGCTGTCGTTCACCGCGATACTCATAGCCCTCCCCGCGTTCCTGTATGCCGCAGAGAAGCCCGCGCCCCCGAGCAGCGGCACGATTGCTGACTTCACGGCGACCGCAAGGGCGGAGTGGAGACGATCCTTGTCTAGCACCGATCCGGTGCTGGCGGTCGTGGTTCGCTTGCGGGGACCAGTAATTGCGCGGACCAGTGCACTCGGCGAGCTGAAGTTGGAGTCGGTTCTTGACGAGCGTGGCCGGTGTTATCGCTGGCAGTGCGTCTCGGCATGGGCCGGCGGGCTGATGAACATTCATTTCGGCGAGCGTTGCCCGAAAGACGGCGAGGCGGAGTTTGAGATCGACCTTCCTTATGAGCCGGCGATTCGGGTGCTCCGCGAACTTCGCGGCAGCCTGTCGCTGCTGACGGCGGGCGAGAGCAAAACCGTAACCGTGCCCAACGCTTTCCGCCACTTGGGGAAACCGATCAAGACTTCCGATCTCCACGTGTTGGGGATTGAACAGGTGGCAGTGACTCGCCAACCGAAATCGAAATGGCCGAAGGACCCCCAGGTCAAAGATAGTCTTGCGATCAGGGCGGCGTTGAGTGCCAATGCGATCAGCAACTGTGAACTGATCGGCGCTGATGGGCGACTAATCGGCAAGGCGATATGCCGGCCCGGCCGCACCTCCGCCGGGACTGGGGTGGGAGGCGTTTGGTGGAAGCTGGTGTCGGAGGTGATGAGCCTTGACGACACGGCTGACGAGCGGACGCAGCGCGTCGCCTTGCGGCTCGATGCCGGCTTCGATGTGCCGGAGGATGCTAAGCTGCGTCTGACTGTCGACAAGGACAGAATGGTCCGCGTCCCCTTTGCGTGAAGGATATCGCGATACCAACGATCGTAAAAAACGTCGCTCTCCCCTACGCCGTCATGTTCACGCCTTTCGAGGAAAACGCATTTGCCGGCGCGGCGACCATCGCCGGCGACGATCCGATCCTCACCAACCTTGAAATTCCATGCGGAGGCCGACTGGCGTCTGTCTTGGGGGGCGTTTTGTACCGGTGGAAAACCGGGCGAGCCGCTCCGGTGCTGCAAGGCTTACGAATTGGTCCTTCCCGAGGTAAAACTCACCTTGCAGGGAAAGCCGGCTGAGCTGGCGACCGCCTACGGCCAGGTGGACCTGAGGTCGGCCGAGGATGAGGATGGCACCCCCCTGGATCTATTTCCCGAATGCCCAAAGAAGGTGTACGGGGACGTGTACAGAGAAAAACGACCTGACCATCGCTTTCACCCTCGCGCCCCGCGGTCTCCTCGCAAGATTCAGAAACTGCGGGGCACAATCGCCTTGCAAACCAGTAGCCATTGTGAGGTCGTGACCGTCAAGGACGTGCTCAAAAAAATAGGGGCAGAGACGCCGATCAATGACCCGGTGCTCAACGCGGCGCACAGTCGCGGTCAGGGTGCGCCGCTCGCGAACACCCGCAATCGCGGTGGGGACCCCGCCCAGTTCCGTCGAGGCGCTGGAAATCGATTTGAGCTGGCAGCGCGACGCGGTCGTCCTCTGCGAGGTCCTTGACGGCCATGGTCGGCCGCTGGAAAGCGATTCGAGCGGCGGCACCTTGCGGCGTGAAAATCGATCGGCACATTGCAACTTCGCCTTTTCGCCAATTCCCCCGGACGCCCAGTTGCGGCTGACGATCCAAAGGGACGGGCGAACGGTTCGCGTGCCGTTCGTCTTGGGGGATATCGAAGTTCCGCCCTTTCCGGCCTGGGCGTTTGAGCAATTGCCGTCGAAAAGGAAGGTTGCCGAAAAGAAAGCCGTGGGCCACTCCGCGGACCGCCGCTGACCACTAACACCGGTCACTGACCACTCCCCATGCCCGCCCCCGCCGAAAATCGCCGCCGTGACATCTTCACCGACCTTGCGTGCGGCCTGTCGATCGTCGCGATACTCTTGGCCCTTTCCGCGTCCGTATACGCCGCGGAAAAGCCGGCCGATCTCCAGGCAACGGCCAAAGCCAGTCGCGGCATCGTGTGGCGACGCCAGTTGTATACCGCTGCACGTGTGCAGATACACACCGCCCGGATTGGTAGTTGCCGTTAACCTTCGCGGACCGGCCGTGCGCGGGCCAACGCCATTGGCGAATGGAAGTTGGACTCAGTTCTGGACGAAAACGGCAAGTCATACCGCTGGCAGTGCCTGTCGGTAGCGGCAGACAGCATGACCGCGGTTATCCACAGCAACGATTGCGTCCAGGGCGGCGAGGCAGCGTTTTATTTCTGGATTGATAACCATCCCGCGATTCGTTCGATCCGCGAACTGCGGGGCAGCTTGGCGATACTGACGGGGGGCGAGTGCGGAAAAACGATCGTTCGCAAGGCATTCACTCAGTTGGCAAGAGCCATCGAGACTCCCGATCTCAACGCTCTGGGGATTGAACGGATCATCTTGCTGCGCCGACCGAAGTCCGGATCGCCGAATGACCCGAAGGTCAAGGACCGTTTCGCGATCAAAGCGAATCTAAACTCGAATACGATTACCGATTGCGGGATTCTTGGCGGGGACGGGTTAGCAATTCCCACAACGAAATGCCTGCTAAGTTGTACTTCCGCGGCGTTAGACAGCGCCCCAGAGCCCATGGACCAGCCTGCTATCGAGCGTCATTGGCCTCGATGATCGTCCTCTCGTGACGCAGCACGTGGCGCTGGGCCTTGATGTGGGTGTTATCGTGCCGCCGGATGCCCAGTTGCGGTTGACCATCCAAAAGGACAGAAAGATCCGCATTCCCTTTTCGGTCAAGGACGTTCCGATACCAAAGATCGAGAAAGACATCGATATTCCCGCATCGGCGGACCGGGCCTTCGTTGAAGCGATAGCGATCGCGCCGGGCGACCCGATCCTCAGCGGGATCAAATTCCGCGCGGAAGCGAACTGCGGTGCGAGGTCGGGAGCGTATCAAGCCGCCGGACCAGCCGGCGAGCCACCCGCGTCCTCCGTCCGTAGCTGGGATTCAAGTTCCGGAGAGCATCAATTCTCCTGGGAACCAGGCGACTCGCCCTATGGCTTCAAACCGTACAAGGTGCGATTCCCCGAGGTGGAACTGGAGTTGCAGGGTACGCCGGCCGAGCTGGCGAGCTCCTACGGGGAAATCGATCTGACGTCGGTCTTGGACGAGGAGGGAAACCCGCTCGATTTATTCCCGGAAATGGCGGGACCGGTCCCAGGCGCTAGGCGATGAAAAGACCATTACGACGATGCTCAGCTTCTCGCCCTCGCGGCCAATGGCGCGGAAAATTCGCGGGAACTGCCAGGCACGATGGCCCTGCAAACCAGCGACCGGTCCAACATCGTGATCATCAAAGACCTGCTCGCGAAAATCAAGGCGTGACCACTGATCGATGACCCGTCGTTGCGCAAGCCGGGTCACCGTCAGGGTGAACCGGCCAAACAAGGCCGAATTGAAATGGGCGGGTTTCCCTTCGCTCCGATCAAGACCCTGGATATTGCATTGACATGGCAACGCGATGCGGTCGTCCGGTGCGAGGTTCTTGACGGTGATGGCCGGCCCCTGCAAGGGGACAACGTGTGTACTTCCTGGGATGGCGACCGTTCGGTATCTTGGAAGTGCACTTTTTCGTTGATTCCCTCGAACGCCAAAGTGCGCCTCACTGTCCAGAAGAACGGCCGAAAGATTCGGGTGCCGTTTGCGTTGAAGAACATCGAAGTTCCGCCGATGCCGGACGAGTAAACAGGTAGGCTGAAAGGCTGAGGAATGACCGCGTGTTCAGCCGCCGCGCGCCTTCACCCCCGGCCCCTCTCCCGTCGGACGGGCGAGGGGAGACCCACCACCGACCCCTGATCCCTGACCACTAGCCATGCCCGCACCCACCGAAAAACGTCGCATCGGCATCCTGGCCGGCTGGGGCGCCTATCCGGTGGTGATTGCCGAGGCCTTCGTCGGCAGGGGTGCGAAGTCTATTGCCTGGGGGTGATCGGTCACGCCGATCCGGCGCTGGCGGAGGTCTGCCACGAGTTTCGCTATCTGGGGCTGGCGAAGTTCGGCACGTGCATCCGCTACTTTCGGCGGCGGGGGATCACCGAAGTGACCATGGCCGGCAAGATTTTCAAGACCCGGCTCTTCCATCGCTGGGCCTGGCTGCGGCACCTGCCCGACCTGCGCACGATCCGCATGTTTCTGCCGCACTTCTGGACGCGAAAGAAGGACTGCCGCGACGACTCGCTGCTGCTGGCCATCGTCAACGAGTTCGCCGCCGAGGGCATCCGCTTCGCCCCGGCGACCGACTACGCCCCCGAGCTGCTGGTCGGCCCCGGAAACCTCACCCGCCGCGGCCCGAACGCCTGGCAGCAGAAAGACATCGAGTTCGGCTGGAAGATGGCCAAGGAGATGGGACGGCTCGACGTGGGCCAGAGCGTGGCCGTCAAGGACCAAGCCACGCTGGCGATCGAAGCCATCGAGGGCACCGACGAGTGCATCCGCCGCGCCGGCGGGCTCTGTCCGGCCGGCGGCTTCGCCGTGGTCAAGGTGGCCAAGCCGCAGCAGGACATGTGATTCGACGTGCCCACCGCCGGGCGGCGGACCTCGAATCGCTGCCGCCGCCGGTGGCGAAGGCCGGTGTGGCGGTCGAAGGTGGATCGCGGATCCTCCTCGACTGCGAGGCGGCCATCGACCAGCCACCGCTGTCGGGCCAGGGTGTGCTGGGTGGCCATCGTCCCGGCGTGCCACCGTCGGCCCGTCGTTGACGCGACGTAAGTAAGCGTCGTGGAATGTTGGCCGGGAGCTAACGGCCCCGGGGAGGTTGTGCACCGGTCGGTCTTCTCTCACTACGGGAGTGTTAGCTCCCGGCTATTCACTGTTAGCTCCCGGAGAGCCGCTGGCCAACGGTCGATTTCTCTGCGCTTCACCGGGAGCTGTTAGCTCCCGGCTATTCGCTGTGCGGCTGGGCGCCGGTTTGTTACACTGAAATGAATGTCAATGCCTCCCTCCGTGCCCGTTCCGCGATATCTCGTTCCCTTCCATCCCAAGCAGCGTCCCGCATTTCTTCACCGACGTGCTGATCATGGGCGGCGGGCTTGGCCGGGCTGCGGGCGGCCTGGCGGTCGATCCGCGGCTCTCGGTCGTGGTGATCGCCAAGCAGGGCGTCGAAGAATCCAACAGCCGCTATGCCCAGGGCGGCATCGCCGGCGTGCTCGACCCGGCCGACCGCTTCGAGGACCACGTCGCCGACACCCTCGAGGCGGGCGGCTCGCTGTGCGACCGGGCGGTCGTCGAGCAGGTGGTCGGCGAGGCCCCGCTGCGGATCGGCGAGCTGGTCGACTGGGGCACCAGTTCGACCGGACGACGGCCGCCTGGCGCTGGGCCGCGAGGGCGGGCACGGCCGCGACCGCATCGCCCACGCCTTCGGCGACGCCACCGGCAAGGAGATCATGCGCGGCCGTGGTCCGCCGCGTGGAGCAAGCGCCGAACATCGACATCTGGGAGAACACCTTCGCGCTCGACCTGTTGACCTCGACGGCGTCTGCCGCGGAGCGCTGGTCTGGAACGGCCAGCACGGCAAGACCCTGGTCTGGGCCAAGCAAACGATCCTGGCCACCGGCGGGGCGGGCCAGCTCTACCGCGAGACGACCAATCCCGAGGTGGCCACCGGCGACGGCATGGCCCTGGCCTACCGCGCCGGGGCCGAGCTGCGCGACATGGAGTTCATGCAGTTCCACCCCACGGTGCTTTACATCGCCGGCGGCAGCCGCAGCCTGATCAGCGAGGCGGTCCGCGGCGAAGGGGCCTGGCTGGTCGATCGCAACGGCCATCGCTTCATGGCCGACTACGATTCCCGCGGCGAGCTGGCCCCGCGCGACGTCGTCAGCCTGGCGATCGTCAGCCAGATGGAGAAGACCCGGCACCCGAACGTCTATCTCGATTTGCGCACCTGGACGCGGCAGCGGGTGCTGAGCCGCTTTCCCGGCATCGCCGCGGTCTGTGCGGAGTTCGACCTGGACATCACCCGCGATCGCATTCCCGGTCCGGCCCGGGCGCACATTACATGATGGGCGGCGTGACCGTCGACCTGGAGGGCCGCACGACCTGCCGGGCCTGTGGGCGGCCGGCGAAGTCACCGCCAGCGGCTTGCACGGCGCCAACCGGCTGGCCTCCAACAGTCTCCTGGAGGCCTTGGTCTACGGGCGTTTACGCCGGCGCAGGGGGCCTCGCGGGCGGCCGCCGGGATGCACGACGATTTCACCGCCTCGGTGATTGAAAATCCCCGCGTCGAGGCGCCGGCCGAGCCGCTGAACCTGGCCGACATCCGCAATTCGCTGCAAAGCCTGATGTGGCGCAACGTGGGCGTCCGCCGCGACGCCGAAGGGCTCGGCGAGGCCGGGAAAACATCGGCCAGTGGTGCCGCTACGTGCTGCCGCGGCAGTTCGACGACCCGACCGGCTGGGAACTGCAAAACATGCTTTGCGTGGCCCGGCTGATGATCGACGCCGCGATGGAGCGGCAAGAGACCCGCGGGGCCCACTTCCGCAGCGAGTTCCCCCAGACCGACGATGCCCGCTGGCACCGCCACGTGACGTTCCAAAGGGGGTAGGCCGCAGGGGGCAGAGGGGGTCCGAGGGCCCGGTTCGACCGACAAGAGACAGTGCGGAGCACAGGATATTTGTTGCGTGCGCCCCGACCCCTGACCACTAACCCCTGACCACTAACCACTGTCTATTGCACCGCCGGGGCGGCTCATCCTATAATGGGGGGAGGACGGCGGCGGTGACTGCCTGCCGCTGGTTGTTTTCGGCTTGTCGGGCCGTGTGGATGGAGCAAGACGATCGGCATCGATCGTCATCCGGTGAAAGGGATCGCATCATGTCGGGAAGGCGTGAGCAGCGGCCAGGCGCCTGTGGCGGCGAGGGCCGGGGTTCACCTTGGTCGAGCTCTTGGTTGTCATCACAATTATCGGCATCCTGATCGCGCTGCTGTTGCCGGCCGTACAGGCAGCCCGCGAGGCCGCCCGGCAACTCCAATGCAAAAACAACATCAAACAGCTCGCCCTGGGCTGCCTGAATCACGAACACGTCCAGGGATTTCTGCCGTGCAACGGTTGGTGGACGTTTTATGAAGGCGATCCCGACCGCGGCTTCTCGATCCATCAGCCGGGCGGGTGGGTTTACAACATTCTGCCCTACATCGAGCAACAAGCCATGCACGATATGGGCGCCGGGCAGGATCCCGCGACCAAGGCGGCGACGTTTGTGCGGCGGGAGGGAACGCCGCTGGCTGTGCTGATCTGCCCCAGCGCCGCAAGGTGGCCATCGAGCCGGACGCGTACCCGGTGGGCACCCAGGTGATGTTCAACATGAACTACTCGCCGACGTGGACGCGTTCGGACTACGCCGCCAACGGCGGCACCGCCGGAGAAGTTTGGCAGTATGAGCCCTCGAACGGCCCGAAAACGCTCGCCCAGGGTGACACGAACCCCAGCCTGGTCGCGAATCAGGGCATCTGGTCGTGCGGGACGACCGCTGGCAACAAGATCATCGGCTTCTTTGACATGAGCATTATGGACGGCGTGATGCTGCAGCGGAACCAGATCAGGATGAAGGACATCGTTGACGGCACCAGCAAGACCTATCTCGTCGGGGAAAAATACCTGAACCCCGATGCGTACGACACGGGCAGCGACCCGGGCGACGACGAAGGGGTTTACATGGGTTACGCCAACAACGTTACCCGCACCACCCAGAACCAGCCCTTGCAGGACCAGCCCGCCTATACGGACTATGGCGACTTCGGCTCCGCCCACATGCAAATCTTCCAGATGGCGATGTGCGACGGCTCGGTCCACGAGATCAATTACAGCATCGCGCCGAAGGTCCACCAGTGCTTTCCACGCGGAACGGCGGGGAGGTGATCCCGGCCAGCGCGTTTCTGACCGTGCGTGCCGCCGCCTCGCAGATGAGTTTGTTTGCTCAAGCCTCGCCGGACTATCGGTCGGGACGGCGGCGATAGTTTTACTGATCCATTGGCCATTCGTGCCACAACGTATTGGGATTGACGCATGGGAAGCACCCCAATATCCAGTAGCCAAAGGACCAAGTGGATACAGTCAAGAAGAATCGCTGTGGTCCCGCCGGCCGCGTGCGCGGTGGCGTGGACGCTGATTGTCCTGCGATGGCGCCGCGCCTTCCGGTGCTGCGCGACCAGGCCCGTCGGCCCGTGCCGTGGCGCGTGGCCGATGTGTTCGCACTGCTGGTGGTCGAGGTTCGGATAGGGACCGATAGCGCCGTTGGTCGAATCGGGGCAGCCCGCACATCCGGGCGTCCCGGCGCCGGCCGCGGCCGGCAACGTGCCGGGCGGCCGGGAAAGTGCCCGGCCCGCTCCGCAAGACGGCCGGCCCACGACGGAGACCCCCGGGCCTATTGTTGGAGGAGAGTCATAACGGGCCGCTGGTCGCGCGGTGGTCGTCTGCCTGGTAGTCCTGGCCCCAGTTTCGGAGAAGTTGTCGTGCTTTGTTTGCTGCTCCAGGGCTGGCTGGAGTGGGCCGAGGGAGGATGGCGACGGAGCAGGGCCGGGCTGCGGCGGTCCGGCATCGTCCCGGTTGGCGTGGTGTCGTTGTGTTCGCCGGTGCTCTATATTCGGGCGCGGCCGCGGCGGAAGAAATGCCCAGCGCCGGGAGCGGTGGCGGCCCAGGCGGGCGTGTAGCCTGGCGACGGCCGCGGCAATTTTGCTCTGGCTGCGGCTGGGCGTGGGGGCCACCCTCGCCGATCTGGGCATCGCGCCCCGACTCTGGCGGAAAGACGTCGCCACCGGACTGGTGGCCGGGCGGCCGTAACGGGGCCGATCCTCGTGCTGTTTGCAAAAATCAGGCCTTTGGCCCCCACCGTCGTGGTCGATCCGTTGCCGATCTTCCTCTTGGTGCTCGTGTTAGGAACGCTCTACGATCGCACCCATCGCATCTTGCCTTCCATCGTGTTGCACGCGGTGTTCAATGCCACGGGGGGTGTCCTGCGCTGGTGTACCGCTAGTGGCCGGGACGGGAGCTTGCGGCGGCGGGCCGGGGGGCGACTTGAGCTGGAACAGCCCGAATAGCTCTTCCTGGGTCAGCCCGAGCTTGCGGCGGCCTTGCGGCGCCGGAGAAGATGATGTCGAACAGCTCGCGCTTCTCCTGCAGGATGCGGTCGATGCGCTCCTCGATCGTGTCGAGCATGAGGAACCGCGTGACCTGACCGGGCCGTCGACGCCGATGCGATGGGCGCGGTTGATGGCCTGATCCTCGACGGCCGGGTTCCACCAGCGGTCGAAGAGGAACACGTAGTTGACGAACTGGAGGTTCAGGCCCACGCCGCCGGCCCCGTAACTCATCAACAGCACGTGCCGGCTGGGTCCTCGCGGAACCGCTGGATGCACGGCGTCGCGGCGGCGCTGCGGAATGCGGCCGTGATACTCCAGCGGGCCGAAGCGCGCCAGCGCTCGGCGAGCCGCTCGAGCGTGCCGACCCACTGGCTGAAGACGATCGCCTTGCGGCCGCTTTCGGCGATTTCTTCCAGGTCGGCCTCGAGGCGCTCGAGTTTCGAGCTGGCCCCGGTGGCCGGATCGAAATTGCAAATCTGCTTCAGCCGCAAGATCAGCTCGAAGACGTGCCGGATCGTGGCCCCCTCGCCCATTTCCGTCAGCCGCACGACGCCCTGCTCCTCGGCCAGCCGGTAGCTCTCGCGTTGCTCGGGCGACAGTTCCAGTCGGTCGTCGTGGAGCAGCTTCGGCGGCAGGTCGCGGAGCACCTGGTCTTTGGTCCGGCGCAGCACGTAGTCGCGGATCGTACGGCCCATGCTCCGCGGCTTCATTCGGGCGAAAGGAAGCCGGGGCAAGGAACTCGAAGATGCCCAGCAGGTCCTCGGCGCTGTTTTCGACCGGCGTGCCCGTCAGGGCCCAGCTCCGCTTCCGCGGGATCGAGCGGACGACTTCGCTGGTCGAGCTGGCGCGGTTCTTGATCCGCTGCGATTCGTCGAGCACGACCAGGTCGAAATGCAGGCTGGCCGGCTCAGCTCCAACAGTTCGCGGTCGCGGAGCAGCAGTTCGTAGTTGGCGATGCGCAGCGGCACGTCGGGCAGCTGCCATTGCCAGGCCGGCGTTTGGCCTGATCGCCCTCGACGACCATCAGCCGGCACCTCCGGCGCCCAAGCGGCAAACTCCCGCTGCCAGTTGGTCACCAGCGGCTTGGGGCAGACCAGCAGCACGCTTCGCACCTCGCCGCGGTGGAGCAACAGGCGGATGGCGGTGATCGCCTGCATGGTTTTGCCCAGGCCCATTTCGTCGGCCAGGATCGCCGCTTGCCGCGGATAGAGAAACGCAACGCCTTCGAATTGGAACGGAAACGGCCGGAAGGGAAACTCCAGCGACCGCTCGGCCAGCAGCGATTCCAGCGACGGCTGCAAGAATAATGAGGCGGTCGGCCAGCTTGATGATGTCGCGCGGCGGCTTGATGCGGCGTGTGGCACCGGCGGGGCGGTCGCCGGGCGGACAAGCGGGCGGGGCAGGGTGGCCGGTGACGTCCCGCCGGGCTCGGCGACCGTGAAGTCGGCACCGGCACCGTCGTGCCGCCTCAGGGAACCGCAAAGCTCGCGAACCCGCACCGCCGGCGTCGACGATCGGGAATCGAGACCACCGGCGGACGGCGGAGCGACAACTGGTGGGAGCGCTGACGGCGGCCAGGGTTCAGCGGGCCGGCACCTCCGCGACGCTGACGACCATCCGGCAGGCGGCCGCGCGGCACGCGGCTCCACTCGAACCGCGGTCGATGCGGATGGTGGGGCTGCCGGCTCGGCTGGGCGTGCCAGTGGGATCGTCATCGCACCGCCTGCTGGGCCTCGTCGATCGCGTCGCGAATCCGCTGGAACGGCTCGGCCAGATCGAACGACTCGGCCAGATCGGCCAAGCGCTCGACGATCAGCCGGCGATCTTCGTCTGCCCGCTGCGGGCACGGCAAGGCGGTTCCGCCCAGCTCGAAAGTGATCAGTCGTGGGCCGCCGTGTGGGCCGCGATCCGAGAACGAGAAAGCGGGCCTTGCCGTCGGCAGCGTCGCGTGGCCCGGTGCCGCTCCGAACCATCCCGCCGGCCTGTCCCGCTCCGGTCGCCGGCAACACCAAGCGCGAGCGGCAGCGGCACGAACTCGCGGCCGCCAGCACCGGCTCGGCGATCGGTGCATACCACCAGCGGCGCGCCGCCTTGGCCATCAAGCGTCTGGCCGATCTGCTCGCCGTAGAGAAACGACTCCAGCGTCGGGCCGTAGAGGATCTCCTGGGCCCGATTTGGCTTGATCGGGGCCGTGCAATGGAACTCCAGCGGCCGGCCGGCCGGATTGAGAATCAGATACCCGCCGAACAGCCCATACTGCGGGTGCTCGACGACAGTCAGAAATCCCAGGCCGCTTGGTTGCCAGCTCCATGGTGATGTCCGCGCGAAGCGGTCCAGGGCGTCCGGAGCCTTACCCGATTTGCGTCCGCCCGATTGACCGTTTGCCCCGGTCGGCCCCGCACCGCCACTTCCGAAATTGACCGGCCTGGCTGCCGGCAAATTCACGGCCATCGGTCGCGGCTGCTCAGGCGACTTTAGTGGTTTAGGGTGCAGCGTCTGGCTTAACGGACCGCACATTTACCGGTGCCGAATCCGCCATCTGAGCCCAACACTCCCCCCTGCTAGCAATTCCGGCCGTCTCGGAAGATTTCTGCTTCCGCAGTCTCGACAATTTCGATGGTTTCTGTTTATACTAGAGAGAGTGAAAGGAATGGATGCCCATGAGTCACGAGCCGCACGCGATCGCGTCCTCCCCTTTTCAGCCAGATCGACGTGACACAGCTGCATGCCACGACGCGCCCGGCCGGCTCGTCAGCGGAGATCGAGCAAACCCGGCTGCTGCGTGAAATCCTCTCCGCCCAGGACCGCCAGAACGAGCTGCTGGAGGAGTTGGTCAGCCAGCTCAGGGCAGCTCCCAAAAGCAGCGGGCCAACGAGCTGGGCCAATGGAAACAGGCCAATCCGCACCTGGCCCGCAGTTGCCGTATGGCCGCCGAGGCGCTGGGCAAGGTGCAGACCGAGTTTCTCGATAGCCTGACCACCGAGGTCAGCGCGAACTACGAGAACCTGCTGGACGGCGAGTTCATGCTCAACGAGTTCGTCGACCGCTTCGGGCCGCGGATGGCCCATCTCAACGGCCTGCTGCAAGTGCTCTCCCAATTGAGTGCGACGCCAACCCGACCAGTGGACTGAACACGCCGTAGCGGAAGGTTTTAGTAAAAGTGGGTGGGTCGATGGCAACGAATGCCACCATCTCTCCCCCTTCTCGCCTGCAGGGAGCCCTTGCCGGCTCTCCGGCTGGCTGCT
Organism: Candidatus Omnitrophota bacterium; assembly: GCA_963828495.1. Classification (GTDB taxonomy): domain Bacteria; phylum Omnitrophota; class Gorgyraeia; order Zapsychrales; family Fredricksoniimonadaceae; genus JABDGZ01. The sequence continues at coordinate 230,945 of CAWHFJ010000017.1, forward strand.
AAACTGATTGGTTTCCCAGAAGAACGCCGGTTTGATGCGAGTGGCCCATGTACGCGATTATTTCCGAAGGCGGACGCCAGTTCAAAGTCGAAGAAGGCCAGGAGTTGGACATCGATTACCGCGATGTGCCCGTTGGCGATGAAATCAAGTTCGATCGCGTCCTTGGCCTATCAGGACGACAGCCAGTTGCGCGTTGGCCAGCCGGCCCTTGACGGGGCCCAGGGTGACGGCCGAGGTTGTCTCCGTCGTGCAGGGACCGAAGTTGGTCATCCAGAAGGCCCGCCGCCGCAAGACCTACCGCCGCAAGACGGGCCACCGCCAACTCTATACTCGCGTGAAGATCAACAAGATTGTCAGCGGCTAGTGGCGTGTGGTCAGTGGTCAGTGGTTAGGACGCGACCACTAATCACCGGTTACCGCTAACCTTCTCGCAGATGCCCGGCTCGGCGCGATACCGCAGCCGGCCGAGTGCTTGACGATTTGCCGACGGCGTGCGCTTTGTCCAGACTCTCGTCGGAAAGGTGAACCGCATAACAGGGGGCTGGCCACGTCAAGTAGCAGGGGAATGTCGGCCGCGGTCGCCGCCGCCATCAGGTGGCGGTCCTCGACCCAGTCGTAGTCTCCCTCGCCGCGCTTCGTCTCCCACTGGGCGGCCGCTTTCAGCAGTCCGTCGTGCGTCAGTGTCCGGTTGACCGGCTTCAGGCGATACGTCTCTTCCATCCGGTCGCGGAGCCCGCCCAATAGCCGGGCCTTTTCCTTGGCGTCTTGGCGGCATAGGACTGAGCGGTCAAATTGAGCGATTTCATCACTCTTGCCATAACCGCCCTGTCGCAGACCTTGCGGAGTTCGGACGCCTTGCCCGATCGGCTATAGCGTTTAATTGCCTCGATGCTTTCGGGCGCTCAGAAGTGGGCCAGGCTGGCGACGACTTCCTCGCCCAACCGCTCGTTATCGGTGGACAATAAGGCGGCCAGGAACGGCGCCCCTCGCCGGAGGTCGCCGGCACCAAGTCGCCTAGAAGTGAAAGTCCTGGGCAGGCGTCGGCCGGATCGGGGCTCTTCAGGCCGGCCACCAGGAAATCGTAATCCTGCGGGGCAGCCGAAGATGCCCAGGGCCTTGACGGCCTCGTCGCGGACCGCGCCGCTGCCGTGGACCGCCAGGTGACGAATCGGCTCGATCGCCTCGATATCCTGCGCCGGCGTCAGCAACACGATCGCCGACGCCCGCGCGCTCTCGCTCTTCGACTCGGCCAGCACCCGCCGCACGCCCGGCGTGCCTTTCGACCCGAACGCCCCCCAGAGGATCACATCGGTCCACGGCCACTCGACGTGCAGCGGGTGGCGGTCCGCGCTGGCATCGACCTTCCCTTGCTCATCCCGCAGGATCGCCAGCAGCATCGGAACCACGTGCGGATCGTGGCTTTGCGCGGTTCGTAGGCCGGCGAGAAGAGGTAGCTGTAGTAGTCGGCCTTGCCTGCCAGGCGAACGTCGCCGGACCATAGGGCGGCGATGGCCTCGGCCTCGGCCGCCTTGCCCATTTGCCAGAGGACGGCGGCCGCCCCCAATTTAAAATGGTTGTCCCGCTCCTCGGCCGTTTCGATTTTTTTAAGCTCGTCCTTCAGCGCGGCCGCCCCCGCGGGACCGGCGTCGATGAGCGTTTTCCAGGCGTTGTCAAGCTCCTGGCCCTTGGCCGCCTTTTCCTTGTCCGACAAGGCCGCCGGATTTGATCTTCCGCATGGCGGCCACCGCCTTGGCCAGTTTCTCCGCCGTGTTCGGTTCGGCCGGCATGGGGGAACCGATGCCCAGACGGTGCTCGAGAATTGTCAATGCCAAGGTGCAACGCCACAT
>CAWHFJ010000018.1:0-40445 GCA_963828495.1 Candidatus Omnitrophota bacterium
CAGGATGCGCAGGCGGCCGCGTTGTACGGCCATTTTCGCTGAATCCCACCAGGACGGTGATGATCTTATGTTTTGAATCGGGATGCGCGTAACCTTCGTTGTAACGCCCGCTCGTGTTGCCCATCATAACGATGCTGGCTGGGTATGGAGTCAAGTCCATGTCAAATTTTTGTTCGACTAAATGCCGGAAACGCGGGCTTAGAGGTCCTCATGCAAGCGTCGAATTTCGGCCCATAGCGCAGGCTGGGAAGCCCGTAACTACCACGGTCCAGGATGACCGGCGCGTCAGCCAGTATTTCTTTTTTTAATTTCTGGTGAGCACATTATCGATAAAAACAAAATCATAAGGATCGCGCCTTAACTCGGCTGCAGAATAGCGGATTCGTTAAACATGACAAGCGGCGTGTCTTGGTTTGTTTTGTTCACCATTGGGTGACTCCTTCTTTTTAAAATAACGGATAAGACGGTTGATCATGAGCTTTGATAGCTACCCCCTCAATTTCGATGAGCCATTCAGGGCGGCAAACCGGGGCCTGAACAAAGATCGTTGGAACCAGGGGGAGTGTTTTTTCCAATTGTTCTTTAACACAATCAAAATCAGTCGGGTCGCGTAAGTAAACGATCATATACATCATGTCCGCAAGGCTTGCTTCGCCGGCTTGTAACAGGGAGTTGATATTTTCCAGTGTGCGATTTAGTTGTTTGAGGACATGGCCGGGATATAAGGTGACGCCCTCATTATCAATACTGGCCGTTCCGGAAATGAAATAATGGGACCGGTCAGCATAACAGTCGCGTGCCGCGCTCAAATGTGACATTGTAGTCTTTGGTGGCACATAACATGTCGAAGTCGTTGAGGTAAGAGATTTGGCTGGACTCAAGGCCGAGAATCGAATACGCGTCCATGAACCAGATCATGACGGTGAGTACCGGTTCCTTCAATACCTGTACTGGCGATGAAATGCGTATCACCGGTTAGATTCTGTTCTGCAAACAATGCCCGGCGTTCGTCGACCATGTCCTGATAGAAAGTATCGATACTGCGCACGAAGATCCAGGTACGTACACAGTTATGGTACAGATTGCCACCTTCCAGAGAAAGATGCTGGATCAAGTTTGTGAACGCATTGCGCGTTTGTGTGCGCATGGACAGGGCCCTTTCCCTGTCTTGGGAACATAAGCGCGTGCTCCACAGATGCCCCAGCCCGTTTTTACGAATGAGCACATGTGACGGCGAAAGCCGCTGGTTCTCCAAGGGTTTGCTGCTTTCAATGTGATAGGCGAAAAGAGCGATTTTGGCATAAGACATAGGGGGGCTGTTGGATGATGGAAACAGCGATGGGGTGTCCTTCAGAATCACCTGCGAGATGGCTACGTCTTACGGTCTCGATTTGATTTGACGCATCGCTTAGAAAAATACGGCGAAAAACCGCTGTCTTCGGCGTCAACCCTAAGGTTTTGATCTTTGCCGCATAATGCGTTTCGATATGTTTGATCTGTTCTTTAAGCGGGATACTGCCGGGCGCCGTGATGACAAAAAAATGTTCTGCCTCGCCATTTTTTCCTAAAAAGCGGTGATGTTTAACGCTGTCTAATGTTGGCATTGCCACTCTCTTTTTCCAGTAATCGCTGCCGCACGAAATCGGATGCCCGTTGAGTTTCGTCAAGAGGCGGGTATCCCCACGTCTCTATTTTTCCTGAAAATGTACGTATTCTACCGCTTTTGATTAAATCTTGCAAAAATTCTTTGTGCCTTTTGCCGGCGCCCGGCAGTTCGTACACATAGACCGGCTTGCCTGTAAAACAGGCCTCAGAGATCATCGATATAGAATCACTGGTGACAACGATTGTATCTGCAAGGGCCAATAGGCCGAAATAGGGGTTTTCTCCCTGGCCGTCCCATATGTAGGCCGGTATTGTTTGAAGGCGGGATTTTAATATCGCCTCATTTTCTTTTCCTGTACGGCGGGAGGGTGTTATGGCAATGCCTCCGCCGGTACTTTTGGCCGCATCTAACAGCATGTCCGCAAGCCTGCAAGCATGGGTTTTAGAAAAATCCTGGTGTCGGTTTTTGCCGCCGACAAGGACACAGATCAGAGGTCGGGGCAGCCCAGCCAAAAGTGGGGAGAAATGTTTGGCGGCGCTGACGAGTTTCTCTTGGGTGACACGGTGAATAGCGCCTTGCGTGATGATAACATTACTGCCATGTAATTGGTCATGTGCGGGCGCAACGACAACATCGAATTGTTGACAATCAGTATGTGGGTCTTGAATGTGAACGGTGAATGTACGGTTTGCGCTTGCTTTACGGATGTGTATAGATATGGCAACACTTTGGCGGCCGCAAGAGATCAGTATATCCGGCCATGGAGGTACAAGGCCGTGATTACCATATACTAGCTTTTGCCAAGGCCATCGGGGTTTTTCAATCTCTTTGATAATATAGGGAAGGCCTAGAGCTTCGGCTAAGCCGATAGCCTGGTTTTGCAGGCCAACCAGCTTTTCGGTTACAATCCAACATGTGGCCATGTTTCCTCTTAAATAAAGACTAAAACATCGTTAAGGTGACTAAATAAGTTAACGCTTTTCAATAATTTTGTCAAACTTTTCTTTTTTGAAAAAAATACTTGCAATTGGTAAAATTTGTTGTATACTCTACTAAATTGGTAGGAATAATAGGAGATATATGAAGCTGACATATAAAGGTGATTACGCATTAAAAGCCGTACTTGATTTGGCGCTTCATTATGGTGAAGAGTTGGTAACCAGCCATGACTTGGCCAAGCGCATTGATGCTCCGGTCAAGTTTTTTGAGCAAGTCCTTATGGAGCTCAAAAAGGGTGGTATCGTTAAAAGCAAGCGGGGTAATGAGGGCGGTTATTTATTGTCCAAAGCGCCTTCACAAATAACGATTGGGGATGTGGTCAGGATCATTGAAGGACCGATTGAGCCGATTGCCTGTGTCAAAGAGAATTACTCCGGTTGTGTGGATATCCATGGATGTGTTTTTAGGCATATTTGGCAAAGGGTGTACCAAGCGACATCAGACATTATTGATCAGGTGACTTTTGAAGATTTAGTGTCCCAGATTAAGAATAGAAACCAAGTTCTAACTTATACTATTTAAAAAACTAAAATGAAGATCCCTTTTAAATCTACTTATATGATGATGTGTTGTTATCTGGCGATGTGCCGCCTTCGCGGTGAAAGAGTGCTCCCGCGAAAAAGATAGCAGACCAAGTAGGTTTTGATTTTATAAATGGGAGGGCAAGATGAGCGGTAGACATAATTCTAAAAACATTGTGAACGATGCCATAATCAAAGATATAGCGGATGCCGTTGGATCTTTAGATTATGGTACCGTCACAATTAAAGTTCATGAAAGTAAAATCATTCAAATTGAAATTACAGAAAAAAAGCGCTTTGACGATGTCTGGCGCGTTGAAGGAGGGAGTGGCATATGAGTAAGATAGATGCAAAATTAAAACCGGAAACACTCGCTTTACATGGCGGGCAAGAGGCGGACCCCACGACGGGTTCTCGCGCGGTCCCCATTTATCAAACCACGTCTTATCAATTTAAGAATACGGATCACGCCGCTAATCTTTTTGGGTTGCGTGAATTTGGGAATATTTATACCCGCTTGATGAACCCCACTACCGACGTCTTTGAAAAAAGAGTCGCAGCTCTGGATGGGGGAGTCGGGGCATTAGCCACAGCCAGCGGTTCGTCCGCCATTACTTTGGCGCTATTGAACATCGCCCAGGCCGGGGATGAAATTGTTTCAGCGGACAATCTCTACGGGGGGACGTATAATCTTTTTCATTATACTTTTCCCAGGTTAGGGGTGAAGGTCAATTTTGTAAAATCCAATGACCTGAATGCTTTAGAGAAGGCGATCACACCAAAAACCAAAGCGGTTTATGCCGAGTCGATAGGTAATCCTAAACTGGATGTGGCTGACCTTGAAGGTATTTCTAAAATTGCCCACAAACATGGAATTCCTTTTGTCCTGGACAATACGGTTTCGCCGTATTTGTTAAAACCGTTTGATCATGGCGTGGACATTATCGTCTATTCCGCGACTAAGTTTATCGGCGGCCACGGAACAAGCCTTGGCGGGGTCATTGTTGATTCCGGGAAATTTAATTGGGAAAATGGCAAGTTCCCGCTGATTGTTGATCCGGATCCAAGCTATCACGGCATTAAGTTCGTCGATGCGTTAAGGCCTTTGGGCAACATTGCCTATATTATTAAGGCACGCGTGACACTGTTGAGGGATGTTGGCCCGGCGGTATCTCCGTTTAATTCGTTTCTGTTTATTCAAGGGCTGGAAACCTTACATTTGCGTCTGCCGAGGCATGCTGAAAATGCTTTAGCGGTTGCAAAATACTTAAAGAAACATCCTAAGGTCAGTTGGGTGAATTATCCGGGGCTTGAGGATAGTCCGGAAAAAGAAAGAGTAAAGAAGTATTTACCTAAAGGCGCTGGTGCTATATTGGGTTTTGGGATTAAAGGAGGGTTAGAGGCCGGGAAGAAATTCATCGACTCGTTAGAGTTGATTTCTCATTTGGCCAATGTCGGCGATGCCAAAAGTCTTGCTATCCATCCGGCAACAACAACGCACCAGCAACTTTCTTCGGAAGAGCAGCTTGCAACAGGGGTAACGCCTGATTTTATCCGTTTGTCTATCGGGATTGAGCATGTCGATGATATAATTGCGGATATTCAACAGGCTTTAGCAAAAGCTTAAAGGGGGATTATATGTCTAGGACATTTTCAGATATCACAAAAACCATTGGCAATACGCCGTTGGTTAAATTAAATCGTATCGCTGAAGGCAGCGAGGCTGTTATATTCGCAAAGTTGGAATCCTTTAATCCGCTTTCGAGCGTTAAGGACAGGCTCGGAATTGCGCTCATTGAGGATGCGGAAAAAAGAGGGTTGATTAAAAAAGGTACAGTTATTATCGAGCCTACCAGCGGTAACACGGGGATTGCTTTGGCTTTTATTGCAGCTGCTAAAGGCTACAAGTTGATTTTAACCATGCCGGAAACCATGAGTATTGAGCGCAGGCAATTGCTCAAGATTTTTGGGGCCGAGTTGGTCTTAACTGACGGGACAAAAGGTATGAAGGGGGCTATTGAAAAAGCTGAAGAGCTCGCCCGGAGCACGCCCAATAGCTTTGTGCCCCAGCAGTTTAATAATCCGGCGAATCCCGAGATTCACCGCAAGACCACGGCTGAGGAAATCTGGAATGATACGGATGGCAAGGTAGATATCCTGATTTCCGGTGTGGGTACGGGCGGGACCATTACAGGTATCGCCGAAGTTATTAAAAAAAGAAAACCGGGTTTTAAGGCGATTGCCATTGAACCTGATGCTTCCCCGGTTTTGTCCGGTGGCGCTCCCGGCCCGCATAAGATCCAGGGCATTGGTGCCGGCTTCGTCCCTAAGGTTTTAAACGTGGGGATTGTTGATGAAATTATCCGTGTGACCAATGAAGACGCCGGAGAGACTGCGCGTCAGTTGGCACGGCTGGAAGGTATTCTCGTCGGTATATCGAGCGGGGCCGCTTTATGGGCGGCACTCGAAGTCGCTCGTCGAAAAGAAAATAAAGGAAAAACCATTGTTGTTATTTTACCGGATACCGGTGAACGTTATCTGACAACATGGCTTTTCCAAGAGGTCAAGGCATGACCACAAAATCCGCGATTGTGCAAACTCAGTATTTCACGTTTGATGAGCTAAAACTCGAGAACGGCGAAGTCTTCGGGCCTGTAACCATTGCCTATGAAACTTATGGGCAATTGGATGCCAAGAAGGCCAACGCTGTTCTTGTGCTCCATGCTCTCACGGGGGATGCGCATGCCGCGGGTTACCATGAAGGAGAAAAGGACCCTGGTTGGTGGGATTCCATGATTGGTCCGGGTAAGGCCTTTGATACGAATGAGTATTTTGTGATTTGCTCTAACGTGTTGGGAGGATGCAAAGGTTCAACCGGGCCTTCGAGTATTAACCCCAAGACGGGAAAACCTTATGCCTTGGATTTCCCGTTAATTACTATCGCCGATATGGTCAACTGTCAAAAACGGCTGATCGATCATTTAGGTATTAAACAACTGCTTACGGTGGTAGGTGGCTCCATGGGCGGGATGCAGGTGTTGTCTTGGTTGGTGAATTACCCAAAGAGTATTCGTAGTGCGATCCCGATAGCTACGACCGTTAAGCATTCACCACAACAAATTGCGTTTAATGAAGCCGGACGCTTGGCGATCATGGCTGATACGCATTGGAATTTAGGTAATTACTATGAGGGTAAACCACCGGCCAAGGGGCTTGCCGTTGCGCGTATGATCGGTCATATCACTTACATGAGCGACGTTTCGATGACAGAGAAGTTCGGACGGCAAAAGAAAGGGACTGCTCCGGGTGAGAAATTTACGGCAGATTTTGAAGTGGAAGGGTATCTGCGCTACCGGGGAGATAATTTTGTCAAACGATTCGATGCCAATACTTATCTGTACATTACCAAGGCCATCGATCATTTTGACGGTTTTGCCGGCAAGTCGGTGCAGGATGCCTTTCAACACGTAGGCGCTAAGGTCCTGGTGATCGCTTTTAAGTCCGATTGGTTGTATCCGGCGTATCAATCGCAGGAGATCGTTAAAGCCTGCAAAATTGCAGGGCTCGAAACCAGTTATTGCGAAGTAGAATCGACCTATGGGCATGATGCCTTTTTGTTGGAAATTGAGGAAGAGTCGCATTTAATCCAGCATTTCTTAAAAAAAGTTTTTCATGATTATGAGGTCAACGATGGCTATACCATATGAGGATATCCGTTCTGATCACCGTATTATTCTGGAATGGGTGAAAGAGGGTTCTTCGGTTCTCGATTTAGGATGCGGGAGCGGAGAACTGCTGTATTTGCTCATTAAGGGAAAAAAGGCGCGCGGCCACGGGATTGAAATCAGCGTGGATGAGATTTATAAATGCGTGGCCAAGGGTTTGAATGTCTTGCATGGAGACATAGAGAATGGCTTGGCAGATTATAAGGACCAGTCGTTCGATTATGTGATCCTTAATCAGAGCTTACAGCAGATCCGTCAGATCGATGGGGTTCTCAAGGATGCTTTACGGGTTGGGAAAAAAGTGGTCGTGGGGTTCCCTAATTTCGTGTATTACCGCGCCCGTTTGCAGATATTATTCGGCGGGAGGACACCGGTAAATGCCGCTTTGCCGTATCAATGGTATGAAACCCCCAACCTTCATTTTTTAAGCATTTTGGATTTTATCGAGTATTGCCGGAAGAAAAACATCACCATTGAACAAAGGGCCTTTCTGGGGGTTTCCCGACAGGTGCATCTGTTTCCCAATGTTTTCGCCCAAGTCGGGATTTTCTTAATTTCTGGAAGTATGAAATGATCCGGATAATTATTTTTGTCCTGGTTTCTGTTTTTTTCGTCTATGTTTCCAGGAAATCTTTGTTCCGCTCTCAGGCGCATGGCTTCTGGCGTTTCTTTGGCTGGGAGTCTCTCTCGGGCTTGGTCTTACTTAATGCTTTGCACTGGTTTAGCCATCCGTTTTCTTGGCTACAGCTCATTTCTTGGTTTTTACTTCTTGTTTCACTTTTCTTGATAGTTCATGGGGTGTATCTGCTTCAAGTTGTCGGCAAACCCAATCAAAACCGCGCTGATGAGACGTTGTTCGCATTTGAGAAAACGACCTCTTTAGTGACTGTAGGCGCCTACAAATATATACGCCATCCGCTTTACTCATCTCTCTTGTTTTTCACATGGGGGGCTTTCCTTAAGGCCCCCTCATGGCTTGGGCTCATTCTGGCTTTTTTGACTTCATGTTGTTTGTTCCTTACAGCCAAGAATGACGAATCCGAGTGCCTGGAGCATTTTGGCCCAACGTATCAAGTGTATATGCAGGGGACCAAAAGATTTATCCCTTTCTTATTTTAATCCACGCTTGACTTGTGCTTGTCAAACCTTCCGAAGTATGCTATTCTAAATACGTCAAAAGATGAAGTATATAGCCCCGCGGGCCTAGCGCCTCTTAAGCGGGGGGACAGATGGAGAGTTTTATATGGAAATTAAGACCATGGTTCAGCGCACGCCTAATCCTAATGCGCTTAAATTTATTTTAAATATACAGGTTAAAACCGAAGGCAAGGTGATGTATAAAAACGCAGAGCAATGCGTTCATAACCCTATGGCGGCGGCTTTGTTTACTATCCCCAATATTACGGAAGTTTATTTCTATGATAATTATATTACAGTGACCCAGGACGGCGGTGTGGATTGGGAGCAAATTGAGGAGCAGATTAAGAAGGTTATTTTGGAATATGCGGACAGTCATGACCCCAATTTTCAGGTTGAGGAAGTCAAAAGGCCTGTGACGGCGAGTTCCGACAATCCTGAAATTGCTAAAATCAATACGATTTTGGATAATACCATCCGTCCGGGGCTGCAAATGGACGGCGGGGACATTCAGATTATAGGGTTTGATGGTTTGAATTTGACGGTTAGTTATCAGGGGGCTTGCGGCTCGTGTCCCAGTGCTACCATGGGAACGCTTAAAGCTATTGAGAGTATTTTGCGTGATCAATATAATCCTGAAATCACGGTGCAAATCGATGGGATTTTGCAAGGCCAGGAATATGACGGAACTTACTAAAAAAAAGTGTGTGCCTTGTGAAGGTACGGCCAAGGCCTATAGTCCTCAAGAAGTGCAAGGGCGTTTGGGTGAAATTCCCGGCTGGGCCTTGGGAGAGGATGGCAAAAGTATTTGGCGCCAGTATACGTTAAAGAACTTTGTAGTGGCGGTGAATTTGATCAATAAAATTAAAGACATCGCTGAGGACCAAATGCACCATCCGGATTTGCATTTGACCGGGTATAAAAATTTGAAAGTGGTTTTATATACGCATGCGCTTGGCGGAGTTACCGAGAATGATTTAATCGTGGCCGCTAAAATAGAGGAGTTGAACAATGTTCAAAATTAATCGTAAGTTAGAGTATGCTTTGATTTCGTTAAGGTACATGAGTACCAAAGCCCCCGGCCAATTGACCTCGGCCAAGGAGATTTGTGACACCTACCGTACTCCTTTCGATCCTACTTCCCGGGTGCTGCAGATTATGGCCCAGCACGAGATCGTACAAGCCTCGCAGGGGGCTTATGGCGGCTATCAGATCCTTAAAGACCTTTCGAAGGTCACACTGCATGAATTGACCCAAATGATCGAAGGCCCGCTTCAGATTGTTAATTGTTTTCACGGCAATTATTCGCATTGTGATATGACCTCAAGTTGTAACGTGATCTCGCCTATGCTTAATTTGAATGAAAGAATTACGGTGCTGTTTAAGGATATTAGTGTTAGTGACCTGATTGCTTCTCGTAATCAGGGTGAAAAACAAATTCGTTCTAAGGTTTTTCAGGAGTAGGTTATGTCAGATGTCGTCAAACAAAAAGATTTAAAAGACAATAAATTAGCCGCAGGCGAATACCGTTATGGATTTCATACGGATATCGAGGAAGATAAACCACCCCGGGGCCTTAATGAAGATACTGTGCGTCTTATTTCTGCGAAGAAAAAAGAACCTGAGTGGATGTTGGAGTGGCGCTTGAAGGCTTTTCGTCATTGGCAGAAGATGCATGAGCCCAAGTGGCCTAATTTTGAGTATGGGCCCATTGATTATCAGGATATTTTTTATTATTCCGCACCCAAGCAGAAAAAGAAGGCGCCTGCCAGCTTAGATGAAGTGGATTCAGAATTGCTCAAGACCTTTGACCGTCTGGGTATTCCTTTGGGTGAGCAGAAACGCATAACCGGGGTTGCGGTAGACGCTGTTTTTGACAGTATATCCGTGGGCACGACCCATCAGTCAGAGTTGGCCAAATATGGTGTTATTTTCTGTTCCATGTCTGAGGCCATTATTCATCATCCGGATTTGGTTAAAAAATATTTGGGGACAGTCGTGCCTTATACGGATAATTTTTTTGCGTCTTTAAACTCAGCCGTGTTTTCAGACGGTTCATTTTGTTATATTCCCAAGGGCGTGCGCTGTCCGCTGGAGCTTTCCACGTATTTTCGCATCAATGCCGAAGATACCGGCCAGTTTGAACGCACCTTGGTCATCGCTGAAGACGGCAGTTATGTCAGTTATCTGGAAGGGTGCACCGCGCCTATGCGCGATACCAATCAATTGCACGCGGCGGTCGTTGAGCTGGTGGCTTTGGACCATGCGGAAATCAAATATTCAACAGTGCAAAATTGGTATTCCGGGGACAAGGAAGGCCGTGGCGGTATTTATAATTTTGTCACTAAGCGCGGCAAATGTGCGGGGGCCAATTCTATTATTTCCTGGACCCAGGTGGAAGCGGGGAGTGCCATCACCTGGAAATATCCCAGCGTTATTCTGCAGGGGGACAATTCCGTCGGTAAATTCTATTCCGTGGCCTTGACCAATAACCACATGATCGCGGATACGGGCACCAAGATGATCCATATCGGCAAGAATACCAAAAGTACTATTGTCTCTAAAGGTATTGCTTCCGATTATGCGCATAATAGCTATCGGGGGTTGGTCAAGATTATGCCGACTGCGGATGGGGCGCGTAATTTTTCTCAGTGCGATTCTATGCTGGTGGGGAACAATTGCTCGGCCAATACGTTTCCTTATATTGAGGTCAAAAATAATACGGCTGTCCTGGAACATGAGGCCTCAACTTCGAAAATCAATGCCGAACAGATGTTTTATTTGCGTTCACGCGGTTTGGATTTGGAAGAGTCTGTGGCGTTGATCATTAACGGTTTTTGCAAAGATGTGTTTAAAGAATTACCTTTGGAGTTTTCAGTGGAGGCGGTTAAATTATTGGAGATGAAATTGGAAGGGAGCGTAGGGTAATGCTGGAAATCAAAGATTTACACGCCGGTATCGAAGGCAAGGAAATATTAAAGGGGATTAATTTAAAGGTCAATGCCGGAGAGGTCCATGCCATCATGGGGCCTAATGGTTCGGGCAAAAGCACTTTGTCTAAGGTGATTGCAGGTCATCCGCAATATACAGTCACGCAGGGCAGCATTGATTATGAGGTCAATTTCAAGAAGCTCAGTTTGGTCGGGATGGAACCTGATCTGCGCGCCCGCGAAGGCGTGTTTATGGCTTTTCAATATCCGGTGGAAATTCCCGGGATACCAAGTTCGGTGTTTTTACGGGCCGCTTTTAATGCCATTTGCCGCCATCAGGGGACCGTCGAGATGGACCCTATTGATTTTGATAAATACCTGCGGGAGAAAATGAAACTATTGAGTATGGATGAGAAATTCATTGACCGGCCGGTCAATGTGGATTTTTCCGGCGGGGAGAAGAAACGCAATGAGATCCTGCAGATGGCGGTTTTAAATCCGCGGTTGGCCCTGTTGGATGAGACGGATTCGGGGTCTGGACATCGATTCCATGAAGATCGTGGCTGAAGGGGTCAATAAATTGCGTCATCCTGACAATGCCATTATTTTGATCACCCATTATCAGCGCTTGCTGAATTATATCCAGCCTGATTTTGTCCATATTCTTTACGATGGTAAAATCGTTAAATCCGAAGGCAAAGAATTGGCGCAAGAAGTAGAAAGCCGCGGCTATGATTGGTTGATCAAATGAAGATCGAAGGGCTCGAAGTTTACCAGTCTAAATTAGAAAAAGCCTCAGGGGGCTGGCTCAAGTCTTTTCGTCAGAAAAGTTTTAGCCAATGGGCGGGGGCAAGTATTCCGACTATTAAAGATGAGGAATGGAAATATACGTCTTTAGCGGATAGTGTCAACCGTTCTTTCCAAATGGCCTCGCATCATCAATTAATCGAAGACAAACAATTTTCGGATTATCGCGATAAGAAAGACATCAACATTGTTCTAGTCAACGGTGTTTTGTGGAATGACTTGTCGGATTTAAAACATCTGCCGCAAGGGTTGAGGGTGTCTTCTTTAAATGCGGCCTTGGACCATAATAATACAGAAATTCAAGACACTATACCTAAGTTAACGGGTAATGATACTAAGGCGTTTTTATGGATGAATCAGGCTCTTTTTTTAGACGGGGCTTTTATTCAAGTGGCGGAAGGTGCCGCCATTGAGCCGTTAGTCCACATCATCCACGTCACCAGCGGTATTGCGTGACGACACGGTTCTTTTTCCCCGCAGTTTTATAAGCATTGGGGAGGATGCCAAGGTCAATATTTTGGAAAGTCATATCTGTTTTGAGCCTGTGAGGTATTTATCTAATGCGGTCACAGATATGAAAATCGCCTCCAACGCGGTGGTGGGGTATGGCAAGGCCCAGGTGGAAAGCCATCAGGCCGTGCATATCGGTACCACGCGCATTTGGCAGGAGGCGGGCAGTTCTCTGGATGCTTTTTCTTTCATTTATGGCGGGCAGTTGAGCCGTCATAATTTGTCTATTTTCCTTAAAGGTGAGGGCGCCTATACGATCATGAATGGCTTATACGCCATTGATGGCAGTCAGCATGTGGATAATCACACCTTGTTAGATATTCAGCAGCCTGACTGCACCTGTTCTCAGCTTTATAAAGGACTGCTCAATGGTCGCTCGCGGGCTGTTTTTAATGGCAAGATTTATGTGCATTCTCTGGCCCAGAAAACTAATGCGTATCAGCTCAATAAACATTTATTATTGGGGCGCGAGGCTTGTGTGGACACTAAGCCGCAGTTGGAAATTTTTGCGGATGATGTCAAATGTACGCACGGGGCGACCATCGGCCAGTTAAACGAAGAAGAAATTTTTTATTTGCAAAGTCGCTGTATTAACCAAAAAATGGCCATTGAGTTATTGTCAAAAGGGTTTATTGACGATATTATCAATACGATCAAGACAGATGCCATTCGCAGGAAATTAAGCCGTCTATTGCTGAAGAAGTTTCCGGAAGTTAAATTATAATATGACCTTTGACGCACAAAAATTTCGACGAGATTTTCCTAACCTTAAGCTCAAGGTCTATGGCAAGCCCTTAGTGTATCTGGACAATGCCGCCACGACATTTAAGCCCCAATGCGTGATTGATGCTGTCAGTGACCATTACGCTCAAGGGACCTCCAATGTGCATCGCGGGGTGCATTATTTAAGTGAGCATGCAACCAAGGCTTTTGAAGATTCCCGTCAAACGGTCAAAGAGTTCCTCAACGCCCAAAGTCCGCAGGAAATTATTTTCACCCGCGGGACGACCGAATCGATTAATCTGGTGGCCCAATCTTTTGGCCGGGCATTCTTAAAGGCAGGGGATGAAATTCTCATCTCTCATATGGAGCATCATTCCAATATTGTTCCCTGGCAGATGCTTGGCCAGCAAATAGGCTGTGTTTTGAAAGTGGCTCCCATCAATGAAAAGGGCGAGCTGATCTGGGATGAATTTATCCGTTTGTTGACGCCTAAAACGCGGTTAGTGTCTATGGTGTATGTGTCTAATTCTTTGGGAACAGTTAATCCCATAGCTCAAATTATTAAAGAAGCTCATAGCCGTGGGATTCCGGTTTTAGTCGACGGTGCTCAGGCTGTGACTTATCAACCAGTGGATGTGCAAGCTCTTGGGTGTGATTTTTTTGCTTTTTCCGGGCACAAAATTTTTGGGCCCACCGGCATAGGTGTTCTTTACGGCAAACAGAAATTATTGGAATCTATGCCTCCTTATCAGGGTGGCGGAGACATGATTGCTTCGGTCAGCTTTGCTCAAACAACTTACAATGTGTTACCTTATAAATTTGAAGCAGGCACACCGGCTATTGGCGAGGCTATAGGCTTAAGGGCTGCCTTGAATTATGTGCAAACCATAGGCTTGGGTAATATGGCTTCGCATAAGAAGGAACTGCTTGGTTATGGCACAAAAGTTTTGTCTTCCATTCCCGGAGTACGATTAATGGGTGCGCGTCGGACAAAACATCCATTTTATCTTTTGTGGTGGAAGGGATCCATCCTCATGATTTAGGCACGATCGTGGATCGAGAAGGAGTGGCTATTCGTACCGGGCATCATTGTACTCAGCCGGTGATGGAATTTTTCAAAGTGCCTGCTACGGCGCGGGCATCGTTAGCGTTTTACAACACCAAGGAAGAATTAGACATATTAGTCAAATCTATCTATCGGGCCAAGGAAATTTTCCATGCGTGACGAATTATATCAGCAAACAATTCTGGAACATAACCGTCATCCGCGCAATCTCAGGAAGATAGAGGGAGCCACACATGTGGCGGAGGGTTATAATCCTTTATGCGGGGACCATTTGTGGGTGTATATGAAGGTCAACTCAGGTGGTGTCATAGAAGATGCGGCTTTTGAAGGTTCGGGATGCGCCATATCCAAAGCCTCAGCTTCGATGATGACATCCAGCCTTAAGGGCAAAAGCGTGCAAGAAGCAAAAGTTTTGTTTGAGGAATTTCATAAGCTGGTTATGGGCGAGCTTAAGCCGGATGAGCAGTCTAATCATCTGGAAAAATTAACCGTTTTTTCCGGCATTTGGAAATATCCCGCGAGAGTCAAATGTGCCTCATTAAGCTGGCACACCATGCACGGCGCCCTCGAAAAAGCCAAGACCATTTCAACAGAATAGTTGGACCGTTTCCAAATATCCTATTGCTACATATAGGGTTATGATGGAAGTGTCCCCTCCATTAAAAATGAGCTTGGGGGACAGTTCCAGCGGAAGTCATTGTACTGCAGAGGGTTATATGGAAACGGTCCAAGATGGGGGGATTACCAAAAACCTTCTTGGGACACCTGCGCGGCATTGTTGAATTTCCCTACAAAACGTACTTCACGGGTTAATTGCAGATCAAATTTTGATTTAACCGCATCCATCATTTTTAAATGCAGGTCATGCACGTCCTGTGAGCTGGCGCCCGGGCCTTTGACGATGATATTGGCGTGTTTTGCAAAAATATAGGCACCGCCGACTTTCAGATTTTTGCCGCCGGCTTTTTCTAAAAACCATCCCGCAGCCTGGCGTCGTTCGGCTTTTGATGTGGGTTCAATATTGCGAAAAAAAGAACCGGCGCAAGGATGGGTGTTTAAATCAGGGTGTTTTTCATAGCGTTTCTTAAGTATTTCAGCACGCTCTTTGCCTAAAGCCACCGGGTCACCGGGACTCAAGGTAAAGGTGACGGACACAATAATCTCATCTGTTTCTTTGAGCCGCGAATGGCGGTAAGAAAAAGCAAAATAATCAGGCCCTACGAGGTTGGTTTTGCCTTGACGATCAAGGATCGTGGCGGATTTCATCACATCTGAGACTTGCTTGCCCCAAGCACCGGCATTACCTACCACAGCGCCTCCGACAGTTCCAGGAATACCCGTCGAAAAATTTAAACCTTCCAAGCTTTCATTAACACAAAAAAGGGCTAAATCATCTAACAGTGTACTGGCTGAGACAGTGATATCGCCCCCTAAGCGTTCAATTAAGGGAGTGGCAGATAGGTAGCGGATGACTGTTGCGTCTAGGCCATGGTCAGAAACTACCACATTGGATCCTCCGCCGATTAAAAGGAAAGGTGTATTCTCTTTTTTGAATTTTTTGACTATCTGTATAAGTTCATCCGGTGTGGCGCATTCGACTAAACAAGGGCAAGGCCCGCCTAGTTGAAAAGTGGTGTAAACAGATAGCAGGGCTGGAGAAACTATATTCATTTATTCCTTAAATTGCAAAACAGGGAACACAATATTTTTTTCCGGGTTATCAAATTCGTGGACCACGGACGCCGGATCAAAAGTTTTGATTTTATCAATGATTTCATCCACCAGATAACGGGGGACGGAAGCCCCGGAACTTAGGCCTACTTTATGTTTGCCTTTTAAAATAGCATAATCCAGTTCTGCCGCTGTATCTATGATATAACTGTCTATACCCATTCCGGCTGCGGTTTCACGCAGGCGGTTGCTGTTGGAAGAGTGAAGAGAGCCGCAAATGATAATAACATCGCAAAAACAAGCAAGTTCCTTGACCGCGTCTTGGCGGTTTTGAGTAGCATAACAGATATCTGAACGCAAAGGGGCCATCAGTTGGGGAAATTTTATTTTTAATTTGTTGATAATACCTTTGGTTTCATCGACAGATAATGTGGTCTGGGTGATATAGGCAACAGTTTTTTGGGGATCAATATTTAAAGTGTCGACATCTTCTTCATTCTGGACGATGTGCAGTAAATCCGGATGGACATATCCTGAGGTGCCGATCAATTCTTGATGCCCACCATGGCCGATGAGTACCGTGTCCACATGTTGGCTGGAGAATTTGACGGCTTCTTTGTGGACTTTAGTTACCAATGGGCAGGTGGCGTCGACATATTTTAATTGACGCGCTTGGGCTTCATGAACGATGCTGGGTAAAACGCCATGGGCGCTGAAAATGACCCGTGATCCTTGCGGGACGGCTTTCAGATTTTCAACAAAGATCACTCCGCGGCTTTGCATGTCTTTGACTACGGACGTATTGTGGACGATGTCATGATAAACATACAAAGGGGCCCCGTAGTTTTTTAGGGCCAGTTCGACGATATCGATGGCGCTGGCGACACCTGCACAAAATCCTTGAGTTTTGGCTAAGAATATTTCCATGGGAGAGCTTCTTATCTTGCTTTTTTTGTCCGTGTTTCTTATAATAACGCCTCGAGGTTCATCATTATAGCATTTTGTCGGAAGGTGTAAATTCAAATGTTTCCTCGTCGAAAGACTCCCATAGTAGCGATAGGCTCTCTGAAGATGGGGTGCGGCTATCCCATACGCATTCAGTCTATGACTAACACTCCCACCAAGGATGTTGAGAAGACCCTATCTCAAACCAAAGAATTGATTAGAGCCGGCTCTGAGTTGGTGCGTTGGACAATCAATGACACAGACGCGTGTCAAGGGGCGGCTGAAGTCATTAGTCGTTTGCGTTCGGAAGGAATTGAGACTCCTATTATCGGGGATTTTCATTTTAATGGACATACGCTTCTTAGTAAAAATCCGCGGACAGCCCAATTGTTGGATAAATACCGTATTAATCCCGGTAATGTGGGCCATGGCCTCTTGCACGATGATCATTTTGCTCAGATTATTAAAATAGCGGTTGATAACGGCAAGGCCGTGCGCATTGGTGTCAATTGGGGCTCTTTGGATCAGGAATTGTTGACGGAACTGATGGATAACAATGCCCAATCATCTCATCCTGAAGATTTTAGCGAGATTACTATAGATGCCATGGTGCAGAGCGCCTTACGGTCGGCCCAGTACGCTTTAAAATTAGGACTCCCTGAGGAAAAGTTAGTTTTAAGTGTCAAAATGTCAGGATTGCAGGAGATGGTGGAGGCCACCCAACGGTTGGCCAAGGCTTGCGATTTTGCTTTGCATCTGGGGTTGACTGAAGCCGGAGCGGATATTAAAGGGATGGTCTCGTCCACTGCGGCACTTTCGATTTTGCTGCAGCAGGGCATTGGCGATACCATCCGTGTATCATTGACCCCTCAACCCAATGTCCCGCGTTCCCGAGAGGTGGAGGTTTGCAAAGAGCTTTTGCAATCCATGGGGTTTCGTTATTTTTCCCCATCGGTGACAAGTTGTCCCGGGTGTGGGCGTACGGCCTCGGATTTTTTTCAATATTTAGCTTTGGATATCAACAGTTACATTAAATGTAAAATGCCTTTATGGCAAAAGCAGTATCCGGGTATCGAACAGTTGAAGATTGCGGTCATGGGGTGTGTGGTCAACGGCCCCGGGGAGAGCCGTCACGCGGACATTGCCATCAGCTTGCCCGGTACGTCAGAAAACCCCATTGCGCCGGTGTATATGGATGGTAAGGTATATAAGACGTTAAAAGGGGAGCGTATTAAGGAAGAGTTTATAGATATTTTGGAAATGTATATTCAACAGCGGTATGGATAAATTATATTATATTTTTATTTTTCTTTCTATTTTTTTATTCTTAAAAATCACATATTCACTGTAGCCCGCAGATTTGACTAAATCGATGGCTTTATCGAAATCTTTGCCTACATCGAGTGGATTATGCGCATCAGAGCCGAAAATTAAAGGGACGCCGGCTTTACGATAAATTTTTAGGCAATTGAGAGCAGGGAATATCTCGCCGATGGGTTTGCGTAACCCTGAGGTGTTGATTTCAATGGCAACTCCTGTTTCTTTGAAGACTCGAGCGGTCGCTTGTATTTCATCTGTTAAGTCGACCGTGGGACGGGCGCCAAATTTTTTAGGTAAATCGCAATGGCCTATAATTTGATACAATCCGGTTTGGGCGGATTGTCTTAGAAGCGCATAGTATTGACGGTAAACTTCATCGACATCGTGGACTTTCCAATATTCGCGGGTGGCCGGATCGTCGAAAGCCCAGTCATCGATAAAATGCACGGAGCCGATCACATACGCATAAGGGTAGCTTTCAATGATCGATTTGGTTTTGGCTTCATATCCGGGAAGAAAATCCGCTTCTATGCCGATTTTGATGTTTATTTGAGAAGCGAAACGTTTTTGCACATCTTCGATGGCGGCATGATATTGAGGTAATTCGTCCATACCCATAGTGATATGCGGCATAGGTTTGTTGACCATGGGGGCATGGTCAGAGAACCCGATTTCTTTAAACCCTATTTTAAGGGCTTGTTGAACGTATTCTTCGGGGGTTCCCGTTGCATGCCCGCAAAGGGGGGTGTGCATGTGATAGTCGTAGTATGGAATCATAGAAGAAGATTATCATATTGAGTATTTGTTGTCTACGCTATAATTGCTGGCTGTTAGCAACCGCCCTTAAAAAACTATATGATACCGAAGGAATAGGGCCTTTTATGGGAATATTTTAATTTCCTGAGAGTAAATTAAATTGTGTCTCAGTAAGCGGAAAGTCAAGCACAACTCCTCCCGTTGTTTTTCCTCCCGGAGTAGAGATGCAAACATCGGGTTTGTCTATTCTATCCATAACAACGATAATCGTATTTTTCTGCGGATATACCCGCATGGCGGGTGCAGTAATGGCGTCTTTGCCTTCACCGGTCCCAAATTCATACCATCTTGGGTCCCAAGGATACCAGGTGAAAACAAATGCCCGTTCATCTCTTTTAATTCCCGCCTCATGAAGAGCAATCCCTATAATAGCCGGGATGTTGTTGAGATGATCCGTGCTCGGTTCGCCGATTTCATTTCTTTCTGCGGGAGCAAGGGTGTGGTGGATCATGACGATAGCTACGCCGGAAAAATCCGGTTTCCCGTGTTCCTGACAAAATTTAATAGAATGAATGAGATAGCGTATTTCTTTTGAGTCGGGTGCGGCAAAATAATCTTTTACATTTTTATTCGCCCAACAGGCGCCAATTATCATCAGTAAAAATGCCATACCGGCTAAAAGGCGGCGGTATTTAGTTTTTTCTGAAAAAGCAAGAGGAAGAATAATTAGCAATAACAGGATGGTTGATAAAGGTGTATACATCCTATAGCCCAAGGAAGGGGCAGAGCTTAGCAAAACAACACAAAAACTAGCCGGGATCAAAAAAAGCAGAGCGAAATACCTGAGCGAATCCAATCTCCATGTTTTAAATACATTGATTTTATTGTCTTTATTTTGGATGATATACCTGAATAAAAGGACCGCCCCTAAAAAAACGCTATAGACATGGCCCATCACTCGCGAAGGGATTAAATTCCAAAAATTAGACGCTTCAACAAAGGGCCCTTCCATAAACCATTGCCAGCGCAGGCCCAAATCAGTAACAAAATTACGTCCATCCATTTTTCCGCTTGACGGGATTGCCGCCCATTGAAGCCACCCTACCCAAAGCAAGTAATACACACACCCCGCGCCTATAAAAACTAAAAGGGAAATAATTATTTTACGCCAAAAAATAAAAGACTTGAGATCCTTTTGTGTCAACAGCGGAACGGCAAGGAGTGCCAAATAAATAGAGGGGCAGGGCTGGTACAATGAAAAAGCCATCACAAGAAGGAGAAAGGCTGCTACATATGACCCCCTATAGACAAGAATCAAAGCCAGAATGCTTAATGTCGCGGCAAGGCCATAGACGGCCGTCAGATCCGATGCGTAGACTTGGAAAGGGGGCAATGTCAGAACGGCCGTGCTTAAAAAGGAAGAAAACCATCGATCAAATTTGTGCCAACAAAGCCAATGAAACAAAAGAAAAGCGGCAACACAAAGGTTGCCTACAGATAGAAAGCGGAAGATATTCATCCCCGCCAAACTTTTTATATAAACGATAGGCAAAAACAACAATCCCGACAAAGGCCTTCCAAAACCCGCCATAAAATTTAAGACTTCCTTGGGAGTAAAATGCCCCCATCTCGTCCAAAAATAGTCATCAGTATGAAGATAATAACCTGTCCAAACAGGATAGTACGCAGAAAATAAAACAACCACGATTGAGATATAAGGCAGATATTTTTTTAATAAATTCATGCGTGTTGAATATAGAATAATAGTCTACGGAATGAAAAAATTTTACATTCAGGATAACATATAGACAGGGAATATTCAATATGGTAATATTTCAATCTATTGATGTGGCGGCGGGTGGCTTGGACTTGATATTAAGGAGCGGACGGTGACGGCCCCAAGGTCCAGTTAAGGTAAATCACCGAGAGCTAAGGCTGTAACGTACGCATTTCAATTAGGAGCACCTTAATATCAAGGCCGAGCCAGGCCCTGCTTTTATAGAGAGTAATACAGGAGAAAATCAATGGACCAATATTTTAGAAAATTGATTGAGACTATCGGAGAAGATCCCAACCGTGAGGGGCTTTTGAAAACACCTCTACGGGCGGCCCGGGCCTTTGAATTCATGACCCAGGGGTATAAAAAGAATGTTAATGATATTGTCAACGGGGCTATTTTTACCTCGGATAATGATGAAATGGTCATTATTAAAGATATTGAGTTGTATTCTTTGTGCGAACATCACATGCTGCCGTTTTTGGGTAAGGCGCACGTGGGTTATATCCCCAAAGGTAAAATTATTGGTTTGTCCAAAATCGCCCGTATCGTGGACATGTATGCCCGCCGCCTGCAAGTGCAGGAGAATTTAACCAGGGAGATTGCCAGGACCTTGATGGATGTGACCGGCGCTTTGGGGGTGGGAGTTGTGATTGAGGCCCGGCATTTGTGCATGATGATGCGCGGGGTTGAAAAACAAAACTCCATCATGAAAACTTCCTGCCTTCTGGGGGTCTTTCGCAAGGAAGACGCGACCCGTAAGGAATTTCTGACGCTGATCTCTTAAAGATATGCCTTCTAAAGTTAAAGGAACTGCCTTGGTAACGGGTGGAGCCAAACGCATTGGCCGACAAGTGGCTTTGCATTTGGCCCGTGAGGGTTATTCTATTGCTTTGCATTATCATCACTCCAAGGCTGAGGCTATGAGCACGGCCGCGGCCATTTATAAAACCGGCATGCGCTGTGCACTTTTTTCCTGCGACCTGGAGGATGAGGCCGAAGTCCTCAAGCTTGTTGCGCAAGTGTCTAAAGCCTTTCCTAATTTAAACCTTTTGGTTAACAGCGCTTCGATTTTTACCCCCAATCAGTTTGATGCCGGCGATTTGACACTTTTTAAGACTCATTGGAACACGAATTTTAAAGCCCCTTATATTTTAACTTGTGAGTTTGCACGACTGGTCAAGAGGGGGCATGTGATTAATTTTATCGATGCTAATGTTGTCAAGAATAAGACCCGTTGGGCGGATTATCTGATGACTAAAAAAGCTTTGCTGGAATTTACTAAAATGGCAGCGGTGCAATGGGGGCCTCGTATCAGGGTTAACGGCATATCACCGGGGATGATCTTGCCCCCGGTCAATGGTCAGCCGGATGACCGCCTCAAGCGCGCGCGGCAAATTCCTTTGCAAAAAACAGGGAACCCCCGCCATATCCTGCAGACCGTTCAATTTTTATTAGATAATGATTATTTGACCGGTCAAATCATTGCTAATGACGGCGGGGAAAATTTGATTTAAGGAAATTTATGGCTCTTGTCAGGATCAATGATTTGAAAGTCAGGACGATTATAGGGGCTCATCCCTGGGAGCGGGT
Source organism: Candidatus Omnitrophota bacterium (assembly GCA_963828495.1). Classification (GTDB taxonomy): domain Bacteria; phylum Omnitrophota; class Gorgyraeia; order Zapsychrales; family Fredricksoniimonadaceae; genus JABDGZ01. The sequence goes on from CAWHFJ010000018.1 coordinate 22,087, forward strand.
CGATAAACAGGAGATAGTCATTAATATCACTTTTGAATACGATGCTTCCAAAGCTTGCCACTCTGACAGCATTAAAGACGCGCTTAACTATGAGGCCGTGGCCTCCCGAGTTATCAACATAGCTAAGCGCTCGCGGTATGCCTTATTAGAGAAGTTAGCCGGCAGAATTATAAAGGGTGTGATGTCTGACCGCAGGGTGCAGGCCGCCTGTGTGCGTGTTGACAAACCACATGCCTTGCCCCAAGCCAGATGTGTATCTTTCGAGCTTTCGGCAGAGCGGGAATAAAATTCTTTAAAATTTTATTTGCACATAACCTTTTCATTGGTAATATACGGTTACACTGTTTAATAGAGGGGTGTTGCATGCAATTTAAAGATCAAGTGGTTTTAGTGACTGGCTCCGCCCGCGGGATAGGCTTAAATATAGCCCAGGCCTTTGCCCAGCAGGGGGCTTTGGTTATTATCATGGACCTTGATGGGCAGCAGACCCAAGAGGTTGCGGCTGGGCTCAAGACACAGGGTTATTTAGCCGATGGATTTGGCTGTGATGTGACCAATTTGGCCCAGACCCAAGAAACTGTTAATAAAATTCTTGACATTCATAAACGCATTGATATATTAGTCAACAACGCTGGCATAACTCGTGATAATTTACTCCTGAGACTGGATGAGAGTGATTGGGATGCGGTCATTAAGGTCAACCTTAAGGGGACCTTTAATGTGACCAAGGTTGTAGCCAGGCCGATGTTGAAGGCCCGTAAGGGTAAGATTATCAGTATCGCATCGGTTATTGGCATGACAGGCAATATAGGTCAGGCCAATTATGCGGCCAGCAAAGCAGGGGTCATCGCTTTTTCTAAATCCATAGCCAAGGAATTTGCTAGCAGAAATATCACGGTTAATTGTGTGGCCCCGGGTTATATCCGCACAAGCATGACCGCTAAAATACCGGAGGAAGTACAGAAGAAAGTTTTGGAACATATTCCATTGTCACGTTTTGGGGAAGTTGCTGATGTGGCGGGAGTTTGTTTGTTCTTAGCTTCAACAGCGGCCGATTACATTACCGGACAGACGATAGTGGTAGATGGCGGTTTGACGGTATAATAGGCAGAACTAATCAAGGAGGAATACATGGCAGTAGAAAGCAAAATAAAGACAATTATCGCGGAACAATTAGGTGTTAAGCCTGAAGAAGTTACGCCGACTGCGTCTTTTGTGGATGATTTGGGTGCGGATTCTTTGGATACCGTCGAGCTTATCATGGCACTGGAAGAGGAATTCAATATCGAGATTCCTGACGAAGATGCCGAAAAGATGAAGACCGTCGGTGACGCTATCAAATACATTGAAGAAAAAGCCAACGCTTAATTTTTGAGGCGTTTGGTATTTTTCATGACTTGCCCCTGCAGCCCCGCCATTGGCGTGGCAAAACGCAGGGGCAAATCTTTAATAGAGGGGCCTTGAATCCAATGCAGAAAAAACGTGTGGTCATAACCGGCATGGGAGTCATTTCGCCGGTGGGATGTGGCGTTGAAAAATTTTGGCAAGCCTTAATCAAGGGCCAGAGCGGTATTCGTGCGGTCAGTCATTTTGACCCCGCGGCTTTTGATTCACGCATCAACGGCGATGTTATTGATTATGACCCTCTGCAGCATTTTAATTCCAAAGACGCCCGCAACACGTCACGTTTTATACAGTTTGGGATGGTGGCGGCTAATGAAGCCTTATCCTTAGCCAAATTAGATATCCGTCAAATGGACACTTCCCGCGCTGCTGTGATTATAGGATCAGGTATCGGTAGTATTTTCTCTGCGGAAGAAGAGTATGACAAATATAGAGAGAAGGGCCCCGGGCGTATTTCGGCGTTTTTTATTACCCGCATGATTATTAATGAAGCGGCAGGCCATGTGTCTATCCATACAGGGGCGACCGGTCCTTGTTTTGCTATTGCCACGGCTTGTGCAACGGCCAATAACTGCATTGGTGAAGGCATGCGTCTGATCCAAAACGGTGAGGCGGATGTGGTCATTGCCGGAGGCGCGGAAAGTGCTACTTCCAAGCTTGGGTTAGGCGGATTTTGTGCTTTGAAGGCTTTAAGCAAGAGAAACGATGCTCCCCAAAAAGCCAGCCGGCCTTTTGATTTAAACCGTGATGGGTTTGTCATGGGTGAAGGGGCAGGGGTAGTGATTTTAGAAAGCCTTGAATTTGCCAAAGCGCGCGGGGCTAAAATTTTGGCAGAATTGGCCGGTTATGGCCGCACTTCGGATGCTTATCACATCACAGCGCCTCATGCGGAAGGTCTGGGGGCGATTAAGTCCATGGATATGGCCATCAAGGACGCCGGTTTAAAGAATACAGATATCAGTTATATTAATGCGCATGGAACGTCAACTAAACTGAATGATCAAATTGAGACTTTAGCGATTAAGAAATTATTCGGCGAGCATGCCCGGAAAATCCCCGTTTCCTCGACTAAATCTATGACAGGTCACCTGCTGGGTGCGGCGGGCGGTATTGAACTTGTGGCTTGTGTGATGTCGATCAGGGATAATATCGTGCATCCGACGATCAATTATGAAACTCCGGATCCTGAATGTGATCTGGATTATGTCCCCAATGTCGCCCGTAAGGTCGTGGTCGATGTAGCGCTGTCTAATTCGCTGGGTTTCGGCGGACACAACGCGACATTGGTGGTTAAGCGGTTTAAGGAATAAAATTATGAAAACATATAAAATGGCTGTTATCCCCGGTGACGGTACAGGTCCTGAAGTGATCAGAGAAGGTCTTAAGGTCCTTCAGGAAGCTTCTCGTAAATACGGGTTTAAATATGAAACGCATACCTATGATTTTGGCGGAGAAAGATATTTGCGCACTAAGGAAGTTTTGCCGGATTCGGCGATTCCTGAATTAAAGAAATTTGATGCCATCTATCTGGGAGCTATCGGCCATCCTGATGTGAAACCGGGGATTTTGGAAAAAGGGATATTGTTGCGCTTGCGTTTTGATTTAGACCAATATATCAATTTACGGCCGGTCACGCTTTTTGATGAGCGCTTTTGTCCTTTGAAAAATAAAAAGCCGGAGGATATTGATTTTGTGGTTGTGCGTGAAAATTCCGAAGGGTTATACAAAGGGCTGGGGGAATTTCAAAATAAGGGACAGCCGATGAAGTCGCCATCCAGATTTCTCATAATACCAGGCGCGGGGTGGAGCGTTGCATTCGTTATGCTTTTGAATACACCCGTGAGCACGGGAAAAAGAAAACGCTGCTCCTTTGCGGTAAGACCAATGTCCTGACGTTTGCTTTTGACCTTTGGGAACGCACATTTTATGAAGTGGCGAAAGAATACCCTGATGTCAAAACAGAATATGCTCACGTGGATGCGACCACGATGTGGTTTGTGAAAAATCCGGAGTGGTTTGATGTGATCGTCACGGATAATATGTTTGGGGACATTATCACTGATTTGGGGGCTATGATCCAAGGGGGCATGGGCATTGCCGCGGGAGGCAATATTAATCCTAAAGGTGTTTCTATGTTTGAGCCCATCGGCGGCTCAGCGCCTAAATATACAGGGAAGAATGTGATTAATCCTTTGGCCGCGATTTGTGCCGGCGCCATGCTTTTAAGACAAGTAGGAGAGGATAAAGCTGCTTTTGCTATCGAAAAGGCGGTCAAACAGGTGGTTTTAACGAAGATTAAAGATTTAGCCGCCGGGAAAATGGGTTATTCCACATCAGAAGTTGGGGATTTAGTTGTTAAAGAACTAGTTTAGGAGTCAAAATGAAAAAATATAATGTTGCCATTTTAGGCATTCGGGGCGCGGTCGGTCAATGCATGTACCGCATTGTCAAAGAGCGCAAATTTCCGGTTAATAAATTGGTATTAATTTCACCCAGTGGCGCGTCGGGGCATTGGAAGGCCATAAGTATGTGCCGTTGACCCGGGACGTGTTTAACGGGATGGATATTGTTTTGTCTTCGCCGGGTGCTGAGATTTCTAAAATATGGGCACCTATTGCGGCTAAGGCGGGAGCGGTCGTGATTGACAACACATCGCAATTCCGCATGGACCCCAACGTGCCTTTGGTTGTGCCGGAAGTTAATCCTGAAGATATTAAGAAGCATAAGGGCATTATCGCCAATCCCAATTGTTCGACCATACAAATGCTGGTGGCCTTAAAGCCGTTGCATGATTTTGGGAAAATTAAGCGCATTGTGGTTTCCACCTATCAGGCAGTTTCGGGCGCCGGTGCCGAAGCTGTCGCTGAATTGGAAGGTCAACTTAAAGGCCGCGGTACGGTCAAGAAATTTCCGCACAGAATAGCGCACAATCTTATTCCGCAAATTGATGTGTTTATGGAGAATTTTTATACCAAAGAAGAGATGAAAATGGTCAATGAGACCCGCAAAATATTTCATGACCAAAAGATCCAGGTCTGTGCCGACCTGTGTGCGCGTACCGGTTAAAAACAGCCATTCTGAATCTATCAATATCGAGACCAAGAAAAAGATCACCCGGGCCCAAGCGATTAAGATTTTAAGCAAAGCGCCGGGGGTGGTGGTCATCGATGATGTCAAGTCGTCCAAATATCCGCTGCCGATTATGGCCGACGGCCGTGATGAGACCTTTGTAGGCCGTATCCGTGAGGACATTTCCATCCCCAATGGTTTGAACCTGTGGGTGGTCTCGGATAACCTGCGTAAAGGCGCCGCCCTCAACGCCGTCCAGATCGCGGAAATCCTAATCAAGCAATAAACAGCGCGTGTATATTTTCTTGTCGAATTTTCCTTATAAGATGTAGAATTGATTTATAATCGAAATTAAAGCCCCGCATGCCGTTAGCGGCAAGCTGCGGGGCCCAGAAGGGGGTGTGGATATGGGAGATAAAAGATCCTCGTAACAAGGAAAAAAGAAAACCAAAAAAAGCTAAATAAATTTATTTTAAGCAACGTAATCCCCTGTGAATTAAATAAATTTGCAGGGGGTTTTTATTATACAGGGAAGGGGATTTTATGTCTAAACTGCAAGATTTGGTGGAATGGGATTATTTGGGGTCGCATTTTAGCGTATATGTTAAGCATTTTACAGATGACGACGGCAAACGGGGGATGACGATGATCTTTGAGGATGTAACCAATGAAAAGGTCACGGAAATGACCATTCCTCCATAGGACATTTCCGGCGTTCTTGATAGGTCGTCAATGGCGGCGCAGAGCCTTATCGGGGTCTTTATTAGGCAAAATATGCGTAATTTTAAAATCACTCTTGAATACGACGGTAGCGGCTTTTGCGGATGGCAAACCCAGGCCCAGGGTGAGCGCACGGTCCAGGGGGAGCTGGAAGCTGTTTTTTTAAAGATTTTTAAACAGCCGGTGCATGCCATCGCTTCGGGCCGTACTGACAGCGGCGTGCATGCTCATGGCAGGGGTGGTGTCTTTTAAGGCCGACACCCGTATGAAGCCTTTGGAAATCCAAAAGGCCCTTAACAGTCTTTTGCCTGCGGATATTGCTGTGCTTGAGGCCAAGGAAGTCAAAGCGGATTTTCATGCACAGTACAGCGTTAAAGAAAAGACCTATCGTTATACAGTTTTAAATCGTAAACACCGTTCGGTATTTTTAAGAGACCGGGTTTATTTTTATCCTTATCCGTTAAATGTGGCGCGTATGCGCAAGGCGTCTGGATATTTAATCGGACGTCATGATTTTAAATCTTTTCAGGCGCATGATCCCCTGAGGGCTGATCGTCAGACGGTGCGTACGATTAAAAAAATGGCGATTAAAAAAGAAGGGAGACTTGATATATATCGATGTCACGGCGGATGGCTTCCTTTATAAAATGGTGCGCAATATCGCGGGAACACTTTTGGCTATTGGGTCAGGGCAGTTGCCTCTGGAGGAGATGCCTAAAATATTGAAGGCTCAAAATCGTGAATTGGCGTGGGACACTGCGCCGGCAGAGGGTTTGTCTCTGATGGAGGTAAAATATTAAAAAAATTTGACATTGGGCGTAAAAGTGTTATATTTTAGAGTCTTGTTTCAGAAGGAAACGGCACCTTTTTAATCATTGAGAAAGTTAAATTTTATGAAGACGTATTTACCAAAAGTTAATGAAATTGAACATAAATGCTATGTGATTGATGCCAAGGACAAAATCTTAGGCAAAGTTGCAGCCAAGGCTGCTTCTATTTTGCGCGGCAAACACAAACGTATTTATACGCCGTTTTTGGATACCGGCGACACGGTTATCATTATCAATGCCGATAAAGTCAGGGTGACCGGCAAGAAATTGACGGATAAAGTGTATAGCCGTTATACCGGTTATCCCAGCGGATTCAGGGAAATGACTTTAGGCAATATGCTGGCTAAACGTCCTGCTAAAGTTTTGGAATTGGCGGTTTCTCGTATGTTCCCCAGCGGGCCGTTAGCCTATAAACAGTCAGCTAAGTTAAAAGTGTATGCGGGTGCAGTCCATCCGCATGCGGCGCAAAAACCTATTGTTTTAGATGTCTAAGTGATTCCAACGTAATGTTGGAATCATCCTGAGCCTTAGAGGCGAAGGATCTATCCAGGAGAGTTTCATGGTTGAAGTCGTTAAATATGCAGGGACAGGTCGGCGTAAAAGTTCAGTGGCTCGGGTTGTGTTAACTCCGGGAGTCGGCAAAATTGTGGTCAATAAACGTGAATTCCTGAATTATTTTCCCCGGGAAACGGACCGTATTTCTATTATGCAGCCTTTAAAATTGGTCAATTTGGAGAATAAATTTGATATTTCTGTGCATGTCACCGGCGGTGGTTCTACAGGCCAGGCAGGTGCTTTTAAATTAGGTTTGTCCCGAGCCATTATTTCCTGTGATCCTTTGACCCGCGGGATTTTGAAAAAAGCCAGCTGCTTGACTCGTGATAGTAGAATGAAAGAAAGAAAGAAACCCGGTCAAAAGGGAGCGCGTCGTAAATTCCAATGGGTTAAACGTTAACCCCATTCAACAATAGAAAAAAACAAAGCCTATCTCCCTTCGAAATACGTTGACGAGATGGGCTTTTTTATTTATTATAAAACAATGTTTTTAACAGACTTTTGACGACGGGAAAATATATGAATAATCAATCTCAAGAATATCCTTGTAAAACGATCCGTGCCGGTGTTTTAGGCGTCAGCGGTTATACGGGCTATCAAGCGTTTGCTTTATTGCTGGGACATCCTCATGTTCGCGTGACGTATGTGGCGGCTAACAATACGGTGGGGGCCATGAGTGCCATTTTTCCGGAGTTTTTAAACCGGACAACCCTGGTTTGCCGTAAGCTGAATATTAAGGAGGCGGTGAAGAAATGCGACGTGGCATTTTTGGCCCTGCCGCATACGGAATCTATGTTAGTTGTCCCTAAATTATTAAAGGCGGGGCTCAAGGTGATCGATTTGAGCGCGGATTACCGTTTTAAAAGCAGTAAAGTGTATAAAATGTGGTATGGTCATAAACATGTAGATAAGAAAAATTTGAGCAAAGCTATTTATGGCCTGCCGGAGTTGTTCCGACAGAAAATTAAAAATGCTTGCTTTATTGCTAATCCCGGCTGTTATCCGACGGCGTCGATTTTAGGTTTGGCCCCTTTGGTAGCCACGCGCAAGGATATTCAGTCGATCGTGGTAGATGCTAAATCAGGGGTTTCCGGGGCCGGACGCAAGGCTTCGGCGGGTTTGCATTTTTGTGAGGTTAATGAAAATTTTAAAGCGTATAAAGTTTTAAGCCATCAGCATGCGCCGGAAATCGAACAGTATGTGTCTTTATTAGCCGGTCATTCTCTATCGGTGTATTTTGTGGCTCATTTGCTTCCACTGACAAGGGGGATTTTAAACACCATGTACGTGCAATTAAAAGAGAGGATTACGTTAAATCAATTGCATGATTTGTATCAGAAGTTTTATAAGATAGAACCGTTTGTGCGTTTACTGGCGAAGGGCGATCAGCCTGAAATCAAAAATGTCGCAAATACTAATTTTTGCGATATAGGTTTAGCTGTAAGTCAGGATAAAAAAATGGTGGTCATAACTTCTGTGATTGATAATTTAATTAAGGGAGCTGCAGGGCAGGCCGTGCAGAATATGAATATTATGTATGGATTTAATGAGATCGAAGGGCTGATATGAAGACCATTCAAGGCGGCATAACAGCACCGAAGGGGTTTATAGCCCATGGCCTGTCAGCAGGCATCAAGCGTTCCGGCAAACCGGATTTGGGGTTAATTGTCTCAGACTTGCCGGCTGTCACGGCCGGTGTGTTTACCAAGAATTCTATTAAAGCGGCCCCTTTGGTTGTGAGCATGAAGCATATTAAAAAAGGCGTTGGCCGCGCGGTGCTGGTTAATTCAGGGAATGCCAATTGTTATACCGGTGAGTTTGGTTTGAAATATGCTTTAAGTTCGACTCAGCTTTTGGCTAAAATTCTTGGGATTAAGCCTACAGATGTTCTGGTCGACATCAACAGGGATTATCGGCAAACAGTTGCCATACAATAAAATTGTAGATGCTCTGCCTCGTTTGATTAAGGGTTTGAGTCCTAAAGGTGGCCGCAAATTTGCCAGGGCGATTATGACCACGGATTTGAAACTCAAAGAAATAGCCCTGCAGGTGACAATCGGCGGCAAGAAGGTCAGCATAGGCGGCTGCGGCAAAGGCTCGGGGATGATTGAGCCTAATATGGCCACCATGCTGGGGTTTATAACGACCGATGCGGCAATTTCTTTGACAATGTTAAAGCTGGCTTTAAAGCAGGCGGTGGCTCGATCGTTTAACAGTATTACGGTTGACGGATGCATGAGTACTAATGATATGGTGACACTTCAGGCCAATGGCCAGGCCCACAATAAAACGATTGTGAAAAAGGGGTCTGATTTTCAGAAGTTTGCTAAAGCCCTCGAATGGGTATGCATGGATTTAGCTAAAAAGATCGTTCATGATGGTGAAGGGGCAACCAAGTTTTTGACTATTCATGTTAAAGGGGCCTTGCATGAAACTCAGGCCAGGACGATCGCCAAAACAATCGCTAATTCCGCTTTGGTGAAAACGGCGGCTTTTGGCAGCAATCCTAATTGGGGACGGGTAGGGGCGGCCGTGGGTTCTTTGGGGATCAATAAAATTAATGAACGTAACATGAAGATTTCTTTTTCACCGTTTGATAAGAAAGAGATTTCCATTACCGTTGATTTAAGTTTGGGGCGCTCCAGTGCCACGGTTTATACCTGCGATTTTTCTTATGAGTACGTACGCATTAACGGAGAATATAATTAATGGACAAAATAGTTAAAAAAGCTTCCATTTTGATTGAAGCGATTCCGTACATTCATGCTTTTCGTCGTAAAATTTTCGTCATTAAATATGGCGGCAGTATTTTAGATGATGTTAAAATTCGTCATAATGTTTTGCAGGATATTGTATTTTTGAGTTTTGTGGGGATCCGTATCATTATTGTTCATGGCGGCGGACCGCATATTTCGGCGCGTATGAAGGAGAAGGGGTTAAAGAATGAGTTTGTCGATGGCATCCGGGTGACGGACAAAGAAACGCTCGTGATTGTCGGGGAAGAGTTGGAAAAACTCAACACGCAGATCGTGCAGGAAATTAAAATGTTTAAAGGGGATGTGACCGGTCTTCAGGGCCAAGAGAATATTATTTTTGTGAAAAAGAAAAAGGCCGAGAGAGATTTGGGCTTCGTGGGGACGATTACTTCGGTCAATCGTGAGCATCTGGAGGCGCATTTAGCCAAGGGGCAGATTACGGTGGTGTCTCCCATGGGCATGACGGTGGAAAAACAGCCGCATAATGTCAATGCCGACGAGGTGGCCAGCGCTATTGCCAATTCCATGAAGGCGGAGAAATTAGTGCTTTTGACGGATGTGCCCGGAGTCATGCGGGATGTCAAAGATATGAGCACCTTGTTTTCAACACTGACGTTAGCCGAAGTAGATGAATTGATCAAAAGCGGGGTGATTGCAGGCGGTATGATACCCAAAGTCAATTCTTGTGTCGAGGCCTTAAAGGGCGGCGGGGTTAATAAGACCCACATCGTGGATGCCCGCATGTCGCACGCGTTGCTTTTGGAGTTCTTTACGGACCAGGGGGTTGGAACGCAGATTATTAAGAATTAAAAAAATACTATGAAAGCTGACGAAATTTTTCAAGCTTATAACGATTTTATCCTCACGACTTATACGCGTATGCCAGCGATTTTTGTCAAAGGCAAGGGGTCTGTGCTGACGGATATTCATGGGAAGAAATATTTAGACTTCTTCCCGGGTTGGGGGGTTAACAATGTAGGTCATTGCCATCCTAAAGTCATGGGCGCGGTACGGGAACAAATTGGGAAATTGATCCATATTCCCAATAATTTATACAACCCGCATCAGGCGAAACTTGCAAAAGAATTAATGCGTATGGCTTTTGACGGCAAGATTTTTTTCTGCAATAGCGGGACCGAGGCTGTTGAGGCGGCCATTAAATTCACCCGGGCCTGGGGGGAGGCTAAGAAATTTGAAATTATTACGACCGTGAACTCTTTTCACGGCCGCACCATGGGTGCACTGGCCGCTACGGGCCAGGAAAAACATCAAAAGGGTTTTTCCCCTCTTGTCCCGGGCTTTAAATATGTGCCGTTTAATGATATGACAGCCTTAAAAGCCGCGATGAGTGATAAGACCGCGGCCATCATGATTGAGCTTATTCAGGGTGAAGGCGGTATTAATGTGGCGAGCCAAGACTATGTCAAAGGGATACGCCGGATTTGTGATGAAAAGAATATTTTACTGATTATCGATGAAGTGCAGACCGGTATGGCGCGCACAGGTGAAATTTTTGGATTTAAACATTATGGCATTACACCGGATATTATGTGTTTGGCTAAAGCTCTGGGGGGAGGCTTACCTATTGGCGCTATGATCGTCAAAAAAGAATTGGCGGGTGTATTTAAGCCGGGCATGCACGGCTCAACTTTTGCCGGCAGTCCGTTAGTATGCAAGGCGGCTTTAGGCGTGATTAAAGCCATTTATGCTGAAAAAATGATGAAGAATGTGAAGACCCAGGGTCCGTATTTGGTGGGTTTATTAGAAGGATTAAAATCTAAATATGATATCATTAAAGAAGTGCGAGGTCTTGGGCTTATGATTGGTGTCGAATTAACCATAGACGGCACGCCTATTTTTAAGGAATGTTTTAATCGCGGGCTCATTATCAATTGCACTCAGGGCAATGTACTGCGTATTATGCCGGCATTGAATGTGACCCGGCGTCAAATTAACAAAGCCATTCATATTTTAGACGGGGCAATAGCCGCTGTTGTGGGGCAGCCACAGAAAGCAGTCTTATGAAACGCGATTTGATCCGGTTGCTGGATTATTCCGGCGCGGAAATTTTGGAGTTGATGGATTCGGCCCTTCAATTAAAAAAACAAAAGGGCAAGCTTCGCTCTGATTTAAAGGGCCAAACAGTGGCTTTGGTATTTCAAAAACCATCTAACCGTACGCGTGTGTCTTTTGAGGTGGGGGTTTATGAATTAGGAGGCAACTGCCTTTATTTAGGCCCGGAGGAAATTAATTTAGGCAAGCGCGAGTCGACGCAGGACGTTGCTAAGACTCTTTCGCGTTATGTGGATTGCATTGTGGCGAGGGTTTTTGACCATAAGGACATTGAAGAGTTGGCTTTGCAGGCGGATGTGCCGGTCATTAATGCTTTGTGCGATCTGTATCATCCCTGCCAGGCGCTGGCGGATATTCAAACGATCCATGAGCAATTCGGTTCTTTTAAGCATTTAACCTTGGCTTATGTGGGGGATGGCAACAATGTGTTTCATTCGCTGATGGTGGCTTGTGCCAAGGTGGGGATCAATGTGCGTTTCGCCGGCCCCAAAGGGTATGATCCCGATAAGGGAATTGTGCATGCCGCTAAAATTATCGCTAAAAAGAACAAGTGTAGCGTTGAGCTTGGGAGGGACCCTAAAAAAGCCGTTAAAGATGCCCATATCATTTATTCCGATGTTTGGGTCAGTATGGGCCAGGAACAAGAAACAGCTAAACGGATCCGGGAATTTAAGGGCTATCAAGTCAATAAGGATTTGGTGAAGCTCGCGGATAAAGATTATATTTTTATGCATTGCCTGCCGGCGCATCGCGGCCTGGAAGTTACTGCGGATATTATCGACGGAAAGCACTCGGTAATTTTTGACCAGGCAGAGAACCGTTTGCATGCGCAAAAGGCCGTTTTGTTGAAATTATTAAAATAGAAAGGCAAATATGAAAAAAGTCGTCTTAGCCTATTCCGGCGGGTTGGACACCAGTTGCCTGATCCGTTGGCTTAAAGATAAAGGTTGGGAAGTTATTGCTTTTATGGCGGATGTAGGGCAAGGCAGTAACTTTAAAGCTATTGAAAAACGTGCTTTGGCCACCGGCGCCTCCAAGGTCTATGTCCTGGATTTAAAACAGGAGTTTGCCGAAGATTATGTATTCCCGGCCATTAAAGCCAATGCGGTTTATGAAGGCAAATATTTTTTGGCCACAGCTTTGTCGCGGCCTTTGATTGCCAAACATCAGGTGTTGGTCGCCAAAAAAGAAAAGGCAGAGGCTTTGGCTCATGGCTGTACAGGCAAGGGCAATGACCAGGTGCGTTTTGAAGTGACCGCTAAAGTATTGGCGCCTCATCTGGAATTGTTAGCACCTTTGCGCACATGGGAGTTTAAAACCCGCGAGCAGGAAATCGAATACGCGCATAAGCACAAGATTCCCATTGATGCGACCAAAAAAAGCCCGTACTCGACGGACATAAATCTTTACGGCCGTTCCATTGAATGCGGTGTTTTAGAAGACCCCTGGGTTGAGCCGCCGGAAGAAATTTATACGATGACTAAAAATCCGCTTCAATGTGCTAACCGCCCGGAGTATGTCGAAGTCGAATTTGTCCATGGGGCCCCTGTCAAAGTCAATGGCAAGGCGTATACGCCTGCAGAGTTGATTATCAAGCTCAATGAGATCGGGGGACGCAATGGCGTGGGGCGTGTCGATATGGTGGAAAACCGTTTGGTGGGCATTAAGTCCCGTGAGATTTATGAAAATCCCGCAGGGACGATTTTGATAACAGCCCATAAAGAGCTGGAAGCTTTGGTGCTTGACCGTGAAACTTTGCATTACAAAGAATTGATTTCTCCCCGGTATGCCGAGCTGACGTATTACGGATTATGGGAGACGCCGCTCAGGCACCAGCTGGATGCGTTTATTCACAAGACCCAGGAACGCGTCAGCGGAGTGGTGAAGCTGAAGTTATTCAAAGGCAGTTGCCAGGTGGCGGGGCGAAAATCCAAATTCTCACGTTACAAAGAGGAGCTCGCGACCTACGGCGATAAAGATATTTTTGATCCCAAATTATCCGAAGGGTTTATTCGGCTTTGGGGTATGCCGTATTAAACAAAGGGAGACTTATGTCTAAACTTTGGGGTGCACGATTCAACAAAAAATCTGATCCGCTGGCTGATCAATTTACCTTCAGCATTAGCTATGACCATCGTTTGGCTAAGTATGATGTTACGGGATCGATAGCCCATGCCCAAATGTTAGGTAAGCAGGGAATTATTCCCAAAACAGATGCGGCTAAAATCATCGCGGGTTTGAAGAAAATTTTGCATCAAATTGAGTCGGGTCAATTCAAATATAATCCTAAGGCCGAGGACATTCATACGGACATTCAAAATCGGCTGAAAGTTTTGATCGGCAAACCCGCGGATAAATTGCATACAGCTCGTTCGCGCAATGACCAGGTTGTGCTGGATATGAAGCTTTATGTCAAAGATGAAATTGCCCAGCTTGTGTCTACGGTTGCCAATTTGCAGAAGGCGATCGTCGGTTTTGCTAAGAAGAACGCAGATATTATTATTCCGGCGTATACGCATATGCAGAAGGCACAGGTGGTGTTGTTAGCGCATCATATGCTGGCCTATGTCGAGATGTTAGAGCGGGACAAGACTCGTCTTTTTGATTGTGCCAAACGCACGGACTTTATGCCTTTAGGCTCTTGTGCTTTATCAGGCACATCGTTTAAGACAGACAGGTCCTATGTTGCCAAACTTTTGGGTTTTTCCCAAATTACGGCCAATAGCATGGACACTGTTTCCGACAGGGATTTTATTGTTGAGTTGATCAGCGATTGTGCCATGATTTCAACACATCTTTCCCGGGTTGCTGAGGATCTGATCCTGTGGGCGACTCAGGAAGAAGATATCGTGGATATTGACAGCAGTTTCTGCACCGGCTCGTCGATTATGCCGCACAAGAAGAATCCGGATGTGCTGGAATTAATACGGGGGAGTTCTGCTAAGATCATTGGGTATTTAACTCAAATCCATGTTTTATTAAAGGGTTTGCCTTTGACGTATCATCGTGATTTGCAGTTGGATAAACCGGCGTTGTTTGACAGTCTCGATACCACTAAGAACATGCTTCTGGTTTTGGCTAAGATTTTTGCTTCTATGAAAGTCAAAAAAGGCAAGGCTATTGAAGGAACAAAGGACGAAAGTCTCTTTACCGTTGATGTGATGGATTATTTGGTCAAAAAAGGCATTTCTTTTCGGGACACGCATGACATTTTAGGACGGATGGTTAAAGATTGTCTAGATCAGGGGAAACCCATATCTTCGCTAAGTCTGGCAGAATTAAAAAAATATTCTCCGGCGTTGGGAGGGGATGTGAAAAAACTTCTTAATCCCCTAATGTCTGTTAAAATTAAAGCCTCTGGGGGGTCGACCAATCCGCATTTAGTCGCCCGACAATTAAGTCATTGGAGTAAAAAGTTGCATGCATGACTTTCATTTTAAAAATGGCGAGCTTTGCTGCGAGAATGTCAAGGTGTCGACGGTCGCTAAATCGGTAGGGACGCCTTTTTATCTTTACAGCTATAAGACGATCGCTGACCACTTTTTAAAGATCCAGAAGGCCTTCGCCAAAGTGGATCCCTTGATTTGTTTTTCCATGAAATCCAACGGTAATTTGAATGTGATCAAAAGTCTGGTGGATTTAGGCGCCGGCATTGATGTTGTGTCTGTGGGGGAATTACGCAAGGCTTTGTTGGCCGGGGTTGATGCTAAAAAGATCGTGTTTGCTTCTGTCGGCAAAACAGAGGCAGAAATTGTTTTCGCCATTAAAACGGGCATTCTTTTATTTAATATTGAGTCCGAGCCGGAGCTGGCAGAAATCAACCGCATAGCCCGAAAAATGCATAGACACGTGCAGGCGGCCATTCGCATTAATCCGGATGTGCCGGCGGCCACGCATGAATATATTAAAACGGGTTCCTTAGAGAAGAAATTTGGCATTGATTTGCGGACCACTCGTCAAATTTTTAAGACCCGAAAAAAATACAGTCATGTGAGCATCAATGGCGTGCATATTCATATCGGCTCTCAAATTACTTCAGGGGGGCCTTTTGTGGAGGCCATTAAAAAAGTGGCGGCCTTTATTGATGCATTACGCTCGGAAAGCATAGATATTGAGTATTTGGATATCGGCGGCGGCATGGGGATTATTTATAAAAATGAGATCCCGCAAACCGCTAAAAGATATGCCGCTCGTGTGTTGCCTATATTAGAGAAGACGGGCTTGAAGATTATCATGGAGCCGGGGCGTTTTATTGTCGGTAATGCCGGTATTTTTGTGACGAAGGTCCTTTATGTCAAGGACAATGGCCATAAGAAATTCGTGATTGTGGATGGCGGCATGAATGATTTGATCCGTCCTATGCTGTATGACGCCTATCATGAAATTGTGCCTGTTAAACAAAGTCAGAAGTCTAAGCAAAAATTCGATGTGGTGGGCCCTATTTGTGAAAGCGGAGATTTTTTTGCCCATGACCGTTTATTGCCCGTGGTTCATAAGGGCGATTGGCTTTGTGTGATGAGTGCCGGCGCTTATGGGTTTTCGATGGCCAGCAATTACAATGTGCGTCCACGGGTTGCGGAAGTTATGGTCAAGAACAACAAATTTAAAATTGTTAAGGAACGGGAAACATTTAAAGATTTAATGCGCGGGGAGCGTATCATCAAATGGTAAGTATTCCTTTTGTTAAGATGGTGGGCGCGGGTAATGATTTTATCGTTATCGAGGCGCGAAAGAATTGTGATTATGTTAAATTCGCCAGAGCTGTTTGCTCTCGTCACAACGGTATCGGTGCCGATGGGGTTTTGATATTGGACAAATCCGCGACATTGGATTACCGTATGCGCATTATCAATGCCGACGGTTCAGAGGCCCAGATGTGCGGCAACGGTGCCCGTTGTATGGCGGCCTATATTGTGGCTAATTGTAAGCCGGTCAAAGACTTATTCGGTATGGAAACCTTGGCCGGTGAGATTTTGGCCCAAGTGCAGGGGGAGGCGGTCCGTGTGCGTTTATCCAATCCTAAAGATTACAGGCCTCAATTGAATATTACAGTAGGCAATCAAAAGCTGGAAGTGCATTTTATCGATACAGGCGTCCCTCATACAGTGGTGTTTGTCGATGGTTTGCAGGAAGTGAATGTCAACAGTTTGGGGGCTTTGGTCCGTAATCATCCGCGTTTTGCGCCGCAGGGGACCAATGTCGATTTTGTTGAGCGTGCGCGTGATGGCATGGTGGCTGTGCGCACGTATGAGCGCGGGGTGGAAGCGGAAACATTAGCTTGTGGCACCGGGGCGGTAGCTTCGGCATTGGTCGCCTATCTTCATGCCAATCCTCGTGTCAAAAAACAAAAGGATGCTTTTATGAAGGTATTGACGGCGAGTAAGGAAATTTTAGAGATCACTTTTGATTTAGATGAAGGGTATAAGATAGATAATGTCTGGCTTAAGGGCTCAGCGAAGCTGATCGCTAAAGGAGAGTATTACTACAATGGATAGAAGAAAATTTTGTGGTGCGTTTACAGCTTTGATAACACCATTTACTTCAAATGGCATTGATGAAACGGCGTATAAAAGACTCATTGATTGGCAAATAGCGCAGGGCATTCATGGATTAGTGCCTTGCGGGACAACAGGTGAATCGCCGACCCTTTCTGAGAAAGAGCACGAAGGGGTCATTGAGTTGTGCGTGCGAGTTGTTGCCAAAAGGGTGCCTGTTATTGCAGGGGCCGGTTCTAACTGCACTGCTGAGGCCGTGCATATGACCCGGTATGCCGCTAAGGTGGGAGCCAACGCCGTGTTGGTGGTGACTCCCTACTATAATAAACCGACCAGTAAAGGTATTTATCTGCATTATAAGGCCATCAGCGAAAGCGCTGATATTCCCATTATCCTTTACAATATCGCCGGAAGGACGGGCAAGAATATTGAACCGGATTTAATGGCTAAACTTGCTGGGATTAAGAATATCATCGGGGTCAAGGAAGCTTCAGGTAATTTGGAACAAATGAAAAAGATTCGGGAGCTTTGTCCTCAGGATTTTTTGCTGATCTCAGGGGATGATGCGTTGACGTTGCCCATCTTATCCATGGGAGGAGTGGGTATTATTTCAGTAGCCTCCAATATTGTTCCCAAGGACGTGGCAGCGCTGGTCAATGCTTTTAACAAAGGGGATAAGGCGGGTGCCCAAGCCATCAATGCCAAATTACTGGCGTTGACAGAAGCCTTGTTTATAGAAACTAATCCCATCCCCATTAAGACGGCAGCTGCACTGATGGGTTTGTGTTCCGGGGCGATGCGCCTGCCTATGTGTGAAATGGAAGAAGCCAATTTGGCTAAACTAAAAAAAGCATTAAGTAGTTACGGATTGATTAAAGAGGGGCATTAAGATGATCAAGTTAGCCATTTCAGGCTGTCAGGGCAGAATGGGCCAAAGTATCACCGCACTGGCACTCAAAGATAAAGCTTTTAAAATTTCCGCGCTTTTAGAAAGTAAGGACAGGCCTGACGTTCCCTTACTGTTTAATAATATTCCGGTCAATTTTGAAGAGACAGCTTTAAGGGGATGTGATGTGCTCATTGAATTTACAACTCCCCAGGCGACGCTGGCGCATCTGAAAGCCTGTCAAAAATACGGGGTTAACATGGTTATCGGCACGACCGGTTTTACCCCCACACAGATTACGCAAATCAAAAAGGCCGCATCCCGGATCGGTATTGTTTTTTCTTCCAATATGTCCGTGGGCGTTAATTTGGTTTTTGCGCTTATCCGTCAAGCCGCACAAATTACAGGCAAGGATTATGAGATCGCTTTAAGCGAAACGCATCACGTGCATAAAAAAGATGCTCCTTCAGGCACGGCCAAGACCATGGCTGAAATTGCCGAACAGTTTTCACAATTTAAGGTTAAAGAAATTGAATCTAGCAATGATGATGAATGAAGTAAATGTTACATA
>CAWHFJ010000019.1:0-15470 GCA_963828495.1 Candidatus Omnitrophota bacterium
TTCCGCATCCACAAGAGGGTCCATTTGTACATCCGATCCCTTGAGGGCTACAACCGAAACCCGACTCAGCTATTGAACATGCTGTTGTAATAAGACTAGAACCGCACCAGTTTTTCGGATTCGCAAACGTGCCGGTACTACAGTTAACTGTTGTAACTTTATTTGTGCTCGGCCCTGATGATGTGCAGCTACATGAGAGGGGTATGGGTGGGCACGCGGCACCTATGGGAGCGGGAGCCACCTTGTATGCGCAATTTCCGCTCGCGTCGGGGTTAGTACCGTTGTCACAGGTGTATTGACAGTTCGGTACGGTGGAAGAATTGCCAGGACAGCCATTTGTCGCTGGCGCGATTTGGTAGTTTTGAGATAGACCTGCGGCCGGTGGGGTTGTGGTGTGCGTACTACAGTATATAGTACCGGTAGGAAGACTGCCTGTACATGTGGGCAGAGGGCAAGTGTTATTTGCTTGGCAATAAGGGTTCGGAATACAATTTGTTGGAGAGGCAGGAGGGCATGCCGTAGAGTTATTAGGGCATGCAGGGATACTGGTGCTAACAGGGCATAAAGAGGCCATCAGGATCTGGCCATAATAGCAATCGTTGCTAGCGGGCGGCGGATTTGTACAATTTGGGACCGAGTAGGTGCCATTAGTCCCTTGAGGAAGGGCAACGCCCCCGCATCCTCGCGGTGTCTGCCCACAGCAGGTAGGATCCAAAGTACATGTGCTTCCTTCCCCGCCACATCCTTGCGGGGTGCAGATACTGGTCGAACCGCGATAACCGGGTTGGCAGCTGGAGCCAGGAAGACCGCCACATACGCCGTCAGTTTCAGTCGTACAGTTGCAGGTAAGATTGATATCGGGTATAACGCTGACAGGGGCCTGACTGAGATTCTCTTCAAAAGAATCCTGGACACTGTCATCCCATAGTTTAAAATAACCATTTACCGAACGCAGGGCATACGGCCCCATGTACACAATCCCTAAAACAACAAGGATGGCAATTAAAGTGTACTCAATGATAGATTGGCCGTGTTTGTTCATTGTGTTTATTATCTATAAGAAAGTATACCTTATAAAGCTCTATTGGGCAAGTAAGCCGTGTAGCTATTTTATTTATGACAAAAAATTGTTTGCCCCAAGATTTTGAGTTGAGGATAAAAGACATTTTACCTCTCGGGTCTGCATCTATTTTTGGCCCCAGGTACTATCAGGCGTTCCGCATTAACACATTGAAAATCACTGTTGAAGAAGTCCTGAGGCGGCTGGTAGCTTCCCAAGTGGATTTTCAAAAGGTCAGCTGGTGTCCCTATGCTATTGTTGTGCCTAAGACTGTGGCTGAGGACCTTCTCAAGTCGGATTTTGTTAAAGACGGTATTTTGTATGCCCAGGGATTGGAGAGCATGCTGGCGGTTGTGGTGTTAGACCCACTCCCCGGCGAGCGGGTATTGGATTTGTGCGCGGCCCCGGGGAGTAAAACTACGCAAATAGCCATGCATATGCGTAATACAGCTACCCTAGTCGCCAATGAGCCTATAAGGGACAGATTTTACAGGTTAAAATCAGTCGTCCAGTTGATGGGAGCGCAGGCCAAACTGACCTCAATAGACGGCCGGCGCTTACAGGCACGGGAAGGATTGTTTGACCGTATTTTAGTGGATGCGCCTTGCAGTTGTGAGGGGCGTTTTTTAATGGATGAGCCTAAGAGTTTTAGATTTTGGAGCCTGCGCAAAATTAAAGAAATGTCCCATAAACAAAAAGGTCTTTTACTTAATGCCGGCAGGCTTCTATCCCCAGGAGGGATTTTAGTTTATGCCACTTGCACCTTTGCCCCGGAAGAAAATGAAGAGGTGGTCGATTTCGTTTTACGCAAGAGTGAGGGACACATACAGCTTGTGCCCTTCGATTTACCCGGCGTGGATACGTATCCTTGCCTGACCCAATGGCAGGGACGTGCCTATGCGAGTCCGCTGAAGCTGGCGGCGCGCATTTACCCCGATGAGAGAATGGAAGGTTTTTTTATTGCCAAATTCACAAATTCTCACTATAAATGAAGGTATGTATTTAAGATTATTACTGACAGGGCTGTTGTTTTTCTTTTTGGGTGGGGGTGCCGGTGCGCAAAACAAAGCGGCCGATGAGATCACTCTGGAGGTCAATGCGGTACAGATCATCCTTAACGATGAACATCGCAGCGGCGTTGACTGGGGCGCCATTGTTTCTGATTTTCACACGGATGCTCTCAAAAAAGAAGATGACACGGCTTGGGACGATAGAAAATACCGGTTGAGTTTCGGCACGGTGTCACAAGATGATTACACGGTATTGCTTGATGCGCTGGATACCGTAGGCCGGATGAGTCAGTTTCCCCAGCCTCCCATCAAAGTGACTTTGGGGGTACCCGCCAGCATCAGTTTGGACAAACAAAATATTCTGGTGGATGTCCTGTTTAAGCGTTTAAAGTCAGGGGACATCTCTTTGCATATTGTCCCGCACGTGGCGGTGCTTGTCAGAGAGTTGCACGACGGGCGAAGGATCCCGGTATCGGTATTGCTCAAGACGCACACGGACATAACGGTGATGAATAATACGACACTCGTCATGGGGGGACTTATCAAGGAAGAAGAATTGACCCGGACACGGAAATTTCCCTTACTGGGGGACATTCGTTTACTGGGGGACATCCCTTTCGTCGGCCTGGTTTTTCGCAATCAAGGCCGTTTGATGCAAAAAACGGAAACGATCATTTTTTTGACGGTGCGGACCAATGATGACCAAACACCGTCGACAGACAGCCCATCATGATAGCAAGGATCCTGATTTATTTTTTATTGGTTTTGACCCTGCACGGCTGCGGCGGCAGGCCTGTGGTGCCGACGCCCCCGCCCATGGGCATCCCTCTGCAGGAGGTCTGCGACCGCTATCACGTCAGCTGGCAGTGGGACGGGGTGACGCAGGTTGTCATGCTCAACTATAAAGGCAACTACGCCCATGCCTTGGTCGGAAGCCCGACGGTGCTTTTGGGAAAAGAGAAAATTATTTTAAGTGCACCTTTGCGCCGCCAGAATAGCACCATTTATGTGCCGGAAGATTTTGAGAGTAAGGTGTTAGCGCCCTTTGGCGTATCTTTGGGGGGCTTACCACAGATAGAGAGTTCCTCACGTGTGCATACGATTGTCATTGATGCCGGACATGGGGGCCGTGACCATGGGACTACGTCTTCTTCCGGCATGAATGAAAAAGAAATCGTATTAGATATCGCCAAACGTCTTAAAGGTTTTTTGGATGGGGCGGGGATCAAGGTCGTCATGACGCGCGACACAGATGAGTTTATACCGCTCCCCCAGCGTACGGAAATGGCCGCGCGTTGCGGCGCGGATTTGTTTATCAGCATCCATGTGAATTCTAATCGGGACAGGGCCATCAACGGTTTGCTTGTTTATTATATCGGGACTATTGAGAAAAGGTATTTGAATGAGCCGCAGAGGAGGGACAATGAACGGATATTTACCGAAAGATTAAATCCCGCAGCTTCAAAGACGCTGCAAGCCATTGTCGCGGACATGATGGAGGTGTCCAAGACTTCTCAATCACAGAAGCTGGCGAAGATGATCGTCAGAGAAGCCCGGCAGGAGGGCAGGATCGATGTGCGCGGTGACGGGATCCGTCTTTGCCATTTTTATGTGGTGCGCAACACATTAGTCCCGGCCATTTTGGTCGAGACCGGATTTTTATCCAACAGACAGGAACGCAATAAGTTGATAGTACCTGAATATCGTCAGAAAATAGCCCAAGTCATAGCCCGCGGGGTCCTTGATTATGCCAATGATTGATGTTGCCCAGCATCCGATAGGTGTCTTTGATTCCGGCCTGGGAGGTTTGACCGTCGTCAAAGCACTCCATCATCATTTGCCTAATGAGAAGGTGGTGTATTTTGGTGATACGGCGCGGGTGCCCTATGGCACCAAATCGGGCCCGACGATTATCCGTTATGCGCGCGAAATCGTGCGGGTTTTATTAAAGTATAAAGTCAAAATGGTGGTGGTGGCCTGTAATACAGCCTCTTCATTGGCCCTGGAAACTTTAAAAAAAGAATTTGATGTGCCGATTCTGGGGGTGATTGACCCGGGTGCCAGAAAAGCCTCACGGGTCACCCGCAATAAAAAAGTCGGCATTATAGCCACTTCATCGACGGTCAAAAGCGGTAAATATGTGAAAAGGCTTAAAGAATTGGACAAGCATATCGATGTCATGGCCCAAGCCTGTCCTTTATTTGTCCCCTTGGTCGAGGAAGGCTGGCTTGACCGTACAGTCACCTACCAGGTGGCCAGGCAATATTTGAGCGGTATGAAAAAACACAACATTGACACGTTGATTTTAGGATGCACGCATTATCCTTTGCTGCGCAAAGTCTTGCATCATGTCATGGGGCCGCGGGTGCAATTGGTGGATTCGGCCCAGGAAGTGGCCGTTGGCGTCAAAGAATTGTTGACCCGTCGGCGGATGTTGCGCACGGGCCTGAGAGGCGGGCAGCATTTATTTATTGTCAGTGATGAGCCCAAACAATTCCAGCGCTTGGCCCTGCGGTTTTTGGGCGGCGGCGTTAAACATGTCAAGAGGCATGTCTATGTTTGAGTTAACGGTGTGTGATTCTATCGGTTCTGCCCACCAATTGCACGGCTACGACGGCCCCTGCAAGGACATGCACGGCCATACGTGGAAAGTCCAATGGTGATAAGCGCTCCAAAGACAGATGACGTGGGGATGGTGACGGATTTCAAAATCCTTAAAGCCAAGCTTAAAGATGTTTTGAGCCCTTTGGATCATGTGGTCCTTAATGATTTGCCTGTCTTTAAGGGTATCAACCCATCGACGGAGAATTTAGCCCGCCATATATACCGTGCGTTGAAGACCGCTTGCGCGCCTCTGTGTTTGAAGCATGTGCAGGTCTGGGAATCCGATACAGCGAGTGTCATTTATTATGAATAAGCGCAAGGCAGTTATTTTACTCTCCGGAGGCCTTGACTCCTCCACGACTCTTTATTATGCGGCCCAACAAGGTTATGCATGCTATTGCCTGATTTTTGATTATGGGCAGAAGCACAAGAAAGAGATCATTCAGGCCAAGAGAATTGCGCGCACGCGCTGTTCAGAGAGTGTTTGTGTCAAAATCAGTTTGCCCTGGAAAGGCTCGGCACTTTTAGACCATAAGATTTCCATTCCTCAGGGCAGGGCGTTGGATGCCAAAGGCATTCCGGTGACGTATGTGCCGGGGCGGAACATTATTTTCTTAAGTTTCGCGGCCTCTTATGCTGAGGCTATCGGTGCTGATACCATTTTTATTGGAGCGAACGCCGTAGATTATTCCGGTTATCCTGATTGTCGTCCGGAATTTATCCGGGCCTTTCAGGCCATGCTGGAGCGTGGGCTTAAGACCTCGCTCGAGGGTAAAGGCATTAAAGTGATAACTCCGTTAATTCATTTAAGCAAAGCGCGGATTGTGAAATTAGCGGTCAAATTAAAGGTGCCGTTAGAATTGACGTGGTCATGCTATAAGGGTGGTTTAACGCCTTGCGGCGTCTGCGACAGCTGCCGTCTGCGGGCCAATGGTTTTGCACAGGCAAAGATTCAAGACGCGGCATTGGCGTAACAGGTATGATGAACGCTAAGATTTCAGAAATATTCTCCTCCATTCAAGGCGAGGGCAAATATGCCGGAATATGCCAGGTCTTTGTCCGTTTTTTTGAGTGCAATATGCATTGTGTCTGGTGCGATACCCCCGCATCCATCGGTGACGGCAAGCGTGAGTATACAGAGTACAGCGTTGAGGATTTATTGAATCGAGTGGATGCTTTGTGGGACCATTGTCATTCCGTTAGCATCACCGGCGGGGAGCCTCTGTTGCAGGCGGATTTCCTTAAAAGTTTTTGCCGTGCATTGCATCGAGGGAACAAGAAAATTTATTTGGATACCAATGGCACGCGGCCGAGGGCGTTAGAGGCCCTTATCAGGGATATTGATATCATTGCCATGGACATTAAATTGCCTTCATCCACCCGGCAAAAAGCGTATTGGGCCCAGCATAAAGAATTTTTGCAAATTGCCCGGCGTCGTGAAGTATTTGTTAAAGTGGTTGTTGCTTTGAATACTCGATGTGACCAAGTGCTCAAGGCGGCGCGTCTCGTGGCCGCCATTGATCCGGGAATTGCGTTTTTTCTGCAGCCCAATCATTTAGACAGGGGAAAAGGGATTATCGAGGCATGTGTGGGGCATCAAAAATTATGTGCAAAAATCCTTAAAGACGTTAGAATATTGCCTCAAGTGCACAAATTGATGAAATGGCGTTAAAGATGAAAAAAATCAGCTTATATGAAGGCCGTCAGAAAAATATCCGTCTGCTTAAAATGCCGGATATCGAAGTCTGGACAAATCAATATGCCGACCGCGACTACGTCGTGGATTTGAATATTCCTGAATTTACCTGTATCTGTCCCAAGACCGCTTTGCCGGATTTTGCCACGATCAAGGTTTCATATCAACCGGCCAAAGTTTGTCTGGAATTAAAATCGTTGAAATTGTATTTGGTGGCCTACCGGAATGTGGGTATTTTTCACGAGCATTTAGCGAATAAACTGTTGGATGACCTGGTCGTAGCCTGTCATCCCCGATGGATGCGCATTGAGGTAATGATGAACCCGCGCGGCGGCATCGGGACAACTGTTGTGGCCGAGTATCCACAAAGGAAGGAATAATGAAGAGACCTGACGGACGTAAACCCAATCAGTTGCGCACAATTAAAGTCACTAAGAATTATATGAAAAATGCCGAAGGCTCATGCCTGATTGAATGCGGCGAAACCAAGGTCATTTGCACGGCGTCCGTTGAAGAAGGAGTGCCGCCGTTTTTAAAAGGTTCAGGGCAAGGATGGGTGACCGCGGAATACGGCATGCTGCCGCGCTCCTGCACCAGCCGTATCAGGCGTGAGAAGGCCTCCGGACGCACAGAAGAGATCCAGCGGCTGGTCGGCAGAAGTTTGCGGTCAGTCGTTGACATGGATCAATTAGGCGAACGTACTATCCGTATCGATTGCGATGTGGTGCAGGGGGACGGCGGTACCCGGACCGCGTCTATCACCGGGGGGTTCATGGCTTTGACAGACGCCTGTTTTTGGATGTACCGGCAAAAGATAATTGAGCGTGTCCCTATTAAAGATTTCGTCGCGGCGATTAGTGTCGGTATTTATCAGAACGTTCCCGTTCTGGATTTAAGCTACCTGGAGGATTCTCAAGCGCAAGTGGATATGAATATTGTGATGGTCGGCCGCGGTGAATTTGTGGAAGTGCAGGGCACCGGCGAGGGGGGCACATTTTCCAACGCCCAGATGCAAGATTTGCTTAAATTAGCCAGAAAAGGTATTCAAGAACTTTTGAGCATACAAAAAAAGAACTTGCCTTACTCAAAAATTTATGGAAGGCCGTTCTTCTAATATGGAATTTAAGGAAACGGCACATCTCGAAAATTAAAATAATATATGGAAGAACTCATTGTGGCTTCCCGCAATAAAGGTAAAGTTGCGGAAATTAAAGAATTATTAGCCGGCTTGCCTTTTCGTGTCACCTCCCTTTTAGATTATCCTCATGTTCCTGATATTATTGAAGACGGAAAAACATACCGTGCCAATGCCATGAAGAAAGCCCGTGAGACTGCTTTAGCGACGGGTAAAATGGCCATGGCGGATGATTCAGGCATTGAGGTCAAAGCCCTAGGCAATGCGCCGGGCATTTATTCCTCCCGTTTTGCCGGTGCAGGGGCCAGCGAACAGGCACGGAATAAAAAATTATTCGCGATGCTTAAAGATGTCCCGACAAGCCAACGCCAGGCACGTTACCGCTGTGTGATAGCCTTAAGTGATGCTCGGGGCCGAGAGCTTGGATTTGTTGAAGGCACGTGTAGCGGTTATGTCACTACCCGCAATAAGGGCAAGAATGGTTTCGGCTTTGATCCGCTTTTTTGGATTAAACGTTACCATAAAACTTTCGGCCAATTACCGTCTTCCCTCAAGGCTAAAATTTCCCACCGCGCCAGGGCCTTGAAAAAATTCCGCTTACTGTTGAGCCGGGCTACTGTAAAAAATTCTTAAGAAGGGTATTGATGACCTGCGGCATGGATATTTTTCTTTTGAATTTGGGATTAGCGATTTTATCATAAATACGGATGTTGAGGGTCCGTAAAACATCCTGAGCAATGGGAGGGACAACCCCGGAGCTTAAATCCACCGTCATGTTCAGATCGCAGTATTGGTCAAAATTGACCCATCCTTGGCCTAAGAGTACGATGGTGGGGCCTTTGAGCCTTAAATTATCAGTGTTGATCTTTTGATCATCAACGGTGAAATTGCCTTCCACATCGGTGATCATCACTTGTCCCAGGCGCAGAGCCTCGTTGAGAATGCTCAGCAGACCTTTAAATATATTAAATTCTCCCAAAAATCCTTCCCGGATAGCCATGGAGCCTTTGGCGTGAAATTTATTTTTAAAGTCGGCCATTGTCCCATGGGCGATGGTCGTTAAATAAAACTTTCCGTTGATTTCATCCATTTTAAGAGGGGAATCCATTTTTAACTCATGCAAATCGGTAGTATCAACATTTAAAGCCAGATCATAAGGCATGTCGGTTGCGGTTAAATCCATAGAAGCAATCGCATGTACGGTTCCCTCATACAATTTTCCATCCAGCGTTAAATTCTTAATTTTACCTTCATCCTGAGTAACATTGATTTTCATGTCATCGAGCTTATAGCCCATCACAGTGATCACAGGGCTGGTGATATGGGCATTGAGCGTGTAGTTTTTCCAATCCAAGCCTGCCCCTTTAAGATTAGCGGTCAGGCTGATCTCTCCGGAGGGGTTTAAGGCGCTTATATTTTTCTTTTGTTGGCCAGGCAGTGCGTTGATAAAGTCTTCCAAGCGTACAGACGTTTGGCCTGTGATATCAAGCAGGGGCCCATGGACTTTTATCAGGGTCATGGTCCCTTTAGCATCAAAGGCGGCATTTAGATATTTACCGGTCAAATCATTGATTGTGACCAGATTTTCGTTTTTGATCATGTCCGCTTTAAGCTGGATATCTTTTCCCTCTAGCGTGGCGAGGATTTTAGGATTTTTGAAATTATCCAGGCTACCGGTCAAGGAGTATTTTTTGTCCAGATAAGTGAAGGTCACCTCGCGCCATTTAAGGGAATCATGGGTGGCTTCAATGATGCCGGTGATATTTTTGATTCTTTGATGGTATTTACTGCTCATGACACTGGCATTTTTAACAGAGGCCGTTGCCAGGATGTTGGCATCCAGAGGTTTTGACATCAACCCTTCGAATTTGACTTTGACAGAGCTTGTGCCGTCGAAAGTCAGGCCGTATGGAGCAACTATTTGAGGAGCCATATTTTGTATTTTGCTTAAATTACATTCATCCGCTTGGACGTTAACATTAAGCATGGGATCTTTGAAATTTTTGACCGTCCCGGTCATCTGGACATTAGTATCGAGGATATTGGCGCTCAAAGCGTTGATGGTGGCCGTATCAGTTTGAAAATCGGCGTCCAATTCGGCATTATCAATGGACGGGACAAGAGGAAATCCCTTGATAGTGGCATCCGAAAGAGTGATAGACCCTTTATAGGTCATCAGGTGCGCTTCATTTAAGGGCACCTGCAGGGTCAATTCCAGTCGAGGGTTGGCATCAATAGTTTTGTGACCATCCACCACGAGATGGCCCCCGGAGGTGGTCGCGGCGGTGGATATTTCAAGAACGTCGTCGGTTAATTGTAAGAATAATTTGTCCGCTTTAAGCGACTCCGCGGCCGCGAGGTTACGTCCCCAAGTCAGGGACATAGTGTTAAGGGACATCTGTGCGGTCAGGGCTATATTTTTTTGTTCGGTCACAACCATCTGTAGATTTTCAACATGGATACGCTGGCTGCTGAAATTGCGGGAATCCATAAAACTGCCGGAAAAATTTTCGGCTTGGAGGTCGCCCTCCAGCATGATATTGTTTTCATCTTTTATTTGTACGGTCAGCGGTTTTAAAGTGACATCACCTTTGAGCGTTTGATGAGGATAATGGACGATCAGCCCATGGGCGCTAATACTGCCGACCGTTTGAATGCCGTCCTTGTCTTTCCTGAGTTTTATGTTATCCAGCCCCAAGCTTTTGACGCGGATGTGACGGTCCGTTAAATTAAGGAGGAGGCTCTCTGCGTGAAGGGACCCGTCAAATACCATACCTGTGGGGGTCAACTCAAAAGTATTCACACGGGTTTCGACACTGCCGGAGGCGGACAGTCCGGGGACCGTTGTCTGTATGTTGTTTAAAATTATTTGGCCGCGGGCGGTGACATCGCCGTTTTTATATTGAGCGTTAAGATCATGGATTTCAATATTACCTTTGAACGTTTGATCGCGGCTGGTCATGTCCAGATCACTCATGAGGACACTACCCGCAGCAGTTGTTTGGTCCTGACTATAATCTATGTCCAAATCGATTTTTTTGATAATCCCGCTGGTTAATTGCACGTCGGGGATATTGATTAAAGATAAATAAGAGGCGGTATCGATATTTTTAAGATGGATTTGAGCACGGGTGTTCCGGGTAAGCGGTTGATAATAAACAGTGGCTCCCACAAAACCTTTTTTTCTTGGAATATCCGCAGTGAAATCATAGCTGATCCCTTTATAGGAAAGGGAGAGTTTCAGGTTGATATGATCAAGCAACTCACTCCAGGCAATAGGGGAAGAGATGTCTTCGATCAGGCATTGTCCGTCGGTGATGGTAATGCCCCTCCAGGCGATTTCAATGGGAGGGGCTTTTTTCGCCACAACACTTGAGGGGGCACTGGGCATATCGCTAAAGTTCCAGACGTCACGAGCCGTACGGATTAAATGCACCGAGGGAGAACGCACATGGATAAAGGGGATGATAATCTTATAATGTCGAAAGCCCGGGATGAGAATGAATCCAAAGGAAACTTGGTCTGCCTGGGCGAATACAACTTCAGGGGAGTCTTTTTCATAAATTTTCAGTTTATCAATGATAATGCCCCTAAACCAGTTAAAGTGGATGGAGCCGATGTCCGCCTTGCGTTTAAGGGTGGTTTCTATTTGTTGGACAGCGATTTTTTTAATTAATTGGGGGAATATGACGCGGTTAAGATAAAAAGTCAGGGCTGTCAGAAAAAACAGAAGGCTGCACAAAAGAATAATGACCTTTTTATATTTCATAATTTTTCCATTATACACGCCTTATTGCGATTTTGCATCGATTTTGAATACCTAGATTCTGTATTGATTCTTTCAACTTTATAGCTTATACTTTAAATAGGGTTGAACAATTTGGCTTGAGGGGATTTTTATGAAGAAGTATCTTATAGCACTTATTCTTTCCTTCACCCTTGGCCTCCTGCTGGCGTCTTCTATGGTGGTGGCTAAACAGACCACCATGTCCACGTATTATCCTTCTTCGAGCGGTGCGTATACTAAAGTTTTGCTGGTGAATGGGGCCAATGGGCCGAATGAAAACGCTTGTTTTTGTGCCCAAAATAATCTTAATTCTACTGGGTATAATGTTAATGCGAATGGGTCGCCTAATTCTAAATGGACACTATTGGGCTACGGTGGCACTCTATGTGACACCGGAGAACAAACTGCCGGCCCTGGCGCTGTCACGTATACTAATGCCGGGACTATTTTTTCAGATCCGAACAGCGGATACATGGAAATTTGCAAGAGTGACGGTTCAGCAGCTTCTTATGTAGGTGCTTGTTTTAACCGTTTCTGTACCGGTGCTGGCTGTTATAATTTGGCAGGTGCTTGCCCCAATCATTACACGGCTGTAAAGAACCAGCAGAGTCCATTTCCGTCGGTAACAAGTACTCCCGTATTTTCTTACTCTTGCTGTTTTTACAACGGGACGACGGACGCGACTCATTATGCCCAATCAGGTTGTTTTTCACTTTTTTCTAGTGGTAATAATATCCCGGGGGCCTGTTATTCGGTTGACCCGAATGCTTATGATATGGGGTGTCAAGTTGTTAAGAATAATTGCAGTGAGGTAAGGACCTGTTGTTTTAATTCAGGGCCGAACGCCTTAGGGACTGTATCCGGTGGGTGCCCGGCCATAACAGGTAACGGCACCAACTGGATGCCACCAAGTCCATGCTGTGCGCCGACATGCGACCAGCCTTGCAATAGTACCCAAGTTGACGCGTGCGGGAATATTCAGCCTTGTACGGTTCCGGCACCGATACCGCCATGTATCCCAGGGGATACATGTTACAACCACAGTTGTTGTGCTAATTGTGGTGTCGGCAGTGATGATCCTAATCACGTCAGTTCTATTCCGGCGGCTAATTGCGGTAGCATGAGTGTTGGCTCTTGTATGGCGGGGTATACTAATAATTCACCGACCTATCAGTGCATGAACGGGAGTTTTGGCGGCCTTATCAGCGGTTCTTGTACATGTTCCTCTGGGGTTACTTGTTTTGCTGGAACTGTCTGTTGTCCAAGCTCTTCGGATGAATGTAGCGCTTTCACCGGTGCTTGCTGTCTGCCCACCATCTGTACGCCTACCTATGTCTGCGGAAGCACGGCAGGCACGGATAATTGTGGCAATCCATGTACGGCGATAGCAGGGACATGCCCGACTAATGAAGTGTGTTCGGGCGTTACGCATACATGTTCGTGTCCCAATAATATGTGTGGTGGCAGCTGTTGCACGGGTGTACAGACGGAATGTGACGCCGGCGTTTGCTGTCAACCTACCATCTGTACGGCTACCTATGCCTGCGGAAGCACGGCAGGCACAGATAATTGCGGCAATGCATGTATAGCGACAGCAGGGACATGCCCGACTAATGAAGTGTGTTCGGGCGTTACGCATACATGTTCGTGTCCCAATAATATGTGTGGTGGCAGCTGTTGCACGGGCGTACAGACGGAATGTGACGCCGGTGTTTGCTGTCAACCCGTCGGCAGCTGTGTAGCTACCTATGCCTGCGGAAGCACGGCAGGCACGGATAATTGTGGCAATCCATGTACGGCGACAGCAGGGACATGCCCGACTAATGAAGTGTGTTCGGGCGTTACGCATACATGTTCGTGTCCCAATAATATGTGTGGTGGCAGCTGTTGCACGGGCGTACAGACGGAATGTGACGCCGGTGTTTGCTGTCAACCCATCGGCGGCTGTTCGCCTACCTATGCCTGCGGAAGCACGGCAGGCACGGATAATTGCGGCAATGCATGTACAGCGACAGCTGGCACTTGCCCAGGCTGTTGTACGGGTAGTCATACTTGTGCAACGGTTGATGCCTGCGGGGTTTGCGGCGGTAACGGTTCTGAATGTTGCAATGCGGGGAATTGCTCCGGTTCGGATGCATGCTTTAGCAGTACTTGTTGCGGGCCGTACTCAACATCGTTCACTGTAGCTACTGGTAGTGTTTATTGTACCGGTACTTTGTCGTCTCCTTGTCTTTCTGTATGGAACGCCAGTGGTTCACTCTGCTCTAGTGCATGCGCGCAGATCACAGGAGTAAGTCTATCTGGTGCGTATGGAGAAGGAACTTGCGAGATCCCAGGAGAGGGATGTACAGTAATCTTTAATGGATTATGTGCGCCTGTCTGTAATAGTGCCTGCTCTGTGGGTTCTTATCCTGGCGGCTGTGGAGCGAATTGCCCTGGAAATTGTAGTACTTTTTGTGATGGTTCCACATGCGTCAATTGTGCTGAAATATGCGGCATGATGGGAGGAGGCTGGTCAGATAGTTATACTTCTTATCAAAGTACGTGGAATGATGGGTGTGAATGTTATTGCGAGATACCACCGGAAGATGGCGGGTGTTATGGTTAATCAGAGGCATGCCAACCCCTTCTGATTTTTATTTCACATTGTCAAATAAGGTTTTTTATTTTATACTTTAAGCAGAGGCAGGATTGGGTTTGGGTGAATTTTTATGAGAAAACATTTTTTTCAATTATTTCTCTTCTTTTTTATGCTATGGACCGTTTCTGCTTACGCCGGACTAAATTCCTTTACCACCAGTTATCCGGCACCTCAGGCCTCTTATACCAAAATGATGCTGGTTAACCAGAGCAATGCCGCAGGAATTTGCGGGACGCCAGCGGCGCCAACAAATAATGGGGCGTTATTTGTGGATCCTGTTTCGGGTTTGTTAAAAACATGCGTTAATGGCAACACGGTGACCTCTCTTCAGGGATGCTTTAACCAGTTTTGTAGTACTACGAGTCCCAGCAATGTGCCTCCAGGCCCCGTTTCGCTCCGCCCTCCTGTATCTCATTAGGATCGTATACCCAAGCAGCAGAGGTGGATACCTTCTTAACCGGCTCAACTAATGGGGGCCCGAACTATTATTGGACTACCTCCATAATCTGCTGTCCAACGGCTGCATATAATATCGCTTCATAAGAGTTATTTTTGATTTCAATCTAAGCGCAGAGGCTTTGTTTATAGGTATAATAATTTGGATCCTACAAAAATCAAACTTCCGGATTTTATTATTGCTGGAATTGAAAAATCAGGAACAAGTTCATTATTTGTCAATTTATCCAAACATCCATCCATAGAAATGGCCCCTAACGCCTTTAAATATATGCAATCGGGAATGATGAATAATATTAAAGAGCCTCATTTTTTTAACAAAAATTGGCATAAAGGTGTCAGGTGGTACCAAGGTTTGTTTAATAATAATGACAAACTACAAGGAGAGGCAGCTGCAAACTATCTCTTTAAAGAAGCATATATTAAAAGGATGTCATCTACGGTGCCGCATGCAAAAATAATAGTTGCTCTTCGTGATCCTGTGACAAGAGCGTATTCCCAGTACTATCATGATAGAGGGCAACTTTTTGTACATTTTTGGTTAAAAGGCTCATCCATCTTAGGGATAACAAAGATTTATTGATAAGAATGGCTAAATTATGGCGACCTTAGTTTTAATGAAGCTATAAAGAAAGAAATCAAAAAAGGCATAACTGTTGGAAGCGGTATTATTGGGAAAGGTCTTTATATTGATCTTATTGAAAATTTATTAAAATATTATCCTCGCCAACAGGTGTTGATTGTCATTAGTGAACAAATGAAACAGGATATGCAAGGCACCTATAATAAAATATTTGATTTTCTTGATGTGGCAAGGGCTAAGATCAGTTTTGATAGGCATGTTCTTGTTAGAAAATATGAAAAACCTATGAGCAAATGGGAGGAAGAAATTTTAAATAAAATTTATAGCCCCTATAATAAGCGCTTGTTTAGTTTCTTAGGTTATAAGGTGCCTGAATGGGGTGGAGTTTAATAATATGAAGAGGGCACGGTTTTTATTTCGACTATTCACCCGTAAATCATTCTCGACAGCTTTACGTAAGTCTGGTATAACTAATTTTTACTTTCTATTCAAATAATC
>CAWHFJ010000020.1:0-31905 GCA_963828495.1 Candidatus Omnitrophota bacterium
ATCGGGCACATTGCGGGCTTTTGGTGGGGCCGGCGAGCGGCGGCCGTCTGGCGAGGCGTAGGGGGCCTTGGCGGGCCTGGTGCCGGGTGGGCCGTCTTACCGCGTGGTCGCGTCAGGTTTCCCAATGAAGCAGACAAAGGGCAAGCCGGCCATCACTTCGCCCGGCCGTGTTGTCATACCAGAAGAAACCCCCTACCCCGTCCCTCCCACCATCCCGCGAACGGCAGCACAGTTCCGACCCGAACTGCGCAACCTGGCGCGGGGCCTGTCAACCGCGAGCTCGAATGCCCAAAGTTTCAGCGATCGGATTCCGATTTCCAGGGCCACGTTTACACGGCCTGTCCACCCGCGAACCCGCAGTGACGCCGGTTACGTGACTGCACAGCGTCGATGACCGATGCGGACGTGGACGCATGACCGAAGTGGGCGAGGCGGGACATGGAAAGGCTGGCCGTACCGAAGTGGCAGGCGGGTTGCCCTCGGCCGCTACAGGGTCCAGGCCCGCGACTGCATCGCCTTGACCACGGCGGCCGGGTTCAGGTGCTTGATGTAGCGGTCGGTGGTCGCCACGGAGGAATGGCCCAACTGGGCCTGAATGACGTGGATCGGCGTGCCTCGGTCGCCAATTCGTAGGCGTGCGTGTGGCGTAGGCCGTGGGCGTGGCACCGCCGGTCGATGCCGGCCTTGCGTGCCAGCCGGGGCAAGAGGGTACGAACGTAGGCCGATTTCATCGGACGGCCCTTGAGGGTGCAGAACACCGGGGCACGGCCGTTGATGCCGGCGGCGGCCCGACGATCCAACCAGAGTTGCAGGATGGCCCAGGCCCCGGCGTCCAGGCCCACCACGCGGTCGTGGTCGCCCTTGCCATGAAGACGCGGATCGTGCGTGGCTGGGGTCAGGTCTTTGGGCAGCAGCGCCAATGCTTCGCTGATCGCAGGCCGGCCCGGTACAGCGAGACGATCAGCGCGCGGTTCCTGATGCCCGTGGTGGCCCTCTTGGAACAGGCGTTAATGAGGGCCTTCACCTCTGGCGCTGAGGGGTTCGGGCGGCAGCTTGCGGCCTTTGTTGGCGGGAACGTGGTCGATGGTGGTGGAAGTCATGGTTGTGAGCCTTGAAAGATTGCTTTAGTTGCGTTCTACAAAGAAGCGTCCCTCTATTGCGACTATGCTTGCCGATCTGGCCGGCGTTGAGCAGAAGCGGGAACTATTTTGGCAGAATGGGCGGGATTAAAACTCGCCAAAAACCACGCTGGCGATTATGTTGAGGCGGATAGCAGCGCGTTGGGCGTTTGTAAGGTCCATTTCGTCGGCCTTCTCAATCGCGGCCCAGGAAGCGGCGATGGCCGCACCCAAGGGGTTGTCGATGGCATTCTCGGCGGCCGGGGTCATCTTGCAGCGATCTTGGCGGACTTCATTCGGGTCACTTTCCTCTCATGGCCGTTGGAACATCGCTCGTTTCCTTTCAAAATGGTCGATCCCTGCGCGGATGGACGGGGTTGTACTCGGCGTTGATGGCAACCGCGAGGGACATCATGGCCGCCGTCATTACCATCCCGGTCAGTTCCGTCAGATGGTCGGTCGCTTGTCGGCTACCGCCGCCGTGTGGTCAGCGAGATTCCCAATGGTCGCAAGAAACTCGAACTGTCCGACAAGACCAAGCGGGATTTGCCTCTCTTGCCACAGCCCCCAGGATCGCCTCAAGAGCGATTTCCAGTTTCGGCAGTGAGAGGGTTTGTTGCTCGGCTTCCGCAAGGAACTCGCCCAAGAACTCGCCAAGTCCGGCAACCGGCCGACGTGCATGGTGCCTGTCAGCACGGTCAGGTAGACTTTGGCGCGATTGTTGCGGGCCGCTTCCAGCAGGCAGTTTCCGAAGTATTCGAGGAATACCCGACTGGCGGCAACGTCGGATACCGTCATTTTCTTCCACTCGTCTCTCGTGAACGGTGGGCGGATCGGGAGTGCTTGAGGGTGGGCTTCGGACGGCGTTTCTTTCGTACTGACATGCAATGGGCTCCAGGGGATGAGGAATTCAGAATGGCCCGTCCATGCGAACGATGGGGTTGCTCGACAGCCGCTTGATCTCTTCCGAAAGCCGTACCACTTCGATCTCGGCCGGGCAGTCGATCCAGTTGTGGTGCCAGCAGACGATCATGTCGCATTTGGCGGGATCATGGTTGTGATCCTTGAAACTGCGACTGTCCCACTCGAATTCCACGGCCAATTCTTCCCACCCCCGGGCGCTTTTGCTGCAGGATGGCGCGGGTAGTCGCTGCCGATTTCCTGGACGTAGTAGCCCAAGTCATGCGCGATCATGCAAAACAGTGCGTACAACGCCTGCCTCGTTGACCGGGGCGTGGGCCATGCCGCGAAAGTTGATCGGGTCGCCGACGACTGCTTTTCTTCTTACCACTCCGCATAGTTGCCTTTCCAGAATAGGAAAATGTTGAAGAGAGTTGACTATACTTAATCATAACCTATAATTCCAAAAGAAGAATAGTCCAAAACCCAGAATGTGCGAGGATTTTAGGAAAATGCTCATGGAAAAGATGGCATCATCGTCACAACTCAACCAGGAGTGGCCCGCTAAACTCTTGAAAGCGGCGAGAAAGAAGCAAGGGCTGACGCAATGGCAGTTAGCCGAGAGGCTCGGTTGTCAGCAGCCGCTTGTCGCCAAGATCGAACGGGCCGCACGCAGGCTGGATATTGCCGAGTTCGTCGACGTGGCCCAGGCCATAGGCGTCGATCCAAGCAGGATCATCAAGAAGTTGCTGGCTGAGCCGGCTGCATCGGCCCCACGGCGTTGAAGTAGACCCACCCGCAAGCCACATACCTCAGCCCTTCATGGTGCCGTACACAAGGCCCTTGGCGGCGATGGTGAAACGATGCTGAGTTGCCTGCGGGTGGTCGCCAGCGTGCGGAACGGAAGCGAATATCTATTGGTGGCCGTTATTTTTTTTTTTTTTTTTTTTTTTTTTTTTTTTTTTTTTTTTTAAAAAAAAAAAAAAAAAAAATTTGGGTTTGTGTTGGCATTGCACGGCGAGTCAACGATCAGTGTACCATTGGAAAGCCTGCGGAAGCCTGATAGCAGTCCCGCCAAGACATATCCCTAAATGGTAGCAATCAACCGTCGATCATAAACCGACGTTTAGGTCTTCGCACGTTTCAGATCGGATATACTTCCTGCCCGCTTAAAAAACTCGCATAGTGGGTCAAACGTGCTCCCAACCCTCTCGTAATTTTCTCGGGTTTTTGTTTCGACAGTGACGACACTCCTTGAGGGGGTCAAAATTTATCTTCTCTCTGGCCTCTTTTGAAGTCGCCAGTTTGCCATAGGATTCCACTAACACCTGCTTTACTTCGGTACTCTTTTCGTGCCGAGGGTCGGGAGGCTGAAAATGATGCGATACCAAGTCTGCCGTCAGGCCGGGCGGCTCCTCTATACGGGTCCCAGTGCGGGCCACCATAGGATCGGGATGATTGAGGTCGGGCGAAAACTCTCGCCGGGTCCAGGATACTGAAAAGTAGTTCTCCTTGAAGCTGCTGTCCCGGCGTACTGCTTAACTACCGGCTGAACTATCCTCTTCCATTTCAGTTTCCCGGGCGGTTTGTCTTGAGCTGAGGGTCACCACTACGGAAAAAAAAAAAAAAGGCCATACCAACGTGCTTTGACCTGGGGCAACAAAACACTCTGCCGGCCTTTCCAGGCAAGACCCGTCAGAACCCGGTAGCAGTTCACGGTTTACGTCACCCGCAGCCGGCCCTTATGCCTGTGTTCGGGAAACTTTCGCCCAGACGCGGGTTGGCGCGAAGAAATGCCGCCGACGCCGGCGAAGTTTCGGCCAGCGCCTATAGCAAGCTCAACGCCAAGACGGTTCTCTTCATGGCAACCATTATACCAGAATGCTGCGGGTTGGGTGAGGGGTGGCCGGGCTTCTGACGCACCCACATTTGACTTCTACCGTAGAAGAGCGATGATGTCGCTTCTCGTGGGGTGGCTGGCCTTGGCAATGCCGGGCGGCCGACCGCCCCGAACCTGTGCCTGACCGTCAAGGAATACCGCCATGTTCGAGACCATTGCCCTGAACCCGCTTGCCCGACGATCAGAAACTACTTGCCCAGATTATCGACTACTACCATCGCACGATCAAGGAAACCACCGAGGGCCTCGAATACCTGGGAAGCCGGCGGCGTCACGGTGGGCGAGGCCATCGACCGCTTTCGGATCGGCTACGCCAATCGCACGCTGGGCCTCAAGTTGCCGGTCAAGCAAGTCAGGGCCGGCAAACAAATCCGTATCCGCTTGCAACAACTCGGCCTTTACCGGGGCACCGGCCGCGAGCACTTCAACGGTTGCGTGACCTTCCCGATCACCACGGCGGACGGCACCGGCCAGATCGTTGACATCTATGGCCGCAAGACCTTCGAGAAGCGATCTTCGCAAGGGCACGCCGTTGGACATGCACTTGTCCGATCAACGGCGGGGCGTTTGGAACGTGGAAGGGCTGGCCGTCAGCGATCAAGTCATTCTCTGCTCGTCGCTCTTCGACGCCCTGACGTATTGGAACGCCTGCTATCGCTACGTCACTTGCACGTTCGGCCCCGACGCCTTGACGGACGATCACATGAGTGCCTTCCGCGAGTTCGGCATCAAGCGGGTGCTGCTGACGGAAGCCGCCCTTGCCCCGAAGTTGATGGCCGCCGGCTGGGACTGCTACTTGCTGGTCTTCCCATCCGGCATGGAGCGCCAACAAGTTCGCCTTGGAAACCGAATGATCCCCTCCCGCGACCTCGGTTCCGTCATCCGCAAGGCCGAATGGCCGGGCAAGGGACAGAACCGCGTGCGGACAACGATGTCGGTCAAGGAGGTATTCACAAGCCGGGCCAGTCGAAGCGGCGCAGCCCGCCGTGGAACTTCCCGCAGCCGGCCTTTGCTCATTGCTGAGGGGCTGACCAGTCCCGACCTCCGAAGACCTTCCCGATGAACCGGCCGACGAAGAAATCGGACGAACTGGACGATGACCAGTGGGAGGCGATGGAAGATGAAGCCGACGACGTGGACGAGTTGGACAAACCAGACAACGAGGAGCCGGACCAACTGCCCTCACCCCCAGCCCCTCTCCCGCAGGGCGGGCGAGGGGGAGTCCTGCCACAACCGCCACCCTGCCGGCCTTTGCCGCCCTCGCGCCAGGCCCAATCTTGATGGCCTTGCCCGTGCCGCCACCACCGCAAGACATTGAAGCCACCATCAACGGCGATGAAGTCGTGGACCAGTCCGGGCAACTGCGCGATCGCGTGCGGGGCTTGTCGAAGAACATGGCCTTCGACCAAATGAAAGTCAACGTGCTTGGCTTCCACGGAGAAGGGCATGTTCGTGGACACGTTCGACCTTTACATTGCGCGGCACCGCCGGCAGTTCACCGTGCAAGCGGCCGTTGAATTGGGCGTCGAAGAGCAGGCCATCAAGAAGGACTTGGGCCGCGTGTTGCTCAAGTTGGAAGAACTGCAAGACGAGCAGATCACCGAAATGATGCAGCCGAAGGAACCGGCCCCGACCATGACGCCCGAGGAAAGGGAGTGGCGCTATGGCTGCTGTGCGACCCGAACCTGTTTGGATCGGATCGTAGCCGATTTCGACGTGGTGGGCGAGACAACGAACAAGTTGCTCGGTTATCTGGCCGCCGTCAGCCGCAAGTTAGACCAGCCGCTCGCCATCGTCATTCAGTCTTCATCGGCGGCCGGAAAGACCTCGCTCATGGAGGCCATCCTGTCCTTTGGTGCCGCCCGAAGACCAGGTGAAGTATTCCGCCATAGAAAGCTTTGGAAAAAGGGGATTTAAAGAAATTCGGCGAATTGATGAATGTCCATTGGGAGCACAAGAAAAAGCGCTCGGGAGCCATGTCCAACGCCAAAGATCAATAACTGGTATGACTTGGCGTTGAAAAACGGGGCGTTGGGCGGGAAATTAATCGGGGCCGGCGGCGGCGGTTTTTTGATGTTTTATACCGCTGACCATGTGAAATTAAGGCGAGCCATGGCCTCTGCGGGATTAGAAGAGGTGCGCTTCAGGTTTGATTTCGAAGGGACCAAGGTGATGACCCAGTCATGATGCCTCCTGTGGTGATCCTAGCCGGTGGCATAGCCACCCGTCTGCGGCCGATCACGGAAACCATTCCCAAATCATTGCTACTGGTCGCCGGCGAGCCGTTTATTGCCCATCAGCTGCGTTTATTGCGCAAGAACGGCATTAAAAAAGTCGTGATATGTTCCGGTTATCTGGGGCAACACATAGAAAAGT
This sequence comes from Candidatus Omnitrophota bacterium, assembly GCA_963828495.1. Classification (GTDB taxonomy): domain Bacteria; phylum Omnitrophota; class Gorgyraeia; order Zapsychrales; family Fredricksoniimonadaceae; genus JABDGZ01. The sequence continues at coordinate 6,295 of CAWHFJ010000020.1, forward strand.
TTGTCGGGGACGGAAGTCAATTCGGTTTATCCGTCACTTTTTCGGTTGACGGAGAAAAGCTGTTGGGGACCGGCGGCGCCGTCAAGAAGGCTTTAGCGCACCTGGAAGATGATTTTTTTGTGATGTATGGGGATTCCTATCTGACGGTTAATTTTAAAGATGTGTACGATTGTTTTTCCAAAAGCCAGGGGATGGGGTTAATCACAGTATTCAAGAATGCCAATGCCTGGGATCGTAGCAATATTGTTTTTAAAGACGGGCAAATCATCATCTACGATAAAAAGAATAAAGTAGACGGGATGGATTATATCGATTATGGATTGGGGATATTAAAAAAGTCCGCCTTTAAGGTCATGGGGTCAAAAGAGGTTTTTGATCTGGCAGAACTTTATCAGGACATCATTGCCAAAAAGCAGATGTTAGGCTATGAGGTCCCGGAGAGGTTTTATGAAATAGGCTCGTTAAGCGGGCTGGAAGAGACGCAAGACTATATTTTAAACACAAAAAGACAGGAGCAGGGGAATGAATAATAATGACGCATATGTGGATAAGTATTTAGCACAGGCCGCTAAGATCACGGCATTGATAGACAAAAAAGCGGTCAAGAATATGGTGGATATTCTGATCGGTGTACGCAAGAATGCCGGCCGTCTTTTTATCATTGGCGTCGGGGGCGGGGCCGGCAACGCCGGGCATGCGGTCAACGATTTCAGGAAGATAGCCGGAATCGAATCATATGCTCCCACAGATAATGTTTCCGAACTGACAGCCAGGATCAACGATGACGGTTGGGACTCTGCTTTCGCCAACTGGTTGAAAGGCAGCAGGATTAACTCCAAGGACTGTGTTTTTGTTTTTTCAGTCGGCGGCGGCAATGCCGAGAAGAACATAAGCAACAATTTGGTGCAGGCATTAAAGTGTGCCAAAGAAGTCGGGGCAAAAGTGATCGGTGTCGTGGGCCGCGACGGAGGGTATACGGCCCGTGTCGCCGATGCGGTTGTCATTATTCCTCCGGTGGACCCTGAAACCGTGACACCTCATACCGAGGCGTTTCAAGCAGTGGTTTGGCATATGATTGTTTCTCATCCACAACTTAAAACCAATGAGATGAAGTGGGAATCGGTCAAATAATGAATCGGGCGGTTTTTTTAGACAGGGATGGGGTGATCAATCGTGCGCATGTGCGGGAAGGTAAACCGTATCCTCCTTCCGGCTTGGCGGAGATAGAAATCTTACCCGGCGTGCCTCAAGCTTTAATGGCACTTCGTCGTGCGGGCTTCCTGTTAATCGTCGTGACGAATCAGCCTGATGTGGCGCGTGGCACTACTTCGCGTGAGGCTGTTGAAGAAATCAACAAGCATTTAGCCTTACATTTAGCGATTGATGAGTTTTACACCTGTTTTCATGATACTCATGATGGCTGTGAGTGCCGTAAACCACAACCTGGTTCGTTATTGGCAGCTGCTGGGAAATACACCATCGATTTGGGGGCAAGTTACATGGTTGGTGATCGCTGGAAAGATATCGAGGCGGGCAAAAGGGCAGGTTGTAAGACTATTTTTATTGATTATGGTTATACCGAAAAACAGCCGGAATCAGTGGATTATCGGGTAAGTTCTCTATCTGGAAGCTGCACAAATTATCCTAGGAGATAAAAAATGAAAAAAGTTGAAGAATTAAAGGTGAAGATTTTTGCGGATGGGGCGGATAAGGCGGGCATGCTGGAGATGTATGCTAAGCCGTACATCAAGGGGCTGACGACCAACCCTACGTTGATGAACAAGGCCGGGATTGCCGATTATCGTGCTTTTGCCAAGGATATTTTGTCTGTGATTAAAGATAAGCCCATTTCCTTTGAGGTGTTTTCCGATGATTTTAAAGAAATGGAACGTCAGGCATTGGAGATTGCCGTCTGGGGTGATAATGTTTATGTCAAAATTCCGGTCACCAATACCAAGCGGGAGACTTGCTATAGCTTGGTGAAAAAATTGGCTGCTCAAAAAGTCAAATTGAATGTAACGGCTGTGATGACCACTGACACAAGTCAGGGACGTTGTCGGGGTATTGGATCCTAAAGTGCCCAGCTATGTGTCAGTATTTGCCGGCCGCATTGCGGATACGGGGCGTGATCCGGTGCCGTTAATGGCAGATGCTGTGGAAATTCTTAAAAAGTGCGCCGGCGGCCGAATTGATTTGGGCAAGCCCCCGGGAGCTCTTAAATATTTTTCAGGCAGATGCTATTGGATGCCAGGTGATCACTGTCACCAATGACATTTTAAAGAAATTATCGTTGGTGGGCTATGACTTGAGTGAGTATTCCCTTGATACGGTCAAAATGTTTTATAAAGATGCCGTTGGCGGCTAAGTATAAATTATGAAAGTCGCACTTGTCCATGATTGGTTAACCGGCATGAGGGGTGGGGAAAGGATGCTGGAGGCTTTTTGCGAACTTTTCCCGGAGGCCGAAATATTCACCCTTTTTCATTTTAAAGGCAGTGTTTCCCCGCTTATTGAATCTCACAAAATCCACACGTCATTTCTTCAAGGCTTGGCCCATAAAAAATGGTATAGATATCTCTTAGCCCTTATGCCTGCTGCGGTTGAGAGTTTGAATGTCAAAAAATTTGATTTGGTGATCTCTTTGAATCACTGTGTCGCCAAGGGGGTGAAGATTGCCCCCGGCGCTCACCACATCTGTTACTGTTTTAGTCCCATGAGATATATATGGGACCGGCAGGAAGATTATTTTCCCGGCCGGGCGTCCGGATTTCCGCTGTCATGGATAACTTCTTATTTGAGACAATGGGATCAATCAAGTGCGTTGCGCGTCCATCATTTTTTGGCTATTTCGCAATTTATTGGAAAGCGTATTGAAAAATGTTATAATCGCCAAGCCGAAGTCATTTATCCTTTTATTGAAAAAGATTGTTTTCATCAAGCAGAAAGAATCGGTGATTATTATTTAATTGTTTCTGCGTTTGCACCGTATAAACGTATAGATATTGCCATTGAAGCATGCAATCATCTACAATTGCCGTTAAAGATTATAGGTTCCGGGCCCCAGGAGGGTAAACTTAAAAAATTGGCAGGGCCGACAGTTGAGTTCTTGGGCTGGCAGCCGGACGATGTAGTCAGGGGGTATTTATCCGCCTGCAAGGCCCTTTTATTTTGTGGGATTGAGGATTTTGGCATTGTGCCTCTGGAAGCTATGGCTTGCGGACGTCCGGTGATAGCGTTTCGCGAGGGAGGCCTGACAGAAACAATGGTTGAAGGAGTGACGGGAGAATTCTTCAGCCGGCCGTCGGCGGCCTCGCTGGAGGACGTGTTGCTTCGGTTTGAAAAAGGGAGGCATTCATTTGATTCTTCCGCCATTCAACAGCATGCGGCTTTATTTGATAAAGCCATTTTTATGAGGGATATGAAGGCTTTTCTTAACAGGACAATAGGTCTCTATGCTTAAAAAATATGGTCAGGTGTTCATCACTTTATTTATTTGTTCGGATCTCCTGTTGATTTTTTTGGTATGGGGTGGTCTGTATATTTTAGCCGGACATCTATCTTCAAGCCGCGTTATATCATGGGAAGATTTTACCAATCAGCTGAGGTTCTTTTTAGTTTTTATTCCGGTTTATCTAATCTGTGCGCACCAATCTGATTTTTATGCTCCCAGGAGGTTCAGTAATTATTATGCGGAGTTTATTAAAATTTTAAAGCTGATGTCGTTGGCCATTGTCGTATCTTTCTTTTTGGGATACGTTGCTAGAATTTTATATCATAATCGCATTTTTATTTTAATCTTTGGGGGCAGTTGTGTTGTTCTGATTTTTTTATTTCATATTTTAGTTGAGTATATATTGAAGTCCTTTAGGATCAAGGGGTTTAATTTAAGGAGAATTTTAATTGTGGGTAACGGAGAGTTGGCCCAAAAATCTGCCCGTAAGTTCCAGGATCATCCTGAATTCGGCCTGAATGTGGTTGGTTTTGTCACCAATAAAAAGAAAATCATAGACCATAGTTTGAACATGGCGGTCTTAGGGGAATATAATCAACTGCGCCAAATCATTGAGCAGGAGTCTGTGGATATAGTGTATTTTGCCCTGCCCGCGCAAGAAGAACGGCTGGTGCGTCTTTTAATTGAACAGATAGACAATGAGCCTGTGGACATTAAAGTGGCCCTGGATATAGATGGTTTTTTCTTGCTCAAAAATAGTATCTCTGAAATTGACGGTATCCCTATTATCACTTTACGCGAAAGCAGCTTGATCGGTTTTCAGGACATCATCAAACAAATATTTGATTTCATTTTTGCGTTAATAATTGTTATTTTAGCAACACCGGTTTTTGTGCTGGTGGCCGTTCTTATTAAGATGTCTTCGCCGGGTCCTGTATTTTATTTTCAGGAAAGAGTCAGCCTCAATGGGGTGACCTTCAAGCTCATTAAATTCCGGACCATGAAGGTCAATGCAGAGGAACATACGGGGCCGGTGTGGACAGCGGACGATGACCCGCGCAGGACAGCCATCGGTGTTTGGTTACGTAAAACAGGGTTGGATGAATTGCCCCAGTTTTTAAATGTTTTAAAAGGGGACATGAGCGTTGTCGGCCCTCGTCCGGAAAGGCCGGAATTTATAGCGGAATTCAGGAAACTTCATCCTCATTATATGTTTCGCCATGCGATCAAGACAGGGATAACGGGCTTGGCACAGGTCCGCGGGTTTCGCGGCAATACCTCTCTTGAAAAGAGATTACAATATGATTTGGAATATCTTAATGATTGGTCTCTGTGGTTAGATATTAAAATTATCCTGATGACTGTCCTGGAAGTTTTTAAAGGAAGAGGGGCCTGATGGCAGTCAATAGAGAGAAGTTAAGTGCATTTTTTGATCAAGCCTGTGCTGTGAGCTTGTGCCTTTTATTTTTTTGTATTCCTTTTTCTTCTGCTTTAGTCGGGTCGTTTTTTGGATTTGTTTTGCTTTTCTTTATAGGGAGGCTGTCCACGACCCGCGGGCTTTGGGCTCAATTCTTGAAGAGTGAAAGACTGCTCTTGTTCTTTTTTGTTGCGCTGGGGCTTTCTTTGGTCCATAGCGGGCCTTTTATATTCATTAGTTTACGCGCGCTATTCTTAAAATGGGGGAAATATATAGTGTTCTATTTAATAATCGGTCAGACCGTGAGGACTGCTTCCAGAATGAAATATGCGTTAGCTGCTTTTTTTGCCGGAGCTGTTTTAATTATTGTGGATTGTTTCTCGCAGTTGTTTTTGAACTGTGAGTTTCTTTGTCATAGACATATGGCTGCACATAGTAAAGTTTTAGCTGTCACCGGTCCCTTTAATCATAACAATGGCCTTGCCTCGTATTTAGCTTGTGCGCTTACGGTGGTGTTGTATTGGGTGTTTTCTAAAGGGCCTAAGGCGATTAAATCCCTAGCCGTTATGACATTCTTCTCGGGCATCTTTATTTTAATTTGTGCTTATTCAAGAGGAGGGTGGATTGCTTTTATTGTAGCCATTATTTTGCTGGCTTGTCTCTTGAAGAAATTCTGGTTTTTAGGTTTGTCTCTGGCGGTGACTCTGGTTTTAGGTTTTAAGAGCAATTGGCTTAAGTTTCTTTTATTCAAAGATTCAGGCAGATTTGAGCTTTGGAGTATTAGTTGGAGGATGATTCAAGAGCATCCTTTATTAGGCAATGGCGTGGGGACTTTTATGGCTTGGTTTAGGCATTTTTCTCCCACAGGAAATATCAGCTATGCGCATAATTGTTTTTTGCAGATTTGGGCTGAAGCGGGGATAATTTCATTAGTTCTATTCTGTCTATTTATAATTAAAATACTATGGGAAGGCCTTTTATTTTATAAGAAAACACAAGATCCTGTCTTGGCGATTCTGGTTTGCGCTATCCTAGCGTATGTTTGCCATAGTTTTTTGGACACACTTCTTTTTTCATCTTTACTGGGTTTTTTATTTTGGGCTTTGATGGGACTGCTCAAAGGCGGTTTAGCGCAACATAAGAAAATAAGGCCAAGTGACTTGAAATTGTGAGCGTGCGGTGTTAAAATGATGCCAGTTTAAAAAACAGGGGGGATAAATGACAACCATCAACGACACAGAACTACTGAAAGATAAAGACATCGTCAGTGAAATCAACAGATACAAATGGCTCGAAAGCGAAAAAGCGGGCGCAGATATCGGATTTGAAAAGGCGTCCAGAGAATGGATCAATAAATGCTCTAAGCAATATTTCACCCAACATCCGGGAAAATCCGCAGTTCTTTGGATTAAATCACAATCGTTTTACAGTGTTTTAAATAAAGAAATTTAATTTTCTTTCGCTAGAAGCTTCGAAGGCATTCATCCCCTATGGAGGTGGTATGGTCCTTGTTAATAAATTAGCACCGGATTTTAATGCTAAAGCCGTGGTTGAAAAGAGTATCGTTGAGAATTTCCGTCTTTCTGATTTTCGGGGCAAGAAGTATGTGGTGTTGTTTTTTTATCCGCTGGATTTCACCTTTGTGTGCCCGACGGAACTTCATGCTTTTCAGGAAAAATTGGAAGAATTTACCAAGCGTAATGTCCAAGTGATCGGCGTTTCCACCGACTCCTGGTTTTCGCATTTGGCATGGCTTAACGTGACTAAAAAAGAAGGCGGCATTGAGGGCGTCAGCTATCCTTTGGTTTCGGATTTTACCAAGAAAATTGCCAAAGATTATGATGTTTTGATTGAAGACGATGGGGTGGCCTTACGCGGGCTTTTTCTGATTGATAAAAACGGGATTGTCCAGCATCAGCTGGTCAACAATTTGGCCCTGGGGCGCAACGTTGAGGAAGTTTTGCGTTTGGTGGACGCCTTGCAATTTACGGAGAAACATGGCGAAGTCTGTCCGGCTAATTGGCAAAAAGGGAAAAAAGCCATGAAGCCCAATGAAGCAGGGTTAAAAGATTTCTTTGTTTCGTAGGGGCCGTCGGCCCGGCATGAATTCCCGGCAATAATCTTCTTGACATCTAATCCTATCGTGTTATCATTTAAAAATTCGTAACACTAAGAGGGCTTATGTCTCATCTTATCCGGTTCGGCGTTTCATTAGAAAAAGAATTATTTGATCCTTTTGAAAAGAGGATCACCAAGAAGGGCTATACCAATCGCTCGGAAGCCATTCGTGATCTTATTAGGGAAGATTTGGTTGAGGCTGAGTGGCAGACCGGTAAAGAAGTCGCCGGAGCAATCACGCTTGTCTATGATCATCATAAACGGGACCTGCTGAACCGTTTAATGGACATCCAGCATGACCATCATGTCAATATCCTATCTACTTCTCATATTCATCTGGACCATCATAATTGTCTTGAAGTTGTCGTGACCAAAGGCTCCCCGCAAGAGGTGCGTAATTTTTTCGAAAAATTGAAAGCCTTAAAAGGGATCAAGCATGTCAACATGGCCATGTCAACCATGGGAAAAGATGTGGTTTGATCGGGTGTAATATTTTTTTAGTTAACGGTAACACGAATTTATAAAAAGTAATAAACAAGGGGGAGAAATGAGGCTGACAGTCATAGGGTCATGTGTTTGCGCTTTGTTTTTATTGGCGTCACCTGTGTTTGCGGATGGGACGGATGAGTGGGGACCTCCTTCAGTCGGGCCGATCACGACCTGGGTAGCACCTGTGCAAGGCAAGGGGCAATTGGCCGTTCAGCCGTATTTTTTCGATAATATGACGCGAGGTCAATTCAATGCCGATGGGCATTACGTCCCATTACCTGATGGGGATAAAGTATCCCAGTTTCAGGAACAGATCATGGCCAGGTATGGCATCACAGACAAATGGGAATTTGATGGGCAGATGGTTTACCAGGAAAATTATATTAAGGAAGATGGGGACAAACAGCATGACGAGGGTTTAGGGGACAGCTATCTATTTACGCGCTATCAGTTCCTTGATGACAAAGGCTGGGTGCCGACAACCACAGGAATTTTACAGTTGAAGGTGCCTACAGGCAAATACCAGAATGAAGACCCCAATAAACTAGGGACTGATTTAATGGGTGCAAGCACGGGCGGCGGGTCATGGGACCCGGGGGTTGGTATTAACGTGAGCAAGAAATTAAAGCCCTTTATGGTCCATGCGGATCTTATTGAAAGTTTTCCGCTGGAGGTCCGTATCGACGGGGATAAGACCCAGTTTGCTCAATATCTTCATGCGGATGTTGCGGTTGAATATTTTTTACCTAAGGGTTTTAGTTTAATGATGGAGCTCAATGGTTTGACGCAGCCGGACAAGAGAGTTAACGGGGCAATGGTTGATGATTCAGATACCCGGAGTTTGACATTTGCTCCGGGGGTAGGTTGGTCTAACGATAGAATCCAAACCCTTATTGCGTATCAGCGGGTCTTGGTTGGAACGAACACATATGCTAATGATTCTATTGTGGCAACTTTTGTTTACACATTTTAATAATTCCCTTCCCTTGAGGGGAGGGGTTAGGGGAGGGTGAAAATGCACATACCGGATGGATATTTAAGCCCGGCCACTTGTGCCATTGGAGCTGCCGTCATGCTGCCGGTGTGGACGCTAGCAGCAAAGAAGGTTAAGGAAACGCTTAAGGCGCGCCAAGTGCCTTATTTAGCGGTGGGCGCGGCATTTAGCTTTGTGATCATGATGTTTAATGTACCGATTCCCGGCGGTTCAACCGGCCACGGGGTAGGTGGCGTCTTGTTGGCTATTCTTTTAGGGCCATGGACGGCATGTATTGCGGTTTCTGTTGCTCTTGTGACCCAGGCATTGCTGTTTGGTGATGGGGGAGTTACTTGTATTGGGGTAAATTGTTTTAACATGGCATTTGTTTTACCGTTTGTAGGGTATTATGTGTACAAGCTGATCAGCGCTGGATGTGATGCGGGCTCAAATAGACGATGGATTGCTGCAGGCATTGGCGGATATGTGGGCATTTGTGTCGCCGCTCTTTGTGCCGGTGTTGAACTAGGCCTTCAGCCCTTACTTTGGCATACGGCTAATGGACAGGCATTGTATTGTCCCTATGGCCTTAATGTTTCTGTCCCTGCCATGGCCGGCGGACATATTTTGGTTTTTGGGTGGGTAGATTTTGTCATGACGGCTCTGGTTGTAAAATATTTACAGAAGCAGAATTCGTTTTTAATTGAAGGATAACAGGTGTCATTGCGAGCGAAGCGAAGCAATCCCTTTCTTAAGAGATTGCTTCGTCGCTACGCTCCTCGCAATGACACATAGGATAAAAATTATGACTCTTACAAAAAAATTATGGATTGGTATAGGCGTTTTAATTATCTTTACACCTTTAGGGCTGATATTGCCGGATTATTTTAAAGCAGGCGACGCGTGGGGAGAATGGGAAGCGGACACTTTACAAAAACTTGTCGGGTATGTTCCGCAAGGCACGAGCAAGCTTTCTGTCTTATGGAAGGACAAGGCCCTTTTACCTGATTATTGTTTCAGAGGTTGGGATGACAAAGCGATTATGCCTTATCAGAGCTTTGCCTACGTTATTGCCGCTATTGTCGGGATCGCGGTAATCTCAACCATTGTATTTTTTCTTGGGAAATTCTTAGTGAAAAACAATGATTAGAGCAGTTCATCTAAAGCGAAATTTTATAGAGTATTCTTTGATGAGCGCGGTTGGGTTTATCAAAGATGCCACTCTTTGTGAAGAGCATGCTTCTCATAAGGGGTTCTTGCAGTCATTGGATACCAGGATTAAGATGATTACATTCCTCACCTTCCTGGTCGTGGCTGTTTCTTTGAAAAGCGCCTTATTGATTAGTTGGATATATGTCTTTTGTTTGATATTGGCGGTAATGTCCCAAATCCCACTAGGATTTTTCTTGCTAAGGACATGGGTATTTATCCCCTTGTTTTCTTTTTGTATTGCTATACCGGCTTTGTTTAGTTTTGTGACCCCGGGTGAGCCGGTATGGTCTTTTTATTTTTGGGGGATTAAGTTGATCATCACCCGGCCGGGTTTAGACGGGGCTATTTTGTTTGTGGTAAGGGTGGCGACCTCGGTGTCGTTGGTTGTTTTATTGTCTTTGACCACACGGCATACGCAATTATTGAAAGTTTTACGCGTTTTTGGTGTTCCGCAGGTCTTTATTTTGACCGTATCCATGTCTTATCGGTATTTGTATTTTTTCGCGCAGATGCTGGAGAATATTCTTACGGCCATCAAAAGCCGTGTAGGCGTGGTGTCCCAGCATCAAAAGGGTCAGAAAGTGGTGGCTTGGAATATTGCTAATATGTGGAACAGGGCAGAGCAAACCAATGAGCAGGTTTACTTAGCTATGTTGTCTCGAGGATATACCGGTGAACCCCGGGTTTTAAAGGAACGCCCCTTATGAGTGAGGTACTATTCGAATTAAAGGATGTGCATTATTCTTATTTAGGGAAATTCCCTGCCGTTTGCGGTGTTGATATGACTATCCGTGAAGGCGAAAAGATTGCCGTTATCGGAGCTAATGGGACGGGTAAGTCAACGCTTTTGCATCTTCTAGATGGGCTTATTTTTCCGGATAAGGGCCAATTAAAGGCCTTTGGGACCCCATTGACTGAAGATTTTATCAACGATACTGAATCATCCCGTAATTTTAGGCGCAAGGTAGGATTAGTTTTCCAGAACGCGGACATTCAATTGTTTTGTCCGACAGTCAGGGAAGACATTGCCTTTGGCCCCTTACAATTAGGCGTCAAAGATGATGAGGTCCAAAAACGTTTGCTGGAAATTGCACAATTATTAAATATAGAGCATCTTTTAGATAGGGTCCCTCATCAGTTAAGCGTCGGAGAAAAGCGCAAAGTGTCCATGGCGACGGTCTTTGCCATTGACCCTGATGTGTTTATTTTAGACGAGCCGACAGCAGGCCTGGATCCTTTAACAGTCCGGCATATTATTGATTTGATCCTTCAGGCCAATCACAAGGGCAAGACGATTATTACCTCAACACACGATTTGCATACGGTCGGTGAGATTGCGGATACGGTGTATGTCTTTGATGAGGCCAAGAAAATTGTTCGCCAGGGAAAAGTTGAGGCTATTTTAAGCGACAGAGATTTTTTGAGTGCCCATAATCTTGTCCATGTCCATGGGCATACCCACGATGGTCAACTGCACGTTCATCCTCATTTATCTTTAGAAAAGCACGATCTTTTATAAGAATTTGGCTTTATCGATGGCTTTTAAATACGCATCTTCTTTGGAAACTTTTCCTGTTTTAACTAATTCCATTAAAGAGGCGTCCATGAGGATCATCCCCTGAGCGCGGTTGGTCTGGATTTCGCTGGTCAGCTGCATAGTTTCTCCGCTTTGGATAATGTTGCTTAACCCTTGCGTACGCAGTAAAATTTCATAAGCCGCCCATCGTCGCTTCCCATCCATACTCGGCAGGAGCTGTTGGGCGATGATGGCTTTGAGATTATTGGCCAATATGGTGCGGATTTGGTTTTTACGGTTCGGGGGAAACGCGTCAATGATGCGGTCAATGGTCTTGGCCGCCGAATTGGTGTGTAAAGTCCCGAAGACCAGGATACCCATTTCGCTGGCGGTCAAAGCCAGTTCAATGGTTTCCTTGTCTCTCATTTCTCCGACGAGAATGATATTGGCGTCGCTTTTGATGGCCGTACGCAAGCCGCTGGCAAAAGAGGCGGTGTCTTTGCCTACTTCTCTATGGGAGATGAGGCATTTTTTATTAATATGCATAAATTCTACAGGTTCTTCGATGGTGATAATTTTTTGAGTAGAGGTGTTGTTGACACAATCGATGATCGCCGCCAAGGTGGTGGATTTGCCGCTGCCGGTAGGTCCGGTGACCAGGACCAATCCTGAGTGCCATTTGGCAAAATCCTTGATGTGTGCCGGCAAGTCCAAATCTTCAATGGGGCGGATTTCGGAGGGGATCAATCGAAAAACCGCCCCCAGCCCGAAAAAGTGCCGGAAATAATTGGCGCGAAAACGCGCTTGTGTGCCCAGGGTATAAGCAAAATCCAGATCGCCGCGGGTTGTAAAATCACGCCAATCTTCTTTGAGAGCAATGGGAGACATTAGGGCGATCATTTTTTCGCGGGTGAGTATCTCAGTACCGATTGTTTCCAATTTACCGAGAAGGCGGATTTTGGCTTTTTGACCTTCTTCGAGGTGCAAATCCGAACCGTTTTTATTGATTAAAATATGGAATAAATTGTCTATTTCAGCCATAGGTTAATGTTTGAGTAGTTGGACCATAGCCGCAGGGTTCCCTGCCCGTTCGCAGGCTTCCCGCGTTGATATAAGGCCGTCATTGGCCAAATTTTCTAATGAATTATCCATCAGCCTCATGCCTATAGATTTATTGGTGGTCATGACATTATTGATCTGGTTGATCTTATCTTCACGGATCAGATTGGCGACGGATGATGTGACGATCAAGATCTCATAGGCCGCGACCAATCCGAACCGTCTCTTTTGGGGATCAACTGCTGGCAGATGACGCCGCGCAGGGATTCGGAGATCATATTACGGATAATGGACTGTTCTTCCGCAGGGAAGGAACCGATCACCTGTGAGATGGTTTGGACGGCATTGACGGTATTCATAGTCCCGAAAAGCAGATGGCCGGTCTCCGCCGCAGTGATGGCTAATTGAATGGTGTTTAAATCTCTTAATTCACTGACGACCAGAATGTCCGGGTCTTCACGCAAAGCCGCACGTAAGGCATTAGCTTGAGAGAGCGTATGGATGTTGATTTCCCTTTGGGTGATCTGGCATTGCTTGGGTTCGTAGACGATTTCAATAGGTTCTTCGATGGTGATGATATGGTCCTGACGGGCTTGATTGATCATCTCCACCAAGGTTGACAAGGTCGTGGTTTTACCGCAACCCGCCGGCCCTGTGATCAATACCATGCCTTGTGCCCATTTGGTCAAATTGGCACAGGAGTCCGGCATACCGGTTTTTTCAAATTTTGGGATTTCTGTAGGGATGATCCTTGCGGTCAAATCCCAGCCGTCACGCTGTTTGAGGATAGCCATACGAAAGCGGCCGTATCCGGGGATAGTGTACACGTATTGCGCGTCCCCGGTTTTTTCAAAGATCTCCATAATGTCCTTGGGTAAAGCGGTCATGATCAGAAGATTTATTTGGTCCGCAGTCAAGGTTTCAGTGGTGATATTATTAAGCCGGCTGAATTGTCGGAAAATAATAGGCTTTCGGGCGCCTATATGCACGTCACTGGCATTTTTATGACGTGCGAAAATCAGGATTTCATCCAGAGAACTGGCAGGGCCAATGTGGGATGGAATGGCCAGGCTGGTATGTCCCCGTCCGGTTGTGCCGGTAAAATCCGAGGGAAGCGAAACTAGTTCTTTTTCATCGTTGGCTTGTAGGGACATGGTTTCTCTATTATAAGAAAATCAACGCGATAAACAAGAAAAGAAAATAAAAGATTTTCCTATTTGGATAGTGCGTTTTTATGTTAGGATATAACAAAATTGAAAATAGCGGTTCTGCAGGTTTATCTTACAGCAGATACGGTATATATTTAATCCTATAAACAGGAGGGGACTGTGTTATTACGTTTATTGTGTGTTTTTATTCTAGCTTTAGCCGTTAGCGGCTGTGCCACCACCCAAAACAAGACCCAAAATGAACAACTGGAATCACGCGTCACCGAACTTGAGAAAAAGCTTGAAGCTAAGGATGCGGAGATCGTGGATTTGCAGTATGAAGTCAAGGATTTGTCCGGAAAAATAGACACCTCAAAACCGGCCGGATCTGATCAGGCGGCTGAGACCTCAACCGAGCCGGTTGAGGCGGCTAAACTTCCGAGCACTTCGGATAATTCTCAGATCATCCGTGTCAAGGTCGATGGTGAACAAGTGCAGACAGCTCTCAAGGCTGCCGGTGTTTATACCGGCCGTGTGGATGGCAAGATAGGGGCCGCCACTAAGGCAGCGATTATAGAATTCCAAAAGAGCCATGGCCTTAAAGCAGACGGGGTCTTAGGTAAAAAGACCTGGGAAGAATTGAAAACGTATTTAAAGTAGCTAAGGGGACTTAAGAGTCATTGTAAAAAGTAGGGACAGGCACTATAGTGTCTGTCCCTACTTTTTTGTCTGTACTTTTTATTTTGTGTTACAATATCCGCCTTAAACATTAAGGGGGAATTGGGTATGCATATGCCACCACCATCCGAAGATCTTCGCGTTCATATAGCTTCACATGCCAAAAATTTTAAATTGTCTTGGGTGCAGTTAGGCCAGGGGCTTTATGCTGTTTGGCGCGATAAACTGTATTCGGCCTGGGGGTTTGAGAAATTTGAAGACTATTGTGTCCGGGAGTTGGGTTTAAAAAAGCCCCTGGCCTTGAAATTGGTGAAAACCTATTTTTTTGTCGAGCAGGATGAGCCGATGTATTTAAAGAAAGAATTTTCGAAAGGGAAGGAAGCTTCGGTGGTCCCGGGTTATGAAAGCCTTGATGTATTAAGGCGGGCCCGGGGTTAAAAAGAATTGACCCGGGAAGATTATACCAAATTGCGCAAAGATATTTTTGAGAAAGGCAAGGATGCCGCTTTAGTCAGGAAGGATTTAACACCGATCATTAAGGAGCGCAAGAAAATCGACCCTGATGAAGCCCGCGAGGCGCGTCATGAGCAAAGTGTGCGCCGCCTGGTGGCTGCTTTGAAGAGTTTTAAGAAAGATATGGAAACTTTAAAATTAGCCCAACCTGATATTATTGAAGAAGCAGAAAATTTGCTTAAGCGTCTTTTAGAAAATCCTCATGACTCCTAAAACTATTGATTTAGACCATCATTTCTCAAGAACAGCTGCTGAGCATGCGCATATGCGATCTGCCGCTAGCCATTGAAGGCACATGGCTTGAGGAATGTGTCAAGCAGTTGTATGCAGAGCTTCTCCTCGCGGGGTCTGGTGTTTTATCCCGAATGTTATCTGGCGGATGAATGGCTTACCCCCGAGGGAGAGGTGAGCCATCGGCATACCTTTTTATTTGGCCCATCCGGCATTGATCAAATTGGAACGCCACATGATGCTGGAGGCCGAAGGCGAAGGCAAGCCCTGGTGCATGCAACTTTTACGCCACGAGGCAGGGCATGCGTTTTCTTACGCGTATAATCTGCATAAAAAGCGGCAGTGGCAGAACATATTCGGTTCCCCCAAAGAAGAAGGCACTGGCGCTATAAATTCAAACCTTACAGCAAAAGCTATGTGCGTCATTTAGACGGGTTTTATGCCCAATATCATCCCGACGAGGATTTTGTCGAGACCTTTGCGGTGTGGCTGACCCCGGATGCCAATTGGAAGGAAAAGTACCAGGGCTGGAAAGCCTTGGATAAATTGCAATTTGTCGATGAGGCTGATGAATGCCGATTAAAGGGGTCGCGCCGCTTAAACCCCGGGGAAGAAAATTATGGCACCATAAAAATTTGACGATTACCCTGGAAAAATATTATAAAAAGAAATATCAGCATGAGCAGGAGGAATTTCCGGATTTCCACGATGCGCAGCTTAAAAAAATATTTACCGCTTTACTGATGAGGAATGGTGGGCCTTTAAGAAAGATCGTCGGAAAAATAAAGAGATGATCACGGCCCAAGAGTTTATCGGCAAGCATGCTGAAAAATATTTTAAATAGTATTGACCGATGCACAGGTGAGCGTAAATATATTATCAGTGATTTATTGAAAAACATAGGTTTAAGGGCCAAACAACTGCATATGATCGTGGCCCAGCCGCGAGGCTGTGGCTTTTAGTGCAGTTGTCGGTTTATGTGACAAGTCTCACGATGAATTATATTCATACGGGTTGGTTAAGGGGGACGAGAAAAAGGGACATGAAGAAGAAAACTAAAAGTGCTGATGCTTTTTTACAGTCCTTATCAGAAGCCGCGCGGCTACGATTACAAGGAAGAATTCGCCGATCCGGATAATATGTACACCGAACGTGATGTCCAGCAGGCGCTTGTGAGTTTGGGGCATGAGGTGTCTTTACTGGGTATTTTTAACGATATCACCCCTTTGTTCGAGGAGGTCCGTGAAAACCGGCCGGACATTATTTTTAACATGATGGAAGTTTTTAACGACCAGACCCAACTGGAAAAGAACATGGCCGCGGTCCTTGAGGTTTTGGATATTCCTTATACGGGGGCATCCTCCGGGAACATGTTTGTCTGCAACAATAAAGCCTTGAGTAAAAAGATTTTCACCTTCCATCACATCAAAGTGTCGAGGTTTCATACGTATTATCGCGGCAAACGCGTGGGGGTTGTGGCCCGTCTTAAATTACCGGCGGTCATCAAACCTCTGTGCGAGGAAGCTTCCCGCGGCATTTCGCAGGCGTCCATCGTGGATAATCCTGAAGCTTTTGTGGAGAGGATTAAATTTATTCATGACAGTATGCAGATGGATGCCATTGCCGAGGAATACATTGAAGGCCGGGAGTTGTACGTGGGCGTGCTGGGGCATAAACAGATCACGGTGGTTGCCCCCCAGAGAGATGATTTTTGGGAATATGCCCGAAGGAGAGCCCAGGATCGCCACCTACAAGGCCAAATGGGACGACGCGTACCGTAAAAAATGGGGGATTAAAAGTACATCGGCGGATAAATTGCCCGAAGGCTGGCAGAAAAATATTGATGATGTCTGCCGTCGGGCGTACCGGGCCTTGGATTTAGACAGCTATGTCCGTTTTGACATCCGTGTCACGGCGACCGGGGATGTGTATATTATTGAACCCAATGCCAATCCCTGTATTGCCAAGATTGATGAAATGGCCCAAGCGGCCTTGAAAGCCGGGATCAGTTACGAAGACTTGATCCAGAAAGTCCTGGATTTGGGTTTATTAAGACATGAGCATCAGAAAGGGGTATATTATGAAATTAACAAAGCCGCTGGTGGTCCTGGACCTGGAAACCACAGGCATCTGGATTGAAAAAGACAGAATTATCGAAATCGGGATGGTTAAGCTTTTCCCCGACGGTCAACAGGAGATTTACAATACTAAGGTCAATCCCGGCATGCCTATTCCCGCGGTTGTCACTCAATTGACCGGCATATCTGATGCGGATGTCAAAGGGGCCCCTGCCTTTGGGGCCATTGCCGGCACAGTCAAAAGCTTTATGGAGGGCGCTGATTTGGGCGGTTTTAATGTGGAGCGCTTTGACCTGCCTTTATTGGCCCGGGAATTTAGCGATGAGGGCATCTCATTTGATTATTCCAACCGCACCATTTATGATGCCCAGAAGATTTATCATTTGCATGAGCGCCGTGATTTGTCTGCCGCTTTTGCCTTTTATTGCCGTCAGGACCTCAAA
Organism: Candidatus Omnitrophota bacterium; assembly: GCA_963828495.1. Classification (GTDB taxonomy): domain Bacteria; phylum Omnitrophota; class Gorgyraeia; order Zapsychrales; family Fredricksoniimonadaceae; genus JABDGZ01. The sequence continues at coordinate 23,621 of CAWHFJ010000020.1, forward strand.
GATGCCCATTCTGCCCTTGCGGATGCCCGAGCGACGTTGAGTATTTTACAGGAACAATTAAAACGTTACGCGCACTCGCGCCAGGACATCGAAGCCTTAAAAGAGTTTGATTATAAACAGATCAACGATTTTTTTGATAATGAACGCAAATTTCGCTGGTGGAACGGGGAATTGTATATGACCTTCGGCAAATACGCCAAAAAAGAGTCCTTAAAGGCCATTGCGAAAAAAGATCCGCGCTATTTAGAATGGGTCCTGGAGAAAGATTTCAGTGATGAAGTCAAGCAGATGATCCAGGGCGTTCTCAATGGTCAGCACCCTCAACAGGACACCCAGGCTCCCTAGGCCGTTTTTTCAAATAGGTGAAAAATATTTGCGATAATTTTATTTTTTCATGTTAGAATAAAAAAAATTTAAATCAGAGTATTAAATACGTATCGGAGAAATATAATGGCCAATCAATTTAAAACTACGGGTTTGATCGTTTTTTTGATTGCGGCAGGTGCGGTCATTTTCTTTTTGGGTTTACAGTCGGGGCGTCCCCGTAATGACAGGGGTCGTTCTGCGGGATATTTTTCATCAACAAGCGGGAAAAACACACAAGGTGGCTGATCCGGTGCCGGCCATGGGGATCGTGACAACTCCTGAAGGCGGCCATGAAGCGGGTTTTGCCATTCAGGTGTATTCTTTTCAAGATAAAAACAGGGCCTATGCGGCCCTGGCATCACTGAAAAACAGCGGTTATCAGGCCTTTATGGTCGTCAGTGACTTGGGGGAAAAAGGCGTTTGGTACAGGGTCCGGGTCGGTGGTATTGCCAATGAGGCCGCGGCACACGCCATGCTCGCGGATATTCGTCGCAGTTACAACAGCGGTTTTATTCTGAAGTCCCAGTAATGTCATTCCCGCGGAAGCGGGAATCCATTTTAATTAAAGCTAATTAGTTATGAAAATTCTTCTTATTGATGACTCCTTGCTGGATCGAAAACTGTTGATCCGTATTTTAATGAAGGCGGGGATATCCCAGGAAATCCTGCAGGCCGAAGACGGGGACAATGCGATGGAGGTGCTGGCTAACAATTATAGGGACATTGGGTTAATAGTATTGGATTGGCAGATGCCGAAAATTTCTGGTATTGAGTTAATGTCCGGGATGGTTAAAATCCCGGAATTGTCTTCTATTCCTACCGTCATGGTTACAGCCTCCAGCTCCGAAGAGAACAAGCGTTTGGCCTATCAGGTCAACCCCAAGTTGGCGGGATATGTGGTCAAGCCGTATAAACCAGATGAGATTGTAGCCGCGCTAAAACCTTATTTACCGTAGAAAAGACATCAACGGAGAGGATTGCGGGTGCAAAAAGTTAATAGACCCCCTTTAGACATCGATGAATTCAGAGAGCTCGTTCGTCAGGAAAGCGCGCGCCTGCGCCTGCGTGCGCGCACGCATTCTGATAACAGCGAGCAGGCCTTTACCCTGGCTTTGGCCTTGACCGTTGCGGTAAAAAAGATATTTTATGCGAAGTCAAAGCTCAAATTTTCCGACGAGCCGGTATTGGAAAAAAGGAACATTATTAAGTACTATGATACGATGCGCGTCGATGCCATGGAGAAATTTAACGAGGCCACTATTTTTTCGGTGATCGAGTTTGCCTCCAGTGACGAGGCGTTAAAGAGGCAGGAATACATAGTGACGCTGGTGGTTTTTTTAAGCAAGGAATTCCTGGCGGATTTTTTGTCTTTGATGCAATATCCTTATATTGATTTCGATAATGATTTTGAACTGCAGGATGGCTGCGGGACGCTGGTCAACCTTATTGCCGGACATTATAAAAGAGAAATGGCGGCTTTGAAATATAAAGATTTAGCGATGTCATCTTTTGAAGTTATATTAATTCGGCGGCCCGGGGGATTGCCATCCCTCAGGGACAAGTATAAATATGAGATCAGTTTTGAAATTGAAGGCGTAAAGCGCTTAGTGGTTGAGGTTGTGCTGTCCCCGAAGATGCTTAAATAAAGAGGTATATTTATGGATTTAAATCCAGCCGTTATTCCACAATTAAACGCTTTGGGTATAACCCAAATTGTTGCCATTGACTATAACCTGTCTTTTGATGAGCTTTTTATTCATGAAACGAATCCTCGCCTGGAAGGTTATGAGAAGGGGGTTGTTTCTTCTCTGGGCGCATTAGCCGTGGATACCGGAAAATTTACCGGCCGTTCGCCCAAAGATAAATATATTGTTATGGATGAGACAACCAGGGATACGGTTTGGTGGGCTGACGGCAAAGCTTCCGGTTCTGACAATAAGCCTATTAATCAGGAAACGTGGGAACACCTTAAAGATTTGTCCGTCAAGCAGTTAAACGGTAAAAAATTGTACGTCATGGATGGTTTTTGCGGGGCTAATCCGGACACCCGTATCAATGTGCGTTTAGTGACCGAAGTGGCCTGGATGGCGCATTTTTTCAAAAACATGTTTATCCGTCCGACTAAAGAAGAATTAAAAACTTTTAAACCGGATTGGACTATTTTTAATGCCTGCAAGACGTCTTGCAAGGATTTTGCCGACTATGCTTTGCGCTCAGAAGTTTTTATCGCTTTTAATATCACCGAACGCATGACGGTGATAGGCGGCAGCTGGTATGGCGGTGAGATCAAAAAAGGCATTTTTTCGATCATGAATTATTTTTTGCCCTTAAAAGGCATTGGGTCTTTCCATTGTTCGGCGAACATGGGGCAAAAACAGGATACGGCTTTGTTTTTCGGCCTTTCCGGCACCGGCAAGACGACTTTGTCGACTGACCCCAAGCGGGCCCTGATCGGTGATGACGAGCATGGCTGGGACCACAACGGGGTATTTAATTTTGAAGCCGGTTGTTATGCCAAATGCATCGGTCTGACAGTTCAGCGTGAGCCGGAAGTTTATGCGGCTATCCGGCGGGATGCTCTGCTGGAAAATGTTGCTATTGATGCCGAAGGCCATGTTGATTTTGCCTCCCAGAAGAAGACGGAAAATACCCGTGTTTCCTATCCGATGGACCATATTGCCAACATCGTTAAACCGGTCTCTAAAGGCGGTCATCCGTCTAAAATTATATTTTTAGCCTGTGATGCTTATGGTGTTACCTCGGTGGCCCGTTTAACCAAAGACAGGCCATGTACCATTATTTAAGCGGTATACGGCTAAAGTGGCAGGGACAGAGCTTGGGGTCAAACAGCCGCAGGCGACTTTTTCCGCTTGTTTGGCAAAGCGTTTTTGATGGTGCATCCAACTCTGTATGCCGATATCTTGGCCAAAAAAATGGAGGAGCATAACTCCACGGCCTATCTTATTAATACCGGCTGGATTGCCGGGCCGTATGGGGTGGGGTATCGCATTCCTTTAAAGGATAACCGTTTGGCCGTAGATGCCATTTTAGACGGGATCTTGATAAAACACTCTTTGAAACTTTACCGGTTTTTAATCTTCAGATCCCTAAACATATCCATGGGGTGGATGATAAAATGTTAAATCCGCGTAATTTATGGGCGGATAAAAACGCCTATGATGCCGCAGCGCGCAAGCTGGGGGGTATGTTCATAGAAAATTTTAAACTTTTTTGCGATACGCCCATAGGTCGAGGTTTAGTCAACGCAGGTCCGCAGATTTAAATAAATGGTGTCATCGGGAGGACGAGGCGACATGGTAATCTTTTAAAAGATTGCTTCGCTTCGCTCGCAATGACACACAAAGACGCTCGCAATGAACGAACCGCCGGCCATATATGGGATCATCGGCAATCCGGTCGCTCACAGCCTTTCGCCTGTGATGCAGAATGCCGCTTTCAAGGCTTTGGAGGTCAATGCGGTGTATAAATTGTTTCCATTGGCTGACCGGGAAGAACTCAAGCTTTTTATGGAAGACTTAAAAGAGGATAATAATCCTATTTTTGGTCTTAATGTCACGGTACCGTATAAAGAAGATGTTCTGCCGTATCTTGATACCATTGATCCTTTAGCGGAAAAAATCGGCGCGGTCAATACCCTGGTGATCGATCATCAGCGTAAGATCCGCGGGTTTAATACGGATGGCCCGGGATTTTTAAGCCATTTGACAGAGCTTGATTTTGACCCTAAAGGCAAACGGATCGCTATTTTGGGTGCCGGCGGGACGACCCGTGCGATCATCAGCGTTTTATGCCTTCTTCCTCAGGCCCTGAGCGGATCACCCTTTATAATCGTACCAGGGCCAATGCCGAAAATTTGGTCGAAGAAATTGGTAAAAAGATCAAATGAGATAGTTACTATTGTTGATGAACCTGAAGATTTAAATATTGAATTGGCAGACCTTTTGATCAATACGACCAATGTAGGCATGAAAGGGAATGATCCTCTTTTAATCGATCCGGAATCTTTGCATAAGGACATGCTGGTATATGATGTTATTTATAGCCCTGCGGAAACAAAATTATTGGCACAGGCGCGTCTAAAAAAGCGCAGACAGCCAATGGTTTGGGGATGTTGTTTTTCAAGGGGTCCTGGCTTTTTGGCATTGGTCAGAGGTGGAATTGGATGAACGGATCAAAAAAATAATGAGAAAATCTTTGGAGAAGCGCAAGTCATGGATCTTAATTACTTTATTAGGCATTTTTATTTTTATCATCGGGGCAATGACCGGAAGCTTCCTTAATGTATGCATTGTGCGTCTTCCTTTGGAGAAATCCGATTGTTTTTCCCGGGTCCCATTGTGTGGCTTGCCGCACACCGATCAAATGGTATGATAATATTCCTCTGATCAGCTGGCTTCTTTTAGGCGGCCGCTGCCGTGCTTGCAAGAAAAGATCTCATTCCGTTATTGGTTTGTTGAATTGTTGACAGGTTGTGTCTTTTTCTTTTTTATTGGTATTACGGGACCCAGCTTGTTTTATGGCCGTATCTGGTCATGGTCAGCGGTTTTATCGTTGCTACCTTTGTTGATTTTGAGCATCGTATTATCCCTGATGAAGTTTCGATCGGCGGCATGATCGCCGGGGTGGTCTTTAGTTTAATAATTCCGCAGCTGCATGGGGCCCAGTCACCATTTTTAGGGGTAGGGTATTCTCTTTTAGGGGTTTTGGTCGGCGGCGGGGCCATTTATCTGATGGGGATGATCGGTGATTTTGTTTTTAAGAAAGAAACCATGGGCGGGGGAGACGTAAAATTGATGGGCATGGTGGGCGCTTTTATGGGCTGGAAACTGGCCTTGTTTACATTTTTCCTGGCCCCATTCTTTGGGGCGGGTTTTGGTATTATTGAAAAAATACGCACCAAGGACAGCACCATTGCCTATGGGCCTTTTTTGATCATGGGGGCTTTGGTGAGCTTATTTTGGGGGGAAAAGATCATTGATTTTTTCATCGACAGGAGGCATATACCACCTATGAAAAGAATTCGGCTATTTTCATTGTTATGGTTATCAGTTATCCTTATCGCCATTTAGTTTTGCCGTCACATCCCCGCAGTAATGAGGCTCTTTTTCCCATCCACAAGCATTAGTTTATCCTATAATTTGAACAAATGAACTTTGCATATAGAAGCTGTACATCCTTCCAACAATTGGGAAAGGGATTATATCCGAATGATGACGATATTTATTGAATTCCAACCGTTTTCGACGGCAAATTATTATCTCAGACAGAAAGCTTCAGGATTTACTGAAGATGTGAGCTTAATGCCCAAGCGGGGGACGTGATCAGGGTTGCTTTATATTGCACTTAGGGAAGGAGCATGATCCAGGAGCTGACTGTAACGCAATCTGCGGCATCATGACCGGCGGTAATACAGGGCTGACAAAGTACAAAGATAATACGGCAATAGCGATACCAGGAGGGAATGAATATATGCGTTATTGTGTTTTGATGATATTGCTTTTTATATCTTGGCCGGTTTTAGCTCAAAATGCCGCTGCCCCATCAGTATTGGTAGCAGGATAAGGGGTACTTGATCAGTAATATAGAGATCAAGGGTTTGTACTTGGTGATAAGGACCAATTTGTGAAATTATTCAAACCTTACCGTAATAAGCATCTATCTACGGCTGATATGGATGCGATCCTTCAACAACTCCAGGAGATCTATGAACGAGAGCGGGTATCAGGGATTGGTTTCGATAGAATATAATTTTCAAGAAAGACGCTTGACTTTTACGGTTTCATTGATAAAATAACCTTCGAAATATTAAAAATCAATCCGTTGGAGGGCAGTTTTTGCAATTAAACGTTTATCTATTTTATTTTTGATCTTATTGTTTTGTTTTTCTCCATGGGTTTTTGCCGCTCCGCCACCCCGGCATCAGAGCAAGCAGCGGCCAGGAAGGCTTTAAACGAACAGCAGGAACGTGAACGTAAGCTGCGCGAAAAGTTCGAACAGCCACTTCCCAAGTATGAAAAGCGCCCGTTCCCAGCCCCAGCAACCTGCGGCTGTCGGCAATGAAAAAACCCTGATCAATAAAATCATTGTTACCGGCAATACCATCCTTCCGAATCTGAAATAAATTCGATCATCCAGCCTTTTGAAGGCAAAGAATTATCGGTCACTGATATGCAAAAAGTGGCGGATTTAATCACAGATGCTTATCGTAAAAAAGGTTTTATCACCACCCGTGCCATCATTCCTCCGCAAAAAGTGGTCAACAATACCTTGGAGCTTAAGGTCATCTTGGGCCTGATGGGCAATTTGGAAGTCAGGGGCAATCATTATTTTAGAAAAGTCTTATTTACCAAACGCGTTACCCTTAAAAAAGGCGAGCCGTTTAATTACAATAAATTGCGTTCAGATCTTATATAACATCAATCAATACCCTGACCGTAATGTTAAAACCACCATTACTCCGGGCCAGGAACCCGGGGAAACAGATGTGCTTTTTGATGTTAAAGACCAGTTGCCGATCCATGTTAGTTTTAGCTATGATGATTTCGGTTCCAAATATTTAGGAAGGACCGTTATTTAGGTACCGCCACTGACAATAATTTATTGGGTTTTGATGATATATTGACCTTTCAATATCAGCGTCTGAAGAGAGATGCGTACAGGCTGGAGTCTTTCCGTTATTTGGTCCCTGTCACCAACAACACACAGGTGGGTTTTTATTCCACCCGTAATCAGATACAGCTTCAGGAACAATTTAAAGATACGATGGCGCGGGGTAAATCAGATATTTACGGCGGATTTGTCAATCAGACCCTTGATAATGATCCGGATTTAAAAATCGTGGCTGATCTGGGATTTGATTATAAAGATGTATACAATTTTCTTTTAGGCGTCATGAAAGCAGCCGTGATATTGAACGTGTGGCCAAAACCGGTTTTAACGTGGATTATACGGATAGCTTTTATGGCCGTAATATCATTAATGATGAGATTGATTTTGGTATTCCTGATATTTTTGGCGGCTCAAGGGCCGTGGATCCGAATTCCAGCATACTTGGTTCCGGTGGCCGGTTTACTAAAGATGTGTTTGATTATTTACGCTTCAAACCTTGCCTTTTGATTCGACCTTGCTTTTAAGAGTGAAGCCCAGTTTTCTTCCGGTGATGTGTTGGATTCAACGGAACAATATCAATTAGGGGGTATCAGTAATGTGCGCGGTTTTGCTCCGGGTGAGGCTGTTGGGGACAATGGTCAAAGTGCGACTGCTGAACTGGGTTTGCCGGTTTACGGGATACCTAAAGATTTGCGAATACCTTTTTCTTCAGCCAAACTTTATGATGCATTAAGAGTGGCTGCTTTTTATGATTGGGGTCATGTTTTTTTACGGGATCCTCAGCCGGGAGAATTTAAAGACCGTATCCTTGATGATGAAGGCTGCGGCTTGCGTTTAACCTTGCCGGAAAATTTTTTTTTCAGGCTTGATTTTGCCTGGCCGGTGACAGGGCAACCTTCAGATGATCGTATGAACATACATGGCTGCAGGTTACTAAACAGTTTTGATGCTAAAACAATACTGACAATTTTCTTATTTATTTATATAAAATCATTTAATTCAACAGGTTATGGTGTATTTACAGAGGTGTTTTAAATTTGCTTTTTATTAAAATACATGGTAATCTTACTAAATAACCTATTTCCTGTCATCTATACCATAAATTATACTTCTGATCGATCGATTGTATTAGGTAGATCTTCTCATTGAATTAGCGCTTTTTCAGCGCTATATTTTTTCTAAAACCATTAATGTATGTTCAAAAGCATATGAAGAATAACAGGTTAAGAAATAATAAGCCAATTAAAGCATTGGTTGCTTTTGCTTTTTTTCTTCTGCAATCCAATTTT
>CAWHFJ010000021.1:0-12614 GCA_963828495.1 Candidatus Omnitrophota bacterium
TGGCTGATAAAACACAAGGTGCCTTCGTATTTCTTAAAACATTCTGTCAAGGCCTCCACCCCGTCGATGTCCAAATGGGTGGTGGGCTCATCCAGGCAGATAAAATTCGGCGGATTGACCAACAGCTTGGCCAAAATCAAACGGCTTTTCTCTCCGCCTGATAAGACACGCACGGGTTTGAATACATCATCCCCTCTAAAATTAAATACGCCTAAAAGTGTGCGCGCCTGGGCTTGCGGCACACTTCTTTCGGTTGCGGACATCAATTCTTCAAAGACCGTGCGGGTCGGGTTTAACACATCCAGCCTTGTTTGGGAAAAATAACCCAAATTCACCTGATGCCCGAGTTTACGCGACCGGAATCAAAGGGTAAAACCCCGGCGATCATTTTTAAAAGTGTGGACTTACCCGCGCCATTAGGCCCGACTAAACACAATTTCTGCCCCTTGGTGATTTCAAAATCCAAATCCTTATAAACCTGCTTTTCGCCGTAAGATTTATTGATCTTGTTCATGGTCAAAACAGTATACCCGCTTTCCACTGTCGCGTGGAAACTCAAAATCACGGATAGAATGTTTTTGCTGCGGGATATGGATTTCTTCCAGGCGGTCGAGCATCTTGCGTTTATTGCGTACGGCCGAGGCACGGTTAGGCTGGGCATGAAAGCGTTCGGTAAAACGCTCTAACTGCTCGCGTTTCTGCTCTACCACCCTCTGCTGTTTCTCCAGGGTGCGATTGCGCACGGTCTTGGCTTCTTCATAAGCCTCATAATTACCTTTGACCTTGGTCATTTTAGCATCTTCCAGAATGATCGTATAATTGGTCACATCATTAAGAAAAATTTTATCATGCGAAATAATAATAAAAGTGCCGTCATAAGTCGGCCAGATAACCTTTAAGCCATATGGTCGCCTCCAAATCCAGATAATTGGTCGGCTCATCTAGCAGGATCAAATCATATTGATACGTCAAAAGTTTGGCCAATTGGGTGCGCATCTGCCATCCGCCGGAAAGATGGATGATAGGCTTATGGAATTCTTCTTCTTTAAACCCCAAACCCGTGAGGATTTTTTCAGCCTTGTGTTCCAACTCATAAATCCCTTTATGTTCCAACTGCTCCATAATATCCCCGTAACGCGGGCTGTCGGCCTTATGATCATCTTCCAGTTGGTGTTTTTCCTGCAGCAGACGGCGGATCTCTTCATCTCCACAGGTCATCTCTTCCATGACCGTACGCTCGGAGGCATACTTGGCCTCCTGGGCCATATAACCGATGTTAAGGCCTTTTTGGACTTGCACTATCCCCGACGATGGCTCCATCTGCCCTAAAATAATTTGGAACAACGTGGATTTCCCGGCGCCATTAGGGCCGGTCAACCCGATACGCTCGTGAGGAAAAATGCTTAAAGAAACATTGTCCAAAAGCATCCGCTCATCGAAATTCTTGGACAAATTAGTAATCGTAATCATACCTTCAAAAGCCCTACTTCCTGTTGGGTTAAAAGCCTCCACTGTCCTTTAGGTAAACTCCCTAACTGCAGTTTACCCATCGACAAACGGCACAAATAGGTGACATGATGACCGATGCTCCGTGCCATCATACGGATTTGACGTTTACGGCCTTCATTAAGGGTAATTTTAAATTCGGTTTCCGTGCCATTATACTTAACTCCCATAATACGGCAAGGGGCAGTTTTGCGAGCAACTGCGAGCTCTCGCGAGTGTCCGGCATGAGGACCGAGTGTCCGGCTTGAGGACGGGCCTTCAATCACAACCCCGCTTTCGAGTTTAGACTTTTTGGCCGGCGTTATTTCTCCTTTAACCCGCACTAAATAAACTTTATCCGCGTGAAACTTAGGATGTGTCAGCCGGAAAGCTAAAGTCGCCGTCATTCGTCAGCAGTAAAAGCCCCTCGCTATCGCGATCCAGCCTCCCACCGGAGCCAAATGGCGCATGGCAGAAGGTAATAAATCCATGACTGTTGTCTGGGCATGCGCGTCATCCTTAGTCGTGGTATAACCCGCAGGTTTATTAAGCATTACATAAGCGTACTGTTTAGTGCCGATTTTTTGTCCGTCGACTGTAATGTCTTCGCTGCCATCCACCGCTGTGGAAGGTTCCTTGACCAGTCAGACCATTGATTTTTACCCGGCCTGCCTGAATGACATCCATCGCGTCCCGACGAGAACAGACCCCGTTATGTGATAAGAATACCTGTAAGCGCATATTTTACATTTGCCTTTGCCGAAGAGCTTCGTAGAGGATGATGGCCGCGGCACCCGACACATTCAACGAATCCGCGAGACCTTTCATGGGAATTTTGACCGTCATATCCGAAACTTCAAGCCAATAATCAGATAACCCTTGATCCTCACTGCCTAAAACCAGCGCCCAGGCGCCTTTAAAATCCGCCTCGGTATATAATTTTTGGGCCGAAGGTGCGGAAGCACAAATTTTGATTTTCCTCGATTTACAAAATACGGCTATGTCCTCAGGGGCGGCACAAACAACGGGCATACTAAAAATGACACCCGTACTGGAACGAATCACGTTGGGGTTATACACATCGGTTTTAGGGTCACACACTAACACTGCTTCCACCCCTACCCCGTCGCAGGTACGTAACACCGCTCCCAAATTCCCGGGTTTTTCTAAGGATTCTAAAACTACGACCATGCCTTTAGAGGATACCTTTAAATCTTTTAAGGTCACAACCGGTGTATGCCCCAAGGCCATAATCCCCTCATGACGTTCACCATAAGCCAACTTTTCCATGACCTGACCACTCACCTGAATACATTCAATCTTCTTAACAAGCAATCGTTTCAGTAAATCTTCCTGCCTGTCCTTCACGTAAAAAACTTTATCTAAGACAATACCGGCCTCAAACGCCCGCTTGATCTCACGAGCACCGTCAATGATAGTCATGCCCGTCTCGCGACGGTGACGGGCTTCACGCAAAGCCTGGGCTTTTTTAATCAACCCATTTTGTAAACTGGTTATTTTTTCCAACGTTCTATTCCTCCCACGCAGTGTCTTCGGGTAATGTGCCCGGGGCTGTTGGAGTCTCCGGCGGCCTGTTGTCAGGCGACGGGGCTCCATGAGGGGCCGTGTTATCGCTTTGCTTGCGGGGTAAGAAATGAACGGCATTGGCCGTAATCCGTACGCGGCTCTGGGTCTTGCCATCCTTCTCCCAGCGGTCTTGCCGTAGGCGGCCTTCCACAATAATCCCGCTTCCTTTGGTCAAATATTTAGCACAGTTTTCCGCGGCCAGACCCCACACCTCCACGTCAAAATAAGAAACTTCCGTCACTTTCTCGCTATTTTTTGTATAGACGCGATTATTAGCGATGGAGAGACTGCATACGGCTTTCCCGGAGGGAATATATTTCATTTCCGGGTCCCGCGTCAAATTGCCCATGATGTTGACACTATTTAAACTCATATATGCCTCCTGATATTAGTATTTCACCGAACAACCATAGGATTTGGTAGTAGCCACGGCAACGGGCTTGCCATTCATAGCCGCATCAAGGGCGGCCCTAACATAATTCTGAGCTTTTAGCACATCCGCACTATCGACACTGGGGATATCATCAATGGCTCCCTGATAGATCAATATCCCTTGCGGATTAATAATAAACATATGCGGGGTGGTCTGTGCGCCGTATAAATGGCCTACCTTGCCATCGGTATCTAACAAAACGGCTGACGGGTAAGCGGCTTTGCCTGTCATGAATTTATTGAACCCTTGCGGGGTGAAACTGCCTTGTTTGCCACGGGCAGAAGAATTGATGGACAACCATACCACCCCATGGGCCGTGTATTCTTTCTGTAATATTTGCATATTACCCTGGTAATGCTTTTTCACAAACGGACATTCAGGATTAAACCACTCCAAGACCACAAATTTACCTTTATACTCCGCCAAGGAATGTTTTTGGCCATAACTGTCTGTTAGTGTAAAATTAGGTGCAACTCGACCGCTAATCACCTGGGCCCCTGCCGCACCGGCGACTAACAACATCACAACAACCCCTGCGAGCATCAATTTAATCTTTAACATAAGCACCTCCTGTGTTTGTCATTCCCGAATGAGTATTGATACGCGCCACAACCATTTTAGGCGTTATCAGCTGTGGCAAAATAATGGGGGCATTGCTCCCCGGCGGATAATAGACATAAACCGGAATACTGTCGCGGCCAAACGATAACAACGCCTCGGTAATAGCCGGATCATATCTAGTCCAATCCGCCTTAAAAGCGCTGATCCCTTTATCCTTAAAAACCTTAATAACATCCGGACTTTGCAATACCCATCGGTCATTGACCTGACAGTTAATGCACCAGCCGGCTGTAAAATCTATAAACACCCCCAGGCCCCCTGCCCGCGCTTGGGCCACGGCCGAGGTGGAATACTTTTGCCAGTGAAGCCCGACCGATGGTTGAGACAATCCGGTTTGTACTGCAAACACCCACAATAACCAAATGACGCATCCTAATAAAATACTCCCGAGCATCTTCTTTAAATGAATCATCCACGCTCCGGGCTTGGGAACAAAAGATAAAAGAGCAGGAAACGCACTTAATACTACAAAAGGACAAGCCAGTCCTATCCCTAAGCATGTGAATATCCCAAATCCGACAATCCCCGGCTGGCTTATGGCCACGGTCAGTGCCGTGCCCATAAAAGGCGCGGTACAGGGGGTGGCCACTATGGTTGTCAGTATACCGCTTAAAAAACTGGCCTGATAACTCCCTTGATGCGTCGACAAACCACTGATCGTTGGCATTGATATCTCAAAAACACCAAAAAGATTAAGGGCTAAAATAAACAAAATCACAGCCATGGCCAAAACAAAGACCGGCGATTGAAACTGAAATCCCCAGCCGGCGAATTGACCCGCTGATTTTAAAATAAAAAGCAGTAGCGCCAGTACCCACATGGAAACCAAAACGCCCAGCGTATAGGTCAACGCATGCCGCAGGGCTATTTTTTTATCCAGATGACGGTCAATTAAATGAAGGACTTTGATCGATAAAACCGGCAACACACAAGGCATTAAATTAAGGATTAAACCCCCGATCAATGCAAACAAACACGCTACAAAGAAGCTCACCCGTGGGAAAGCCTGATCCACGGGAGCTTGAATGACAACGGCCTTAATGTCTCCTGTCTCATCCCAGCCTGCGGCATTCACAGCAACCCCCTCCAGAATCGTCACAGATCCCGGATAAATATGAGATTTAACCAAGGTCATCTGATAACCATAGGGGGTTTCCTGAGTCTTTTGAGGGGAGGCATTTTCAATAACATCATTGCGTAATGGGAAAAATAGTATGTCCGCTCCTCGTTGTAATGGAGTCCGGATATCCATACGCCATTGATGACCGTCGGTCCAAACGCGACTGGTTATGGATGGCATCACCTTCGGTAAACGTTGACGGGTTTGATCAAAGGATGATTTATAATTATTAAATGTGAGCCCCAAAGGGTTTGCCGCCATCGGTAACGTGAGGTTTAATTGAGCGCGGCCGGGAATACATTCTTCCCGACAAGCCAACCAATCTACACGGGCACGAAGATTGACATTAGTGGCAGCCTGAAAGCTCCTATCAACCGTGACAGGCACCAACAATAGGAGCTCATGGTCATAGCCAAAAGTAGTTAAAGGCCCCGCATTAATACGTTGTGGATACGGCCAATGAATATCCCCGGTTTTAATCTCCATTGGCAATTGCCATTTGATCTTAGGCGCCAATCCGGAGTCCCCTGGATTTTGCCAATACACATGCCAGCCATCATCCAAAATCAAATCAATGCCCACCCAAAATGTTCTTCCGGGAAGAGCCGTGTTTTGTTCGCTGACTAATTGCACATGGGTATGGGCCTGATACACCGCCTGGGCCCAAACCGGATTAATGGCCCCTAAAAAAAATAACAATACCCACCCAAACATTTTCATAACAATCTGTCCTTTAGGTTATTTTAAATATAAAACATATTCTAGCATGAACCAGAAAATCGTGGGATATTTTAGGCTATTGGACATGACTCTTCCATTGGGGGGAATCGAAAACTTCTATGACTGCTTGACTGCCAATAACATCATTTTATCAAATATCTTATCAGAAAACATTTTTCTACAAAACAAATATATCTTGGCCATGTGCCCTGCGACATATCTTGTCTTGGGCCTTTTTGATGTTAGGGCTTTTACTATCACCTGGGCAATCACTTCGGGCTTTGAACTTTTAGGGTCAGCATAAGCTTTCTTATACATGTTGGCCTCTGCGTGCGCTAACGGTGAATAGGCCGTATTTCCCGACGTCTTAAGCATAGAATCTATGGCAATATCTCCCCATTCCGATTGAATTAATCCCGGCTCTATAATGATCACATCGATCCCAAACTCTTTAGTTTCCATACGCAGACAATCTGATAATCCCTCAAGAGCATATTTGGTCGCGTGATACCAACCGCCCAGCGGCGTATATAACTTCCCTCCCATGGATGATATGTTCACGATCTTGCCATAATAATTCTTGCGCATATACGGCAACACCAGTTGACAAAGACGGGCGAGCCCAAAAATATTGACTTCAAATTGTCTTCGAGCTTCTTTCAAAGGGACATCTTCTATCGCCCCATAGGCACCATACCCGGCATTATTAACCAGGATATCAATTTTCCCCTGTTCTTTGATGATCACCTCAACGCTGTTGACCATCTCATCATCATTGGTCACATCCATCTTGAGGATTCTGATACCTCGGGCTTGCAAATGTTTCATTTTTTCGGTCCGTCGCGCCGCCGCATACACCCGACAGCCCTCTTTATGCAAAAGCATGGCTGTGGCCTCGCCGATCCCGCTGGAAGCCCCGGTAATTAATACAATTTTTTCCCTTAATTGATCCCTCATAATGCCTTTTTCACACCGCTTTTTTAAGCGCCTCCATCACGTAAGTATTAGGGCTAAAGGCGCCTGTCCGCCAGGAGACGACCATCCCTGACTTTAGCTGGGGCCAACATTGCCCCCAGCATTGCCAGCCGGTTTTGGGACCCATCCTATGCACCCACGGGCTGTCGGGATAATAGCTATAGATACCATCGGGAAACATAAAATTCTTGACGGCCTTATACGTCCAGTAATTCCAATGAAAACCGAAATCATTAAAACATTTAAGTTCATCTTGCAAATACAAATGCTCGTTATAAACGCCCTGGCGGTAATTGACGCCGAATTCTCCCACATGCACCGGCCGTTGTTTGTTTTGGGCAAACCGGAAATACCCTTCCATGCGCCGGCGCAGAACGTCCGCGTTACAACCATCCCAGGGATAGCGGATAAATGGCGCCAAATTAAAGGTAAATTCGTGTGGCTCATAAAAATGGATGCTGTATACCCAATTATCATCCTTAAAATCATCTAGAAGGTCGATCTGCTGGGCCCAATGTGCGCCTTCAATGAACAGGATATGATGACAATCCACACGGCGAATGGCTTTAATGGACTCTCGATAAAATTCGTTTAATAAACCCGCATCCTGCAGGACCGCTTCATTCAGAACATCGTACCCCGCAATAACCGTCTCATCTTTGTAGCGGTCGGCCAGCCTCTGCCACAAATCATAGGTTTTATGACGATGGGATTTCTTTGTCCACAATTGCGCGTCCCCCAGACTGTCGGAATGCCAATCATGATTTTGTGCGCCGGGAGCCGCATGCAAATCCAAAATTAAATAGACTTTGTACTTACGCGCCCAGGCCGTGGCTTGATCCAAATAATGAATGGTTGCCCCGTCAGCCGCTATTTTATAATGAAACGGCAGGCGTATGCAATTCATGCCCCAGGAAGCCACTTGCTTAACATCAGCCTCAGTTATAAAATTGTCTCTGAATTTTTCCAAAAGCTCACTCAACGCTTTTGTGCCGCATTGCTTGGCGAATTCTTTCTCAAAAACTTGCTGTGGCAAATTAGGCGCATGCGTAAAATAAGCTTCCATCATCAACCATCCGCCGAAATTGACCCCTTTTAACAATACCGGCTGACCGTCTGCGCCGACGATAGAAGTCTTATGTGTCCTTAAAAATATTTTGTTCATATCAAGCCCTTATCTTTTAAAAACCGCATCAATGCCTCTGCCGCCTGTGGATCCGTGGCTATGGAGCCGTCATTATGCCCTCCGTGCACTGTCAAAAATTCTTTGGGTTCCCTTGCCGCTTCAAAAAGTTTGCGGCCTATCCCAAACGGCACCACATCATCATCGGGACTATGGATAAACAATTTGGGGAGCTCTAGAAGCTTCACCTTATTGATGGAATCAAGTTTCAGACTAAGAAAAAACGAAGGGACAAAAGGATAATAAATCCTGACCATATCTTGGGCAGAGGTGATAGACGATTCCACCACCAGAAAAGCGGCGCTTGCGTGAGTCGCTAAATCAATGACCACTGCCCCTCCTAAGGAAGCGCCATAAAGAATAAGCCTCTTTCTGTTCACATCCGGACGCGATTGAAGATAATCATAAGCGCTTTGGGCGTCTACATAAATGCCCGCTTCAGAAGCTCGGCCCTCACTTTTTCCATATCCGCGATAATCGAAAATGAACACGTTTAATCCCAAATCATAAAAAAATTTAATTTTAAGCAGGCGGTCGCTGATATTGCCGGCATTACCATGAGCAAATAAAAGAGTGGATTGCGCTGTTGGGTTTTTAAAAAACCAGCCATTGAGCTTAACACCGTCATGGGTTTTAAAATACACATCTTCCCAGGGCAGGCGTAACACTTGGGGATTGACAGCCATGATGCGATTGGGAAAAAATACACTGACGGCTTCCAAATAACGCACTATAAAAAAAAGCCCAGCCCCCATAACCGCAAGAACCGTCAAGCTTTTGATCAATAGGAACATGGCCTTAAGTATTGCGTTGGGGGATCAAAGACAGCATCAGGCGTATGGCTTGAAGAATATCTTCAATGCGGCAAGGCTTGGTCAAATAATGATCAGCCTCCAAATCCACACCTTTTTTAAAGCTCTCGAATTCCGCTTGCCCCGATACAATAATGACCGGTTGCCATCTTTTAGTCGGAGGATCGTTTCTCAAGCGGCTTAACACAGCCCATCCGTCCATTTTCGGCATAATCAAATCAAGAATAATGACATCAGGGTCTTGGCTGACAATCTTCTCCCAAGCCTCCTGGCCATCACAGGCTGTGATGACTGCATAATCCTGGGAAGCGATCCTTTTGGCAATGATCTCCCTGATCACTTCCTCATCATCAGCTACCAATATTTTAATCGGATTCATACTCACCGGGCAGAAGAATAATTTTTAAGATCATAATGGATCTCTTTTTCAGGCATATCAATATGGTCAATAGGCACTCGGGCCTTGGTAAAAAATTGAGTCGCCATGGTATCGTGGTAATCGGAAAAAACAACCACCCTTTTGACCCCCGCTGTAATCAAGGCTTTAGCGCAACCGGTACACGGCATGTTAGTCACATAAGCGGTGGAACCTTCGACGGCATGGCCACGCCTCGCCGCTTGGATCAACGCATTCATCTCCGCGTGCACCGTACGCACACAATGGTTCTCCACCATCAAACAACCCACATCCTCACAATGATCATCACCGGGTATGGAACCATTATATCCCGTGGCAATGACATTTTTGTTTTTAACCAACACCGCTCCGCAATGCATGCGCGGACAGGTGGCGCGCTCGGATGCCAACATGGCCAATTTCAAAAAATATTCGTCCCAATCAGGTCTTTTAGCCATAAATAATCCTTGTCCTCATTGTCATTCCCGATAAATAGTTTGGTATTTATTCTAACAAATTCCAGGTGTATTGTGGGAATTTTCAAGTTAAGTTTCATATTTGAGCCAGCCTCTTGGTCACACGCCCCGCGGCCTCTTGAAAAATACAAGGAGACGGTAATAAACTTAAAACAATATAGGCGGGCTCGGTCATATCGAAGAAATACCCTGGATAAACCAATACGTGGTCCTCCTGCAGAAATTCTAACACCCATGCCTCTTCTGATTTGACCGCAGGAATACGCAAAATAGCATACCACCCCCCTTGAAGAGACAATAATTGCGTATGATCATTCAGATGATTAGACAGCCACTGCGCATTTTGCTTGACCCGTGAAATGATTTGTCGCTGAATACCAGGGGCATGGTCTAACCACGCACTCAACGCATTTTGCACCGGTGTGTTGACGGATAAATAAGTATCCGCAATGATTTCCAGACGCTCGCGTGCATCTTGCAGAGGCGCTTGCGGCCCTGAAGCCAAAATCCAGGCGCATTTCATTTGCGGTAGGCCCAGTGTTTTTGATAAACCACCCAACACGAAAGTCAAAACTTCTTTGTTACCGGCACAACTGACCGACTCTCCCTGCCTCCAGGCATATTCAAAAAAAACTTCATCGGCAATGATGCTCATAGCATGCCGGCGGCAAAGTTGATTTAACAAATCCAATTCCGCCCGGCTGATATATGAACCCGTCGGATTATTGGGATTAACCAGAATAATGGCACGGGTACGAGCGTCCAGCGCTCGCTCTAAAGCGGGCAGGTCCACATGCCATTGCCCATCATACACAAGCGGATAATAATCAAATTGCACATCATTGATTTCTAATAAAAACGGAAACAACGGATAACTGGGCCTGGGGATCAGCACCTTCTCTCCGGGATTGACTAAAAGCCGCAGCAAAAAAGAATACGCTTCAGAAGTGCTGGCGGTCAAGATGATGTCCTCAGGCTCTATCAGGGCTTTTTGACAATCATAATAACGGGCCACGGCCTGACGGGCTTGGGGACGGCCAAAGGCATCCGGCTTATAATAAAAATTCTCCGGAGAACTTAAACGCGTCAGCATGCCTTCAGGATACGCAAATTCACAGCTCGTCGGATTAGAGGCGGTTAGATCCATCACAGGGATATGCCGCGCCTCTAAATCCTCAAGAATTTTATTTAACGCATTAGGCTGGCGGCACCAATTGGTGCGCAGGGCGAAAGGAAAATTATCCATGGGATTCTTTAAGACGGGCTAAGTCTTTCTCCTTGGCCTGGAGAAGTTTCTTTAATTCATCAAATTCAGATTTAGCCACCCACTGCATGTCCGCACGTTTTTCTTTAAGTTGCGTATTTTCAGACTTCAATGCCTTAATCTCTTGGGCGTTGGCATCCAGTGTCGTTTGCTGGCTGGCGGCCTTGATGGACAATTGCCTTTTTTCCTCGACGATTTGATCGTATTTGATCTTGAGCTCTTGGGCTTCTCGCTCCAGGCTCATGCGGTGAGAATGCTCTTTTTCCAACTCGCTTTCCGTACGAAAAATTTGGGCCTGAAAGTCCTTTTCATGAGCTTTAAGTTTCTCTAAGCTCGTCTGCTCTTTTTCGCGCCAGCTTTTTTCCAAGGCCAATTTTTCACCCATGTCCTTGATCTGGACCTTATACTCATCTATCTGTTGCCCAACGTTCTTTTGGCCCATGTTCATCTTTTCGATTTGACCTTGCAGGGACTGATTATGTTTCTCCCAACGCTCGGCAATGGCCTTCCAGTCTTTACTGGTGTCCACAACCGCCGCCTCCGCCATAAGCATGGCCCTTTTTTCTTTTTCTTTTTAGCCTTGGCCGTCTGCTCGGGCAGCAAATAAATAGCAATGGCCAGACCTATGAGGACGACAAAACTAAAAATAATAATCCAAAACATTGCGCATCCTTTAAGGATAAAATTAAAATAGGGATGTCTCCCTATTTTTGCTTATGGATGGTGTCCGACAAAATAGGGAGACGTCCCTATTGGGCTAAGTCCTTTTTAAAACGTGCGGCAAAAACTTTGATCCGTTCAAAATAACCGTCGATAGCAACAACCACCTCCGGCATGCCGTCAGTTTTCCCTTCCTTAGCCAACATCTCTAATTGGAGACATGCCGCATGCAGGGGCTTGGCAGAGATATTACCGGAAGACCCTTTCATAGAATGGGCGACCTCTTTGATTTTAGCGATATCCTTCGCGGTAATGGCTTCCCCTAAGGCTTGACGCTTTTGTACAAAGTCCTCTTGATAAATATCCAAAAGCTCATCCAGCAATTCTTTGTCATCCTGGACACGCTCCAGAACATCTTTTAAATCAATGATGTCTTCGCTCATAAACACCTTTCTTGATTAAGATCCCTAGTATCTTAACTTTTAATCCGTTGAGTGACAAGTTTAACTATTTCTTCATAAAGTAAATGGCGGTCAACGGGCTTGGAGATATACCCATCCATTCCTGATGCCAGATATTTTTCCCTATCGCCGGCCATAGCATTGGCCGTCATGGCAATGATAGGCACATGTTGGCCGGTTTGCTTTTCTTCCCGGCGAATAACTTGCGTGGTTTCGATGCCGCTGAGCACCGGCATACTATCATCCATCAGGATCACGTCGAAAGTCTGGTGATTCAAAATATTTAAGGCTTCCTGACCATTATCAGCCGCTGTCACTTTCCAACCAAATTTTTCCAAGATCCTTACGGCAATGCGCTGGTTAACTGTATTATCTTCCGCCACCAAAATACGCAAGTGCTGCAATTCCGGCGCGAGCAAG
>CAWHFJ010000022.1:0-103438 GCA_963828495.1 Candidatus Omnitrophota bacterium
CCAGGACAAGCAGGTTGTGCTCAACCTCGAAGACGAAATCATCCGTGACACGCTGATTTGCCGCGACGGCCAAGTGGTCAACCCGCGGGTTCAGCAATTGCTCCAATAGAAAGCCGCGACCGTTGGTCGCGCCTTGGGCGCAGCTAGCGACGGCGGCTTTTGCAGCGTGACTTTATGAGATGACAAAATGGTGCGTTGCACGCACCCTACGACGAAAGGACGAATTGTATCATGTTATTGAGTTCCTTGTTCCTGGTTGCGGAAACGCCGCCGGCCGCCGTGCAGGTCGCGGCGGAACACGCGATGAAGGTCGACTATCTGGCGCTGCTGTTCGTGTTCATGCTGGCCACGTTCACCGGATTGCTGGTGATCCGCAACGTCTCGCGGTTGCTTCATACGCCGCTGATGTCGCTGACCAACGCCATTTCGGCCATCGCCGTGGTCGGCTCGATCGCGCTGGCCGGCGAGCGGAAACGACCTTCGGCACGATCCTGGGCGCGGTGGCCGTGGTCGCCTCGATGACGAACATCGTCAGCGGTTTCCTACTGACGGACCGGATGCTCAAGATGTTCAAGAAGCGGGAGCCTGCCAAGTCATGAGCATGACACTATTATTCAGTCGATTTATCTGGTTTCGGCGGCGTTGTTCATCCTCTCGCTGATGTGGATGAGCCACCCCAGCACGGCCCGGCGGGGCATATTCGCCGGCGTGGTCGCCATGGTGGCCGCAATCGGCGGTACGTTGCTGCTGCCCGGAAATCAGGGCTACAACTGGATCGCCATCGCTTTCGTGCTCGGCTGCATTGTCGGCGTGCCCTTGGCCATGGTGCCGCTGACGGCCGTACCCCAGCGAACCGCGCTCTCGCACGCCTTCGGCGGCTTGGCCGCCGGCCTGGTGGCGCCGCCGAGTATCTATCTGTGGATGACTCCGGCCATCGCGACCATGCCACTCACCGTTCAACACCGGCGCACTGGTGGCCGAAGTGATCCTGGGCTTCCTGACCTTTACCGGCAGCTTGATGGCCGCCGGCAAACTCATGGAAATTATTCCCACCCGGCCCATCACCTACAAGGGCCAGAACGCGATCAACCTTTCCTGTCCCTGGCCATCGTGGCTGGCATGCTGTTGGTGATCTTTCCGATGCATGGTTCCTGTTCCCGTTGATTATTCTGTTTTCGCTGGCCTTCGGCGTGTTGTTGATCATCCCCATCGGCGGCGCCGACATGCCCACGGTCATCGCCCTGTTGAATGCCTACGCCGGTTTGTCGGCCGTGGCGATGGGCTTCGTGCTCAACAACAAGCTGCTGATCGCCGCCGGAGCCTTGGACGGTTCGTCCGGCTTGATCCTCTCGATCATCATGTGCAAGGCCATGAACCGCTCGTTCGCCAACGTGTTGTTCGGCGGATTCGGCAGGTTCAGGCCGCCGCGGGCGCCGCGAACAGCGCACGGCCAAGAGCGCCACGGCCGAAGACGCGGCCCAGATCATGTCGGCTGCCCGGCGTGGTCATCATTCCCGGCTACGGCATGGCCGTGGCCCAGGCCCAGCACCGCGTGCGCGAGTTGTACGACGCGCTGACCAAAGAAGGCGTCGACGTGAAGTTCGCCATCCACCCGGTGGCCGGCCGCATGCCCGGGCACATGAACGTGCTGCTGGCCGAGGCCGAGATTCCCTACGACAAGCTGATCGAGATGGACGAGATCAATCCCGAGATGCCCGAGGCCGACGTCGCGCTGATCATCGGGGCCAACGACGTGATCAACCCGGCCGCCCGGCACGACAAATCGAGCCCGATCTACGGCATGCCGATCATCGACGCCGACAAGGCCAAGACGGTCTTCGTCATCAAGCGCAGCATGAACCCCGGGTTCGCCGGCATCGAGAACGAGTTGTTCTTCGCCGACAACACGCTGATGCTCTTCGGCGACGCCAAGGCGATGCTGACGAGCATCGTGCAGTCGCTGAAGGAATAACCGATTGCCGCAAACGCCCCATTGCGGCACGGATCTCCCGACCGTGCCGCCGAAGAAGCGTTGCGAAGCGAAACAAAAAGCCGCGACCGTTGGTCGCGGCTTTTTTCGGTTCCGTGGCTCCATTGCGGTACGGTTTTCCGACCGTACCACCACAATCGTTTTCCCGCTGTGTCACGACAGCGGACTGTTGAGGACCGTTCACGGTCCTTTGCCGCCGCAGGCGGTTTTCGGCCCGACGTTTTACGTCGGGTTGTACAGGCTGCGGTCGTGTTTTTCTGGTTTTCGTCTCTGGCGTGTCAGCCGTGTTTACGCGGCTCCTGCCCGCGGCGCGACAACTGGCAGGATCACCGTAAACGGTGATGACATGTTTCATCCATAAAATCCAAAGAAGTGCAGCCGCACGCGAACCTGGCGTAAACGCCAGGCCGACTACCGCTGGCGTGGGCCGCCTGTTGGCACACCACCCACATGCGTGTAACGACGAGGGCAACGTCCTGGGCTGGGCGAATCACGCTCCGCCAGAGCTACCAAACATCTTGTCTCATCCTTTGTACCCCCATGTTCGCCGCAACCGGCGTGCTCCTCGCCCCTGAATTGCCGGTCGTCACGGCTCCAGCCCGCAAGTACAGCCATGTGCCAATCGCAAAACAGATCGGCGAGACGGTTGCGCAAATCCCGACATACCAGGGAGCGAGGCTGTAGTTGGGCGGAAGGTGAAACAAGTACGTGAAGAAGCCGAGCCCCATGGACACAATGAACGGAAACGCGAGACCCCCGACAACGGCAAATGTCGGGCTGGAAAGAAACGAAGACAGAAACCAACCGACGCAAAAGAACGTTGTGCCGGTGGTCGCTACGAATAATATGAATCGTGCGGCTTCAGGTCTACTGCGCCTCTGATTCGGCGATCAGGTATCCCATCCCTGGCGCAGTTGGGAATACAGATTAGAGCGATGATCAGCAAAACGAAGAGCAGTTTGCCGGCAGAAACTCTCGTTCTTGTAATTGGCAATGTTGCCGGGAATTCCGCCGACCGATCACACGCCTGCCCGCAAATGCGTTGCCGCCAAGCGCAGGCAAGCAGCAATTGGGAGAAATAAGACTAAAGGCGAGTCCCACCACTAAGGCAACGCAGCCAGAAATGCTCCGGCATACCGCGATGTTCGCGCCACATGGCCCATACAGCAATCACATACGGCACGAACAGGAAGATCAACGTCGCGATGAAGATCGGCCGATTGTGCCGAAAATCTTTCCAAAGTAGCCATTTCATGCTCATGGCGATACCCTTTGTCCTCGAATGAAGTCCTTGAACAGTTCTTCCAGCCCCACGTCGAGCACGCTGGTCTGCTCCACGCCCTCGGTCGCCTGGACCTGCTGGAACCTTTTCCGGCGAGAAATCGCGGACCGTGATCGTCCACTGCCGGCCTTCGATCCGCTGCCAGACGGTGCCGTCGGGCCCTTTTCGGGCCGGAACCCATCGCGGAGCGTGGCCGAGATGCGCTTGGTCGAAGTCAGCAGCCCGTCGAGGTTGCCCTCCAGCACGAGCCGTCCCTCGTGGAGAATGCCAACGGTGTCGGCCAATCGCCGCACGTCGTCGAGCATGTGGCTGGAGACCAACACCGTCTTCCCCGGTCGCAGATCGTTCGCAGTACCCCGTCGAGAAACTCCTCGCGGGCGATGGGGTCCAGGCCCGAGAGCGGCTCATCGAGCAACAGCACCTTCGGTTCGTGCGAAACTGCCAGCAACAGCGCCAACTTCGTCTGCATTCCCTTCGAAAGGTGCTTTACTTTCTTTTCGAATTCCAGATCGAACAGATCAAGCATTTCGCGGCACGTCTGGTCGTTCCACGTGCGGAAGCACGCTTTGCAGAAGCCGATCGCCTCGCCAACGCGCATCCAGCGATAGATATGGTGCGTTTCTGGGACGTAGCCGACCCGCTGCTTTACGGCCACGGAGTTGTTCGCAACGTCGATCCCCAGCACGCGGGCCTGCCCGGCCGTGATTGAGAGCATTCCCATCAGCATTTTGATCGTCGTGCTCTTGCCCGCCCCGTTCGGGCCAATCAGCCCGAAGGTGCTGCCGCGGAATCGCAAGCGATAGATTGTTCACGGCCAAAGTGCGACCGAAACGCTTGGTGAGTCCAACAAGTTCGATGGCGGGACCGTTTGGGGCTGAAATGCTCATGTCGGTTTGCTCCGTACACCTGTCGCGGGCGGAATTTGAACAGGAGGAAACAGAGAGAACAGAGTTCGAACTTACGCTTCTGAACCCTCTCTGTTACCTCTGTTCTCTCCTGTTCAATTTCTGTTGGAAGCCTCGATTGTTTCGTGTTATAGGCGGCTTAATCGCTTCAAGTTCGGCGTTGCAAAGCGGCACAAAAGACCTCCCGGATTTGTGCATCGCTCATGCCTGCCAATTGTCCGGCTCGAATGGCTTCGTCAAGCACGCCGGCGAACGCCGTCGCCAGCAGTCGACTTCGCCGCGGCGGCGACTTGCTCGGCGACGAACAGACCGCGGCCGCGTTGCGAATAGATCAGCCCTTCCCGCTCCAACTCGTGATACGGCGCGTTGGACGGTATTCGGATTGACGTGGAGTTTGATCGCCATTGCTCGCAACGAGGGCAGTACCTCGCCGGATCGATAGACACCGGCGGCGACCGCCGCCCGGACTGCGTCGGCAATCTGCAAGTAGATCGGCACGTGGCTGCTGGGATCGATATTCATGCCAACATCCTTAGTGAACTAGCTTACTAATGCACACGTTTAGTATATCGGGTTTTTTTCGCGATGCAATAGGCAGAAGCGAAAAATTTCAGAAAATGGGCCGGCCGGCGGCAAGACAACACCAATCCAAGTGCCGAGGGGGGCAGACATTCCTGCTCTTTTCAGTAGGGTGGCAGACATTTCTGTCTGCCGGCAGCGACCAAGGCTAGCTGCCGCCCGCCTTCTGACAGGCAAGAATGCCTGTCCTCCCGCGCGATCTACGTAAAATCCACGACCCAGGCCGACGGGATACCGCGGCAGATCGTCTCGCGGGCCAAGTTGAACCAGGCCGGGCAACGGTCGAGAATGGCGCTGTCGGCCGTGGCCACCACCACGCACGGGGCCGACGGTTCGACTGGCTCGCCTGCGAAGCGCCGGTCGCCCATGCCGCCGGATCGGTCGGCAACACATCGGGTTTGCGACCAACTCGACCGTCCAGGGCCAGCCCCGTGCGGCGGCCAGGTCTTCGATGATCCGCTTCAGCCGACCGCTGTTCGAGACCGGGCGGTCGAAAGCCAGCGGCATCCGGACACTTCGGCGGCGGCAAGCGTGCGGCCCAGCAGTTCCAGCGCGGCAGCGTTTCCGGCCACCTTGCGATAGCTGCCATGCATGCTGGCCATGTAGCGATAGGCGCGTCGCGCCCGGCCAGGATTACTCCGCCGGCCAGTGCGGCCTCGACGCTAGTCAGCACGTTGTAGCCGTCGATCCCAACATACCGCCACGCAGTTGTTCGCGCCCGACCTCATGACTGCGGCGTCGGCGGCTTCGGCCTCGGAGCAGCCGCAGCGGCTGATGGCCGTCCGCTGGCGTACAAGCGAGTTGTAGCGGTCGCCGACCAGTTTCAACGACGAATCGTGGGCGTAGCCGCGATCCAAGAGCCAACAGAAGTCGGCCGTTGCCTCGCGCAACACCGGCAGCATTGCCGCATCAAATAGTTGGGCATCCTCGGAATGCGGCCGCGATGAGTTCGGCGATCGGGCATAAGTGAAAGAGGGCGGGAAGGGAAGGGAGGGCGGAGAAAGAGACACGGAAAGACCGCAATTGCCTCCGCTCCCCTAATCCTAGCCCCTACCGCTTTCTCTCATAGGTTCCCATCAACACGCCCTCCGCCACGACGTGACCCTGGAATTTGTCCAACAGGACGGTCTTGTCCAGGCCCGGCTCGGCCTCGATCGGCGAGTCGAGGGCGTAGAGCTTGAAGTAGTAGTGATGAACACCGTGGCCGGGCGGCGGCATGGGACCGCGATAGCCGATCGCCTCGGCGGCCGGCCAGGAGTTGCTGCCCTGCAACGCGCCGGCCGGCTCTTCAGCCGCGGCTTTCGCGGCACGCCTTCCGGCAAGCGGGTGGCCGTAGCCGGAATCTTGTAAATCCCCCAGTGGACCCACGGCTCCGGTCGCGGGGCGTCGGGGTCGTCGCAGATCAGAGCCAACTCCTTGGCGTTTTCCGGCACGCCGGACCATGCCAGCGGCGGCGAGACGTCGCTGCCCTCGCCGGTATGTCGCTTGGGGATCAGTTGTCCTTGGGTGAACGCCGAACTGGTAACTTGGATCGTCATTTTCTTTCCTCCTTCAGCCGAGCGACAACTCGCTGGGAACCACGAGCATCGCCAAGCCGAGCATGGCTGCGGTTGGAGACAAGACGACAAGTCGTGACGAGGTGACCTTCACGATGATATCCGATCATAGGACGGGTGGCTGACGGGACTTGAACCCGCGACATCCAGATCCACAATCTGATTCGTAGCGACGAAATCCCCGGGAAACAAGGGGATCGACGGCAAAGGCCGGGGCGGACCTCGCCGCAGGCGCAGAAGCCGGGAATGCGGTTTCCTCCCCCGGTTGGCCGCCCTGGTCGAAGCTTGGCCCTCCTTGTCGACACTGCCCGGCAGCAGATAATCGGCATCGTTCGGGCTATGGCCCCCACCTCATCCGGTACGTCTGGTTCTCGTGGGCACAGGGGCATGTTGTGATTTCGGCATTTGATAACGTGTTTTTCGCCTGCCCGGTACGTTCCGGTGGGCTTTAGATTTCCATTCTTACGTTAAGGAGCCTTTCGATGGCTCAGATGATTCGCACGAAGCGAAACAGCGTGGGGCGTGGGTGCAATGACCGGAGGGTTTGGCTCGCCAATTTCGCCCAAAGGACGGATGGCACCTTCTGCGATAACTGGGAACGGTGCAATTCTCTGTCTGGTGCGATCAGCACCTTCCTTGGCTTCTAGCTCGGCCTGGTCGACGATCCGAACTTCGATCGGCGACGGAGAGCAGTTCCTTTTGAAGGAGTTCGCCGTTATTTTCCACAAAGGTACCGTGGCGTTCTGCGTTACCTTCCGGCCTGCCCAAAAAGGTGAAAGCCGGTGGCCCGTGGCGCAAGTGACGTCGATTGAGACCGCAGGATGTGCGAGTACAAGTACGAGAATTCTCCAACGGACCTCGCCCAGCCGGCGATGCAGCGTCGCAAATCTGCTTAGCGACGGACCGAGAGCGGCAACACGCCGCTTTCGGCCAGCCCGTTAAGTGACAGTCTGTCACTTAAGCCCTTCTCGGCGGCTTCTTCGCCCAACACATTCCCCGGCATCCCTCGCAGCGGCCCAGGATCGCTCTGTATCGCACGCCGGCACTTTGTGATGTTTCGGCACCCAACGGAGCGAGAACGCTCGCTGGCGGCGCCAGGAAACGCATTGAGAGCGACGGCGTCGGTGTCGCCTGACTGGATCGGCGATCCTGGATAGCGATCGACGTGACGGCACTGGCTTGCGAAGGGCGAAACGATCGAACTGGGCCGAGTCGAGGCGACGTCAGTTGTATATATGGCAGTCGAATCGGTGGATATCGCCGCCGTTGGGCGATCGACGTGATGCGAAAGCTGTGGGGTTCTGTACGATAGAGAACGTCGGGGGACCCGTGCCATCCAGGAAAATTGAGCCACTCCCCCCGCCCTTTCTGAAAAGGGCGGTAGCTAGCTCCCGTTCCGCTCTCTACAAAAAACTCAGTGTGAAGCTGGAGAAGCCCGCCGTTAACTGACAGCGTGTCAGTTAACGGCGGGCTTCGGCTGAGACGGACGTTTCGGCCGCGGGCTAACATCTTCGAGTCATGGTACGACCATTCAACGCAGTTATGGCTGCGGTCACACATATCATGGCGAAACCTATCCGATGGTGCGAGTTGCCCCGAGTCTTATCCCAACACATGAGAAATGCTTTCCCATCAACATGCATGTTCAACTGCGATATGGTTGGTAGGAAACTCTTCTTTGCGATTCCGCGTCTAACACAATGCCCCAAAAGAATGCGCAACGACGCCCGCCATGCTTGTACTCCGGAACTCGCAGGAACGCTCGCAATAGATCCGTTTCGATTTTTGCTTCTTGGCGGATATCCATGTCGAGCATGGTGCACAAATGCGAACGAGAAGAATTGCACGCCGTATTAAGAACAGTTCGTCACCAGAATCGTTTGGGTTGATTCCTACTAAATCGACATGTCCTCGCAGCCGACTGACGAAGTCGGGCCCTTTCGCTCGGCTAAAGTCCACCCATTGGGGATCTGAACGAGAGCGATTCTCGCGACTGAAATCAGAGAAGGTGCTACTCGTGCCGCCAGCGAAGACCAGTATTGCATCCCTTACAGTGAGATTCCTAA
The DNA here is from genome assembly GCA_963828495.1 of Candidatus Omnitrophota bacterium. GTDB lineage: Bacteria > Omnitrophota > Gorgyraeia > Zapsychrales > Fredricksoniimonadaceae > JABDGZ01. Next base: position 8,379 of record CAWHFJ010000022.1, read on the forward strand.
ATACGCCATCTTCCATAGGAGCCAAAAAGAACTTTAGCCAACCTAATTGGTCCTCATCGAAATCGGAGTCGAAATTCATCAAAGATTACAATCGGAACCTTCTTGCCAGCTATCGCGTTATTCACGTCTTGAAAGGCGGCCAGCATATGGTCCGTATGACTGAATTGGGCAACATTAAAGGTCAAAATCGCCACTTCCATGGGAATGTCTACGCTCTCGACGATTCGTTTGAGAGCAAACGATTTACCGGATCCCGGCGGACCAAAGACTGCGATCGAAAGAGGCCGTTCTACCATTGTTGATGCGACACGCTTGTCTGCAGTGCGACTAGCTTGGACAAGTTCAAGGTGCGATTTAATCAGATTACGCAAGGTACGGAATCCTTCAATCTCTTGTCGGTCAAGGACAACCAGTCATGTTATCCTTATCGTCCTTCTTTGGTAGCTTGCCAAATCTAATAACGGCGCAACGACCGGCTCGTCGTTCTCTGGGACGAGGCTAGCTAGTCTATCCGTGATTTTCGCGAGGCTAGTTCTGACGCGATCAGAAAGAGCACCTCCACTCTCAGGATCGGCAGCAAGCTTGATCATGTCATCCAAGAGCCGCTTGCTCGCAGTAAGTGCCTGATAGATCAACTTAGCGGCTGGCGACGAACCGAGGTAGGCCTCGTGCCGAAGAGCAACGCATCTTGGATCATGTCTTCGCATGCTTGGTCGACCAAATCCAGCTTGTCGCTGGATGAGAGATGGAGTGTGTTGTTGCTTGTCCATGTCTTTATACGACGGATAATTCGCCGCCGAGGAGAGAGGTACTCGGCCACGGTGGTTGGTTCAGGACCTGATCAGCTCCATAAAAGACGATCTCCTCCGCCGTGCGAGAATGAGCGAAATTCGCACGACTGGCGGAGTATCGACCACTGTGGGCTACGGAAACCCGGAATGTCGATCCGAGAGACCTTGCATTGTGGCACCAACGCATTTATCATCGCGAGCGGAACACCGCTGGCGGAAACGGGCGTTGATCAGTCATTTCGATGAATTCGGCAATATCCTCTGTGCCGTAGCCTAGATGGCAATGAGCCTGCATCCTCGATATGCCGTCAGACAAAGCACAACTGATTGCTTCGTCTATGCAATCATCGGTACTAGAAACGTTGTGGTTAACTTCCCCAAGGATCGTTCGTATCAGTGAAGCTACGAGAACTGAGCTGGCTCCGAGAACACGTCCCTCTTGTCGCGGGTCAGTGAACGCTATGTCATCGTTGTTTGGATCGAAATACAGACTGAAGTCCCACTTGCGACCGCTACGACAGGCGTAGATTGCCGGTAACCCCGAACTGCACTATAATGCGGCGAAATTGTCTAAAAGGAGCCAATCGCGGGCTTCCACGAAATTCCTTGACAAAGTCCTGCGGAGTTCTTTCCCAAGATAACGCCTCACTGATCATCAATCCGTCTTGCCGCAAATGGTCCGCGTGCAGTACGACAATTGCACGACTAAGTAGATCAGGCCGATCTATCAACCAGGGCCAGAAGCACGGAGGCTTGGCAGACTTACCAGCGAAATCTGGTAATGAAGAGTCGAGCGAAATAATAAGCAGCGGACCTACTGACCAGCACCTCTCCTAGTTCTTAGTCGCTCGCAGCGACGCGATAGCGTGTCAAAATTACCTAGATATTCGTTCGGCCGCTTCTTTCCGCTGAGAGGTTTACGACCGGCTACAACAGCATCATTCGCCTTTGTCAAGCTGATGTTTCGAAACTTAATGTTGAGGTCGTTAACTACGACAATGTCTGCCGCGAACAAGCCCGGGCATTCTGTAATCGCTGGGGAAATTCGGGCTAGCCAACTCGATGAGCGATGTTGCCTCATTACGTCGGTCAGTCGAAATCGCACTCGCTCTGCACCTGGCAGTTTTGTTGCCTTGAGCGTCCAGTGATCTGCGAGAATCGATTCTTCGTGGCTGCCAGCCAACCAGGACGCTGCGTCACCATCATAGCTTATTACCGTATCCTCTGGGTTCGAGGACATACTGATGGACAGTTCGATTGCCTGGCTCATCATTCTCGCACCGCCAGCAATAACTTTGCTGCTGGCGTCTCGGCTCTCTCCCAAGGGGCCGACGATTGGCGAGCTGTCCTTCTGTACCGCCCACCCCACAAACCAAGTGCAATCTCACGTCACCTAATACTGCTACGCGGGCCATATAAGTCTCCCCAGGCACATGCGACGCCGCCGAGCGATAGCAAGGATTGGACGGCTGTGATGGCCAAGATAGAGAAAATAGGGCGACAAGTAAACGCGCCAGAAATCGCATAGAGATTTTCGCTGCCACTTATCGTAGATCAGATGTTCGCACCCACCTATAGCGTGGGGTCGAGGCACGTATCGTGTTAGCGATTAGCATGTACCACGTGACCATTTGCGCAATCAATACGTTGTCGTGGATTTGCCGCTGCCGGTAGGTCCGGTGACCAGGACCAATCCCGAGTGCCATTTGGCAAAATCTTTGATGTGTGCCGGCAAGTCCAAATCTTCAATGGGGCGGATTTCGGAGGGGATCAATCGAAAAACCGCGCCCAGCCCGAAAAAGTGCCGGAAATAATTGGCGCGAAAACGCGCTTGTGTGCCCAAGGTATAAGCAAAATCCAGATCGCCGCGGGCTGTAAAATCGCGCCAATCTTCTTTGAGAGCAATGGGAGACATTAGGGCGATCATTTTTTCGCGGGTGAGTATCTCAGTACCGATTGTTTCCAATTTACGAGAAGGCGGATTTTGGCTTTTTGACCTTCTTCGAGGTGCAAATCCGAACCGTTTTTATTGATTAAAATATGGAATAAATTGTCTATTTCAGCCATAGGTTAATGTTTGAGTAGTTGGACCATAGCCGCAGGTTCCCTGCCCGTTCGCAGGCTTCCCGCGTTGATATAAGGCCGTCATTGGCCAAATTTTCTAATGAATTATCCATCAGCCTCATGCCTATAGATTTATTGGTGGTCATGACATTATTGATCTGGTTGATCTTATCTTCACGGATCAGATTGGCGACGGATGATGTGACGATCAAGATCTCATAGGCCGCGACCAATCCAGACCCGTCTCTTTTGGGGATCAACTGCTGGCAGATGACGCCGCGCAGGGATTCGGAGATCATATTACGGATAATGGACTGTTCTTCCGCAGGGAAGGAACCGATCACCTGTGAGATGGTTTGGACGGCATTGACGGTATTCATAGTCCCGAAAAGCAGATGGCCGGTCTCCGCCGCAGTGATGGCTAATTGAATGGTGTTTAAATCTCTTAATTCACTGACGACCAGAATGTCCGGGTCTTCACGCAAAGCCGCACGTAAGGCATTAGCTTGAGAGAGCGTATGGATGTTGATTTCCCTTTGGGTGATCTGGCATTGCTTGGGTTCGTAGACGATTTCAATAGGTTCTTCGATGGTGATGATATGGTCCTGACGGGCTTGATTGATCATCTCCACCAAGGTTGACAAGGTCGTGGTTTTACCGCAACCCGCCGGCCCTGTGATCAATACCATGCCTTGTGCCCATTTGGTCAAATTGGCACAGGAGTCCGGCATACCGGTTTTTTCAAATTTTGGGATTTCTGTAGGGATGATCCTTGCGGTCAAATCCCAGCCGTCACGCTGTTTGAGGATAGCCATACGAAAGCGGCCGTATCCGGGGATAGTGTACACGTATTGCGCGTCCCCGGTTTTTTCAAAGATCTCCATAATGTCCTTGGGTAAAGCGGTCATGATCAGAAGATTTATTTGGTCCGCAGTCAAGGTTTCAGTGGTGATATTATTAAGCCGGCTGAATTGTCGGAAAATAATAGGCTTTCGGGCGCCTATATGCACGTCACTGGCATTTTTATGACGTGCGAAAATCAGGATTTCATCCAGAGAACTGGCAGGGCCAATGTGGGATGGAATGGCCAGGCTGGTATGTCCCCGTCCGGTTGTGCCGGTAAAATCCGAGGGAAGCGAAACTAGTTCTTTTTCATCGTTGGCTTGTAGGGACATGGTTTCTCTATTATAAGAAAATCAACGCGATAAACAAGAAAAGAAAATAAAAGATTTTCCTATTTGGATAGTGCGTTTTTATGTTAGGATATAACAAAATTGAAAATAGCGGTTCTGCAGGTTTATCTTACAGCAGATACGGTATATATTTAATCCTATAAACAGGAGGGGACTGTGTTATTACGTTTATTGTGTATTTTTATCCTAGCTTTAGCCGTTAGCGGCTGTGCCACCACCCAAAATAAGACCCAAAATGAACAACTGGAATCGCGCGTCACCGAACTTGAGAAAAAGCTTGAAGCTAAAGATGCGGAGATTGTGGATTTGCAGTATGAAGTCAAGGATTTGTCCGGAAAAATAGACACCTCAAAACCGGCCGGATCTGATCAGGCGGCTGAGACCTCAACCGAGTCGGTTGAGGCGGCTAAACTTCCGAGCACTTCGGATAATTCTCAGATCATCCGGGTCAAGGTCGATGGTGAGCGTGTGCAGACAGCTCTCAAGGCTGCCGGTGTTTATACCGGCCGTGTGGATGGCAAGATAGGGGCCGCCACTAAGGCAGCGATTATAGAATTCCAAAAGAGTCATGGCCTTAAAGCAGACGGGATCTTAGGTAAAAAGACCTGGGAAGAATTGAAAACGTATTTAAAGTAAGCTAAGGGGACTTAAGAGTCATTGTAAAAGTAGGGACAGGCACTATAGTGTCTGTCCCTACTTTTTTGTCTGTACTTTTTATTTTGTGTTACAATATCCGCCTTAAACATTAAGGGGGAATTGGGTATGCCTATGCCACCACCATCCGAAGATCTTCGCGTTCATTTAGCTTCACATGCCAAAAATTTTAAATTATCTTGGGTGCAGTTAGGCCAGGGGCTTTATGCCGTTTGGCGCGATCAACTGTATGCGGCCTGGGGGTTTGAGAAATTTGAAGACTATTGTGTGCGCGAGTTGGGCTTAAAAAAGCCCCTGGCCTTGAAATTGGTGAAAACGTATTTTTTTGTCGAGCAGGATGAGCCGATGTATTTAAAAAAAGAATTTGCGCAAGGGAAGGAAGCTGCGGTGGTCCCGGGTTATGAGGCGCTTGATGTATTAAGGCGGGCCCGGGGGTATAAGGCATTGACCCGGGAAGATTATACCAAATTGCGCAAAGATATTTTTGAGAAAGGTAAGGATGCCGCCATCGTCAGGAAGGATTTAACACTGATGATGAAGGAGCGTAAGAAAATCGATCCTCACCAAGAGCGCGAGGCGCGTCATGAGCAAAGTGTGCGCCGCCTGGTGGCGGCGTTGAAGAGTTTTAAGAAAGATATGGAAACTTTAAAATTAGCCCAACCCGATATTATTGCAGAAGCAGAAAATTTGCTTAAGCGTCTTTTAGAAAATCCTCATGACTCCTAAAACTATTGATTTAGACCTCATGTCTCAAGAACAGCTGCTGAGCATGCGCATAGGCGACTTGCCGCTAGCCATTGAAGGCACATGGCTTGAAGAATGTGTCAAGCAGTTGTATGCAGAGCTGTCCTCGCGGGGTCTGGTGTTTTATCCCGAATGTTATCTGGCGGATGAATGGCTTACCCCCGAGGGAGAGGTGAGCTATCGGCATACCTTTTTATTTGGCCCATCCGGCATTGATCAAATTGGAGCGCCACATGATGCTGGAGGCCGAGGGCGAAGGCAAGCCCTGGTGCATGAAACTGTTACGCCACGAGGCCGGGCATGCGTTTTCTTACGCGTATAATCTGCATAAAAAGCGGCAGTGGCAGAACGTATTCGGTTCTCCTAAAGAAGAAGGCACCGGCGGTTATAAATTCAAACCTTATAGCAAAAGCTATGTGCGTCATTTAGACGGGTTTTATGCCCAGTATCATCCCGACGAGGATTTTGTGGAGACCTTTGCGGTGTGGCTGACCCCGGATGCCAATTGGAAGGAAAAGTACCAGGGCTGGAAAGCCTTGGATAAATTGCAATTTGTCGAGAGGCTGATGAATGCCATTAAAGGGGTCCCGCCGCTTAAGCCCCGGGGAAGAAAATTATGGCACCATAAAAATTTGACGATTACCCTGGAAAAATATTATAAAAAGAAATACCAGCATGATCAGGAGGATTTTCCGGACTTCCACGATGCGCAGCTTAAAAAAATATTTACCGCTTTAAGTGATGAGGAATGGTGGGCCTTTAAGAAAGATCGTCGGAAAAATCAAGAGATAGCCACGGCCCAAGAGTTTATTGGCAAGCATGTGAAAAATATTTTAAATAGTATTGACCGATGCACAGGTGAGCGTAAATATATTATTAGTGATTTATTGAAAAACATAAGGTTAAGGGCCAAACAATTGCATATGATTGTGGCGCAGCCCGAGTCTGCGGTTTTAGTGCAGTTGTCGGTCTATGTGACAAGTCTCACGATGAATTATATTCATACGGGTTTGTTAAGGGGGACGAGAAAAAGGGAATGAAGAGAAAACTTAAAGTGCTGATGCTTTTTTACAGCCCTTATCAGAAGCCGCGCGGCTACGATTACAAGGAAGAATTCGCCGATCCGGATAATATGTACACCGAGCGTGATGTCCAAGAGGCGCTTGTGAATTTGGGGCATGAGGTGTCTTTACTGGGTATTTTTAACGACATCACCCCTTTGTTCGACCAGGTCCGTGAGAGCCGTCCGGACATTATTTTCAACATGATGGAAGTTTTTAACGACCAGACCCAACTGGAAAAGAACATGGCCGCGGTCCTTGAGGTTTTGGATATCCCTTATACGGGCTCGTCCTCCGGGAACATGTTTGTCTGCAACAATAAAGCCTTGAGTAAAAAAATTTTCACCTTCCATCACATCAAAGTGTCGCGATTTCATACGTATTATCGCGGCAAACGGGTGGGTGTTGTGGCCCGTCTTAAATTACCGGCGGTCATCAAACCTCTGTGCGAGGAAGCTTCCCGCGGCATTTCGCAGGCGTCCATCGTGGATAATCCCGAGGCTTTCGTGGAGAGGATTAAATTTATTCATGACAGTATGCAGATGGACGCTATCGCCGAGGAATACATTGAAGGCCGGGAGTTGTACGTGAGCGTGCTGGGACACAAACAGATTACCGTGCTTCCCCCCAGAGAGATGATTTTTGGGAATATGCCCGAAGGAGAGCCCCGGATTGCCACCTACAAGGCCAAATGGGACGACGCGTACCGTAAGAAATGGGGGATTAAAAGTACCCCGGCGGATAAATTGCCGGAAGGCTGGGAGAAAAATATTGATGATGTCTGCCGTCGGGCGTACCGGGCCTTGGATTTAGACAGCTATGTCCGTTTTGACATCCGTGTGACGGCGACCGGGGATGTGTATATTATTGAACCTAATGCCAATCCTTGTATCGCCAAGATTGACGAAATGGCCCAGGCGGCCTTGAAAGCCGGGATCAGTTATGAAGACTTGATCCAAAAAGTCCTGGATTTGGGTTTATTAAGGCATGAGTCATCCTAGTGGAGGGGTATTTATGCAATTAACCAAACCGTTAGTGGTCCTGGACCTGGAAACCACAGGCATCTGGATTGAAAAAGACAGAATTATCGAAATCGGGATGGTTAAGCTTTTCCCCGATGGTCAACAGGAAATTTACAATACTAAGGTCAATCCCTGCATGCCTATTCCCGCGGCTGTCACTCAATTGACCGGCATATCTGATGCGGATGTTAAAGGAGCCCCTTTGTTTGGGGCCATTGCCGGTCACATCAAAAGCTTTATGGAGGGCGCTGATCTGGCCGGTTTTAATGTGGAGCGCTTTGATCTGCCTTTATTGGCCCGGGAATTTAGCGATGAGGGCATCTCATTTGATTATTCTAACCGCACCATTTATGATGCCCAGAAGATTTATCATTTGCATGAGCGCCGTGATTTGTCTGCCGCTTTTGCCTTTTATTGCCGTCAGGACCTCAAAGATGCCCATTCAGCCCTCGCGGATGCCCAAGCGACGTTGAGTATTTTACAGGAACAATTAAAACGTTATGCGCACTCGCGCCAGGACATTGAAGCCCTCAAAGAGTTTGATTATAAACAGATGAACGATTTTTTTGATAATGAACGCAAATTTCGCTGGTGGAATGGGGAGTTGTATATGACTTTTGGCAAATACGCCAAAAAAGAGTCCTTAAAGACCATTGCGAAAAAAGATCCGCGCTATTTAGAATGGGTCCTGGAGAAAGATTTTAGTGATGAAGTCAAACAGATGATCCAGGGCGTTCTCAATGGTCACCACCCTCAACAGGACACCCAGGCTCCCTAGGCCGTTTTTCTAAAGGTGAAAAATATTTGCGATAATTTTATTTTTTCATGTTAGAATAAAAAAAATTTAAATCAGAGTATTAAATACGTATCGGAGACATATAATGGCCAATCAATTTAAAACTACGGGTTTGATTGTTCTTTTGATTGCGGCAGGTGCGGTCATTTTCTTTTTGGGTTTACAGTCGGGGCGTCCCCGTAATGAAGGGGTCGTTCTGCGGGATATTTTTCATCAACAAGCGGGAAAAACACACAAGGTGGCTGATCCGGTGCCGGCTATGGGGATCGTGACAACTCCTGAAGGCGGCCATGAAGCGGGTTTTGCCATTCAGGTGTATTCTTTTCAAGATAAAAACAGGGCCTATGCGGCCCTGGCATCACTGAAAAACAGCGGTTATCAGGCCTTTATGGTCGTCAGTGACTTGGGGGAAAAAGGCGTTTGGTACAGGGTCCGGGTCGGTGGTATTGCCAATGAGGCCGCGGCACACGCCATGCTCGCGGATATTCGTCGCAGTTACAACAGCGGTTTTATTCTGAAGTCCCAGTAATGTCATTCCCGCGGAAGCGGGAATCCATTTTAATTAAAGCTAATTAGTTATGAAAATTCTTCTTATTGATGACTCTTTGCTGGATCGAAAACTGTTGATCCGTATTTTAATGAAGGCGGGGATATCCCAGGAAATCCTGCAGGCCGAAGACGGGGACAATGCGATGGAGGTGCTGGCTAACAATTATAGGGACATTGGGTTAATAGTATTGGATTGGCAGATGCCGAAAATTTCTGGTATTGAGTTAATGTCCGGGATGGTTAAAATCCCGGAATTGTCTTCTATTCCTACCGTCATGGTTACAGCCTCCAGCTCCGAAGAGAACAAGCGTTTGGCCTATCAGGTCAACCCCAAGTTGGCGGGATATGTGGTCAAGCCGTATAAACCAGATGAGATTGTAGCCGCGCTAAAACCTTATTTACCGTAGAAAAGACATCAACGGAGAGGATTGCGGGTGCAAAAAGTTAATAGACCCCCTTTGGACATCGATGAATTCAGAGAGCTCGTTCGTCAGGAAAGCGCGCGCCTGCGCCTGCGTGCGCGCACGCATTCTGATAACAGCGAGCAGGCCTTTACCCTGGCTTTGGCCTTGACCGTTGCGGTAAAAAAGATATTTTATGCGAAGTCAAAGCTCAAATTTTCCGACGAGCCGGTATTGGAAAAAAGGAACATTATTAAGTACTATGATACGATGCGCGTCGATGCCATGGAGAAATTTAACGAGGCCACTATTTTTTCGGTGATCGAGTTTGCCTCCAGTGACGAGGCGTTAAAGAGGCAGGAATACATAGTGACGCTGGTGGTTTTTTTAAGCAAGGAATTCCTGGCGGATTTTTTGTCTTTGATGCAATATCCTTATATTGATTTCGATGATGATTTTGAACTGCAGGATGGCTGCGGGACGCTGGTCAACCTTATTGCCGGACATTATAAAAGAGAAATGGCGGCTTTGAAATATAAAGATTTAGCGATGACATCTTTTGAAAGTTATATTAATTCGGCGGCCCGGGGGATTGCCATCCCTCAGGGAGCAACGTATAAATATGAGATCAGTTTTGAAATTGAAGGCGTTAAGCGCTTAGTGGTTGAGGTTGTGCTGTCCCCGAAGATGCTTAAATAAAGAGGTATATTTATGGAATCAAATGCAGCCGTTATTTCACAATTAAACGCTTTGGGTATAACCCAAATTGTTGCCATTGACTATAACCTGTCTTTTGATGAGCTTTTTATTCATGAAACGAATCCTCGCCTGGAAGGTTATGAGAAGGGGGTTGTTTCTTCTCTGGGCGCATTAGCCGTGGATACCGGAAAATTTACCGGCCGTTCGCCCAAAGATAAATATATTGTTATGGATGAGACAACCAGGGATACGGTTTGGTGGGCTGACGGCAAAGCTTCCGGTTCTGACAATAAGCCTATTAATCAGGAAACGTGGGAGCATCTTAAAGATTTGTCCGTCAAGCAGTTAAACGGTAAAAAATTGTACGTCATGGATGGTTTTTGCGGGGCTAATCCGGACACCCGTATCAATGTGCGTTTAGTGACCGAAGTGGCCTGGATGGCGCATTTTTTCAAAAACATGTTTATCCGTCCGACTAAAGAAGAATTAAAAACTTTTAAACCGGATTGGACTATTTTTAATGCCTGCAAGACGTCTTGCAAGGATTTTGCCGACTATGCTTTGCGCTCAGAAGTTTTTATCGCTTTTAATATCACCGAACGCATGACGGTGATAGGCGGCAGCTGGTATGGCGGTGAGATCAAAAAAGGCATTTTTTCGATCATGAATTATTTTTTGCCCTTAAAAGGCATTGGGTCTTTCCATTGTTCGGCGAACATGGGGCAAAAACAGGATACGGCTTTGTTTTTCGGCCTTTCCGGCACCGGCAAGACGACTTTGTCGACTGACCCCAAGCGGGCCCTGATCGGTGATGACGAGCATGGCTGGGACCACAACGGGGTATTTAATTTTGAAGCCGGTTGTTATGCCAAATGCATCGGTCTGACAGTTCAGCGTGAGCCGGAAGTTTATGCGGCCATCCGGCGGGATGCTCTGCTGGAAAATGTTGCTATTGATGCCGAAGGCCATGTTGATTTTGCCTCCCAGAAGAAGACGGAAAATACCCGTGTTTCCTATCCGATGGACCATATTGCCAACATCGTTAAACCGGTCTCTAAAGGCGGTCATCCGTCTAAAATTATATTTTTAGCCTGTGATGCTTATGGGGTGCTGCCTCCGGTGGCCCGTTTAACCAAAGAGCAGGCCATGTACCATTATTTAAGCGGGTATACGGCTAAAGTGGCAGGGACAGAGCTTGGGGTCAAACAGCCGCAGGCGACTTTTTCCGCTTGTTTCGGCAAAGCGTTTTTGATGGTGCATCCAACTCTGTATGCCGATATCTTGGCCAAAAAAATGGAGGAGCATAACTCCACGGCCTATCTTATTAATACCGGCTGGATTGCCGGGCCGTATGGGGTGGGGTATCGCATTCCTTTAAAGGATAACCGTTTGGCCGTAGATGCCATTTTAGACGGGAGTCTTGATAAAACACTCTTTGAAACTTTACCGGTTTTTAATCTTCAGATCCCTAAACATATCCATGGGGTGGATGATAAGATGTTAAATCCGCGTAATTTATGGGCGGATAAAAACGCCTATGATGCCGCAGCGCGCAAGCTGGGGGGTATGTTCATAGAAAATTTTAAACTTTTTTGCGATACGCCCATAGGTCGAGGTTTAGTCAACGCAGGTCCGCAGATTTAAATAAATGGTGTCATTGCGAGGAGCCGAAGGCGACGTGGCAATCTTTTAAAAGATTGCTTCGCTTCGCTCGCAATGACACACAAAGACGCTCGCAATGACACAACTGGTGTAATCCTATGTTTAACGATATCCTACTAGTTTTTATCCCCATGTTCTTTACCGTTGACCCCATCGGTATTCTGCCGATCTTTGTGTCTTTGACCCAAGGCTGCAGCACCGGGCAGAGGCATGAAATTATTACACAGTCTTTAATAACGGCCAGCTTGGTTGCGGTGGGTTTTATTATTTTAGGCAGGGCCGTTTTTCATCTGTTGGGGATCACCATGGGGGATTTTATGGTGACCGGCGGGGTCATTCTTTTTTGTCTGGCCATGGTGGACCTGACCGTTCAAGGCAAGACCCGCAGGGGAGCCGCCAAAGAGCTGGGGGCGGTCCCCATCGGGACTCCGCTTATTGTCGGTCCGGCCGTATTGACGATTTCTTTGATGTCGGTGAGTGTTCATGGGCTTTTTCCGACGCTGATAGCCGTATTTTTGAACATAGCGATCGTAGGTGTTGTCTTTGTCTATTCTGACGCTATTATGCGTCTTTTGGGAAAATCCGGTTCCCTCGCCTTATCCAAAGTGATGATGCTGCTGTTGGCCGCCATCGGCGTCATGATGGTCAGGCGCGGCATCATTGAAATTAGTGACCCATCTCTATTAATACCGATGCATTGGTCTAAAAGACTTATCACAGCGATTTTTTTGACGGTATTTTCCCTTATCCTGCTTGTCAGCGCGACGTTCGTTTATTTGATCGTGACGCCTTTGGGCGGCAAGATACTGGTGCGTTATTTTTTGCAAGAGTACGCGTCGCTCGCCCTGATGCATGTAGGCCATTATCAAGGCACCCTGCATGAGGGCTTCATTCTTAAAGATGTGGGGGCCCGAGGCCTGCCGTATCTGCCGGGGGCTCTGGCACGTATCCAACAGGTCCGTGTGCAGCTGCCTTTATGGGATTGGCGGCATTCAGATGTGGATATCCTCAATGCCCGTATTTTTATACCCGGTTGTGATACCATGGTATTTACCGGCAGGATATCCGCGGGGCAAATCAAGGGCAATCTTTATGCTAAGTCTGTGGATGTTCATACGGTGGCCCGCTTTTGGGCCAACGAGGACATTAAAAAGAATTTACAGGGATTTATCTCCAATATTGATGTGGTCTTTCAAGGGCCTGTGTTGACGCCTGTGGTCAGCGGCCATTTTTTAGTGGATGGGATACGGTATAAGTCAGTATTTTTGACGGATGGCGTCTCAGGGGTTGAAGTTGACTTTAATGCCTGCTGACGGAGGCCTGCAAATGGAAGGGGAAGTTAGTTTAGATTCCGGAAGTCTTGTGGTGAGGCATATTAATTTGAAATTAACAAAGAGTAAAGTTTACTTTTATGGGGATATGGATAACCCGCGGATAGACATTCACGCGGCCTCGAAGATAGAGGATACGGATATTCATTTGGCGCTAAGAGGAACGGTGGTTCGACCCGCATTGACAGTTACGTCCAATCCGCCTTTACCGCCGCAGGACGCCCTGCACATGTTGTTTACCGGCAATGCCTGGTCTACGACTTCGGGGTCTCCCATTAGCGGGGTCACCAACATCCAATTGGCCGATGATTTTTTAAATTATTCCCAGTTGGATAATACTAATGAACAAAGGATCGGTCTTAAGACAAAACTGACGGATAAATTAAAGCTTGGCATGGAGATGGAACAAGTCACACCATCCTTGCCCGGTGATTCCGCGGTCTATTCTTACCGTAAGATTGAGGGAGAAATGGATCTCAGTGATCATTGGAGTCTGAATATTTCCAAACAAGTTTTACCTCAGGACAGAGATATCTACTCAACGTCTCCGGAAGCCCAGCAAGACGCAGAGACGCAGATTTATTTGGAGTATAAAAAAAGGTTTTAATGAACTCCCCGGTGTGTCATTGCGAGGAGCGTTTTTAAGCGACGAAGCAATCTTTTAAAAAACCATAGACAAAAACAGAAGTTTTGCGCTAGAATAGGACGTTTTAATACATACAACTGTTTCTTTAAAAGAGAGGGTTTTATGAAAAAATTTTTGGTAGGGAGTTTGTTGTTCGCGGCCATCGGCATGTTGAATCTTTGCGCGTATGCGGATGACCCGGTGGTGGGTCTTGGTAAAAAGGTCACATTGGACTACACGTTGTTTGTGGACAATAAACAGGTAGAAACCTCGGTAGGCAAGGTTCCCTTGACGTATATAGTAGGTAAACGCAGTATTATCCCCGGCTTGGAAGCCCAGCTTAACGGTATGCGTATTAAGGAAGAAAAATCCATTAAGGTCCTTGCTAAAGACGCGTATGGCATGGTGGATCCCAAGGCATTTAAGGATTTCCCCATGACCGCCTTACCTAAAAATGTTCAACCCAGAGTGGGTTTGGTGTTGCAGGCCACTGCTCCGGATGGTGCAAGGTTTCCTGCGGTGATTTCGGCTATTAATGGCGACAAGATGACGTTGAATTTCAACCATCCTTTGGCAGGCAAGGATTTGACTTTTAATGTGAAAATCTTGAGTATTGAGAACGTTCCGGCTGCCCCGGCTACTAAATAAGCTGTAACCATAGCATTTCCAATATGTTAGCTTTCTCATAAGCCCCTTATGTGTCCCTAAAGATATTTCCATCCCCCTGGTGGGGAGGGTCAGGGAGGGGGGGGGCAAGTAATTATTAAAATTTCATTAAATTTTCTTGACATGCCCCAAAAAGCATGGCAAAATGGCTCAACTTGACAAGGATGCACTCTGTCCTTGTTATATCCACCCTGGTGATTTCAAGCTTGACCGAGAAAGGAGGGATGAGATAGAACGGTTAGAGATCATCATTCGGGGTCTATTTATCGTCATATTCCTAGGCCGATAGACACCTAGATATATATTACATAGAAACTTTTCCTTAAACTCTTGGGAGAAACAAATGAAAAAATTATTAGTAATAGCAATAGCAGTATTGATTGCTTCTCCTGCTTTCGCGGCTGTTCAAAACGTGAAAGTTAGTGGGGACATTCAAACGACGTTCTTAGACCGCCAGGATTTCAGTCTTGGCTTAGTGGAGTCAGGAGTACCTGCAGGTTTAGTCCATCAGACCGGCGTTGCCGAACAAACCCGCTTGCGTGTTGATGCGGATTTGACTGACAATGTATCCGCCACTGTTCGTTTAATCAACGAAACAGCTTGGGGTGTAGGTGCTAATGAAATTGTAGGCGGAGCTGGTAAAGACGTTGAGCTTGATTTGGCCTATGTCACTCTGCGTGAATTCTTATATTCACCGCTGACTTTGACAGTTGGTCGTCAAGAGTTCTTTTTCGGCAATGGTCTTATCATCGGCGGTGGCCCGAATAATGTTACCTCGGGGCATTTCAACGGTCTTGCTAATGACCTTTCCGAAATAACTGCAGAAGATGGTATCAAGGCTGTGTTGGATTATAAGCCTTTGACGTTGACTGCGATTTATTTCAAGAATTCGCAGGGTTTTGATTCACTTAAAGGGGAATACGTATCATGGAATGATTCAGACAGTTCTGATGTTTATGGGTTAAACGCCAATTATCAATTAGGCGATGCCTATAACACGGTTGTGGAAGCCTACATGTTCAGCGAAATCAACGGCAGTGTTCTTACTGATCAAATTAACGGTAAGGGCGACAAGATCTATGTGCCTGGATTACGCGCGAGCACCAATCCTGTCAAGGGCTTGAATGTGCAGGGCGAAGTAGCCTGGCAGCTTGGTAATCAAGTTGTGGCGAATGGCGCCGGTAAATCTGAATCTGAGCATCGTGATGCTATGGCCGCTCAATTAA
This sequence comes from Candidatus Omnitrophota bacterium, assembly GCA_963828495.1. Lineage (GTDB taxonomy): Bacteria > Omnitrophota > Gorgyraeia > Zapsychrales > Fredricksoniimonadaceae > JABDGZ01. The sequence continues at coordinate 23,863 of CAWHFJ010000022.1, forward strand.
TGGCCACCTATTCATTGCCGGTGATGGAAAAATACAAACCGACTGTGAATGCTTCTTGGACCTATGTTTCCGGTGATAAGGACAGTCTTATGAATGGCAATGATAGTGCCTCTAAGACTGCCAAGACCTACAGAGCTTGGGATCCGATGTTTGAAGCCCAGGGTGGTGGTACCATCTACAACTCCTTGTTTAATTTAACCGACATGAACATCTTTGCTGTGGGTGGTTCAGTTAGCCCTCTGCAAGATGTGACTGCCGCGTTTACTTGGAGTGCTTTGACCGCTGCAGAAAAGTTTAATGGTCAAAATGGTCTGGCCGTTTTACAGCCTGATCAAGGTGGTGATGGTATCGTAGGTACCATCTACACTCCTGCCGGTTCCAAGAAAACAGGGTTGGGTAATGAGTCTGATGTTAATATCAACTATGCTTATACCGAAGATGTTTCTTTTGGGTTAAGCTTAGGCTGGTTCGTTCCGGGCAATGTGTTTAAAGCCGGGAGTGACGGTGAGATGGTCAAGACAGCCAGTCAAGCCATTGCTGATGTGAGGGTTGCGTTCTAACCTAAATATTGGTTGTGGTTTAGCTGTAAGTTTCAAAAACCCCCGTTCGATGTTGAACGGGGGTTTTCTTTTTGATTCCTCCCCCTTGAGGGGGGAGGTTAGGTGGGGGTGTTTTTTACTTGAATTTATGGTATAGAAAAGATATTATTCCTGTAAGACGCTCAAGGCCGGAGGAGGTGGAATTATATGAAAGCTAAAGATTTTGATAAAAAGTTTGATGAGGGGGGAGATATTACACCGTTAGTCAATAAAAATCATGCCCGTCGTCTTAATCAGGACCAGAGACGAGTCAATGTTGATTTTCCACGATGGATGATCGACTCCTTAGACAAACGAGCCAAACGTTTGGGAGTGACAAGGCAATCTGTTATTAAACTTTTTATAGCTGATCATTTAAAACAAGCTAATTAAACTAAGTTGTTTTTGTTTTTTCCCCATAGTGTCATTGCGAGCCCGAAGGGCGAAGCAATCTCCTTCCGTTGTTATTCCCGCGAAAGCGGGAATCCAGTTATAAAAAATTTCTTACATTATCATTTGCATTTGTATTTAATTTGTTATGATACTTAAAAGGACGTGTCAGCATGACTCGTGATGAAATATATGATCATCTTGCCAAGGTTTATTTAGGCAAGCGTGAGAGTTTTGTAGAAAAAAAACGTAAATTAAAACCGGTCAATCATTCATGGCTGGTGATTAACATAGTGATTACGGCGGTCATCGCTATTTGTACGGTGTACGGATTTACGGCATTTTTAACCCATAGGGCAGATTTAAAGTCTCAGGTTTTTTACGCGCTGAATAATAACCCCATTCGTCTGACCTACGATCTGAATGACCCGTATCCGGCGACAAAAACTTTTTCAATGACGCTGCCCAACAAGGATGTTTCCAAATACAAGGCCTTGAATGTCAGTTTGCGCGGGTTGGACGGCGCTTATCCGGGAATTGTGAAAGTCATCGTTGCTAACCAAAAAAATGAGAAGGCCAGTTATTATATTCAAAACGTGAATATGCAGTGGCGGACGGTCAACATTCCTTTTGAAAAATTAAATTTAACGGATTGGACTACAGTGACGGATGTGTCCTTTGTTCTGGAAGCATGGAACGTGGATTTTCGTAAAGGCGCACTGTTGATTGATGGGGTTAGCTTTTCAAACTGACGAGGACGCAACGTCCGAAGTCATCCTGAGGCAACGGCCGAAGGATCTTTTTTAGGAGATATGTTTTTATGAAAATTATTTCGATTGCCAATCAAAAAGGCGGATGCGGGAAAACGACGACGGCCATCAATTTGGCCTCGACCTTGGCGTTTAACGGTCAAAAGACCTTGTTGATCGATTTAGACCCTCAGGCGCACGCCACCTTGGGGCTTAATGTGGAAGACCAAAACAGCCTTTATAATTGCATTTCCAAGTTGACCCCGCATAAATTAAAAATCAAAGACATTATCAAAAAAGTGAGCAACTCCTTTGATATCGTGCCGTCCAATGTTTTAGTCGGTACCCTCGAACAGGAATTGGCGGATGAGATCGGCCGTGAACTTAAACTGACGGAAATTCTCAGTGAGATCAAAGACCTCTACGATTATATTTTGATTGATTGTCCTCCGAGCCTCGGGTTTTTGACCGTGAATGCGATTCGTGCCAGCGACGAGATCATCATACCGGTTGAGACCAGCCGTTTTTCCATGCAGGGGGTGGACCACCTGATGGATATTGCTAATTTGATCCGTGAGAGGCTCAATCACTCGGTTGACACTAAAGTGTTGATCACCATGTTTGACTCGCGCCTGCGCCATTCTTTTACTATGCTGGGGCACATGAAAGAAAAGTTCTCCGGGATGCTGTTTGATACGATTGTGCATATCAATGTCAAGCTCAAAGAAGCCGCGGTCATGGGGGAAGCGGTCATCAAGTATGATAAATATTGCCGCGGTTCCAAAGATTATTTGAGTCTAGCGCGCGAGATTTTGAGTCTCAACCGTCCTGTGGCATCAGCAGAACAGACAGCGCCAGAGTATGAACCTTCAGAACGTATGCAGGAGTTAATCCAAACAGAAACCGAAGGATTTTTAAAGACGACGGCCTTTATCTTAAAGGCCCCGCAGGCCCAATGTGTTTATGTGACCGGATCTTTTAATGACTGGTCCCTGGATGAAAATTGTCGTTTGAACAACAAGGACGGTCTCTGGACGTTGGACCTTAATTTAAAGCCGGGCGTCTATAGATATCAGTTTATCGTCGACGGTAAATGGCAGGAAGACCCCGCCAATACGCACACGGAGCGCAATTCATTCGGAGACATTAATTCTGTCATTGAGGTCAAGGCCTGATGTCCTCGAAGGGAAATTTCAGCAAAGCAGATATTTTGGATGGTAAAATGTACGCGGTTTTAGCGTACCTTTCCATCTTTTGTATTGTGCCTTTGATCTTCAGAAAAAATAATGCTTTTGTTTTGAGTCATGGACGTCAAGGTTTGGTGCTTTTTGTGGGGGAAGTAGGGGCTTTGATCCTCAGCATTGTTTTTCCCTGGGTGTTGAGGCCTTTCTTGTTTATCCTTTTCGGATTTTCGTTTTGGGGAATGGTCACGGCCATTCTCGGTCAAGTTGTCGAATTTCCGGTCATTGCCCGTATTGCGGGAAAAATTACGTTGTAGAAGGGTGTCATTGCGAGCGAAGCGAAGCAATCCCGTTTTTTGAGATTGCTTCAGTCGCGTTGCTCCTTCGCAATGACAAACGCTGACTATGTTCCGTAAAATTGTGAATGTCCTTAAAGAGGTTTTTTGGATTAAACCGTCACGCAAGAAAGCCAAGCCTGCCAAAAAATCCGTCAAGAAATCCGTCAAGAAATCTGCTATTAAGAAGAAGATTGTCAAGAAAACCCCCCAAGCTCCCTTGAAGGTTAAGGCCCAACAACTGGATCCTTCACTGCGCGAAGCAGGGGTGATCACCCATTATTTTGATCGTATTAAAGTCTGTGTCGTCAAAGTCACCCAGGGCACTATTTTGATAGGAGATAAGCTTACGATTGTCGGGCCCAAGACAAAATTCACCCAGAAGGTTTGGTCTATGCAGATCGAAAGTGAAGATGTCAAGGTTGCCAAGAAGGGGCAGCTTATTGGCCTTAAGGTGGACAAGATTGTAGCTGTAGGGGATAAGGTGTATAAATGACAAATTGTTTAAAATATGGTATATTTACACTATGAGAGACTGTCAGGGGCAAAATATCATTGAATACGTCCTGTTCGTGGCCGCGGTGGTGATACTCTGCCTTGTTTTTTTAAAACCGCAAGCAGGTGGCCCCATGCATGATAGCATTAATGCCGCCCTTGGCAGTATGGTCACTCAGATCAATAATGGCATAAGCGCAATCCAGTTTAATAGTAATTAATCATGACAAAGAAAACAGCACTTTCTAAAGCCCACAAGGCTTTGGTTTTCCGTTATCTGCTTTGGGCGTATAAAACAACCAAAGAAAGTTTTGAACGCATTGAACGCAAAACCACGCAGTTGATGGTGGATGAATATATCGCACAGAGGGTGTCTTCGGAAGAATTTAAGGCTTACATCCAAGCCAAGCGGGCGGATGAATGTAAATTGAAATTTTCCGACGCAGACGGCAAAATTTTGCATCCGCAGTATGTGTATTTAAAGAAGCGTTTGGCAGCTATTGAAGCGGCGATTAAGTATTTTTTGGGCCCTAAGAAATTGCGTATCATCCAAGCCTTGTATGAAGAGGAATTTATCCGGCGTATTTTAGAGGCACGGGACCATTAATATTTTTTATACCCGTCTCGGATTTTCTCTTTCATGTCCTCGATCATCTGCTTCTGTTTGTCTTTTGTATCGTCAATCGTCTTTTGTTCTTCGGTTTTGATAGCGGAAGAATCCATGGCCGCGGGTGGGCGCGAGAAAGTTTTGGATAATCCGGTAATGTACCCGAAAAATAGGCTCAAGACCCAACATACGCCAAAAATGATAATAAGGATGTACCCCAAGTTCATAAAAGTAGTATATAATAAATTGATTATGATGAAAGCATTGTTTTTAATTTTGTTTTTATTTTTAGGTTTAGACGCCCCAGCACAGACACCGGTCGAAATTTATGCTAATGGCCATAAATATGATTCGCTGCAAGCGTATGAAGCCTCAAAGAGCAAAACACTTAATGTCACTTCCAATCCATTATCTGAAGCGACCATGCATAAGTTATATATATTAAGTGTGGAAAAAGGGATGGTTGCGGCTTTGCAGAATTTTTACCGGACTTTTTGGGTAGGTTCTGATTTTACTCTGGGAGAGAGGATTGCCCCTGATCAAATGCAAGAGGCTATCAAAAAAGCAGTTACAGCTTCCGGATCCACCAAACTCCTGATTGCCGGATCAGGGAAAGTCCGCATTATGACTATAAACACGGATGAGGCGCAAAAATAAGGGGAAGGACGGCCTGGGAGCGATTGTTTTGCTTGACTATTATGGGCGGCAATTGTATAATTTCACATTCTAAAAAGACAACATAAACCATGTAAGAAGGAGAAGTCAGTTGGCTATAGTTAAAGAAAAGAAAACAGAGGTCATCAACCGTTTTAAGACGCATGCGAAGGACACGGGCTCAGCCCCTGTCCAAATTGCGGTGTTGACAGAACAAATCAATCAACTCAACACGCATTTTCAAATCCACAAGAAGGATTATCATTCCCGCCGTGGCATGTTGATGCTCATCGGTCGGCGTCGCCGGCTTTTGGATTATCTCCAAAAGCAAGATCCCAAAAAATACGAAGAAACTATTAACAAGCTCGATTTGCGCAAGTAACCGGGGCTTAAGAAAGGGTCTATTATGGCACAAGGACGTGTGGAAATTCCTTTTGGAGCTTCCAATCTTATTATTGAATCAGGTAAAATCGCCAAGCAAGCCAACGGCGCTGTGACTTTGTCCGTCGGCGGCACGGTTGTTTTGGTCACGGCCTGTATGGCGAAAAAACCTAGAGAAGGGATTGATTTTTTCCCTTTGACGGTTGAATATCAGGAAAAAACTTATTCCGCAGGCAGGATCCCCGGCGGTTTCTTTAAGCGCGAAGGCCGTTCGACCGAACGCGAAATTTTAGTGTCCCGTTTGATCGACCGTTCCGTGCGTCCTTTATTCCCGCAAGGATGCTTGAATGAAGTGCAGATCGTGGCCTCTGTCTTAAGCCATGACGGTGAAAATGATCCGGATATTTTGGCGATGATCGGTGCTTCGGCGCTTTGATGGTTTCCGACATCCCTTATGACGGCCCTATCGGTGCCACCCGGGTATGTTTGATCGATGGAGAATTGGTGGCCAATCCTACTTTTGCCCAGCGCAAAGAAAAAAATACCATGGATTTGGTGGTGGCAGGTTGGGGTGATGGTATTGTCATGATCGAAGGCGAAGCCAATGAAGTCCCTGAAGCCAAGGTCTTGGAAGGATTAAAATTCGCCTTAAAAGATTTGCAGGCTTCCAAAGAAGCCCAGATGAAATTAGCCAAAGAAGATCGGCAAACCTAAAACACAAATGCCGATAAAAGAAGTCCATCCGGCTTTTGCGGCCCATGTGCGTCAATTAGCCTTAGGGCCTTTGAATGATGCTTATACAAAAATTGCGGACAAACAAAAGCGTGAAGATGCGGTCAATGCGGTATTTGAAAAATTGACAGGTGATTTAAGCGCCTATGCTCAATTTAATACCGAAGAGCATGAAATTACGGCATCTGATGTGATTGCCCAATTTGAAGCCCTGCAATATGAAGTCATCCGCAACAATGTTTTTGATAAAGGTATCCGTGCCGACGGCCGTGGTTTAAAAGATATCCGTCAGCTTGATTGTGAAGTCAGTGTTCTGCCGCGTACCCATGGTTCAGCCTTGTTTACCCGCGGGCAAACCCAAAGTTTGGGGATCATCACACTTGGCACCAAGGACGATGAGCAATTAGTCGAAGGCCTGGAAGAAACAAGTTATAAGACCTTTATGCTGCATTATAATTTTCCTTCTTTTAGCGTGGGTGAAACCAAGCCCATGCGTGGTCCTGGCCGTCGTGAAATCGGCCATGGCGCGTTGGCTGCCAAGGCGATCAGAGCAGTGCTTCCTTCAAAAGATGATTTTCCTTACACCATCCGGGTGGTTTCTGAAATTTTGGAATCCAACGGTTCCTCATCCATGGCTTCTGTGTGTGCCGGTTGTTTGGCGCTGATGGATGCCGGTGTTCCTATCAAAGCGCCGGTGGCAGGTATTTCCATCGGACTTATTTCCGATGAGAAACGCACGGTTTTGATCACCGACATCATGGGCTTGGAAGATCATTTCGGGGACATGGATTTCAAAGTGGCGGGTTCCCGCGAAGGTGTTAATGCCATTCAGCTGGACCTTAAGATCAAACAATTATCCATCGAGCTTTTGGAAAAGGCCGTGGCCCAGGCCAGGGAAGCCCGCATGATCATTTTAGACAAAATGCATTCTGTGATGCCTGCGGTGCGTGCCGAGATGTCACCTTATGCGCCGCGCATCGTGACTTTGCAGATCCCGCAGGACAAGATCGGTGAGATCATCGGTCCCGGCGGCAAGAATATCCGCAGGATGATCGAAGAAAGCGGTGTTACTTCCATCGATATCGAAGAAGACGGCAAGGTGATCGTGGCGTCTCCTGATAAAGATGCTTTGGAAAAAGCCGTGGGCATGATAAAAGCTTTGACCGAAGAGCCGGAGGTTGGTAAAATTTATGAAGCAACCGTCAAGAGGATCATGAATTTCGGCGCTTTTGTTGAATTTATTCCCGGACGCGAAGGCTTGGTGCATGTCTCCGAGCTTGCTAATAAATTCGTCAAAGATGTTAATGAAGTCATTAAGGTCGGCGATAAATTTAAAGTCAAGCTCATGGAAAAAGACGAGATGGGCCGTTTTAACTTGAGCAAAAAACAAGCCGAATAATCTAAGTCGTAAAGGATTTGAGGAATGAAGCTTGAACATCTCAATGAGATCAAGGGCATTGTGATTCTGGCCTTAAGCCTCATTCTGTTGGCGAGTCTGGTTTCTTTTACCCCTGATCGATCTTTCTTGGTTTACTTCTAAACCGAATCTCCATGCCCAAAATTGGATCGGGATTGCCGGCGCTTATGCGGCCGGCATTCTTTTTTTCCTAGTCGGCTTAAGCGCTTATTTCTTGGTGGGCATCGGCGTATTTTTCAGCTGGAATAAATTTACCTCCCGTGATCTGCCTTTCAATTTTTTTAAATTCTTAAGCATCCTGATCTTATTTACCGTCGCGGCCGGCTTGTTTAGTTTTTTTGCCGGGGACAACGGGGGCTCGCGTTTTACCAGCGGGGGCATCATCGGTGTTGTTTTTAGCGGTTTTTTGGTCGGATATTTTCAGCCTTTGGGGGCTTTGATCATTTTGTTTACCTTGGGGGCTTTGGCCTTGATTGTGACCGGTGAATTTTTGGTTTCGCCTTTTTTTATATGGCTGGGCAGAGGCATTATGCAGGCTTTCCAAAGGATTTTTAAAGGGGTGCCTATACCAACAGCTTTGCAAGCGTCATTTCGACGAGTGAAGAGTATGCAGAAGCACGTAAGAATCTAAGGCGCCGAAGAGATCTTCGAATGACAAAGCCTGTAAGAATGAGAAATTTAGAAGTACGGTGCTGCCTAAAGCCCCGGAAGTAAAACAAGCCTGCACCTGCAGCTGTGAAGCCTAATATCCATATTGTAGCTGCTCCTAAAACTGAAAATGTGACGCCTGAGCCGCAAAGCTCCTAAAACAGTAGGGGAGTATCATTTGCCCAGTGTGGATTTGCTTAAAGACCCGCCGATAGTTTCAGATAATAAGATCCAGGAAAGGCTCATGAGCGGGGCTAAGATCCTGGAAGAAACCTTGAGCGATTTTGGGGTCAATGTCAAGGTGGTGGATATTGAGCGCGGGCCTGTGATCACCCGTTATGAATTGCAGCCTGCGCCCGGAGTCAAGATCCAGAGCATTTCCAGTTTAACAGATGATTTGGCCCTGGCTTTAAGCGCTTCGGCCGTGCGTATTTTGGCACCTATCCCCGGTAAAAACAGGGTGGGTATTGAAGTGCCTAACGGATCTTCAGCCGCGGTATTTTTAAAAGATGTCCTGACCCAAAAACATTTGCGACCGTCGATTCAAAATTGGATTTGGCCATCGGTAAAGACACTTCCGGTAAAGCCATTGTGACGGATCTGGCGGACATGCCGCATTTATTGGTGGCGGGAACAACAGGCTCAGGTAAAACAGTTTGTTTAAACAGTTTGATCATGTCTATTCTTTTTAATGCTTCACCGTCAGAAGTCAAATTCATCATGATCGACCCTAAGATGGTGGAGCTTGTTCCTTATAATGATTTGCCGCATCTGTTTTGCCCTGTCATCACTGATGCCAAGAAAGCGGCTCCCGCGCTTAATTGGATCGTCATGGAGATGGAATCCCGTTATAAATTATTTAATAAAGAAGCGGTGCGTAATATTAAAGGCTATCATGCCAAAGGGCTTTTGATGCCTTATATTGTGGTCGTGGTTGATGAGTTGGCAGATCTGATGCAGGTTTCCGCCAAAACAGTCGAAGGGGCCATTGCCCGTTTGGCGCAATTGGCACGTGCGGCAGGCATCCATTTGATCTTGGCCACCCAGCGTCCGTCGGTGGATGTTATTACCGGGGTCATCAAGGCCAATTTTTCTTCCCGGATTTCTTTTAAAGTCGCCTCCAAGGTGGATTCACGCACCGTGCTGGATACCAATGGTGCGGAGACACTCTTGGCAAGGGTGATTTTCTTTTTATGAAAACAGGGGACCCCAAACCATCCGCGGGCAATGCTGTTATGTGTCTGATGAAGAGATCAATCCGGGTCATTGATTTTATCAAAAAACAGGGCCAACCGGAGTATAATGAAAGCGTGCTTAAAGCCCAGCCGTCCAGCAGGCATGGGATCCAATGATGAAAAAGATGAAATGTATGATGAGGCCGTGCGGGTGGTGATTGAAACCAACCAGGCTTCGGTGACGATTTTACAGCGCCGCTTGCGTTTGGGGTATTCCCGGGCCGCGCGCTTGATTGATATGATGGAGCAACACGGGCTGGTGGGCCCTTACGCGGGCAGCAAAGGCAAGGGACATTTTGGTGGACCGTGAAAAATGGCTTTTAGAGAATATGGGAGAAGTAAAAACGAATGCCGCCGACGGACAGCAATAGCGATAAACCTTCTATTTTAAAAAGCACCCGTGAAGCCAAGGGCTTGACCCTTGAGATCGTGCACGAGGCCACCAAGATCCCCATGGATGCTCTTAAGGGCCATTGAAGAAGGCTATTCGGTGCGTATTTTGTCGCCTTTTTATTATCGCGGCTTTATCAAGATTTACGCGGAATTTTTAGGGCTGGATGTTGGGGAAATGTATAGGCAATATGGCCTTGATCAAGCCGCCTAAGCCCGCAGCTCGTCAGCGACAGTTATCTGCCAAACCCAAGCCGCGAGAAGTCGGGCCCAATGTGATTTTAGAACAGATGCAAGAATGGTTCTTCGTTTTTTTAAACCTAAAACGTTAAAGTAATTTTAAAAGTTATTGGATTTTTGGTATTGCTATTTTTGTTTTTCAAGATGGCAGGGTGTGTTGCTTCGCATATGAATAAGAAAGCAGTGCCTGCATGCAAGAGCTATCAGCCGTTCGTGTGAAAGACACGAACACCTGTACAAGGTAAACATCGAATCTGTTCAAGCCCAAAGCCAGGATAATAAAGTTGAAGTAGCGGTCAGGGCGTCCGGAACTGCTTCGGGTCAAGACGGATGATAAGGTGGTATTTCAAACGACCTTAAGCAAAGGTTCCATGGAAAACTGGAGCGCGGATAATCGTATTGAATTATCCGGCCGTGATATTGAGCAATTGGACATGGAAGTCAACGGCAAGCAAATCGGTTCTTTAGGCGGCGGTGACCGCAGGATCAAGAAGAGTGTTGATTACCAAGGAAGGATTGACGGTAAAAAAGTGAGGACCACGACAGGATTTCCAGAAGGAGCGCTTGAGCGCCGGCCAGAAGGTCGGCGTTATTAATTTAGGCTGCGCCCGCAATTTGGTGGATGCGCAGATGATGCTGGGGCGTCTGAAGAAAAACGGCCACCGCATTGTCGAGGCTCGAGAAGCGCAAACAGTGATCGTCAATACCTGTTCTTTTATCGAAGAGGCGCGCAAGGAATCCATTGATACCATCCTTGATCTTATTGAACTTAAAAAAGAAGGGCAAGATCAAGAAAGTGATCGTGGCCGGATGCTTGGCCCAGCGCTACGGCAAAGATTTGGCCAAAGAATTTCCCGGAAGTGGATGCTTTTGTGGGGACACCCACTCTTAACCGTGAAGAAATGCCCCAGCCAGGTGCAGTTGACGCCTAAACATTTTGCTTATGTCAAAATTTGTGAAAGCTGTTTTAATGCCTGTTCGTTTTGCGCTATCCCTAAAATAAAGGGTAAGTTTATCTCGCGCACCATTGAATCCATTGTCAAAGAAGTCAAGGAATTGGATGCCCAAGGTGTTAAGGAAATCAATATCATCGGCCAGGACATCACGGCCTATGGCATGGATATTTACCGTCAGAAATCATTGGCACGCCTTCTTAAAGAGCTTGTTAAGGTTATGTAAGAATATTGAATGGATACGTTTATTATACGCGTTTCCCTCCCATGTCACTGATGAGCTGATTGAGGTGATGGCCCAAGAACCTAAAATTTGTAAGTATATCGATATGCCTTTACAGCATATCAGTGACCATATTTTGCATGAACAAAACCGTAATATCACAACCCAGCAGACAATTGAATTGATCCAAAAAATCCGTCAGGCCATGCCGCAAGGATTTATCCGTACGACTTTTATTCGGCCTTCCGGGAGAAACACCAGGAAGATTTTGAGCAATTGCGGCTTTTATGAAAGATTTTCGTTTTGAGCGTGTCGGTGTTTTTGTTTATTCGAAAGAAGAAGGGACACAGGCCGCGAAGATGAAGGGCCAGGTGCCGGAAAAAACCAAAAAAGCCCGTCTGGATACCTTGATGCAGGACCAGCAGGCTATTTCTGCAGAAATCCAGCAGTCTTTTGTGGGGCGTACGCTCAAGGTTTTGATTGAGGAAGAGAAAAGCATCCCCGACAGAAGGAGTTCAGGGCGACGTCGGACATACCTATATCGGCCGCAGTGAATATGATGCTCCTGATGTGGATGGGGTGGTGTATGTGCGTTCAAAGAAACCCTTAAAGCCGGTGATTTTGTCCAGGTGAAGATCACCGATGCCTATGAATATGATTTAGCAGGGGTAGGTCATGAATGAATTTGCCGAATATTTTAACCCTGTCACGCATTGTTTTGGCCGTTGTCCTGGTTTTTCTTCTGGAACAAAGGTCTTCGAGCGGGTAATATTTTGGCGGTAGTTGTTTTTACGATCGCTTCCTTGACGGATTTTTATGATGGCCATTTGGCCAAAACAGAGGGTTTGGTCAGTGATTTTGGCAAGATCATGGACCCTATTGCGGACAAGATATTGCTTTTGTCCACTTTTGGGGTCTTGGCCCATATCGGCATGATGGCCTGGTGGATGTTTATAGTGATTGCCATCCGTGAAATTCTGGTGACTGCATCCAGGCTTTGCGTCATGCGTCAAGGGCCAAGTGTTGGCGGCGGAACGCGCCGGTAAGATCAAGACCGTGATCCAAATCATTGCGGTGTCGGTGATTTTGCTGTATTTGGTGGCCCAGCAAAGCGAATTTTGTTCGTTTTGGTTTTATAATGTGCAAAGAATTTGGCTTGGTCTGATTATGTATTAATGTGGGCCGCGGTAATTTTGACATTGTATTCCGGGGTAGAGTATTTTCGCAATAAGAGGCAATTTCCGGTGAGATAGAAGAGTTCAGTAAATTATGAGAAATTTTTTAATTAAATCTATAGCACAGTTTTTGGTGTCGGATATTTTCCGGCGGCTCCGGGCACTGCGGCGACTGTGGTCGGGGTGGTGATTGCTTATTTTTTAGGCAATAATTTGCCGCTTATTACCATTCTTTTAGTGGTTTTATTGATCTTAGGGATTGTGACAACCGGTATGATGGAAAAGCTATTGAATCAGAAAGATCCGTCGATCGCGTGCATTGATGAGGTGGTGGGGGTGATGATCGCCTTGTGGGGCCTGCCGTTGATGTGGCCGGTCATGATTATGCGGATTTTTCTTGTTTCGGGCCTTTGATATGTTTAAAATATACCCTATTAACAAGCTGGAAGCCCAACCCGGCGGCTGGGGGATTATGCTTGATGATTGCATGGCCGGGGTGTATACTAATATCATCTTGCGCATTGCTTTGCGGTGCGCAGGTTTTTTTTAAGTTAAATAATTGCCCCGCTGGTTAAGGCGCAAGCTTATGGTAATGCTAGGAGAGAGTAAAAATGGAAAGCAGTAATCCGACATTAAATGAAAGAACGTTTGGCGCAGCCCGGGTGGGTGTGGGCGAACCGGCGATGACTATGCAAGGAACGGTCAATAAGACTTTTATTTTGCTGGCTATTTTGGTGGCCACAGCCGCGTGGACTTGGTCCAAAACATCTGATCCCCAGCAGTGCTGGATTTTTAGGCATTACGTTTATGGTGTCCATGATCGGTGGTTTAATTTTGGCCATTGCCACTTCTTTTAAGCCGAAATGGTCTCCGATCACAGCGCCTTTGTATGCGGCTTGTGAAGGCTTGCTTTTGGGTATTCTTTCCGCGTATTTTGAAATGCGTTATCCTGGCATTGTCATGCAGGCCGTAGGTTTGACCTTTGCCGTGACATTCGCCATGCTGATGGGCTATAAAGCCGGCTGGTTGCAGGCCACCCCCGGACTGCGTAAAGGGCTTATGATCGCCATGGGCGGGTTGATGTTGTTTTATGTGGTGGTCTGGATCGCCTCTATGTTCGGCATTCATCCGCCGGGATTTATCAATGGCGGCGGACCGCTGGGCATTGCGTTTAGTTTGTTTGTGGTTGGTATTGCCTCCATGTCCTTGGTGCTGGATTTTGATTTTATCGAATCAGCTTCCCGCGAAGGTTTAGAAATGTACATGGAATGGTATGGCGCCTTTGCCCTGATGGTGACTTTAGTCTGGCTTTATATGGAAATTTTGCGCTTGCTGTCAAAAGTCAGCCGCCGCAATTAAGGGTAGCAGTGTCATTGCGAGCGAAGCGAAGCAATCTCTGAAAGAACAACGCATTCTACAGCCCCGTTAGCAATAACGGGGCTTTTTTTTAGCTTTTGAGTTGTTGCCTCTCTGTTTTTATGGTAACTTAAGCTGCAACGAAAGGAGACTTTGTCAATGAGTGAAGGCAGGGATGTAGGCTATGCGATATTTGGTTTTGGTTTTGGCGTCTGGTCTTTTTTTCATGGCCTTAAGGTCATGCAAGAGAAAAGACTTATTGAAAGTATTCCCAGATCTACTGTACGCGGTCTTGCGATTGGTCTGGTAGAGCTTACCGGAAAAGCCAAAAAGACTAAAACACTTCAATCTCCTCTGACCGGGACTGAATGCACATTTTATCGTTATACAGTAGAACGCTATGAAAGCAGCGGCCGTTCAGGCCGGTGGGTTATGATTGCCCATGGGGACAGCGTCTTTTGTCCGTTTTGTTTGGATGATAGTACCGGTCAAGTATTGGTGCTGCCCAAGGGGGCGGAGTTTGTTATGCCGGCTGATTACACATTTACGACAGGATTGGGTAAAACATTACCGGATAATCTTATTAATTTTATGGAAAAGAATGGGGTGCAGTATAAGGGATTCTTCGGCAATTATACGCTGCGTTTTAATGAATGGTATATCAGGCCTGATGAGCCGGTGTTTGTGGTGGGGACAGCCCAAAAAAATACGACACAGTTAGATGAACATAGGGAAAAATTAGCTGACCGCATCAGTGAGTTAAGACAAAATTTTCAGCAGACATCCGAACTTAATCTAAGTAAGGAAGGGGGGCTTGGTCTTGAAGGATGGGATAAAGCCGTAGCCAATGCAGAGCATGGACTCCTGCAAGAGGAGATCAAATCAGACCCGCAGGAAGATGCATCGGACGTTATTATTGCTAAGGGGGATGGTCAAATCTTTATTGTTTCAGATGAAAGCCAAACAGATGTTGTTAAGACCTTTTCCTGGCAGGCTTTTTGCGGGGTTTGGGGAGGGGCAGCCTTAAGTTTAGCGACACTTGCGTATTTGTTGTTCCGTTTTGGGGTATGGGCAAGGTTTTAATTTGAGCAACAGATTCCCCTCCCCTCGTGGGAGGGGTTAGGGGAGGGGGCTTTTTATGTCGATTGTTATTCTAGTGGCTTTAATTTTTTTAATTATCGGTACGGGATTTTATTTTGTATCTGTTTATAACGGCCTTATTGTGGTATCGCGCAACATCGATAAGGCCTGGGCGAACATAGACGTGCTCTTAAAACAACGTCACGATGAGATCCCTAAATTAATCAGCGTCTGCGAAGGGTATATGAAATATGAGCGTGAGACCCTTGAAAAGATCACCGCGGCGCGTACTTCCTGTATCCAGGCCAAGACTGTGGGGGAGTCGTCTCAAGCGGAAGGGGATTTAGCCAAATCATTGAAGACGCTTTTTGCGGTTGCGGAAAATTATCCGGATTTGAAGGCCAACCAGAATTTTACCCAGCTGCAGGGGCGTGTCAGTTATCTGGAAAGTCAAATTGCCGACAGGCGCGAATTTTATAACGATTCAGTGAATATTTATAACATCAGGATCAATGAAATACCGGATTTATTTGTCGCCCGTCAGCTTAACATGCAGCCCAGGGAGCTCTTTAAGGTTTCCGAGGAAGATCAAAAAGATGTGGATATAAAATTTGATTTTCCGAAATGACCTTTACTTGACTTGGAATCTTTTCTTATTGAATTCGTAAATGATATCGAGGGCGATGAGGCATAAGCTTAAAATCACAAGGGCCATGGATTTGTGGGTTAATGGCTTGTGCTCGATGAGTACCCTGGTTTTAACATGAAAAGCCACCAGCAGGATAAAAATCCAGAATACGGGTTTATGTTCTTTACTGTTGATAAGCTTTTGTAAACTAAAAGGCCATTTTTCGCCTTTGCTGTAGGGCACCAGACACGGGATTATGGCAGGTACTTTTTGGCAGTAGTCGCGGTAAGCATCACCAAATTTTGCTGATAACATGCCTTGTTCGCATTTTATCGTGCGGTAATACATTAGACTTAAAGCCAACATAAATAAACCGCCTACCACCCATTCCAACCAGACTTTTTCACTCTTTAAGACAATAACAAAGCCGATGGCAATCAGGAATGTGCCTAAGTATAGGGGGTTACGCACAAAAGCATAAGGACCGCAGGTGCTTAATTTGTCATTTTTAATGGCATAACCGTTGGACCATAAACGGATGAGCATGCCGGCAATAATATAGAACATGCCGGCACTGAGGGCATTTTCGTTGAGCGAGCAGAAAAACAGGACGAAAACCCCGAATGGGTAGATGACGGCAAAGCGTGGTTTAAAAGAACGTTTAAGGCGTTCGGTAATATTCATAAGTCGACATTATACCTTAATAGTCTTTACTTAGCCAGCATTTTCAGAGCTGTTTGGGCGGCTTGTTTTTTGATGACTTTCCGGCTGCCTTTAAAGAGGCATTTTTTAACGATGGTCTTTTGGGGAAGGCTTATCGCTATAAATACCAATCCTACGGGTTTATTTTTGCTGCCACCGCCGGGGCCGGCAATGCCGGTTACACTAAGACCATAATCAGTTTTAAGGATTTTACGTACCCCCTGGGCCATGGCCGCGGCCACTTTTGAGCTGACAGCACCGTGTTTTTTTAACAGCAGTGGGGAGACTTTCAGGATTTTGGTTTTGGCACAATTAGCATAAGCGATAATGCCTAACATAAAGAATTCCGATGATCCTGCCATATTGGTCAAAAGGTTGCTGATAAGGCCGCCGGTACAGGATTCAGCTATGCTCAATGTTTTTGGCCCGTGCATAAATTTTTGAAAGACTTTTTGTTCAAGACGCATACTATTAGTAATATTAGGGTTATGAAATTTAATGACCATTATAGGCACGGGGAAATCAATTGACAAGGCCTATTTTTCGGCATATACTTCCCCAATAAAATTATGAAGGAGAAAATAGATGTTTAATCCTATTCCTGAAATTTTAGAAGAACTCAAAGCCGGCCGCATGGTCATTGTGATGGACGATGAAGGCCGTGAAAATGAGGGAGACGTCCTGATTGCCGCTCAATTTATCAGCGCGGAGGCCATCAACTTTATGGCGAAGCACGCCCGCGGACTCATTTGTGTCCCCATGGAAGACAGCCTCTTGAATAATCTGGATTTGCATCCCATGAAAGAAGATTTAAATTCTAAACATCAGCGCTGTAATACGGCATGGACTGTGTCCGTGGATGCGGCGTATGGGGTCACCACCGGTATTTCAGCCGCGGACCGCGCGAAAACAATAAGGGTCCTGATTGACCCTAAATCTAAACCCGGTGATTTAGTGACCCCCGGGCATCTTTTTCCTCTGCGTGCTCGGCGGGGAGGGGTGTTGGTGCGTGCCGGACATACCGAGGCTTCCGTTGATTTAATGCATTTGGCAGGGCTTTTCCCTACCGGTGTTATTTGCGAGATCATGAATGATGACGGCACCATGGCCCGTACGCAGGATTTGATCCAATTTGCCCAGACCCATCAGTTAAAAATTTGCACGATCGACAGCCTCATCAAATATCGCCGCGAGACGGAAAAGTTGATCAAGCGCGTCGAAGAAGACGGTGCTTCCCACCGAATACGGGGAATTTAAGATGGTGGCGTATGAGTCTTTGGTTGACGGCGTGATCCATATGGCCTTAGTCAAGGGAGACTGTTAACGGGGAAGATCCGGTATTGGTGCGTGCCCAGTCGGAATGTTTGACCGGCGATGTGTTTGGCTCGCTGCGTTGCGACTGCAATTCTCAGCTAAGGCCGCCATGAAATCCATTAGTAAGACGGGTCAAGGGGTTGTGTTATATATCCGTCAGCATGAAGGCCGCGGTATTGGTTTGGTCAATAAGATGAAAGCCTATAATTTGCAGGATGAAGGCATGGACACCGTTGAGGCCAATCAGGCTTTGGGATTTGCGGCGGATTTGCGCGATTACGGGATCGGGGCCCAGATTTTGGTGGACTTAGGGGTCAAAAAGATCCGTCTATTGACGAATAATCCCCGTAAAATTATCGGTTTAGAGGGCTATGGCCTGTGTGTCGTTGAGAGGGTCCCTATTCAAATTCCGCATAATTCCCAGAATGAACATTATTTAAAAACCAAAAAAGATAAATTAGGGCATATTTTATCATCCATTCTAGTAAAGACATATGAAAAATAATCCATATCGGCATTGTGGCCTCCGGCTTTAATGATTTTATTACCAAGAGATTGCTCAATGCCTGTTTGATGGAATTGCGCAAGCAAGGGCTGAGGAGACAGTCAGATGACTATCGTCTGGGTGCCCGGTTCTTTGGAAATTCCGGTGACGGCCTTAAAGCTGGCCCGTAGAAAAAATATCAATGCCGTCATTGCCTTAGGCGCGGTCATTCGGGGAGAAACCTATCATTTTGAAGTGGTGGCCAATGAATGTGCCCGCGGCATTATGGAAGCCTCCCTTTTGACAGGCAAGCCCGTGATCATGGGGGTATTGACGACGGATACAGTGGCCCAGGCCCAGGCCCGTAGCCGGGATAAAGGCGGCGATAATAAAGGCCGCGATTGTGCCACCGCTGCTTTGGCCATGATTGCTCTTTTTAAACGCTATAGTATAAGCCTAAATATGAGACGCCGCACACTCGCACGTGAACACGCCTTAAAGATTCTTCTACCAGTTTGATATCATCAAGCATCCTATGGAAGCGGTGATTGAATCTTATTGGCAAGCGGAACAGACCCGTGACCAGGAGATTATCAGTTATGCGAATCTCTTGTCTGCGGGTGTCAGCCAGCATATGGAAGCCATCGATCAAAAGATTTCTGACTATGCTACCAATTGGCAGATCCGACGCATGGCCATCATCGACCGCAATATCATGCGCATAGGGTTGTATGAATTAAAATACACCACGGATATTCCTCCGAAAGTGGCCATTAATGAGGCCGTGGAATTAGCCAAAAAATACGGTGATTTGGAATCCAGCAAATTCGTCAACGGCATTCTTGATAAAATCCACAAAAAAGAAATCGTTGAGCCGCAAAACTAAATCATGGCTTCCAGCGCAGATTTACACGTCCATACGTATTTTTCCGACAGTTCGTCGTCTCCGCAGGAAGTTGTTGACGACGCGCTTAAGGCGGGGCTTTCTTGTATCGCCATCACAGACCATGATATTGTGGAAGGGGTGCTGCCTGCGATAGAAGCGGCGCGCGGGTGCGCGCTTGAAGTTGTGCCGGGCATTGAATTATCTTCCGAGTTTGAGGCCTGCGACATTCATATCCTGGGCTATTTTATCGATTACCAACAAGGTCCCTTGCTGGAGAGGATCGAAATTTTTTTAGATGCGCGTCTGGAGCGCATGAAGCAGATGCTTGTCAATTTGAAAGCGGTTGGCATTGACAATATCGAATTTGAAGAAGTGTGCGCGTTGACCCAATCCCGTGCCGTGGGCCGTTCGCATCTGGCGGTATTGTTGCAACAAAAAGGGTGGGTTTCAAACATCAAAGGCGCTTTTGAAAAATATTTAGGCCCCGGATGTCCGGGGTATGCGCCTAAATACAAGCAGACGCCTTTTGAAGCCATTGATTTGATCCGATCTTGCGGCGGGGTGGCGGTCATGGCGCATCCGATGTTGACCCAAAAAGACGAATTGATCCCCAGTTTCGTCAAGGCGGGTTTAAAGGGGCTTGAAGTGTATTATCCGAATTGCACGGATACAGTGACCGAGTTTTATGAGCGTATTGCCCAAAAGCACGGTCTGATTGCCACGGGCGGTTCAGACGACCATGGCAGAGCCAAAGGGTATACGTATGTAGGCAAGAAAACCGTACCGTATGCAACAGTCGAGCAACTGCGCCAAGCTGCAAATCTTGGACCGTTTCCAAGTTGAGCTTAGAAAAATATAGAGTTATGATGGAAGTGTCCCTATGAACAATGATTTTATTTACATGAATCGCGCCTGGGAGTTGGCCTTGAAAGGCTGGGGCAGGACATCGCCTAATCCCATGGTGGGGGCTGTGCTGGTCAAGTCGGGTAAGATTATCGCTGAAGGTTATCATCATTATTGCGGCGGTGATCATGCGGAAGTGGATGCCTTAAAAAAAGCAGGCGCTAAGGCTCGTGGGGCCACTTTGTATGTGACCCTTGAACCCTGTTCCCATTTAGGGCGAACACCGCCCTGTACGCAAGCTATTTTGAAGGCGGGGATTAAAAAAGTCATTGTCGGGGCGATAGACCCTCATCGAGTCAATAATGGTAAATCCTTGAAGATGTTGAGAAGCCAAGGTATTGAGGTAGAGCAGGGCTGTTGGCCGATGAATTAACACGTATGAACGAAGCCTTTAACCGCTGGATCACCACGGGGCGAGTTTTTGTGACCGCTAAAGTTGCCCAAACTTTAGACGGTAAAATGGCCCGCCTTTCGGGTGAATCGAAATGGATCACCTCAAAGGTGACAAGGGACTACGCGCATCGTTTGAGATATGGGTTTGATGCCATTATGGTGGGTATCAATACGGTCCTCAAAGATAATCCACAGTTAAAGACACGTCCCCTCAAACGCATCAAGAAAATTATTTTAGATACGCATGGCAAAATATCGCCTCACGCCAAATTATTTGAAGGGACAAAGCCCGAAGATGTTTTTATATTTACAGCACATCCTTCGGGAAAGAAAATCAAGGGCCAGGTGATAGAATCTCCTGTATTTAGAGGCAAAATTGATTTAAAATGGGTTTTAGAGTTCCTTGGAAAAAGAGAAATAATCAGTGTGCTCATTGAGGGTGGCGGCAGGGTGGTGGGAGGGGCCTTAGAGCGGGGGTTGGTTGATAAAATGATGATTTATACCGCGCCTAAAATCATGGGAGAAGGGATCCCCAGCGTGCGCGGTTTGCATGGCAAGACACTTGCGGATATGATTCAGCTTCACCACATGACGATCGATAAAATAGGCGAAGATATTTTAATCCAGGGGTATCCCAAAAAATAAAATCATATGTTTACCGGAATTGTCGAACAGACAGGCACGATCAAAACCATGGATTCCAAAAAGAATTTATTGGTGCTCGGCATTGATTTGGGCCCATTGTCCAAAAAGGTAAAGTTGGGAGACAGTGTATCTGTCAGCGGGGTTTGTTTGACGAGCACTTCAAGAAAAAACAGAATAGCCCAATTTGATCTGATGAAAGAAACCATTGAGAGGACCTCATTAGGGTTTTTGGGTATAGGGAGTCATGTGAACCTTGAGTTGGCCCTACGAGCGAATGGTCGTTTAGGCGGTCATTTTGTGACCGGTCATGTGGATGAGGTGGGACTCATTAAAAATATCACTCGAGAAAAGAATTGGGTATCGATGACAATCGGTATTTCCAAGGCCAATCGAAGATATATAGTGCCCAAAGGGTCCGCAACGATTGAAGGGATCAGTTTGACCGTAGGCCGTGTCGGCAGAAATGATTTCGAAGTGTATTTGATCCCTTACACGCTTAAAGTAACGAATCTCAGGTTTAAAAAACCGGGGGATCCTGTTAATATTGAAACGGATATTTTAGCTAAATATATTTTGGGGGAATAGTATGAAACTTGAAATCGCCGACATCCAAAAAATCATTCCGCACCGTTTTCCGTTTTTGATGATCGACCGCATCCTGGAATGCCAGCCCAATAAAAAATTGGTGGCTATCAAAAATGTGTCCGTTAATGAGCATTATTTCTCGGGGCATTTTCCCGGTGAGAAGGTGATGCCCGGGGTTTTGATCATTGAAGCCATGGCCCAGGCCGGTTGTATTTATTTTTATTACAGTAAAAATCTGCAAGGGAAAAGCCTGATTTATTATCTGGCCAAGACTGAGGCGAGTTTTCATCATCCCGTCATGCCTGGCGATCAGTTGACCATCGAGGTCTCATCGGTCAAATTATTACCTAAAGCCGGTTTCATCAACTGCAGGGCCCTTGTCGGTGAAAAATTAGTAGCTGAGGCGAAAATAGGTTTTGGCATTAAAGAAGTATAGTTTTTCTACAGGAAAGCGCTTCCTCAACACAACCCCCCAGCCCTTGTTTTTCTTATATTTATATGGCATATTTATAGTAAGTATGAGAAAAACCCCATATATCCATATAGCTATTTTGATAGCTTTTCTGGTTAATACGTTTGGGCCGTTACCTATGGCCCAAGCCCAACTGGCCTCACAGGCAAGCGGGGATTTTCGTTTGCCGGCACCCGGGGTCATGGTTCATTTAAGCCCTAAGTTTAATCCGCCAATCCTTAAAGGTATTAAAGTCCATCCGGACAATCCATTCCGTTTTGATTTTATTTTAGATCGGGGTGATGCATACAAAGGACCTCAACAAGAACAACTAAAAACCGAAGCCACCAAACTCATCAAATATTTCCTAGCCAGCCTAACTATCCCGGAAAAAGACTTATGGGTCAATCTAAGCCCTTATGAAAAAGACCGCATTATTCCACAAAGCTTTGGTTTAACCCAGATGGGCAGAGATTTGCTGGCAGAAGATTATATGCTCAAGCAGATAACGGCCTCATTGATTTATCCGGAAGACGAGATAGGCAAGAAGTTCTGGCAGCGGGTGTACGCAGAAGCCCAGCAGAAGTTCGGCACAACCAATATTCCGGTCAATACGTTTAACAAGGTATGGATAGTACCAGAAAAAGCAGTGGTTTATGAAAATGCCAAGGCAGGGACGGCGTATGTAGTGGAAAGTAAATTAAAGGTGATGTTGGAAGAGGATTATTTATCCATGAGTAAACATGCTGATGTTGGGCAGGTCTCCAACATCAATCGTCTGGGCTCCCAAATCATCCGCGAGATTGTCATACCCGAATTAACCAAAGAGGTCAACGAAGACAAAAATTTCACTCAACTGCGACAAGTCTACAACAGCCTTATTCTGGCCACATGGTACAAGAAGAAAGTCAAGGATAGCCTCCTAGCCCAGGTTTATGAGAATAAGAAAAAAGTCGTTGGGGTGGAATATCAATCTCAAACCAACGACGTCGAAGCTATCTATCAGCGCTATTTACAGGCATTTAGGAAGGGTGTTTATAACTATATTAAAGAAGAACAGGATCCGATCATCAATCAAGCTGTTCCGAGAAAATATTTTTCCGGGGGAGTGCGATTATCCGATTTAGTCATAAATGCCGACAAAGCCATGCAATATACTCGTAACATACCTTCCAACCCTGAGAATGCCGTGGAAGTAACAACCGACTTGGCCATGTTAACCGGGCAGGAAGGGGGAGGCTCTTTTTTTGACACAAGCCATCGCTATTATTTGGCATTTAAAGATTTAATCGATCATATCCCGACTGAAGAAATCAGTAGTCCCCAGAAAGCGATGGAATATTATGATCAACATAAAAACGAATTCCCTTATTTGAGAGACCGCCAGAAGCCGATGGGAGAACGGGCATCCATCGGGAGGAGTTATTTTGTAGATGTCATCGGCCATCGGGAAGATTTTGATCCGGCTAAACAGTCATCATTTCGAAGTTTTGCGGCTACTTTAAATTATTACGAACAGTTTCAAGGGATCATTAATGCCATTGCCTCTGTAGAGATCAGCACTCCGCAGAAGGCGATGGAGTATTATGACCAACACAAAGCAGATTTTCCTCAAATAGAGGATCGCAATAAGCCAATAGCAGAACAAAAGCCTATTGGTCGGTCGTATTTCATAGGCGTCATCAGCCACCGCGCAGATTTTGATCGATTAAGACACCAAGATTTTGCGCGTTTTGCAACCAGTCTGCGGTATTACGAAGAGTTTCAAAGCCAAATTGATGCCATCCCGGCCGCAGACATCAGCAGCCCTGAAAAAACGATGGCCTATTATAATGAGCACAAAGGAGAATTCCCTCAGTTGAATGATAGGATAAAACCGATCTCTGAACAGCGACCTATTAGTAGGAATTATTTTATAACAGTTCTTACCCATCGGAAAGATTTTGACCAATCTAAACATCAGGCATTTGCGCGTTTTATAATGGGGTTACGGTATTACGAAGAATTTCAAAGCAAAATTGATGCCATCCCAGCCGCAGACATCAGTAGTCCTGAGCAGGCCATGGACTATTATGATCGCCACAAGAGAGAATTTCCTCAGTTAGAGGATGTCCAGAAGCCGGCTGAAGAACAAACTCCTGTTAGTAGGGGTAATTTTATAGCTATCATCAGCTGGCGGGCAGATTTTGACGACACCAAAGAGCAGGCATTTCAGCGTTTTGCCGGTAGCCTGAGGTATTACGAACAGTTTCAAACGATCATTGATGCGATATCCGAAGAAGAAATCAGCAATCCTGAGAATGCGATGGAGTATTATGATCAACACAAAAATGCATTTCCTCAACTGGATGATCAGGACAAACCGGTTGCAGAACAAACGCCTATTGGCAGAGCGTATTTTATAAACGTCATTAGCCATAGAGCCAATTTTGATCAGTCTAGACATCAAACATTTGCACGTTTTGCGGCCAGTTTGCGGTATTACGAAGAGTTTCAAGAGAAGATTGATGCGATTGCGGCTATAGACATCAGCAGTCCTGAAAAAGCGATGGAGTATTATGATCAGTACAAAGAAGATTTTCCTCAGTTGAAAGATCTAAACAAGCCGATGGCTCAACAAACACCCATCGGAAGGGCTTATTTTATCAGTGTCATCAGCCACCGCGATGATTTTGACCTGGCCAGAGAACAGAAATTCGATCGATTTGCCACTAGCTTAAGCTACTACGAAGAGTTTCAAGGCAGGATTGATGCGATTGCGGCTATAGACATCAGCAGTCCTGAAAAAGCGATGGAGTATTATGATCAATACAAAGGAGATTTTCCCCAGTTAGACGATCGCCATAAGCCAATGGCCCAACAGACCCCGATCGGTAGGGGTTACTTTATAGATGTCATCAGTCATCGTGGCGATTTTGATCAATTAAGGCATCAAGCATTTGTACGTTTTGCGGGTAGTTTGCGGTATTATGAGGAGTTTCAGGAAAGGATCGATGCGATCCCGGCCGCCCAGATCGGCACTCCTGAGGAGGCGATGGCGTATTATAGTCAACACAAGGGAGAATATCCTCGGCTAAACGACCGTAAGAAGCCTGTTTCACAACGAACCCCCATTAGCTGGGGGTATTTTATAGATATCATCAGCCACCGCAAAGATTTTGACAAAGAAAGTAAATGGAGATTCGAACGTTTTAAAATGGGTTTGCACTACTATGAAGAATTTAAAGAAAAGATTGATGCCATCCCATCCGCAGAAATCGACAGTCCTAAAAAAGCGATGGAGTATTATGATCAACATAAGCAGGAATTCCCTCAGTTAGAGGACCGAAGGAAACCCATTGCAGAACAAACGCCCATCGGCAGGGGTTATTTTGTCAGCATCATCAGCCTTCGAAAAGATTTAGATAAATTTAAAGAGTCGTTATTTGGACACTTTGCAACCAGTCTAACCTATTACGAAGAGTTTCAAGAGGGCATTGATGCAATCCCCTTTGGAGATATCAGCACGCCTGAGAAAGCGATGGAGTATTACGATCAGCACAAAGGAGAATTTCCTCAAATTGAAGATCAAGATAAGCCACTGGCAGAACAAACGCCTATTAGCAGATCGTATTTTATAAACATCATCAACCACAGGACAGACTTTGATCAATCAAAGCATCAAACATTCGTTTTTTTCGCCACTAGTTTGCGGTATTACGAAGAGTTTCAAGGGGTGATTGATGCCATACCTTCTGAAGATATCAGTACTCCTGAAAAAGTGATGGCGTATTACGATCAACATAAGGGGGAATTGCCTCAAATAGAAGATCAAAATAAGCCGATGGCAGAACAAGCGCCCATTAGCAGGGCGTATTTCATAAGCGTCATCAGCCATAGAGCAGATTTTGATAAATCCAAACATCAGGCATTTGCGCGTTTTGCTACCAGTTTACGGTATTATGAAGAATTTCAAACGGTCATTGATGCGATTGCGGCCAGAGACATCAGCAGTCCTGAAAAAGCAATGGAGTATTATGATATGCATAAAATGGCATTTCCCATGCTGGAAGATAGGGAAAAACCGGTTGCCCAACAGACTCCGATCAGTAGGGGCTACTTTATAGATGTCATCGGTCATCGCAGCGATTTTGATAAACAGCGGCAACAGAGTTTTACTCGCTTTGCGAACAGTTTGAATTATTATGAAGAAAATCAAAATATGACCGATGCTATCCCGACAGAATATATTAGTACTCCGGAAAAAGCCATGGAATATTACGATCAGCATAAGCAGGAATTCCCCCTGCTAGAGGATCGGGAAAAACCGATAGCAGAACAAACTCCGATAAGCCGGGCTTATTATGTGCAGATTATCAGTCATCGGAAAGATTTTGATAAAGTCAAGCAGAGGGCATTTACTAATTTTGCGGTCAGTCTGCATTATTATGAATTACATCAAGAGATCATTGATCGCTATGTCAGAGAATTGTTTGTCAATGGACTCCCGCAGGAGAATGAAGACATGCTGAAGCTGTATTTACAATTAGCCCCCTATTTGTCACGTATAGATAAACCTCAGTTTACTATTTCCATCATTTATTTTAGAGAAATTTTGCACGCGGCCCGTCTTATTTCATTGCAAAGATATCAGAGAAGCCAAAAATTTATTGCAGGAGTTCATTACGCTTTAAAGATGCAGGGTAGGATCGTAGGTCTTTTCAAAGAAGCCTATGGGAAATTGGTTAATCTAAGACAGATGGATTTGGAAGAAGTAAAAGCGCGTGTCTATAAGCTGTTCATAACAGATATTAATAGAGGAGGATTAAGAGAGAAGTTCGTGAGGATCAATCGTCCTAAGGGGGCATTAGAGGATAGGCCGCTTTCTCTCTCGATTTTGAAAAGCTATTTGCCTCCCCTAAAGCTTGTTTATGGAGATCAACTTCTTGAGGCTTTACAGACAGATCAAGTGCCAGAATTTCTGGATGCATTAAAATCAAGGCTGCAAAACATAAGGCTGGCTGGCTCTATAGAAGAAGGGGAACAGGAAGATCCGAATGAAGCGATGATTACCGCTCAAGAAAATTTGGAGGGCGTTTCCGGGAAAACCATGCCCTTTAAAGATTTTATAAAAAATCAATTGCTGTTAGATTATTGGAAAGTTACGAGACAAGCATTTTTAGCCCACTTTGATAAACAACAGGCAGAACTGATCTGGGGCGAATTAAAAGATAAAGGTTATATTAGAAAAGGCACGTTGGAATTTTTTGATGGTGAATTTTCTGAATTTTCAAAGGGTCCATCTAATGAGTTCATGACGCCGGAGGAGGCGGAGAAAGCCTTAATAGAGGCTATACAAAAAAGTGGCATTGACATTCCCCCTGCTGATACGCCTATTGACTCATTGGCAAAGTTGATAGAAAGTAGAATTTTATATAAAGCTATGCCCATACGGCCTGATGAAGTTAGTGAGCGAATTAATCGATTAGAACATGGGGGGAAACCATTAAATTCTTGGGAGATTAAAGATTTAAACAGGATTCTAATAGAGGCCAACTACTCACAAGCTCCTAAAAGGCTCAATTATGATAGCGTCATTCAGGACGCATTCCGTGCACTTGAAAATTATTCACAGTTGGATTTGCCTGGAATATCTGATACTCAGAAAAAACAAATTTATGACATTATTCAACAGGCTCATTGGTTTAATAGGATTGATTTCAAATTAGAGGGCTCATTAAATCTTCATTTTGAGGATGAATCCCAATTTGATGAGTTGACAGTCGTATTAGATGAGGTCATAGCCAATGCGCTCCAAGCACAAAAAGAAGGGAAGATAAGGATTACTGTTGAGGGGAATAAAATTTTGATACAGAATGATGGTGAAATACCTTGGGATGTTATGCAAAAGAAATATAATGAACTTATTCGTGAACACGATCTGTATGTGATTCGTCAAGCAGATGGATCCATTGAAGATCTGGGCTCCAAAGATTTTTTCGCCCAATCGTTAATTAAATCAAATAAAATTACAGAAGCCACTCAAAAAGACATTGAGGATTTATTTGCCAGTAAAGAGGGGCGGGAGAGATTGTTCTTTGATCATCGAGGGGTTTCATTTGGACCAAATAAAGGAACAGCCATACAGCGCAATGGTGGCGTGGGTTTGTATATGGCTAAAGCCTATAGTGGATTATTAGGAGCTCAGCTTAGGATAGCGGATGATGGGAAAGAAACTAGGGGAGTCTCATTAGAGATTGATTTTCTTAATGCATCGCCATTTATTTCTGCACCTTCTGAAGGCAATCCGGCGATGCTGGCAGAAGTGGCGGAGGAAGGCGTTTCATACGAGATCCCCATTATTGATTTGCTTGGTAATGGTATCGTGCCAGATGCGTATCAAAGGGATTACGATGGTACTTTGATGGATATTTTGTTATTTTTTATGGATATAGGACTGAAGAAAAAATCGTTAGCTGTCCCCCCAGTGTCGAATATTTTATTGATAGGCGGATCAGTGAAGGATGTGGCTATTTTATATAAGCGGTTTCCTAAGGCCATGATCACAGTAGTCAATTTAGACGGACCTTATTTGGCGCAGATCCAGCGGCAATATGAAAATAAGCCGGGACATCTATTGCGGTTGTTTCAGGCAGATGCAACGAAGCTTTCTGCTTATCAAACACAAGGCGGGGAATCCTATTTTTCCGATGGTATTTTTGATTTGATCGCAGCTCCGGGGGTGGATGAAAGCTGCTTTCCTAAGAATGGCCCGGCGATCTTGCAAAGGATCGCTCAGGAGGAAGTTCGTTTGGTTAAGAAGGGGGGATTGATCTTACACGATCTTCATGAAGATACTCAGGGATCAATGGGGTATCATAGGGAGGCTATCCAACAAGGAGTCTTGGAGTTCGTTGGTGATAGCAATGCACATAATATCCCCAGCATTTTTTATAGAACAGACCTTGCGATGCTGGCGCACGTTGGTTATATTGAGGAAGTTTTTCGAAGAGTCAAGGAGGGCCATAAAGTTACTATTAGCGCAGTCATACCTGATCCCCAAGAGGCGGGAGAATATGAGGTGTTTCTCCATTCCAATCGAGATGGCAGTTGGAAAACTGACCCCACTCCTTTACAAAAGAGAGAAGAGGATGGGAAAGTCTTTTTTGATGACACGGTCACAGCAGAAAGGAGTTTTCAATACACTTTTGTATTTAAAAAGGCCGATGGTACCCAGGTATGGGCAGATAGACCCTACGGAGATGGGCAGGTTTTTGTTGACCGCGATTTCAAAGGCACACTCGTTTTTGCTGGAATGGAATTTGGACCTTTGGCTAAGAAGGGTGGACAGGCGGATGTTATGTACGAACTGCCACGCAATCTAGTCAGAGGTGGTAATGAAGTGAGGGTTGTTATTCCCTATTATAAAGAGTTAGCAGAGAAGTATGCCGGTCAAGGATTTAAGATCGAGGATGTTAATGGGATTACAATAAACATTGATTTTAAGCGTCGAGCTAATGAGATTTTAAAAGTCAAGAAAGTCGTTATTGATGGGATAACGGTGTATATGTTGGATGCGCAAAGCAACGATCTTTTTAGAAAACCGTATCCTGGTCCCTATGCAGAGTTTTATGAATCGATCCTTTTATCAAGAGGGACCTCAGAACTGTTATATCAATTGAGTCAGAATTTTGGAGACAAAAAACCAGATGCTGTCGTATTTAGTGATCATCATGCCGCTTTAACGCCTCTTTATATGCATGAAGAGCATCCAGATTTTTATGCTAAAACAGGGAGAGTGTTTACCATCCATAATATCGGCTATCAAGGCGAGTATGAAGACACCGGCTTGATCGAAGAGTTTGGCCTGAAACGAACGCCTCAATTAGAGCAGTTAGTCATTCAGTCAGGGAAATTAAATTTTATGTCTGTACCGCCGGGTCTGGCCGAATTGGAAGGGTATAAAGGCTGGTATGCTGGGACCGTCAGCCCGACCTATGCCAACGAGATCAGGGGGACTGCATTTCAACTAGATAAGAAATTTCAGAGAATGCAAGAGCATTTTGGGGGTATTTTAAACGGTATTGATTATGAAGTTAATAATCCTGAAACTGATCCGTTATTAGCCGAGCTTGCAGTTAGATATCCTGGTTTTGGTTTAAGCAATTATAGTTTAGACAGGGATGGGATTGAAGGCGTGATGGCGGCCAGACAAAAATTCAAACATTTTATCCGATTTGTTTTTAGCCATAGCGGAATCCCTGAATGGGAAAGTAAACAAATTACAAAAACCGGGAACTTGGAAGAAAATTCAAATCATATGTTAGTGGGCATGATTGGCCGCGTGACACAACAAAAGCAGATCGATATTGTGGCTGATATGATCGAAGAAATGGCTAATGGTCAGCGGCCTAAGATTGGGATCGATTTTTTGCTTGCGGGATCTGGAGATGCGTATACGCAGGATAGTGTGAGACGATTAGAAGGGGTAGCCAAAAGATCTGGAATAGAGTTTAATACGGTTGTTCTTAACGGATTTATCAGTGAAATGACGGCTAGGTTGATGTATGCCGGATGTGATGTTATTTTGATGCCTTCTGACTTTGAACCCTCCGGCATAGTACAACAGATTGCCAAACGTTATGGCAGCTTACCGCTGGTTCGCAAGACGGGGGGCTTGGCAGATACGGTTTTTGAAACAGGACAGAATAATAATGGTTTTATCTTTACGGGAACATTTCGTAGGATGAATACAGCAGAGGACCCGGCAGCGAGAAGACAGAATACGGATGAATTATATGAAAAAGTTAGAGAGGCCGATGAAGTTTATCATCAAGATCAAAATCTTTGGCAGACAAAAATGATCAACGGCATGAGGGATAATAGCAGCTGGGATCTGCGCATGCGGGATTATTTAAATGTATTTGCTTGGCTGGGTGATCAATTAAATGATAGGGGTATGATCACGCATACAGGTGGTATCGATCTGACCCCTGCCAATATGAATTTGCAGACTCAAAATAACGGCGGCTCAATCCAATTCCATCTTGACTCCGCACAACTGCAGCAGCTACAAAACGCTTCCGGCTTTGTGCCGGTTATTATCAATATCCAGCCGATGACGAATCTTAGGGTGTTTTTGGGCTTGACGGATAATCCAGTTGTTGACGCCGTCGCATCGGGCTGATAAAATATCGCGCTTATAGATGTTCTTTTAAATTTTGAGGAAGCGCATACGGAAGGCAAACTTTCTGGAAGAAACTTAAGGAAGTTTGCACCTCTCCCGAAACTTCCTCAGAGTTGTTCTATAATATTTTAGGAAGTTTCGGGAAGTAGCGCAGCTGGCTAGCGCGCTTCGTTCGGGACGAAGAGGTCGTGGGTTCAAATCCCGCCTTCCCGACTTTAATATTATATTCGTCGGGATTTGAAGCCGACCCCGAGCGCCATTGGTCCGAGCGAGGGGCGGCCGGCTTCGGAGGAGCCCCGACGAATGTCGGGGCGGGGGAGAAGAAATCCCGCCTTCCCGACTTTTTTATTCGTCATTTTTTCATTCATCCCATGGTTCGAGCCCATATCCACTTCTGTGGCACCGTTCAAGGTGTCGGTTTCCGCTATACTTGTCTTTCGTTTGCCCAGCAATTATCTCTGACCGGGTGGGTCAAGAATTTATCCGACGGGGGTGTAGAGGCCGTTGTCGAAGGTCCCCGCGAAAAAATTGAAGGACTGTTATCGAGATTGGAAGGACAGTTTGGCGGTTTTATCAGGGACCGGCACATTGAGTGGGGGCAAGCCGGGAAAGAGTTCGAGAAATTTTCTATCCTATGAACCAGACGCAGGCTAAAAAAGAAATCCGGGCTTTAATGCGTACGATTGAGAAACATAATTATCAATATTATGCGCTCAATGATCCTGTTATTTCCGATGAGGCATATGACCGTTTGCTTAAAAAGCTTATGGATCTGGAAAAGGCGTTTCCGCAATTCAAATCTCCGGTATCTCCGACTCAGAGGGTCGGAGCTAAGGTGCAGGGGAATTTGCCGACTGTAAAACATTCTTCAGCGATGCTTTCTTTGGATAATACCTATTCGCTCCAAGAGCTTAAAGCATGGTATGAGCGGGTGGTTAAAGCGTTGGAGGGCCTTAAGCCCGCATTGACCGCGGAATTAAAAATCGACGGGCTCAGTTGTGCTATAAGGTATGAGAACGGTCATTTGGCATTAGCTGCTACGCGCGGGGATGGAGACACCGGCGAGGATGTCACCCACAATGCCAAAACGATAAGGGACATTCCTCTGCATTTAAAAGGTAAAGCCCCAAGCCTGCTGGAAGTCCGCGGAGAAGTATACATGGACAAAAAAGATTTCATTCTGTTGAATCAACAGCGTAAGAAGGGGGCCCAGGTTTTGTTTGCTAATCCGCGCAATGCCGCGGCCGGTTCTTTAAAATTATTGGATGCGCGTTTGACGGCCCAGCGGCGTTTGAAATTTTTTGTCCACTCTCCCGGTGTTTTACGTGAGAACAATCCCCCTTTGACGCAATGGGAATTCTTAAAGCAGGTCCAAAACTATGGTTTTATCGTTAATTCACATAATCGCCTTTGCCGTAATTTCGATGAGGTCATCGCTTTTTGTGCAGAGTATGCCTCCAAGCGCGAGGGGCTCAGCTTTGATGTCGATGGTATAGTTGTTAAAGTTAATGATTTCAGCCAGCAAGCCCGATTAGGCGTGACACAAAAAAGCCCGCGCTGGGCTGTGGCTTTCAAATTTCCGGCGTACCAGGCCAGTACCATTATTAAAGAAATCATCGTGCAGGTGGGCCGTACCGGAGTTTTAACACCGGTCGCAGAATTAGAACCCGTGGCTTGCGCCGGAGTCATGATCTCCAGGGCCACTCTTCATAACTTTGATGAGATCCGACGTTTGGGTGTCAATGCTGGTGACAGAGTATTGCTTGAACGTGCCGGGGATGTCATTCCCAAAATTGTCAAAGTCCTTGAAAAACATTCGCAGGGTCAATTTGTCCCGCCTAAAGTTTGCCCATCGTGTAACGGCAAGATCCAAAAAGAAAAAGAAGAAGATGTGGCCTATCGCTGTTTGAATCCCTCTTGCCCCAAGCAATTAGAGCGGCTTTTGGTTCATTTTGCCTCTCGTGGGGCGATGGACATTGAAGGGTTAGGCGAAGTGGTTGTTGATCAGTTGCTGGCGAAGGGACTGATCAGTGATTTGGCGGATATTTATTTTTTACAGAAAGAGCCATTATTGGATTTGGATTTATTCGCGGATAAAAAAGCAGAGAATTTATTAAAAGCGATTATGAGTAGTAAATCCAGGCCTTTGGCTAAGTTTATCTACGGCCTTGGAATATCGCAGGTTGGGGTAAAAGCGGCTGTAAATTTAGCTGGGCATTTTGGGTCTTTGGATGCTATCATAAATGCTCGTGTCGAAGAGTTGCAGACCATCGATGAGGTGGGGCCGGTGATAGCAGGGTCCGTTGTTGAGTATTTCAAACAGCCCCAGGTTAAAAAGTTATTAGCCAAATTACAGGACGTGGGGTTGAATTTATCCCAAGCCCAGGCTGCCCTTTCAGGCGATCGCCTGAAAGGCAAAAGATTTTTATTTACCGGGGAGCTCGCAGGGCTTACGCGTGAAGAAGCGATTCTTCGGGTGCAAAGTCAGGGCGGCGAGGTGTTAGCCGCGGTCAGCAAAAATTTGGATTACCTGGTAGTCGGTGAAAATCCGGGTTCCAAATTGACGAAAGCCCGGCAATTAGGTAGTAAAATATTAAACCAAAAAGAGTTCGAGGCCATTTTTCTGGAATGAATTAAGGAAATGGCACCTCACTGTAGCTATTTGAGAAATAGAAATTTTTGTGGGAGGGATTATACATGGTTAATGCGATACGGTACAAAAGGGAGGTGTTCCTCCTGATGGGGATTCTGGTGTTAAGCATGTCTTTGAGTTCATGTGAAACATTGCGTAAGAAATTCACCCGTCATAAAAAACAGGCGGAAGAAGATCAAAGTGTTATTCCGGTCCTCGAACCCGAAGAATACCCATCGCCGGAACATAACCCCCAACAAAATTATCAAGGGCATTATGATCTGATCAAGGCCTGGTACAATGATCTGTGGAGCGCCCTTCATGATAAAAGTTCTGAAAAATATCTCCATTATATTATTGGGGAAGTCGCTAATCATATTACGGCCATGCAAAAATTAGTGGACGCTCCCACGCAGGCGGATTTAGTGAAGTTGAACGGTTTTCTGGATTATTACAGATCTTCTTTGGATGACCCGTGGCCTGCGCGTAATGTGTCGCGCATTGAAAGCGATTTGCGTGCTTTTGACCGCTTTCTACGCCACTATTTGCGTGCGGACAAGATCCAAGGGCATTTTGTTAAAGCCAACTGATGAAAGCATTTATCGATGAGTTCATGAATTATATGTCCGTCGAACGCGGGCTGGCCTCAAACACCCTTTTAGCCTACCGGCGTGACCTTAATAAGTACACGGATTATCTTTCCCAAAAAGGTATTCAATCCTCAGCGAAGGTCACTCGTGAACATGTGGCTTCGTTTATGTTCGATTTAAAAAAACAGAACATGTCGGCCACCAGCATTTGCCGGAATTTGGCAGCGGTCAAAATGTTCCACCGTTTTTTATTACGGGAAAATTTAGCCGAAGCCGACCCGACCACCTTGGTGGACACTCCGAAATTGTGGCAACGCATGCCATCGGTGTTAACTCAAAGTGAAATCGAAGCTATGATCAAGGCCGCCTCGGGCAAAAAGTCTCAGCAGATCAGGGACCAGGCCATATTGGAGATTTTTTATGCCAGCGGCCTGCGGGTTTCCGAATTAGCGGATTTAAAGACCACCAGCGTTAATTTTGATGCGGGTTTTGTGCGGGCGGTGGGCAAGGGCAGCAAAGAGCGGATCATTCCTCTGGGGAAAAAAGCCAGGGACGCTTTACAGAAATATTTGGACCATGTGCGTCCTAAATTATTAAAAGGACAAACGAGCGATGTTTTGTTTTTAAGCCGTTTAGGCAAAAGGATCAGCCGCCAGAGCTTATGGGCGGTGATTAAATTTTATGCGCGAAAGGCCAATATAAAGAAAACAATTAAACCGCATACTTTGCGTCACACCTTTGCCACGCATTTATTGGAACACGGAGCGGATTTGCGTTCTGTTCAGGAAATGTTGGGGCATGCGGACATTGCTACGACCCAGATTTATACGCATGTGGACCGGGAACGGTTAAAGATCGTGCATAAACAGTTTCATCCCAGGGGCTAGGAGAGGCGGACATTTTGAAAACACATCATGAACATATACCTTGGGGACTATGGGCCGTATTGTTGCTGGAATATCTTTTTATATTCTTTTTCCTGTTGAATTATTATTTTGCGTTCATGCAACATGAAACTGTCGCTATACATTCGTGGATATTGAGCAACGGTAAAGCATGGCATTGGGAGGATTTCAGCCGATCGTTAAACATTGACGTTTTGGAGGAAAACGGCAGCAGACTTTCCAGACCGATATCCAACCTTTTCGATGTCATCGATACCAAATTTCGGGCGTACTGCTGGAATTTTATTCCGCCTCATCCGTCTTTGTCCTGTTTGTGGCCGCTATTGTTTATAGGCCTACCGGTTTTTTTGTTTAAGTTTTTTAAGAACATGGGCTGTTATTCCGCTGTTGCCTTTGGCGGGACATGTTTATATTTGAGTTCCATCGGGTTTTTAGGCCCCGTGGTCATGATGTTCCGCTCTTCTAAAAACCTTGTTAATTTTTTGGCTGTTTTAAGTTTGTTTTTAGGGTCACGGATTTATAAGAAAATGATTAATCAAAACCGGGGCTGTTCGGTCAAGGACATGCCTCATTTTGGGCGGGATTTCGCGTTGTTTTTATGTTCGATTTTTTTGGGATTTTTTTGTGATGAGACGGGCTTATTTGTTTATATCATGGGGGCGATGGTTTTATATCCGGTCTTTTTTATGTGTAAAGAGCGATGGGCTGTTTTAAGTGCTTTTCTATTGCTTCCCATTGCCTACATCGGCTTTATAGACGGTCTTTTGCCGTATATACATTTGTCTGTGCGCGGGCATATGGTTAGCTTGGGCAACTACGGCAATCTTTCATCCTTGGCCAGTATTTCTGTGCAAGGCGTTATGACCAACTTAGTATGGTTATTTGCCGACCATCCTCATATGCAATTGAATATCGCTAATTTATGGCCCTTTAATCCTCTCCTTTTTTTGTTGCAATTAATGTATTCGCTGAGCATGTGTTGGCTATTATTTTTATTCCTAACGGCTGCGTGTCGGGACCATTTGAAAATGCGGATGATGCAGATTGCCGCCTGCGGGGTGTTATTATTTGTATTTGTCCTTTTTCAGTCACTTTTATTGTCGAGATTCTGGTATACCTCTTGGGGGGTATGGTGGTACGGGAGTCTATTTTCTTTATTATATTTTCTTTTTTTTACGTTTGTTTTGCAGTTGATAGCGGAAGGCAAATCCGGCGAATTCTTTAGGCGTTTTTTTATTTTCATTATTTTTTTGGGGGTGGCCCAAGGCTTGGCGTTTTGCGTTTACCGTGTGGATATTATTGAAGAGAACCGCCAAGGGTATAACCCTCTTAAGGGAAAGGAGGGCGGATACACTGTTGAAGAGATTTTTAACGGCCGGATAGGCCCCTATTACAAATCCCTGAACTGGTTTGATATCGTTGAAAAAAGTCAATGCAGGCGTATGTTCACCGTTTTAAGATGGAATGAGGTAAAACAAAAAAACATGAATCATCCCATCACGCCAGGGCAGATTGATTATTGTAAAGAAAAATTGTCGGATGACTATTCTTTTTTGAAAGATGCTCAATATTTGTTTGAAGAACTATAGGGAGTGAGCACTTATTTATATGAAAAATTACTTATCGCGGTTAAACCCGGATTCTTTAGCTTTGCTGCGTTCTATTGGCCTGCTGGCCCAAGCCCAGGGCGTTGCGGCTTATCTGGTCGGCGGACCGGTTAGAGATTTGATATTAAAACGTCCTTGTACTGATTTGGACATTGTTGTGGAAGGCAACGGTATCCGTTTGGCGGAACATTTTGCCGCGGCCATCAGCGGGGCTCACCTGGTGCGTTATCCGGCTTTTAGGACAGCAACGGTCCATTTACCCGACACTCGCTTGGTTGATTTTGCTACGGCCCGCCAGGAAACATACACGCGGGGCGGCGCTTTTCCGGCGGTTAGACCTTCAGGTATTAAACATGATCTTGGACGTCGGGATTTTACCATCAATGCCATGGCTATTGCCATTAATCCTAAAACTTGGGGTAAAATCATAGATCCTTTTGCGGGAAGAGTTGATCTGCGTTTGCGCAGGATCCGCATTCTGCATGCCAAAAGTTTTTTGGATGATCCCACGCGTATTCTGCGTGCGGCCCGGTTTAAAGCACGGCTTGCCTTCAGGATGGAGGCCTCGACATTGAAAATTTTAAAATCCGCCATAAAAATTAAAGTGCTTGATACAATCAAGCCGCAGAGGTATCTTAAGGACTTTAATAAAATCCTTAAAGAGCCCAGATCGCAAGAAGCGATTCAATGTTTAAAAGCTTGGAATGCCTATCATCAAAGGAGTATTTAGATGCGTATCGAGAAGGTCAATTCATCAATTAAACGGGAGCTTGGAGTCATGCTTGAGTTGGGAG
Source organism: Candidatus Omnitrophota bacterium (assembly GCA_963828495.1). Taxonomy (GTDB): domain Bacteria; phylum Omnitrophota; class Gorgyraeia; order Zapsychrales; family Fredricksoniimonadaceae; genus JABDGZ01. The sequence goes on from CAWHFJ010000022.1 coordinate 61,367, forward strand.
AAATCAGCGACCCGAGGATTTCTTTTGTGACTATTATGAGTGTTGATGTCAGCAAAGATTTGCAACATGCCCGGGTCAAGTTTAGCACGCTTTCCGATGCTCCCAAGGACATCCAGGCCGCGGTCAAAGGTTTCGAGAGCTGCCGTGGGTATATCCGCAAGCTGATCAGCCAGCGCCTGGAGCTGCGCTACACGCCGGAATTTCATTTTATTTATGACAAGAGCGTCAAGTATGCGGCGGATATTGATAAAACTTTGGAAGAAATTAAACAACTGAAAAGTCATATTTAAGCAGGGAGGCCAAGGGGATGAGAGCTTTTAACGCGGTTTTAAATGTCATCCGGCACAACCGGAAATTTTTAGTGACCACCCATCATAACCCCGATGCTGATGCCTTGTCTGCGGCGCTGGCGATGAGTCTATTTTTAAAAAGTCAGGGTAAGCAGGTTTATGTACTCAATGAAGACGCGTGTCCTGATTGGCTTAAGTTTTTGCCGGCCATCTCCAGTCTCAAAAAGGCGAGTGACGTTAGAGGCTTGGATTATGATGCGGCTATTGTACTCGATTGCGGCGACTTAAAGCGCATTGGCGGGGTCAGGCGATTGATTCAAGAAGACAAACCTTTAGTCAATATCGATCATCATCTGACTAACGAGCGCTTTGGCAGTATCAATGTCGTTGACACCAAAGCTTCTTCCTCCTGCGAGATGATATTCGATTTCTTTAAAGAAGCCGGGTATCCTTTGAACCGGAATTTGGCACGCCTGTTGTATGCGGGCATTATGACCGATACAGGTTCATTCCGTTGGGAGAATACTTCCGTATCTTGCCATCATAAGATAGCCGAGCTTATGTCCTATCAGATTTCAGCGCCCCAGATGTATGACCGTCTTTACGTCGGTATACCGGTGGCGGATATGAAACTTTTTACGCAAGTGATTCATGATGCCCGTTTGCTTTATGGCAATAAAGTTTATTGTGTAACTTTACCTAAAAAAATAGAATCCCGTTTTTCCAAGAGTTTTGATTTAAAAGAAAAACTGTTCACCTTCTTGCGTTCGGTGGATGGCATTGAAGTGATCATTATTTTAACGCAGTTAAATTCTAAAGAAACGAGGGTCAATTTGCGCAGCCAAGGACATGTTAACGTGGCCCGGTTGTCCCAACAATTTGACGGCGGAGGTCATCGTAAAGCGGCCGGCTGTAAAATCTATCAGCCGTTAGCTGTTGCCCAAAAAACGATTTGTCGGGCTGTGGGTAAAGTCTTATGAGTTCTGCGACTATAGAAAATTCACTGCAAGGCATTATGCTGGTTAACAAACCTTTGGGCATCACGTCTCACGACGTGGTGGCCACGGTCCGCCGTAAGTTTAAAATACGACGCGTAGGGCATGCGGGTACGCTTGACCCTTTGGCTACCGGCGTGCTGGTTATTTTGCTAGGCAAGTCCACCCGGCTTTTTGATAAATTTGTGGCTTTTGATAAATCCTACCGGGCGACTTTGCGCTTAGGTGTCAAGACTACAACTGCGGATATCATGGGGCAGGTATTATTGGAAAGGCCGTATGCGGACATTGACGAGACAAAGATTAAGGATGTTTTCGCGCGTTTTACCGGTGCCCTCGAGCAAAAGCCGCCCATGGTTTCCGCGGTCAAGTATAAAGGAGAGCGTTTGTATAAAATAGCCCGCCAGGGCAAGGAAGTACAACGTGCGGCTCGCAAGATTCGTATCGATGAATTAAGGATTTTGCAATGCCGTCTGCCTGATGTGGAATTTTTGATGAGTTGCTCGAAAGGGACTTATGTGCGCCAATTAGCCGAGGATGTGGGGGAAGTTTTAGGCTGCGGAGCGTGTATTGCCCAAATCGAACGCATTAAGGTCGGCCCTTTTGAAATACAAGATGCTGTGATGTTGAAAGATCTCAATGAAAGTCATATCCTTAAATGGCCGCTCTAAACTGCATTTGAAAAAGACCTGTGTAGCCATCGGTATTTTCGACGGGATGCACTGCGGGCATCGGTATTTGATCCAACAGATGCTATCGACGGCCCAACGCCTTAGCGCCCAACCTATAGTGATGACTTTTTTCCCCCATCCGGTCCATGTGTTGCGGCCCGATGTGAAATTGGCGTATTTATCTTCGTTACGGGACCGTTTGAGTGTGTTGGATGATTGGGGTGTGAAGGTTTGTTTGGTGGTACGTTTTAATCTTCGGTTTGCCCACATCGATCCGCAGAAATTTATTAAAAATATTTTAGTTGAAAAATTAGGGGTTAAAGCGGTGTTTGTCGGTGAGGATTTTCATTTTGGTAAGGATAGACGCGGGGATATTGCTTTGTTTCAAAAACTGAGTGCCCTATACGGCTATGAAATGCATGCGGTGCCTCAGCTTAAACAGGGGAGAATGATTATCAGCAGCACGCGTATACGCCAATTGGTGCGTGAAGGCCAACTAAACCAGGCCGCGCGCCTGTTAGGCCGCGGCGTGTCTGTTTCCGGGACTGTAGTAAAAGGCTCACAGCGCGGTAAGAGCTTGGGTTATCCAACAGCCAATATCGCGTATGAGGCGGACATTCTTCCGCCGCAGGGGGTGTATATCGTTCGCGCCTTGCTTGGCAAAAAAAGTTATCCCGCTATAGCCGATATAGGCACACGGCCTTCGTTTGAAAAACAGAATTCTCAATTGTATCTGGAAGTCTATATCCTTGATTTTTCCAGGGATATTTATGGTCAGCACATGCAGGTGGAATTTTTGAAGAAAATCCGCAATGAAAAGACCTTCGCCAGTCCTCAAAATTTGATCCGTCAAATCCAAAAAGACGAATCCCTCTCCCGCAGATACTTCGCTTAAAACTATTGCACGTGTCTATTCGGCCATTGTATTTCCTTCTCAGGCACGCTCGCCCATCGAGCTGAAAACTATTATGTATTCGGCACGGAATATTTTCGCCGTTTGCTTCGGTTTACATCAAAAATATTCTAAAGATTCTCTTCATTTGGAATATTTTTGATGTAAAGCCTCGCAAACATTTGGCGAGAAATTCCTTATTGTGCCTCACACATAATAGCTTTTCAGCTCTAGACGCGTGCATTGTAAGGGATAAATTTGTTCTTTGAAGCGACACTGTCGATTTTAGCCAAAGCAGCTCATGCTTCGAGGGAATCCCGAGGCTTTTAGGCCGAGGGATGGCTGAACTTGTTTGAGCCTTCAGCTTCCAGAGAAGCTGAAGGCGAGTTGTTCAGCCACCGAAGAAGCATGAGACCTTTGGCGTTAAAAAATCGACCAGTGAAGCGAAAAGAATAAATTTATTCCTTACAATGCGTGCCTGAGAAGGAAATACAATGTCCTCATAAACTTGGAAAGGACTTGGAAAGAACCTATTTTGTGTATTGACAAGGCCTTTAGCGAGGTTTATACTTGCCATTAAGTGGAGTAAAGTGGAGGAAGGTGGAGTAAATGTTTTACGGTGAATACAGTCATGGTATTGACAATAAAGGCCGTTTGATTTTGCCTGCCCGGTTTCGCGAGGTGGCCCGTGAAAACGGCATTGAGAAGTTTTTTGTCACCCGCGGCTTGGATAAATGTATTTTTATGTTCGCGGAAGGCGAATGGCGTATGCAGGAGCAGCGGTTTAAGAACCTCCCCTTTACCAAAGGGGAGGCGCGTTCTTTTAACCGTATGTTTTTCTCCGGTGCCGTCGAAGTGTCGCCCGATAAACAGGGGCGTTTCATTATCCCTCAGTATCTGAAAGATTTTGCCGGCATCAAAAAAGATGCGGTGGTCATAGGCATTTCCAATCGTATCGAAATTTGGGAAACGGCTTTGTGGCGGGAATTCTTTAGTAAATCCAGCGGGGATTTTGAGAAAACCGCGGAACATATGCTGGATGTGGATTAAACATGGCAACTGGCGATGACGTCCATATACCCGTCATGCCCAAGCAGGCTCTTGAATTATTGCGTTTGCCTGTCGGTGGGGTGGCGGTCGACGGGACATTGGGTTTAGCCGGACACGCTGTGTTGATGGCCCAGGCACTGGGAGTGCACGGGCATTTGATTGGCATAGACCGCGACAGCGCCTCTTTGGCGCAGGCTAAAATACGGTTGGCTTCTCTGGGCTTAAGGGTTGATTTGTTGCAGGGGAGCTTTAGTAGCCTTGATCAAATTTTGATTACACTTCAAGTTAGCGCTGTCGACGGAATTCTTTTAGATTTGGGGATATCGAGTTTTCAGCTGGATGATCAAAGTCGCGGGTTCGCCTTTAGATATGACGGACCTCTGGATATGAGGATGGACCCCGATGGCGGGTGCTCCAACAGCCGCGGATTTGGTCAATACTCTTAAAGAAGCCCAGCTTGAAGACATGATCAGTGAATTTGGCGAAGAACGCTTCGCCAGAAGGATTGCCGCGGCCATTGTAATGAACAGAGCCCAGGCGAAGATTACGACCACAAAAGCTTTGGCGGATATTATTTTGCGCGCTTTGCCTCATGGTTATACGCGCGGGCGTATTCATCCGGCGACCAGGACATTTCAGGCCCTGCGTATCGCCGTTAACGAGGAATTGGAAGTTTTGGCTCAAGGGTTGGATGTGTGCTTCAAGGCACTTAAAAGCGGCGGGCGGCTATGTGTGATTTCATTTCATTCTCTGGAAGACCGCCTTGTGAAAAATAAATTTCGCGCCTGGGGCATGGCTGACGAAGGCATAATTTTGACTAAAAAGCCTTTGGTGGCTGATAACCAGGAGTGTACGCATAACCCACGCAGCCGTAGCGCTAAGATGCGAGTCATTGAAAGGGTTCGATGAGTTTAAAAACTTATTTTAAAGTTGCCGTCTTTGCCACCATCATGTCTTTGCTGTATATTCATATGCAGATGAAAATTTTTGAATTAGCGTATAATGGTAAAGATAAAGAAAAAATCATCCATGAATTAGCCGATACCAACGGAGCGCTGACCCATCAAATTTTGACACTCAAATCCGCTAACAATTTGGGCAATCAACTTTTGGAAAAAGAGAATAGTTTGCAGTTTATGGATCGCGGCCGTGTGATGACGGTGGTATCGTCTGCGGCATCAAGAGTGCCGGGGCTGGCAGCGCCTAAGGTTAAAGTTGAAAATCCCATTTGGAATTTATTTTCTTTTTTGGGGGCTCAGGAAGCCAAGGCCTGGGACCAAAATAATTAGATAAACAGAGGCTAAATTGTATCTGCGTAAGTATCCCCTTCGATTTGCGGTGGTGTGCATATTTTTGTTTACAGGGTTTGCATACTCCGTTGGTTTTTTGATTTTTATCCAGATTTTCCGCAGCGCCTATCTCAGCCATCTAGCCCAACGACAACATGAACATTCCATTATTCTTGAACCTAAGCGCGGGACTATATATGAGCGCAATTTGAGGGCCCTGGCGATTAATTTGCCGGTTTATTCTGTTTATGCGAATGCCCGCGCCATGCGCCAGCAACGTGATACCGATCTTGTGGTAGAAGGATTATCCAGGATTTTGAAAGTCGATGGTCAACAGATCCGTGCCAAATTAGATAAAGATAAATATTTCGTTTGGATCGCGCGCAAGGTGCCGGAAGGCATTTACCGCCAGATCAGGGATTTAAAATTACAGGGTATTGGCTTTATTAAAGAAAGCAAACGCTTTTATCCCAACCAAAGTTTGGCTGCGCATTTGGTCGGTTTTGCCGGAATGGATAATAACGGTTTGGACGGCCTTGAGCGTGATTACGATAAATATCTTAAAGGACAACCCGGTGCCGCGATTATTTTGCGCGATGCCCGCCAGAGGGAATTGATGTTTGATAAGGGTTATGTCCCGGCCGTGGATGGCTTTAGCGTGGTTTTGACCATTGATGAAACGATTCAATTTATTGCCGAGCGGGCTTTGGATAAAATGTATAAGAAATACAACGCCAAGGGGGCGAGCATTATTGTGATGAATCCCAAGACCGGAGAAATTCTGGCTTTTGCCAACCGTCCCACTTATAATTTGGAAGAAGCCTCTAAAAGCACGCCGGAGTCACGGACCAATCGCGCGATTGTTTTTACTTATGAACCGGGCTCAGCATTTAAAATTGTTACGGCTTCAGCGGCTTTGCAGGAGGGGGTTATCAAAGAGGGGGATATGATCAATTGCGAGCATGGTGCCTATCGCGTGGCCAATCATATTCTCCATGATCATGAGCCTTTAGGGACGATTACCTTTAAACAGGTCATTGAGCAGTCGAGCAATATCGGGACGACCAAGGTGGCCCAGCGTTTAGGTCCGCAGAGGGTGTATGATTATGCGCATCATTTTCGTTTCGGTATGAAAACCGGCATTGATTTACCCGGCGAAGCACGCGGCATGTTAAAACCCGTCAGACAATGGTCCAAAACTTCTATCGGAGCGGTTCCTATCGGGCAAGAAGTGACGGTCACGCCTATTCAGTTGCTCGGCGCTATTTCTGCTATTGCTAATGACGGGGTTTATATGCGCCCCTTTGTGGTCAAGAGTGTCAAGGACTCTCAAGGTCAAATCATCTTTCAGAATGCGCCTAAGATTTTGGATAAGGTCATTTCTAAGGCAACGTCCAGACGCATGAAAGCTATTTTGTATGGTGTCGTTCAGGAAGGGACCGGTACGAAAGCGGCCATTAAGGGAGTTACTGTCGCGGGAAAAACCGGGACAGCGCAAAAGGTGGTTGGCGGTATCTATTCACATGCACATTTTTATGCGACCTTTATCGGTTTTGCTCCGGTAGACAATCCTCAGCTGGCGGCTGTCGTAGTTTTTGATGAGCCCCACCCGGCTTATTACGGCGGCACGGTCGCAGCACCGGTTTTTGCTGAAGTGGTGGGGGATTCTTTAAAATACCTTAATGCCGGGCAGATGCCTGACATGGATGATGATAGTGTAAGATAAGAAAGAATAAAGTCATGCGTTTAGGCGATTTGGTTGATGGTATTTATACCAAACCCTTACTCGGGGGTTGGGCTGATTTTGAAGTCCGTACTATTTCTTGTGATTCACGAGAGCTAGAGGCAGGCGGTTTGTTTGTCGCTTTGTCAGGAGCCAAGTTCGATGGACAGGATTTTATCGAGGATGCGATTGCCCGAGGGGCTAAAATTATAGTTAAAACGAGCGACAAGCGTGCAGGTGTGTCCAAGCCATTGGCAGGGGATGTGTGTGTGTTGGTGGTGGATGACCCTAAATCTTTTTTGCATGGTATAGGGGGCCGTTTCTATGACAATCCATCCGGAAAAATCAAGACCATCGGCGTCACCGGCACTAACGGCAAGACCACCATCACCTTTCTTATTGAATCTATCATTCATGCGGCCGGGCAGCGTTGCGGGGTCGTCGGCACAATCAATTCCCGCATCAATGATCAAATTATCCCCTCTAAAAATACCACTCCCGGATTTTTGGACAACCAACGCTTCCTGTCGCAATTAGTTTCCCTGCATGCGGATTATTGTGTCATGGAGGTTTCTTCCCATGCCCTCCATCAGGGTAGGGTCGACGGTATTAATTTTTCAGCGGGTATTTTTACCAATTTGACCCAGGACCATTTGGATTATCACAAGACCATGGAGAATTATTTTAAAACCAAGTCGTTATTGTTTAAGGGGCTTTCACCCGGCGCGGTGGCTGTGATCAATGCGGATGACCCTTATGGACAGCGACTTGTGCCGATGATTCAAAGTCCGATTCTGACCTATGCTATCGATCATCCGGCGGATGTGCGCGCCGAAAATATAACCTATCATTTAGACGGCAGTCACTGTGCTATTGTTTTTCCGTCAGGTCAGATCAGTGTTCATACCCGTTTTATAGGCCGACATAACATGTATAATATTTTGGCGGCATTTGCCTGGGGGGTGTCCCAAGGGTTGGATGCGGAAACTATTCGTCGAGGCATTGAACATTTGACTCATGTGGTAGGGCGTCTTGAACCGATCGATAATAAACAAGGGTTTTTTATTTTTATCGATTACGCGCATACCGAGGATGGTTTATTCAATGTGTTAAGGTCATTAAAAGCGGTAAGTCCTGAAAAAATTATTCTGGTTTTCGGATGCGGGGGCGACCGTGACCGTACCAAACGTCCTAAAATGGCGCAGGTGGCCTGTGCGTTGGCGGATTACTCTATTGTCACCAGCGATAACCCGCGCAGCGAGGACCCCCAAGCCATCATTGATGAAGTGATTATGGGTTTTTCAAAGGATAATTATGAAATCTGCGTTGATCGCCGCCAGGCGATTGGACGGGCGTTAAAACTGGCCCAAAAGAATCAAATTGTTTTGATCGCCGGCAAAGGCCATGAAGATTATCAGATTTTTAAGGATCACACGATTGGGTTTAACGAGCGGGAAATTGTGAAGGGATTTCTCAATGTTTACGATTAGCGAAATTGTAGAAGCCACGAAGGGCACCTTGGTGCAGGGGCCGGCCCGTGCTCGAGTGCGCTGTGTCTGCATTGATTCACGCACGATCAAAAAAGGGGAATTGTTCATTGCGGTCAAAGGGGACGTTTTTGACGGGCATGATTTTATTGATGATGTCATCGCTCGGGGTGTCCGCGTCATTATGGTGCATAAGCCGGTGGCTATCAGCAATCCTAAAATCAGCGTCATCCGTATTAAAAATACTACCCGCGCTTTGGGGGACATCGCCCGTTTCCATCGTTTGCGTTTTAAGGTGCCGGTGGTCGCTTTGACCGGAAGTGCCGGCAAGACCACGACCAAGGAAATGATCTTTGCTGTTTTAAGCCGTAAATATAAGGTCTTAAAAAATGAAGGGACCCAGAATAATCATATCGGCGTTCCGTTGACCTTGCTTAAGTTAAAGCCTCATCACAGCATAGTTGTTTTGGAATGCGGTACGAATCAGCCTGGGGACATCGGTTGGTTGGCCGACGTGGCGCGCCCACAGGTGGCGATCATGACCAATATCGGCGAATCGCACTTGGAAAAATTAAAGACCCCCGGGGGTGTTTTAAAAGAAAAATGGACCCTGACCTCTTTTATGGGGCATCGAGATACGGTTGTTCTTAATGCCGATGATCCGCTTTTATCCGGTAAAATCCGTCAAAGGCATCCTTTTAAAATTATGACTTATGGGACTAAGCCACCAGCCCGCTGGCGGGCATCGGGGGTCAGGGTCCATGCGGGCCGTTATCTGCGTTTTATGGTAAACGGTCCTCATGGTCGTATTGACCGACACTCACAGTTGTTCGCCGGACACTCCGTCCTCTTACCGGACACTCGCCATAGCTCGCAGTTGTTCGGGAAAAGTGTTGAATTGAATTCCTGTGGGGTTGATAATGTTTATAACGCTATGGCAGCATTTGTCTGCGGCGTATTTTTTAAAGTGCCTGTGGCGGATATTGTCCGAACGCTCAAAACTTTTGAATTTCCTCAAGGGCGAGGGCAAATTGTCCGTTTAGGCAAAGGGTGGCTGGTCAATGATACGTATAATGCCAATCCGGTGTCCATGAGATTGGCTTTGCAAACCCTGCAGACCATTGAAACTCAGGGGCAAAGGATATTGGTCGCGGCCAATATGCTGGAATTAGGCAGTCGCTCGCCAGCATTGCACCGTCAGCTGGGCACGATTATTGCCGCGGGGAATACGGATGTTTTGATCACCGTGGGCCATTTGGCCCGGCTGATGGCCACACAAGTACAGCGGCGCAATAAAAAAATCCGGGTATTTGCTTGCAAGGATGTTGAGTCTGCGCAAAAATGTTTGACAAAAGTTTTTCATAACGGGGATGCTGTCTTGATTAAAGGTTCCCGGCGGATGAGGATGGAACAAGTGGCTGAATTCTTATTGGCCTCACCTAAAGGAGGGATTTAAGTCTATATGTTTTATTTTTTAACACAGTGGGCTCCTCATTTCACCTATTTTAATATTTTTCGTTATATCACCTTTCGCGCCGGCATGGCCGCGGTCACGGCTTTTTTGCTGTGCATGATATTCGGGCCTATCTTTATTAATTTATCTAAAGAACGCCGTATTCGTGAATTAGCCAAACGTCAGGACGCTCCGGGCTTAGACCAGTTTCAGGTTAAAAAAGAAGGCACCCCCACCATGGGCGGGGTCTTTATCGTCGGAAGCATTTTGCTCTCGGTGGGCTTATGGGGTAATTGGTCTAATATGTTTATTATCATGACGTCTTGGGTGTGTCTCGCTTTAGCTGTAGTGGGAGGTGTCGATGATTATGTGAAGTTAAAAGGCATCGGCTCCCACCGCGGCATTTCTGTCCGTGCTAAATTTTTTTGGCAGGTCCTGATTGCTTTTATTGTCGGGATCTTCGTGTATTTATATCCGGACATCACGACCAATCTGGATGTGCCGTTTTTTAAGAATCTGATCATCAATGTGGGGCCGTTTTTTGTGTTTTGGGTCGTTTTAGTGGTGGTCGGTTCTTGTAATGCCGTTAATCTGACCGACGGTCTTGATGGTTTGGCTATTGGGAGCACTTTGATGGTCGCTTTTACCCTGGGGGCTTTAAGTTATGTGACGGGCAACGTGCGTATGAGCGAGTATTTGTTTATTCCCCATGTGCCGGGCTCAGGTGAATTGACCGTGTTCTGTGCTGCCATCGTCGGATCAAGTCTGGGGTTTTTATGGTTTAATTGTTATCCGGCCACTGTTTTTATGGGCGATGTGGGGTCTTTGGCGTTAGGCGGCAGTTTGGGCATGGTTGCTGTTTTAATCAAAAAGGAATTGTGGCTGATGGTTTTAGGCGGGGTTTTTGTCATTGAAGCCGGGTCAGTGATCCTGCAGGTGTTGTCTTTTAAATTGACCGGCAAGCGTATTTTTAAAATGTCACCGTTCCATCACCATTTGCAATTATCAGGCTGGAATGAAAATAAAATTATCGTCCGTTTCTGGATTCTGGCCATCATACTGGCGATGCTGACGTTGACGACGTTGAAAATCCGGTAACATGTCTTTTAATCTTAAGAACAAAAAAGTAACCATCATCGGCGCGGCGAGAAGCGGGATTGCTGTGGCTAATGCTGTTTTACGGCTGGGAGGGCATCCTAAGATTTCGGAGAATAAACCGCTGGATGGGTTTAGTCCTCAGCTTAAAGAATTATCTGAGCCTGCCGGTGTGACCGTTGAAGCCGGGGGGCATACCCAGGACTTTTATTCAAGATAGTGATTATGTGGTGTTGAGTCCCGGCGTGCGTCTTGATGCTTCACCGGTCGTGTGGGCCAGAACAGCGCGGTATTGAAGTCATGGGTGAGGTGGAATTGGCGTTTCGTTTATGCCCATGCCCTGTGGTGGCTGTCACCGGCAGTAATGGAAAGACAACGACATCAACCGTCATTGCGGAAATTCTTAAATACGCGGGGCGCCCCGTGTGCTTATGCGGTAACATCGGCAGTCCATTTTCCAAGCACGTGCTGGATTTAAAACCCACGGACACGGTGGTTTTGGAAATCAGTTCTTTTCAATTAGAGAGCACCATTCATTTTAAGCCGCATGTGGCGGTATGGACGAATTTTAGTCAGAACCATTTAGACCGGCATAAGGATTTGGAAGAATATTTTCAGGCCAAATGCAAGATTTTTGCGAATCAGGATAGCGCAGGATTTCGCTGTTCTTAATTATTTTAGATCCTTGAGCTCTAAGACAGTGGCGGGAGCAAATTAAAGGCTCAGGTGCGTTTTTTTAATAGACCTGATAAGCCGGCGGGAGTGGATAATCCGAATTATTTGGCAGCGATGGAGGCGGCCCAGGCCTTGGGCATTAGCGATGAAATTTGTTTTAAGACATTTGCGGCATTTAAAGGGGTGGAACATCGCCTGGAATTCGTGCGTCGATTTAAAGGGTGTGGATTTTATTAATGATTCTAAATCAACGACGGTGGAAGCCGGGCGATGGGCCTTGGAGCGGGCCGCAAAGCCAATGGTGATGATTTGCGGGGGATTAGACAAGCATTTGGATTATTCGCCTTTAAAATCTTTGGTGGCCCAAAAAGTCAGACATATGATTGCCATCGGCCAGGCGCGTGACATTATGAAATCAACATTTGGTGATGTCGTGCCGTGGATACCGTGAATTCTTTACAAGAAGCGGTTAAGGCTGCGCGCAGGACGCCAGATCAGGCGAATGCGTATTACTGTCCCCGATGTGCGCCAGTTTTGATATGTTTAAAGATTATGAACACAGGGGAGGGTGTTTAAAGAAATTGTTAATAGTTTAAAGGGGCACACGTAATAATATGCGTGAACAACGGGTTGCTTTAACGATGACTGTGTTGACCTTGATTTGTGTGGGCATTGTGATGATTTACTCTGCCAGCTGTGTCAATGCCATGCAAACTTATGGTGACAGCCTGTATTATCTCAAACGCCATATGCTATTTTTGGTTTTGGGTCTAGTGGCCTCTTTTTTTATTTTACGTCTTTGATTATCGTCAGATCCAACCGCATGCCCGCCTCTTGATAGGGATAAGTGTTGTCCTTTTAGTTCTGGTTTTGATCCCGCATATCGGTCGTGAAAGCTACGGGGCCCGCCGGTGGTTTAAGATCGGGGTTTTTCATTTTCAGCCCTCCGAAATGGCTAAGCTCGCGATGATCATTTACACCGCGGATTTTTTGGACCGCAAACAGCAGGTCATTAAGAGTTTTAAGAACGGGTTTTTGCCGCCGCTTTTAGTGATGGGCTTGGTCTGTGCCTTGACCGTGAAACAGCCGGATTTGGGGACGACCGTTGAAATCGCCGTGGTGACATTGACGCATGTTGTTTTTGGCCGGTGCCAGGCTTTGGCATTTGGCGCTTATTTTTTGTTCGGCCGTCCCTTTGGTGGCTTATTTAATTGTCAAAGAACCTTATCGTGTGGCGCGTATCATTGCTTTTTTGGATCCCTGGCAAGACAGCCAGGGTATCGGTTTTCAATTGACCCAGTCACAAATTGCTTTGGGGTCCGGCGGTATTTTCGGCATCGGTCTGGGGCATAGTCAGCAAAAACTTTTTTATCTGCCGGCGGCGCATACGGATTTTATCCTCTCGATCATCGGTGAGGAATTGGGATTGATAGGCACATTGTCGGTTATTTGTCTTTTTGGTATTTTTATCTGGCAGGGCACCCGCATTGTCCGTCAGACTAATCATGCTTTCGGGTATTTTTTAGGGATGGGGATCGTTATGATGATGGGACTTCAGGCTGTGGTCAATGTGGGGGTGAGCATAGGCGCTTTTCCCACCAAAGGCCTGCCTTTGCCGTTTATCAGTTACGGCGGTTCAGCTTTGATTTTTTACTTAATAGCCATTGCTTTGTTGTTAAATATTTCTAAGACTCAGGATTATTAATGAATGTACTGATCGCGACCGGAGGCACGGGCGGGCATATTTTTCCGGCCATCCAGACAGCTAAAGCCTTGAAGGTCAGAGGACATACAGTCACCTTTGCCGGGGTTTTGGGACGTTCAGAGGATAAAATCAGGGCTTTGGGTTTTCCTTTCTATTCTTTGGCGGCCCATGGTCTTGATGACCGTTCTTTTAAGGGTTGGCTTGAATTTGTGACAATGATGTCAGGGGCGGTATGCCGTTCTTTTGACGTCGTACACAAAAGCGCACCGGATAAAATCATCGGTTTCGGCAGCTATGGGGCATTTCCTGTGGTCATGGCGGGAATTTTAATGCGACGGCCGACGATGATCCATGAACAAAATGTTGTTCCGGGGCGTGCCAATATTTTTCTTTCGAAGTTTGTTAAAAAAGTGGCGATCAGTTTTGAAGCCAGCCGCAAATATTTTAGTCGGGCAAAAGCCGTGTGGACCGGCTGCCCTTGTCACAGCAGTGTTGTGATTAGTCAGCCGGAGGCGCGCGCGAGGTTTAACCTTGCCCCGGATAAAAAAATTTTGCTGCTTTTAGGCGGGAGCCAGGGCAGTCAGAAATTAAATGAAGTATTTTACCAACTGATGGAGGGCCTGCCTGCTGTTAATTTTCAGGCCATTCATATGACCGGCCCCAAGGAGTATACATTGTATCAAGAGCGTTACAGTAAAGCTCATTTACCGGTTGTGGTGTATGCGTTTATTGATGATATCAGTCAGGCCTATGCCGCAGCGGATGTGGTCATTGCCCGTGCGGGCGCGGCGACCGTTACCGAATTGGGTCTCTTGGGGTTAGCGGCTGTTTTGGTCCCGTATCCTTTTGCCGGTAACCATCAAAAATATAACGCAGATGTTTTAGCGGCCTGTGGGGCTGCTATTGTTATTGAGCAGAAAAATTTGACCAAAGATTCATTGCAAGAGGCTGTCAGGCGCCTGCTCAAGGGTGACACCTCAAGAAAAGATTTACAGACCAAGACCAGAGGGTTATTGCAAGAGGATGCGGCACGGCAATTGGCTTTAGTCGCGGAAGGATTATGAGAAATACGGAAAAAATAATGCCGCCTTTGCTATGTATGGGGATGTTGGTATTCATCCATCCTTCATTCGCGGATGTGGTTGAAGACCACTGGCAGCAAATGCAGGGAGAGGATTTTATCGTTTATTACCGTGCCGATGTCCCCGAAGATTTTGTCCAAACTACGATGGATTGCGCTGAAGATGAATTCAAGAGGGTCACGGATAATTTAGGCATGACCCGCTATGAACACTGGTCTTTGGACAAGCGGGCCTCTATTTATATTTACAGCGACCAGGAAGATTTTGTTAAAAATGCTCATCAGGCCCTCTGGTCGCACGGGGTTGCTTTTGCGCGCGCCAAGGTGATTAAAACATTTCCGGAGGCCCAAGGGTTCTTTGATTCGATCCTGCCGCATGAGTTGGGGCATATTATTTTTAGAGAATTGGTAGGGACGACGATCAATATACCTTTATGGTTTGAAGAAGGGGTGGCCGTGTACCAGGAAAAAGCTAAACGTTTGGGGGCCAAAAAAGCAGTTAAAGAGGCCATTGAAAATGGTCAATTTATTCCTTTATCTAAACTGTCACATATGCGATTATATATAAATTCCCAGCAAGAGCTGGTGCAACTGTTTTATGCCGAATCTGCCAGTCTTGTCTATTTTATGATTACGGAATTAGGCGAGGCGCCATTTTTTATGTTTTGCCGTGAACTTAAAAATAATACGCCTTTTGATAAGGCGTTGGAAAAAGTGTATGCGAGATTTAAGAATTTAGACGAGTTGAATCAGGCCTGGGTTGATTATTTGCAGGGGTAGAGGTCATGGGCAAACATTATCATTTGATCGGTATCGGCGGCATCGGTATGGGGACGTTGGCGTTCTCTCTTTTGGCCAAAGGGCATACGGTCAGCGGTTCTGATTTGAAGGACAATGAATTAACGGCAGAGCTTCGTAAAAGAGGAGCGCACATCGTCATCGGCCATCATACCAGCAATGTCAAGGGCGCGGATTATGTGGTTTATTCATCGGCTGTCCGTGTTAATAATTCTGAACTGATTGAAGCGGTCAGCCGCAATATGGTGGTCTTACGCCGGGCCGAGGTATTGGCCCAGTTGGTCAATGAACAAATGGGGATTACCATTGCCGGAGCGCACGGTAAGACCACGACCACCTCTATGGTTTCAAGCCTCCTGATTAATGCCGGCCTTCACCCCACTACTGCTATCGGAGGGATCATCAACGGGGAGGCTTACAATGCCAATTTAGGGGAGGGGAAATATTTTGTCGCTGAAGTGGATGAGAGCGACGGCACCTTTCTTTATTTTAAGGCGCATTATTCGATTATTACTAACATGGATTTTGAGCATGTGGATTTTTATAAAAATTGGGAGGCCATCACCGACGCGTATGCCAAATTTATCCGGTGTACGGCCAAAGGCGGGAAGGTGATTGTCTGCGGGGAAGATACCAGACTGCTGGGGCTTGTGCGCGCGCAAAATGTGTCCGCGATCAGTTATGGCCTTAGTGATCGGCAGGATGTGTATGCCACTGCTATTGAAAGTCAAGGATTTCATTCTTCTTTTGCTTGCCATACCCGTCGTGGCAAGTTGGGAGACTTCGAGCTTAATGTCCCGGGGCGTCATAATATTCTAAACGCCCTGGCCTGTATTACTTTAGGCTTAGAGTTGGGTATTTCTAACCAAGTCATGCATAAGACACTTAAAAATTTTACAGGAGTCAAACGCCGTTTTCAATTGAAGGGGCGTGTGGATGATGTGATGGTGGTTGATGATTACGGCCATCATCCGGCTGAAATCGAGGCGACACTAAAGGCCGCCCGTTTATTTGGGCCCAAACGTCTGATTGTGGTGTTTCAACCTCATCGGTATTCCAGGACCAAATTTCTTTTGAATGAAATTGCCGAAAGCCTTAAGAGCTCTCGATCAATTGATATTGACGGATATTTATTCAGCAGGCGAGAAGATTTCCCAGGGAGTGGGGGTGAGGGCATTACTTGAAAAAGTGGAAGCTGTTTTGGGGCCCAAAGTTACTTTCCTCAAAAAAGAAGATATTCTAAAACATTTACAGACCCTTGTGTGCTGTGGGGACATGGTCCTTTTTTTAGGGGCCGGAGATATTTATCATCTGTCGGACGAACTGGTTAAAAATTTAAAGACAATAAAGCATCTGGAGGAAGTTTCATGAGTCAATATAACTTCGGGACCATAGGGGTGTTAATGGGCGGGTATTCCTCGGAGAGGGAGATTTCTTTGCGTTCCGGTGGGGCTGTGGCGGATGCTTTAGCACAAGAAGGTTATCGTGTGAAGATTTTGGATATACTTAGCGATGATGTCCCCCGCATTATCCGGCAAATACAAGAAACGCCGCTGGATATTGCTTTCATAGCTTTGCACGGCCGCCTGGGAGAGGATGGGGTCATTCAGGGTATTTTGGAAAATCTCGATATTCCTTATACCGGCTCAGGAGTAAGGGCAAGTCAAATGGCTTTTAATAAAATTTTGACCCAAAAGGCCTTACAATCAGCCGGTTTGCCTGTGGCAGAGAATTATTTCATTACCGACGGTAAGGATGTGGATTTTAAAACGGTATGGGGCTGTTTAAAATCGACACCCGTCGTGGTTAAGCCCGCGTGCGAAGGCTCAAGCATCGGTGTCCATATAGTACGCCACCCCTCCGAGTGGGACGCAGCGTTCAAAGATGCGTTAGGTTACGGGCCGCAGGTTATCGTTGAACAGTTTATTAAAGGCCGTGAATTCACCGCCGGGCTTTTTGACGGGGAGGCTTTGCCTTTGGTGGAAATTTGTCCTCAAGAGAATTTTTTTACCTTTACCGCTAAATATCAAAAAGGGGCCACTCGCTATATATGCCCGGCGGACATTGCTGAGGGTTTGACTAAAGACATTCAAGCCGTGTCACGGCGTGCGTATGAAGTTTTGGGTTGTGAAGGGTTTGCCCGGGTCGATTTACGTGTGGATGACAATGAGCAACCTTTCATTTTGGAAGTCAATACCATTCCTGGCTTTACCGGGACAAGCCTTTTTCCCAAAGCCGCCCATGCGGCGGGGTATAGCTTTCTGCAAGTGTGTGAAAAACTTTTAGACCTGGCGTATGGCAAAAAAATCCGGCAGTTAATATATCCACCATTGCGGTCCTCCGCGTGATTGTTTTTTTATTCATGGGTTTGGTCTTTTTTACGCTTTGGGTCAATACCATTGAGTTCCTGACGAGTTCCCCGTTGTTTGCCGTCAAAGATGTGATGATCGATAAATCCATTCAGTTTATCAATTTGCGCGCATTAAAACAGCTTAAAGGGAGCAATATTTTTAAGATTGATATTAAGAAACTTGATCGTCAAATCACCCAAGAGTATCCCTATATTGCTCAATTAAGGGTGGTGCGCCAATTGCCGGATCGCATCATGATTTTGGCTAAAAAAAGAGAACCTTTAATGCAGATTTATTTTAAAGGGAAATTTTTGTTAGTGGACAAGGAAGGGGTGGCGCTGTATTATTCCGCGCAGCCGGCAGACTTGCCGCAGGTGCACGGCATTCCTCTGGAAAGAAACTGGCCGGTTTTGGGAGAACATATTCACACAAAGAGCTGACAGAGGCGCTGGAGATCCTTAATAGTTTTAAGCTTTCTGTTTATTTAAAACGATGGCAACTGACTGCCATGGAAGTAGGCAATCTTTCGAGGATCGATATGACGACACGTGAGAATATGCATGTCATCCTTGACCAGGATGATACAAAGGATAAGATAGAGTTATTGCAGATGTTAATAGCCGGCAATAAAATTGATCTCAACAAGGTCAAATATATTGATTTACGTTTTAAGGAGCCCGTGATCGCCAACGAATCTTACAGATGTCCCTAAGGAATGATGTATGCTTAAAAAAATGAAACAATTGGCCCGTATGCCGGGCACGCGTAGTCGTTCGCCATATTTTTGCGGCCTGGATTTAGGTACGCATACGATGAAGGCGAGCATAGTCCGCGCCAAAGACGAGGAGAACCTGGATTTGCTGGGCGTTTTTGACACCCGGGCGTCTGGTTTTAAGGAAGCGTCTATTAGCGATATTACGGAATTGGCGGATTGCATTAATCGCACTATCCAGGGAGTTATGCAAAAGACCGGTGTGCGTGTGCATGCGGTACAATTGGGAATCAGCGGTAATATTTTGACAGCCCGTCGCACATCTTCTGTTATCCCTTTGATCGACAGCGGGACTAAGGTGATTTCCCAATTCGATTTACGTAAAGTCAACCATCAGGCCAAGCTGTTGGGGGTCAGTTTAGAAGAAGAAGTCATCCATGACTTTCCCCAATGGTATAAAGTCGATGATGTGAACTCTTCGATTAATCCCACGGGTTTGATCGGCCGTAAAATAGAATCCAGTCTTTTATTATTGACGGCCAATACGTTGCGGGTGCGCAATTTAACCAAAGCGGTGCATCAGGCCGGTTTTGAGGTCAGCCATGTCGCTTTTAGCGGTTTCGCGGCCAGTGACGTGGCCATAGGTCCCCAAGATAGACAGCAAGGCTGCGCTTTGATGGATATCGGCGCCGATATTACCAGTGTGATATTTTTTAAAAATGGCATTGTAGGGGATGTGCAGTTTATTCCCTGGGGAGGCAATTATGTCACCCAGAACATTGCCCAACGTTTGAGTCTGACCGTTGATTTGGCCGAAGAGATCAAAAAAACGCACGCGGTGGCCATTCAAAGTAATCCCCAGCAGGTCCACGGCGAGATTTTAGTTAAACGGGAGAAAGGGTACATCCCTATCCGTCGGGAATCTGTGTATGAAGTGGTCAATTGGGAAATTGAAAATTTTCTCACCCATCTGGAAGCCGTTGTGAAGGGGTCCTATTTGTATCATCAATTAAATAAAGGGATTGTGATGGTCGGGGGAGGCGCTTTATTGCCGGGTTTGATCGAGCGTATCGAAGAGCGGGTCAATACGACGGTGCGTATGGGGGTGGCGACCCAGGGGTTGAATAACGCGGCCATCTACGCGGCGAGTATAGGTTTGGGACGTATGCATTACTTGAAAAAGAAACAAGAGGCCATTGGCATCAAAACCCCGCGCCATCTCAAAGACAAAATCGTCACCAGTGTTAAGGAATTATGCCAGGAGTATTTTTAATCTTCCGGTTTATTGTCTGAGCGGCGTCTGCTTAAATTGAATTCTATGTTTTTAAGCACGCTGCGGAATCGGGCGTTGCTATTAATAATATTGAGAACCCCTAAGGCTATTAATAATAGCAGCATAACAATCAGTGAAGTATTGGTTGATTGGATCAATAATAACCGCTCAAGGGTATTATTTTTATGAATATCAAAACTGGTGTTAAGGATTTTTAAGACGTTAATAAAAGCCAGTAGGAAGATAATAGCTAAGATAATTTCAAATAAAATGATATAAAAATGGCGGGACATCCATTGCGCGGCACGATTGTCCCATTGCTTGACTTTATTCATGAAATCATTGTAAGCCATAGTCGTAACCTTTCGTCAATTCTATTGTATGAGTCCTTCATTTGAAAGCAACATATTTTTTATGAACGTCAATCGGTTGTACCTATTGAGTTTAATAGTCTGTTGGGTCTTTCCCGGATGTATCACGGGGCCGGGTGCCATTGGCAATTTGGGCACGAGTAATGACCGCCGTGTAGTCATTGTGGGCGAGAAGGTTTCAGCGGACATTGCTCTCTATTATCAGCGCCGGTATGATGCGATGGTATGGTTTACACCCACTAGAGGCATGATGGATGACTCGAGTGACGTTATCTTTAAAGGTTTTGGGCCTTCCCATGCGATGAGAACTTTGATCAATGAGCTTAAAAGCATCAATTACACAGTTCGCCGCTGGGAAATTATCGTCCCCAAGATCGGGGAAGGATATTTTTTAGCGACACTTAAAGATATGGACACGGCGTCTTTGGCGCACGCCCGCGGCAATATTGTGCTCATCGACTCCAAGGGCAATAAAGATATCGAATCCCAAGTCGCACGTGTGACCCAGGGAAGCTTCTTTGTGACCTACGAATTTCAAAAGTATTAAATTCCCCCCAATTATCCGCCGGAAGGTTTTGGATGCGCGGCTTTCCATGCTTGGGCACGGGTACGGGCCAATGTACGCATTTGATTAAGGTAAGCTTGCACATCCGGATTCGCTTTCAAGAAAGCCTTTTTGTCAGCATTTAACTGCTGGTAGAAAGCCGTGAGTTTAGCTTTCTGTTGTTGCTGGAAAGCAACCCATGAAGCCGGTGCTTGTGGGACCGTTTGTGTCGTCTGCGCGAAAGAAATGGCAGGCCAGAGTATCCATACGGCCATTAACCCTGCAGTCATTCGTTTCATAGTATTTCTCCCTTCTTCAAAAATTGCTTTCTCAAATAATTCTTGGATTTGTGCCGTTTCCTTAATTTAACATATTAGAAATTGGCCTTTTCTAATATTAGCATACTCTATTTTATCCGAATGTTTAGAAAAAAAATAATTTTAATAGTATACTAAACTCATTGCGCCTGTAGCTCAATGGATAGAGCATTAGTCTTCGGAACTAAGGGTTGCAGGTTCGAGTCCTGTCAGGCGCGTTTTAAATATTGCTGAGGGACTCGAAAGGAGCCCTGTTTATAAAGTCCGACCGAATAGGGAGGACTTTATAGGGCGGGTGGCCGACCTGGAGCGAGCTCCTGCCGCAGATGAGGCAGGGGCAAGCGGAAGGCGCCGAGTCCTGTCAGGCGCGTTTTTTAAAATAAAAAGCGGAGATCAGAATGTGAAGGACTTTCTTTTTCTTATTTTGCTGGGTAGTATTATTATTTTTTTCTTAGCTATCAATCTTGAATCCTTCCCGACCGACTATGCGACGGTTTTAGCCATATTCTTTTTGATTTTAGGTGTTCTTTTTTTGACTCGGGTTTTTCGCTTATCCCGCCTATCACTAATGCCGTTTTTGATACTTCTTCTGTTAATTCCTTATAAGTTTTTTTATGCTCAGATGCAAGGCCTGCAATCGTTGGGTGTCTTGGGTGTCCTCTTTGTCGGTGTGATCATCTTGAATACACTATTAACAAGGGATATCCCTAGAGCGGTTTCATCATGGTTGAGCGTTTGGGTTGTCGTAGTGATTTATGCTGTTTATTTTAGCGTCCTTACTGTTTTACGCCATCTGAACTATCAAGACGCCAGCTCATTTGATGTGGCCATATCCAGCCAAATTCAATGGAATAATATTCACGGACATTTTTTCCACAGCTCCTGTAGCGGTTCCAACTTTGTCACTCACAATTCACCTTTTCTTATTCTTTTGTCTGGTTTTTATTTCATTTATCCTCATCCGGAGACTTTACTCATTCTCAAAACACTGTTCCTGGCTTTTTCGGCTATACCTTTTTATTTGATTTTACAACGTTACGTCAATGACAGGTCCATTCTCCCTTTGACACTCGGCTATTTATTCTTCCCATTTATCGTGGGTCAGAATTTTAATGCGCCCCATGAAGTTTGCTTTTTACCGCCGCTTCTTTTATTTTCGTTGTATTTCTATCTTAACAATCGTTTTAAAAGTTTTTTGATTTTTTTATTGCTTTCTTTATCCGTCAAAGAACATATCGCCCTCGTAGCTATTATGTATGGTTTGTATGCGCTTTATCTGAAAAAGGAAAAACGTTGGGTTATCGTGCCGCTTCTCTTGGGGGTGGCTTGGGGCATTTTTTCCATGGGAATTATCTATCATTTCCAGAAAATCTATCATGTTGACCCTTATCCGGCATGGCTGATTGATAATATTAAAAGGCGTTTTCTGCGCCCGGATTATCCCGTTTGGTCGAATGTGATATGGGGCCTGCAAACATCGAATTTGGGGCATTGGTGCAATTTCCGTTCTGTGTATTTGCTTTTATCTCCCCTGGGGATTATTTACCCTTTTTTTTCTTCCGTCTGGATCCTTGGCCTGCCGGAACTGATGATCAATTTTTTGGCCAATCTCCCGTTATCTTATCCCACATGGCATTACGATATCGTTGCGGCCATTTTTTTACTGGTTGCTTGTGCCGGTGCCATCAAAAAATTCTCCTCTAATATATGCCTGTGTCAATGGGGCTTGCCTCCTGATAAAATCCAGGAAATTCTCTCTTGGTTTTTATGTATTTGTATTTTGAGTCATTTTTTCCTTTGGTGGGATTATACCTATATCAAAAGAGACCCTCGTTATGTGCAAACAATGAATACGGCGATCCGATTAATTCCTCAGGAAGCCTCCGTAAGCCTGACCAAACACCTGGTGGCGTATGTTTCAGATAAAAAAGATTATTTTCTTTGTGAAGATAAGCGTAAAGGTGATTATATTGTTCTCGATAAAAATGAAAACATGGGGGACTGTTTTACAGATATCAAACAAGCGGATCATTATGTCCCCATATTCCAAAAAGATGGCATAAGAGTTTACAAACACACCATTTAATCATTTTTATCTTTACTTTAAAATAATTTTTGATTATAGTTTGGCGATGGCTGTAGAAACCTCTCTTCATCGTACTCCTTTAGCGGATGAACATATGGCTTTGGGTGCCAAAATGGTCGGTTTTGGCGGATGGTTTATGCCTTTGCAATATGAAAGCATCCTTGCCGAGTGGGAGTATAATCGTAAAATAGTCTCTATTTTTGATTGTTCCCATATGGGGGAATTTCTCATCAAAGGGGACGCGGTCAAATGCGGTTTGGACAGCATTTTAATCCAACCTATCGCGGACATGCCGCTGAAAACCTGCCGTTATGGGGCCATGCTTAATGATTCCGGCGGTGTCGTTGATGACCTGATTGTCTATCGCAAGGCCGCGCAGGAATGGATGATTGTAGTCAATGCCGCTAATATAGAGAAGGATGCCCGGCATTTTCGTGCCTCTTTGAATGCCCGTGCCCATTTTGAAGATGTTTCTTTTAAAACGGCCAAGTTAGACCTGCAGGGGCCGCAATCCCGCGATGTATTAAGGCCTTGGGTGGGGGGTATAGAAAAATTAACTTATTATACTTTTGATCAATTTCAACTATCAGGCATCCCTTGTTTGATCAGCCGCACCGGATATACCGGTGAGTTAGGCTATGAAATTTACTGCCCTTGGGAAAAGTGTAAAGAAATCTGGAAAACGATTTTGAATAATGCTACAGTAAAACCTACCGGTTTAGGCGTGCGTGATGTTTTGCGTATAGAGATGTGTTACAGCCTTTACGGCCACGAATTAGAAGAAAATATTTCTCCGCTGGAAGCTGGTTTAGACAAATTTATTGACGGGCAAAAAGATTTTATAGGGCGTCAAGCTTTGTTATCCCGGAGGCCCGAGAGAAGAATCGGTTTTTTTGTCAGTACCTCGCGCAAAAGTCCGAGGGCAGGGCATAAAATTTTTGACGGTGAGGATCAAGAAATAGGGATTGTCACCAGCGGTAGTTTTTCACCGGCATTACAACTCGGTATCGGTATCGGGTTTATGAGCACACCCCTTAAGGCTGTGGGGTCCAAGATTTTCTTTGGTGATGACACCAATAAAGCGGCGGCAACGGTTGCCCAAAGGCCTTTTTATAAAAACGGATCTTTAAAAGCGTAATCAATAATTTTTTAACCGCGCCGATTTTTTAGTATAGAAATTAAGGTATCGGCACTTCTCTAGAAATTATTTTAAAAATAATGTTTATTGAAGGAGCAGAGTATGGAAATCGAAGACAATTATCTTTACACTAAAGAACATGAGTGGGTTTCCATTGAGGATAATATAGCGACTATGGGGATATCTGATTATGCTCAGGAAGCTTTGGGTGATGTGACCTATGTGGAGCTGCCGCAGGAAGAAGAGGAAGTAGAACAGTTTGAGCAGTTCGTATCCGTCGAGTCAGTCAAAGCGGCCAGCGACATTTATGCGCCTATGGGCGGGAAGGTCACGGAAGTCAATCGCAAACTGGAGGACACCCCTGCGCTGATCAACAAGGATTGTTACGGTAAAGGCTGGATTGCCAAAATCGAAGTCCGCGACATGGACGAAAGTACTAATCTGATGAGCGCGGAAGAATATCGCAGTTATTTAGAGTCCCTGGAGACTTGATTAGGATTTTTCATTGAACCCTTATATCACCAACACCCCTTACGAAGTCGGGCAAATGCTTGAAAGTATCGGCGTCGAAAATATCGACGCCCTTTTTGCGGACATCAAATTTCAGCATAGGCCTCAATCATTTGATTTACCCGTCGGCCTCTCGGAATATGAAGTCTTCCGCCGTGTGACTGCAATTGGCTTTAAAAAATAATGTACATGTCGTGCCTTTTATCGGCGGGGGTTATTACGACCATTATATCCCGACGGTCGTGGGGGCCTTAACTTCCAGGGGAGAATTCTATACGGCCTACACGCCTTATCAGCCCGAATGTTCTCAGGGGACCTTGCAGGCTCTTTTCGAATATCAAAGTGCGATGTGTGCGTTGACCGGCATGGAAGTGTCCAATGCCTCGTTGTATGACGGGGGGACAGCTCTTTATGAAGCGATGATGATGGCCATCCGTATGACCGGACGCCGTAAAGTGATTATGGACGGCGGGGTGAGTCCCATTTATCGCAAGATTTTAAAAACATATACGCATCATCTGTCGTATCAATTTGAAGAAACGCCGGTAGTGCACGGACAAAGTAGCCGTGAAGAAATAGACCGGCTTTTAGACCGCAACACCGCTGTTATTATTTTGCAAAATCCTAATTTTTTCGGGGCCGTCGATGATTTTACCGATATCATCAAGAAAGCGCACAGCGTAGGCGCATTAGCGATTGTAAGTGTCTATCCCATTTCTCTGGGATTATTGAAGACGCCCGCCCAAATGGGTGCTGATATAGTGACCGGAGAAGGGCAGTCCTTGGGATTACCGCTTAATTTCGGCGGTCCTTATTTGGGATTACTGTGCACGCACAAGAAATATGTGCGTAAAATGCCCGGACGCATCGTCGGCCAGACGCTGGATGCTAAGGGGAGACGTTGTTTTGTGAATACGTTACAGGCGCGCGAACAGCACATCCGACGGGATAAGGCCACATCCAATATTTGTACCAATGTGTCCTTGTGCGCCCTGCAGGCGGCGATTTTTATGGCGGTGGTCGGTAAAAATGGTCTCAAAGAAATGGCGCAATTGAATTTAGATAAAGCCGAATTTGCCAAACAGCTATTGTCTAAAATTAAAGGCGTCGAGGTCAAGCGTTCTGCGCCGACATTCAATGAATTTACCGTTCATTTGCCCGTTGACGCCTCCCGGGTGGTGGCGGCTATGATGAGCAGGGTTTTGCGGCAGGGTTTCCTTTGGGGCGTTATTATCCGGGGATGGAACGCTATTTATTAGTCGCTGTGACGGAGAAGAGGACCAAAGAAGAGATTGAGCGTTATGCCAAAGCATTGCAGGAAGTGCTAGATTAATTCTGCGGCGGGTGGATCGGACTTGATGTTAAGGGGCGGACGGTGACGGTCCCGAGGGCTAGTTGAGGTAAACCACCGAGAGCTAAGGCTGTGACGTACGCATTTCAATTAGGAGCACCTTAATATCAAGGCCGAGACAGGCCCCGCTGGATAAGGGACTTTATGGAATTAATTTTTGAAAAATCAGTGGCAGGTCGCCGGGGGTTTTATTTTGGCCCCAGCGATGTTCCATCAAGGCCGAGCATTCCTTCCCCCTACGCGCGCAGTGAAGATGCGCCATGGCCGGAAGTCTCTGAGCTCGATGTGGTGCGCCACTACACCCTTTTATCGCAGCAAAATTTTTCCGTTGATACCCATTTTTATCCGTTGGGTTCATGCACCATGAAATACAACCCCAAGTTTACCGAGGCCCTGGCACGGTTGTCCGGTTTTACGGACCTTCATCCGCTATTAGCACAGCTTTCGGGTGGCGAAGGGTGGACCCAGGGGGCTTTGCAGATTTTGTATGAATTAGAGCAATGGATGTGCGCCATGACGGGTTTCAAGCATTTTACCATGCAGCCTTTGGCCGGCGCGCATGGGGAATTGACCGGCATTATGCTCATGGCGGCGTATCACAAGTCTAAAGGCAATACCCAGAAAAAATATGTCATTATTCCGGACTCCGCGCATGGGACCAATCCCGCTTCCGCCGCTTTGGCCGGGTATGAAACGATTACCATTCCTTCTGATAAAAATGGCGGTATGGATTTAGAAGCGCTTAAAGCCGCGGTCAATGAACAGACCGCCGGATTAATGATGACTGTCCCCAGCACTTACGGGGTCTTTGAGCCGAATATCAGTGCCATTGCCGAAATCATTCATGCGGTCGACGGCATTATGTATTATGACGGGGCTAATTTGAACGCGCTCTTGGGCCGCGCTCGTCCGGGGGATATCGGTTTTGACCTGATGCATGTCAATATGCATAAAACTTTCAGCACGCCTCATGGAGGCGGGGGGCCTGGTGCCGGACCTGTCGGTGTTAATGACAAGCTGTCCAGATTTTTGCCGATTTCCCGGGTGGTGCAACGCCCCGACGGTGTTTACGCGTTGGATTATGATTATCCTGAATCGATCGGCTATACCGCTTCGTTTTACGGTAATTTTGCTGTTCTGGTCAGGGCCTATGCGTATGTGCTGATGTTAGGCAAGGAAGGTCTGATGGATACCGCTAATCATGCGGTGTTAAATGCCAATTACATCATGAAAAAATTGGGGCCTTATTATAAAATTTGTTTTGACCGCATCTGTATGCATGAAAGTGTTTTTTCTGCCTCCCGGCAGGCGCAACGCGGGGTGCATGCTATTGATATTGCCAAATTCCTTATTGATCAGCAGATTCATCCGCCAACGGTTTATTTTCCCATCAGCGTACCTGAGGCGATCATGATTGAGCCTACTGAAACAGAATCCAAGCAAACCATGGATCGTTTTATTGAAAAAATGATTGAAGCCGACAAACTTTCTCAAAGTAATCCTGCGGCTTTTAAAGAGTTCCCTTTGACTATGCCGTGCAGCCGTCCGGATGAAGTCAAAGCCGCTAGGGACGTCAAAACCAGCTTCTTTTTACCGGCCTCAACGACCAACGATAGTACCCGGTAATGAGGGTACGGATGCAGCTTAGAGACATTTCTTTCCCCACACCTGCTGAAAATATTTTGTTCGATGAAGTTCTTTGGCGTTTAGCCGAAAAACATGAAGGGGGTGAATTTTTACGTTTCTGGGAATCCGCTGCAGTGTTTATTGTTTTGGGGCGTGGTGGCCAACAAGAAGTGGATGTCAATTTAATTGCGACCCAAAAGGACAACATTCCCGTATTGAGGCGCTCTTCCGGAGGAGGCACGGTCGTCCAGGGGCCAGGGTGCCTGAACTATGCATTAATTCTTTCCAAACAAAAGTACCCCATGCTTAATGATTTACGTCAATCTTATCAGTGGATGAGTGCAAAAATTATTGAAGTTTTACGTCAGATGGGAGTGGATGCGTATTTCAGGCCAACGTCGGATTTGGCCATCGGTCCTTGTGAACTCAAGTTTTCCGGCAATGCCCAGCGCCGGGGAAGGCATTATATTTTGCATCATGGGACAATTCTCTATAATTTTGATCTCACTCTTATTAGCCGCTATTTGAATATGCCACTCGACACCCCTTTATACCGTAAGCATCGTCCCCACACCGATTTTGTCACCAATATCCCCATCGACCCGGGGTGTTTTAAAAATCATCTGGCGCAAAGTTTCGGCGCATCAGCGCCACAACCTCCTAGCGCCCAAGAGCTATCATTATTAGATAGTATCTAAAAAATTTTAAAAATAATAATGATATTTTATATAAATTTGTTAATATATAAGAATGTTTCCGACAACGATAGTGCCCGGTATGAGGGTAGGCAATTTTATGTTTATGGATGATGATTTTAGGCTTTTGGTCTGCGTCCGGGCCCCTTGAGGCTGCTGCCAAGGATATCCATCACGACAAGAATTATAAAGAATACACGGATTTTTTTGAAAAGGTTTATAAAACTTTTGAAGACAATTATTACCTGCCTCCCCGACCGTGAGATTTATGACCATTTTTTGGAAAAATTTAATACCAAAATTTACGCTCAGCTTAAAAGCGAAGGCAAAAGCAATGATTATGTCCGCTGGCGCAGTGCCTGGTATTTGGTGGATGCTTTAAAGTCCAAGGATGACAGGTTTACCCAATTTTATCCGCCTAAACCCGCCGTGAAATTTCAAACATGAAGCTCTTGGCGAGAAGATCGATCTGGGTATTGAAGGCAAAAAGAATGATATCGGTTTTTTGGTGACCCGCATGGAGCCGCGCTCGGATGCCTATGACAAAGGTTTGCGTGAAGATGATATTATTCTGCAGATCGACGGCGCAGGCGTTCAGGGGATTGACCCAGGAGGATATTGAAAATAAATTGACCCCGCTTGATCAATACTCAGGTCCAATTGACCTATCTGAGCAATGAGACCAAGCAGCAAAAAACTATTGAAGCTGTCAGCAAAGAATATTTCAAACAGACCGTATTTTTGCATCCGGTGCCGGTGGAGGGTGTATTTTGCCTGGAAGTCCCCAAATTTAACCGGATGACAGGCGAGGACATGGATCATTTTTTACAACTGATCGAAGCCCAGAATCCTAAAGGATTGGTGTTGGACTTGCGGGGCAATCCCGGCGGCCCGCCTTTGGCGGCCAGTGGAAATTTCCGGCCTTTTTTCTTAAAGGCGGGGAGAATTTGCTTATTTTCAAAAGCGTAATGCGCCTAAGGCGGATTTGGACGTGCCGGTCATTGACCCCCAATATCAATTTACCGGCCCTATCGTCATTCTCGTCGATGCTGACACAGGTTCTGCGGCGGAATTATTTACCGGTATCATGCAGTTTAGAGGCCGGGCGGTTGTGCTGGGGGTCAATACGGCCGGCCAGATTTTGCTCAAGTCCATGTTTCCTATGGATGACGGCTCCATGGTGGCCTTGGTCACGGCCCGCGGGTATTATCCTGATGGGCAGTGTTTAGTTTTGACGGCATAACTCCTGATAAAATAATCAGCGATGCTCCTAAAGACGGGTTGATCAATTTGGCTGCGGCTTTAATTGCAATGAAAACAAGGCAGCCATAATAACGATTATGGTCATCATTTTAATTTCCATTCAAATTTTCTTTATTTTGATAGCACTTTTTTTCCTGAAAAAATGTTGGGACAAGCGAATCGAGAGGCCCGCAGTGAGTCTATGCTGATAAAAAAATTTTGGTCATTGTCCCTG
This sequence comes from Candidatus Omnitrophota bacterium, assembly GCA_963828495.1. GTDB lineage: Bacteria > Omnitrophota > Gorgyraeia > Zapsychrales > Fredricksoniimonadaceae > JABDGZ01. Next base: position 91,022 of record CAWHFJ010000022.1, read on the forward strand.
CTTTTAATGAGTGCGGCAATATCGGCCGCACGGTCGAAGAGATCCGTCAGAGTGGCGACGGGTGTTGATATTTTGGTCATTGATGACGGTTCCCTGGATGCAACGGCCCAGGAAGCCGGGCAGGCCGGAGGCATGGTGGTTTCTTTGCCGTTTAATTTAGGGATCGGGGCCGCGGTGCAAACCGGATTTCAATATGCCCAAAAGCATCATTATGATATCGCCGTGCAGATCGACGGTGACGGCCAGCATGACGCCGCTTATCTTGGAAAAAATCATCGGGCCCATTGTCCGTGATGAAGCGGACATGGTCGTCGGCAGCCGTTTTTTGGAAAAAACCGGCGGATTTCAATCATCCTTTAGCCGCAGGCTGGGGATTAATTTTTTTGTGCACTTGATCAATGCGCTGACGGGTGTCAAGATCAATGACCCGACTTCAGGATTTCGGGCGTACAATAAAAAAATGATCGCGTTATTTTCCGAATATTATCCGCATGATTTCCCTGAACCTGAAGCCATCGTGCGTGGCCCAACAGGCCTGGGCGCGCATCATTGAGATTGCCGGTCGTGATGCGTCCGAGGGAGGCGGGCAACAGTTCTATCCGTTATTTTAAAACTTTGTACTATATGGTCAAAGTCACGCTGGCGATTCTTTTGCATATGATCCGTCAAAGGAGGAAGGCAAGAATGAATATCCATGTGGTGGCATTCGTGGTTTCGGTGGCGATTTTTTTATTTGTTATTGATCTGGTGCGTCGGCGGCGATTGACGTTTAAATATGCGGTGGCCTGGCTTTTGGTTTCTGCCGGGGCGATTTTTTTTGCGATATTTTATCGTTTGACTTTTTGCCTGCGCGGCTTGGCTTGGTTTTGAATTGCCCAGCAATTTTATTTTCTTTGCGTTGTTTTGCGTGTTTGTTTTCTTAAGCCTTCTGCTGACGGTCTTTTTGTGCCAGCAGAACAACCGCAACGATGTGATGGCCCAAAAAATCGCCTTGCTGGAATTTGAGCTTAAGGAGTTGGAAAAGAAATTGAAATGAATGAACCCTATTACCGTCAGCGTTATTATTCCTGCCTATAATGCTTCGGCCACCATCGGCCGTACGCTGAGGCTTTACAAACCCAAAATTATTCCAGCCCTTTGAAGTGATCGTGGTGGATGACGGCTCTGTCGATAACACGGCGGATATTGTCGCGTCATTTGACCGGCGTGCGTTATGTCCGTCAGGATAATGCCGGTCCGGCCTGCGCCCGTAATCATGGGGCCCGGCTGGCACAAGGAGAGTTTTTGGCTTTTACTGATTCTGATTGCGTTCCGCATGAGGATTGGATCTCCCAGTTGATGGCAGGTTTTACCGCCGTAGGGGAGCCTTCCCAATCCTCACCGTTAGGGGTGGTGGCCGGAAGTTACGGGATCGCCAACCCGAAAACACTCTGGCCCGGTGTATTTAGCAGGAGATCCTCTGGCGCCATGTCCATTTAATGCCGGATTTTCCTAATGCTTTTGGCAGCTATAACTTTTGCGTCAAAAAAAATGTTTTTGAAGCGGTGGGCGGTTTTAATAGCGACTTATCGTCATGCCAGCGGAGAAGACAATGATCTTAGTTATAAGATTACCAAGTCAGGCTGGCGGATTTATTTTCAGCGCAAAGCCATAGTCGACCATTATCATCCGACGCATGTGGTGCAATATTTGAAAGAACAGTTCCGCCATGGCTTCTGGCGGGCTTGAAGATGTACAGGGACCATCCGCGCATGATGCGCGGGGACGGGTATACTTACTGGAAAGATATCCTTGAGATGCCTTGGGCCGGGTGCATTTTTTTGGCGTGAGCGTTTTAAGTGCTTTGCCGGTTTTAAGATTGGATGTTGCTTATTTTTTATTATTTCCTTTTTTGATATTTGAGATTTATGGGCAATTTTGATCATGATTTTTTCAAGGGATTTTCTTCGGTTTTATTCTTTTTTTTCGGGCCTTTGCGCGCATGTTTGGTTTCTCGACGGGAATTTTGTCTTTATTGCGCTAAAAAAAATGGTAAAAATATTTTAATAATCCCTTGAAAACCTATCGCCTATGTTAAGATGATAATGATAAAATAAAAATAGTTTCAAAAGTTCGGCGTTATTATATTTAAAAACCACATCTCATCGACGAGGAAACACAACCGGGTTTCTTTATGGCTAAAGAATCCGCAGAAGAAAAGTTACTGAAGATGATGCAAAAAACATCGCCTTCCGTCGCTGTTAAGACAGTCATCTGCACCGTCCCGTCAAAAAGAAATTCAAATTTACTTTCACTATCGGCACTTTAAATACCTTATTATTCTTAGGGATCATTGCTTGCCTCATCGCTTTGGTCTTTGAGATGCGTTCTGGGTTTTCCTTGCTTGCCCAGCAGTTGAATTTCCTTCAGAATCCAAAAGCGGATGTTTCATTGTCTGATATCGCTTTGCCTTCCACCCCAAAGCGCTGATTATTATCTGCAGACAAATCAATGAGCGTAATATTTTTAAACCCTATGTCCCTAAATCCGTCAGAAAAGCAGCGGCCCAGGGATTGGTGCAGCTGATGTCCAAGTATAAATTAGTCGGCATTGCCTGGTTGGATTTGCCGGAAACAGCTTCTATCATGATCGAGGATACACAGAAAAATGAAACTTTCTTTCTTAAGCAAGGTGAACAATTAGAAGGCGTCACTGTCAAGACCATCTATACGGATAGAGCGGTCTTCAGTCACGAAAATGAGGAGACGACAATCAAGCTATGAGCAAACACATCCCTAAACTCAAGTTCCTGATTATTTTTTTGATTGGCCTTGCCGGCTCAATCGCTTATTTGACGTTTGCCAACGCGCAAACGGACGATGAAGGGCCAGGCCATCAAGCCCATCATCATGACCGAGCCCAAGGACTCCTTGGACGACAGGATGGCCCGCAAGATCACGCTCGATGTGCGCGACATGAACATCGTGGACGTGATCAAATTCCTCGCCCAAAAAGGGGAATTTAACGTCATCATCGCTCCGTCGGTGGAAGGCCGCAGCACGGTGCTTTTGCATGACGTGGACATCAAGGACGCCTTGGACATTGTCATCATTTCCAACAAGCTGGCCTATCACATTGAGGATGATATTGTCCAGATCATGTCTGCCGGTGAATATGAGGCGATGTACGGCAAACAGTTTAGCGACAAGACCGAGGTGAGCATTGTGCATTTGCAGTATGCCAAGCCCAGTTATGTGCTGGCCGCCTTGGATAATATGCGCAGCAATCGCGGCAAGATCATCATTGATGAAGACACCGGTTCCGTGGTTTTGGTGGACACGCCCCAATCCATTGCCTTGATGAAAAAAGCCATTGCGCAAATCGAGCAGCCGTTGGACACCATGGTTTTTGATTTGAAATATGCCAAAGCGGATGTGGTCGCTGAAAAGTTGCGTTCCCGTATTGATGCCAAGGCGGTGGGTACGATCACGGCGGATGAGCGTTCCAATGAAATGTTGGTGCGGGTGTTCCCGGGCCGCCGCGATGAAGTGGAAAAAATCATCCGCAGCCTGGATGTTCCCACCAAGGAAGTTTTGATCGAGGCCCGCGTTTTGCAGGTTGTTTTTAATCCCACCTATGATGTCGGGATGGATATCACAGCCCCGATAACCAGCAACGGACAAACAACAATTCGATTTACCGAGCAGCTGCTCTGGATGAGACCGCTTTGGCGGCAGCGGCCACCGGCGGTTCTGCGGCGGATAATTTGGCCAGAACTTTCGGCAGGATTGCGGTGGGCAATTTCAGCGCCAATGCAATTTACCGCAGCCATACGCGCCTTGCAGCAGGTCAGTGATACCAAGATCCTTTCCACTCCCCAGATATTAGTGACTAATAATGAGGAAGCCAAGATCCATATCGGGGACACTGTTCCTTATATCGTGGCCACCACCAATGGTACCGGGGAGAATGCGATCACCTCTGATGATGTGCGTTTTGTTGATGTCGGTTTGAAATTAAGCGTCATCCCTACCATCAATGATGACGGCATGGTGACCATGAAGTTGACGCCGGAAATTTCCGAAGTGGTTGCCACGATCAAATCAGCCGAAGGCAGCACCATCCCTCAGGTGAACAAGACCGAAGTGGAAACATCCGTCATGGTCAAGGATGGCCAGACCATTGTGATGGCAGGTTTGCGCAACCAGAATAAAGTCCATACGAAAAAAGGTATTCCGGGGCTGATGGATATTCCTTTTATAGGCGGGGCCTTCAGCCGCACTTCCGATACGATGACCAATACGGAAATTGTCATTTTGATCACGCCTCATATTGTCAAAGGCACGTGATGATTACGAAAAAACAATCGGCACCATCAAAGGGGCCAAAACTTATAACGAAAGTATTCAACCGAATGAGCCTGCCCCACCGGCGGGCGGCGCATCCAAATAATTCCAAGGACGGAGATCAAACTTATGGGCAAACAATGCAGAGGATTTAAATAATTCAAACAATGTGCTGGGCAGTCATGGCGCTTGATTTTTATTTTTGCCCTTCTGGGAAGCGCTTGGCGTGCCAGTGCCCAGGATGCTGCTGATGTCCAGCCGCCCAGCAGACCGTGGGCAGCATGCTGATGAAGCACAGGCTGAACGCGAGGAATTTGTCAAAGAGATCCGCCGGGTGGAAAATCTCAATAAAAAATATACCCAGGAAATCCAGGATATCCGTGCCTTGTTGGCTGATAAAGATGCGGATTATCAAAAACGCATGCAGGATTTGGAAGATAAACTGGCGGCCCAGCAGGATGAAAATGCTAAAAAAGAAGTGGTTCAGGAGCAAAGCCAGCAAACGACCCAGGAATTGGAAGCCAAGACCAATGAAATGCTCTCTAAAGGCGGGGACATGGACCCGCAGGACGCAGAATTCAGGGAAGAGTTGGCCAAAGCCCATTACAATATGGGTAATATTTATTTTGAACGCGGCGAGTACCAGAGGGCCGTGGTGGAATATTATCAGGCCGTGGATTTGACGCCCAATGACCCGGATACCCATTACAATCTGGCCTTTGTCAGCGGCGAGTATTTGGGAGACCAGGAAACTGCCCTTAAGCATTATCAATGGTATTTGTATCTTAAGCCCGATGCGCCTGATGCTCCTGCTGTCAAAGAAAAAATCATTGCAGGCTAAACTTGCTTTGCGCAGCAAAATCGATTCCCCATTGGATAAAAATGACGGTAATTTCAACTTAACCCGTTAGAATTATTTTTTATGACCGAACATTTCGGAAAAATTTTGATGCGAAACTTAAGTTGCTGTGTTTGATCGTAATGATTCTTTTTAGCGCGCCTGCGTTATGCGAACAATTTGTCGGTAACGAATGTGACTTTAGGCACACGCGACCCTAATGCCAAGACAGTGGTGGTGACTTTTAATGTCAGCTGGCAAAATTCCTGGCGCAATAAAATCAACTATGATGCGGCCTGGCTGACCGTGCGTTTGAATAACAGCCCAAGTGACGCCTACTAATGAAATATTATGTCAAATCACGGCTACCGGTTTAAATCCGGCCGGCACTTCAGCCGGAAATGGCTCTAATTTGCAAATTTATGTGCCTCAAGATGCGACCGGTGCATTTTTGCAGCCTTCCAGCACTGGTTTTATCGGTAATATCAATACTCAAAATGTGCAGTTGACCGTTAATTATCAAAATTGCGGTTTTAGTGATACTGATCAGATTTATGCCAGTGTTTTTGGCCTGGAAATGGTCTTTATTCCCCAAGGTTCTTTTTATGCAGGGGACTATAACACCAGTGTCGCTTCCTTAAATAGCGGCACTGCGGATACATACTCCCTGGAATATTGCCAGTGAAAATCCTATTCCTGTGACTAATGCGACTTCCGGCGGTTATCAGTATGTTTCTGCCGGTAATCCGGGAGAATTCGCCACAGGCGCAACATTTACCATCCCGGCTGCCTTCCCTAAAGGATATAACGCGTTTTATGCGATGAAATATGGGATTAATGAAGGGCAATGGGTGGAATTTGTTAATTCTTTACCTGCTGCTGCCCGCGTCAATCGTGATTTGTCTGATAATAATCATAAAAATTCCACCAGTGTTGTCTAATCGAAATACCATTAGTTGTTCCGGTACGCCTTTGTTGTGTTCAACCCAGCGGCCGTGCACGGGCGCTTAGTTATTTAAGCTGGATGGATTTGGCGGCATTTTTGGATTGGGATGCTTTGCGCCCCATGACAGAATTGGAATTTGAAAAAATGTCCCGCGGTCCGCTTTTGCCGAATGCCGGTGAATATATTTGGGGAAACCAGACTATTACGGCAGCGACCACGATCAGCGGGACAACGGAAGACGGCACAGAAACCATCACCGCACCTGCCAATGCCAATGCCAATTATGACAATACGACTTTTACCGGTGGGGATGCATCTTAGGGGCTGGTTATAATCAGGGGCCTTTGCGCGGCGGAATTTTTGCGGGTTCTAATTCGACAAGAGTGAGTGCCGGGGCTTCTTATTACGGGGTCATGGACTTGGGCGGTAATTTGAAAGAACATGTTGTAACTATCGGCAATACTGCAGGATTGGCTTTTTACAGGAAGTGAAGGCACAGGAGTTCTTAATACCACGACCGGTTATGAAGGTAATGCCAATATATACCGGCTGGCCGGGGATGGATGCGCAGCCTCAAAATGGTGTTGACGGGGCAGCAGGTTCAGGATTTCGCGGCGGTTCATGGGCAGATAGTGCTAATTATTTAAGAACATCAGATCGCATTGAGGCAGCATTGACATCAACAGCTGCTTTAAATACTTTTGGAGGCCGCGGGGTCAGGACTTATGATGGCAATTAATAAATATTTTCATCATTCTTATTGTTACTTTTCTGCTTTTTATGTGCATGGCTGCTTCAACGGCATGGGCCAGTAATTTGCAATTAAGTAATTTGGATGAAGTCAGTGCCAACACAGCGGCAGGCACCATCACATTTTCTTTTAATTTGACACCAGGATAATAGCTGGCGCAATCAAACCAATTATGATGCTGTTTGGGTTTTTATGAAATATTCAACAGACGGCGGGGCAACATGGCAGCATGCTTCCATGGCCGGGACCGGGATTAATCCGGCCGGTTTTTCCATCCCTACTCAATTCCAGAGCCAATTTGAAATCATGGTCCCTTCAGACCAAAAAGGATTTTTTGTGCAAAGATCAGGCCAGGCCACAGGAAGTATTGCTTTAACAGGCGTTCAATTTGTCTGGAATTATGCTTTGGACGGGGTTTCAGCAGCGGTGGCCCAGGCAGCCAATACCTTGCATACCATTTATGGCATTGAAATGGTCTATATTCCTCAAGGCGCTTTTTATGCAGGGGATGGCAGTTCCAATAGTTCAACAGAATATGCTTTCACGCAAGGCAGTGCGGTCACAGCACCCTGGTATATACAAAATGAAAATGCCATCCAAACCACAGGTGCTGCGAGCGGAACTTATTATTATCAAAATACAGGGGCCAAGGGTGATGAGTTTCCCAGCGGAGCTTCATTTTTAATTCCCGCTTCTTTCCCTAAAGGCTTTGGGGCTTTTTATTTGATGAAATACGCATTGACCGAAGGCCAATGGGTGGCCTTCTTTAATACTCTTCCGGCAACTGCCAAACCTTATCGCGATATCACTTCAGGCAACGCGCAGGACCGGCGGTAAAAATTCTCAAGGTGTTGTTAACCGTAACACGATTTCCTGGAATTCTGCGATACCGACTTCCGCGGCCGTGACATTAAGGCCTTCCCGTCCGGTCAGCTATGTGTCCTGGCCTGATGTGGCGGCTTATGCCGAATGGGCGGCTTTGCGGCCGATCACTGAATTGGAATATGAAAAAGCGGCGCGCGGCGCTGATAATCCGCCGACACCGGGTGAATTTGTTTGGGGCACAACTTCATTTACAGCGCCGAGTCCCGGGGACATTATTCCCAACACGGATGAAAATGGCGCGGAAACTTTGAGTGATACGGCGAATATCAACAGCAATGCGCTTGCCTGGAGTTCAGGTGACGGCCGCAGCGGCGGCATTGCCGCCGGACAAACAGGGCCTTTACGTGTCGGCATTTTTGCGGCCAGTGTGGCTAATTCCACTAATCCCCGTGTCAGCAGCGGCGCCGGTTTTTACGGTAATATGGAACTTTCCGGTAATTTGGCAGAGCCGGTAGTGACTGTTGGCAGGCCTGAGGGTCTTCATTTTCAAGGTACGGATGGCACAGGAGATTTAACTTCTTTGGGATTTGCGACCAATACTGATTGGCCGGGCATGGATCCTAATCAATGCTAATGGGGTGGATGGTACTATTGGCATTGGTTATCGCGGCGGGGATTTTCAGTCGCCTAATTCAACCATTTATGCAACATCCGCGCGTACTTATGCGGTCAAAGATCCTGATTCACAGGGTTGTTTAGAGCGTTATGATCCGAGTTGTGGTGTTTTTCAAGGCGGGCGTTTAGGCAGAAACGCGTCGTAATGTCATTGAGATTTACGAGAATCTATTAATATAAGATTGCATGTCTAATAAAAACAAGCGTTTAAAAATGAAATCAAGACCATGCCCATGGAAAATTTTTGCCTTTTTGGCATTTTTCATGGTGGGCAGCTTTTCTCTCTTCGGCCTATGCGCAATACAGCGGCGGTAATGAAACTACCGGCGATGCTGAGTCTTCCATCGGCAGCGATATTTATGATGGCGGTTCGCAAAATAATTCTCCCTATGCCACTTCAGGATCAACGGGACCTTGTCTTATGGAACACCGACCCAATTAGTCTTTACAGTCAGCCCGTCAGATACCAATCACTCCATTCCATTTTCACGTCAGCCGGTCGTGGCTGTTGAAGATGCTTATGGTAATGTGGTTGCCAGTGACAATACTGACCAGGTGACTGTTGCTATTCTTAGTAATCCCGGTAATGGTAGCTGATGGGGACGACCACTGTTACGGTTGTCAATGGTTTGGCCCAATTTACCAATTTGGCTATTAACGCGGCCGGCCAATTATATACTCTTCAAGCCACATCCGGAGTCTTGCTCCGGCCACATCAGCTACTTTTAATATTAATCCAGGTACCGGTCCTGTAGCTTCTGCTGTATGGGATAGTACTGCCAATCTGGGCAGGCGGTTATTGACATTTATATTTGGGCTGCTAATGATAATCAAAAAGACCTTTTGATGCCGGTGGAGACTCTTGTAATATTCAAATTTTTAATCCAAGTGGTTCTACAATTGCTTGCGATACCAACAATCCTGCCGTCGCTTGTGGCGGGCTTATAAAACAATAACTTTAAATGTGGATACTACTAATAATTGGTGTAAATCATCTGCCGTATGGAATCCCACTACCCCGGGTTTAGGTTATACAGCTAATGTGGTCATCAATGTATCCTGGGGCAGATCGCCTTGCGGAGGGCCAGCTTCTTGTAATGCTACAGTTCCTTTGCCATTAACTGGCAGCGGGACTGTTATCCAAGATTCTTTCGGCAACACGATCAACTGGGCAAGATATCGGGGCCATCAAAGCTAAAACTGATACATCAACTGGCAGGATATCGGGGTCATCAAAGCTGCTACTAATACTCTCAACTGGCAGGATATCGGCGTTCTTAAGTCAATCAACAGTTCTATTCTTACGTTTTACGCAATACAACAGAGCAGGCTGGCAGCATCAACTGGCAGATTTCGCCGTGCAAACCAATATTGGTGTTAATTGGGCGGATATTGCTCGAATGTCCGTCAATGGCATCAATTGGGCAGACATGAGTGTTCTGACCAATGTCGGTATTAACTGGAGTGATTTTAATGTTTTAACTAAACAAGGGATCAATTGGACGGATGTGCAAAGACTTCATAGTATGGGAGTCAATTGGAATGATTTAGCTGTATTGGGCCGCGCGGGTATCAACTGGAATGATTTTGGGATTTCGGCCAAGACCGGTATTAATTGGTACGATATGGCGATCATGTCCGGCGCCAGGATCAATTGGAGTGACGGGATCAATTGGTATAGTTTGGCGGCTTTAACTCAGTCCGGTATCAATTGGAAAGATATGACGGTAATGTCAGCTAACAGTATTAATTGGTATGATTTTCGCGTTTTGATAATGCGGGAATTAATTGGTATGATTTCAATGTTTTAACTAAAGCAGGCATTAATTGGAATGATTTAGGTGTATTAGGCAAGACAGGAATTAATTGGAATGATTTCGGGGTATTAAGCAAGACAGGGATCAATTGGAATGATTTTGGGGTTTTAACTAAGGCAGGGATCAATTGGAATGATTTTGGGGTATTGAGCAAGACAGGGATTAATTGGAATGATTTTGATGTCATTAAGCAGGACAGGGATTAATTGGAATGATTTTGGAGTATTAAGTAAGACAGGGATTAATTGGAATGATTTTGGGGTATTAACCAAGACTGGGATTAACTGGAATGATTTTGTGTCATTGAGCAAAACAGGGGTTAATTGGAATGATTTTGGGGTGTTAAGCAAGACAGGGATTAATTGGAATGATTTTGGGGTGTTGAGCAAGACAGGGATCAATTGGAATGACTTTAATGTATTAAGTCGTACAGGGATTAATTGGAATGATTTTGGGGTGTTGAGCAAGACAGGGATTAATTGGAATGATTTTGGTGTTGAGAAGACAGGGATTAACTGGAATGATTTGGATGTTTAAGCCAGACAGGGATTAATTGGAATGATTTTGGGGTGTTGAGCAAGACAGGGATTAATTGGAATGATTTTGGAGTATTGACCAAGACAGGGATTAACTGGAATGATTTTGGGGTATTAAGCAAGACAGGGATTAATTGGAATGATTTGGTTGTATTAAGTCATACAGGAATTAATTGGAATGATTTTGAAGTATTAAGCAATACAGGGATTAATTGGAATGATTTTGTGGCATTGAGTCAAGACAGGGATTAATTGGAATGATTTTGGGGTATTAAGTCATGACAGGAATTAATTGGAATGATTTTGGAGTGTTGAGCAAGACGGGAGTTAATTGGAATGATTTTGGAGTATTAAGTAATACAGGGATTAATTGGAATGATTTGATGTATTAGCCAACAGGAATCAATTGGAATGATTTTGGGGTATTAAGTAAGACAGGGATTAACTGGAATGATTTTGGGGTGTTGAGCAAGACAGGGATTAATTGGAATGATTTTGGGGTATTGACCAAGACAGGGATCAATTGGAATGATTTTGGGGTGTTAAGCAAGACAGGAATCAATTGGAATGATTTTGGGGTGTTGAGCAAGACAGGGATTAATTGGAATGATTTTGATGTGTTAAGCCATACAGGAATTAATTGGAATGATTTTGGGTGTTAACTAAGGCAGGGATTAATTGGAATGATTTTGGGGTGTTGACCAAGACAGGGATTAACTGGAATGATTTTGGGGTATTAAGTAAGACAGGGATTAATTGGAATGATTTTGGGGTGTTAAGCAAGACAGGGATTAATTGGAATGATTTTGGGGTATTAAGCAAGACAGGGATCAATTGGAATGATTTGAATGTTTAAGCCGTACAGGAATTAATTGGAATGATTTTGGGGTGTTGAGCTAAGACAGGGATCAACTGGAATGATTTTGGTGTATTAAGCAAGACAGGATTAATTGGAATGATTTTGGGGTATTAAGTAAGACAGGGATTATCATGGGTGTGGCCAACAACCGGTCCATCGCCTGGGGAATCGCCAAGGCCGCCGCACGAACATGGCGCGGAGATGGCTATCACCTATCAGGGCGATGCCTTGAAGAAGCGCGTGGAGCCGCTCGCCGCCGAACTCGGCGTCAAGCATGTGCTGCCCTGCGACGTCACCGATAAGCGCCTCCATGGACGCCGTCTTCCAGACGTTGAAGGAAAGCTGGGGCACGCTCGATTTCGTGGTGCACGCCATCGCCTATTCCGACAAGGAGCAGCTCGACGGCCGCTATATCGATACCACGCCGGACAACTTCACGCGTACGCTCTCTATCTCCTGCTACTCTTTCACGGCCGTCGCGCAGCGGGCCGAGAAGATGATGTCCAATGGCGGACCCTGATTACGCTGACCTACTACGGCGCCGAGAAGGTGGTGCCTCATTATAACGTGATGGGCGTGGCCAAGGCGGCGCTGGAGGCCAGCGTCCGCTATCTCGCCGAGGATCTGGGCCGGCAGAACATCCGCGTCAACGCCATCTCCGCCGGTCCGATCAAGACGCTGGCGGCCTCGGCATCGCCGATTTCCGCTATCTCCTCAAATGGAGCGAGCTGAACGCGCCGCTAAGGCGCGTGGTATCGATCGAAGATGTCGGCGGAGCCGGGCTCTATCTGCTGTCGCCGCTCTCGTCCGAGCAATACGTACTCGTCTGAAGGAACAGGACATAG
>CAWHFJ010000023.1:0-26426 GCA_963828495.1 Candidatus Omnitrophota bacterium
TAAAGGTAAATCCAAATCTCTCGACGAATGAACCAGAGGGGGATACGCACCACAGCCTTTATGCCCTATCCGGGTTTTAAAAAATATTGCGGTGACAGGGTAATAATCTTTTGAACGACGAAAGCAACAGATGCTTATGGACCTTGTTCATCCTTATCCTGATTTCTCCAGGCTCAATGTGATCAGGGAACCTGGAACTTTCTGCAAGTGGAAGATCCCCATAGGGGAAAAGCAGAACCTTGTTGAAATCAAGCTCCCGAAGCATATCAAAAGTATCGGCGAATTCACTGGGTGTTTCTCCGGGGAAGCCGATGATGATATGAGCATTTATCTTAAGAGCAGCATTGGTGGTTCTCAGCTCTTTGATGTAGTTTTTAAATTGTCCGATATCATAATGCCGGCGCATTCTTTTCAGGATGGATGGGCTGGCGCTTTGCACGGCAAAGGTAATTTCCAGGATTTTTCTATTTTGTAGAACAGCCTTTAAACGATCAAAGTTCTTGACGAAATAATTAGGGTCTACATCTGGAAGAACAAGTTTAAAGTTTGACGGTAACCGAAGGATCCTAGCCAGAAGTTCAGCGTAATCGACCTGTGCGGCAGGGTTATCCTGCCCATATTGGCAGGGATTTGTGCCCAACAGATGGATTTTGGTATGTCCCTTGTGGAGACCCTCGGATACAATTTGAATGACTGTTGTGCAAGGGACGCTCTTTAATTCTCCTCGTGCAAATCTTATGGCACAATAACTGCACGTATTCAAACAGCCTTGCGCAATCATGACCGAATAGGCTTTGGTTAACTTGTGCTCCTCGGGTAGATTGAAATGGTAAAGGACGCCATAGATCGATCCTGGATTCCGCCAGAGTTCCGTCATCTTTTCACGCAAGTAGCCCCGTAGAAAGACTTTTAACTGTGTTCGGATCACATTGAATTTTATAACATGGGGCTCTTCTATTTTTGACAAAGGGGTGCAAGATCCTAAGATTTTATCCAAGTCGCTGATATCTTTGATTTCCAACTGTGCATCAACGGCCAGTGCACGTATTTCTTCGGCAGCAATGGTGCTGATACATCCTGTTACGGCCAAAAATGCTCCCTTGGATTTTGCCGATTTGATCTCGTTAATATAATTCAAATGGTTATTTCTTCTTTCTGCATTCAGGGAACAGAGATTAAGCAGGATAAAATCGGCTTTGGAGGGGTGGGAAACAATTGCCCAGTTATTTTTCGTAAAATAATCCGAATAAAGTTGAGATTCCTTATGAAGCGAAGCGCAACCGGAAGTAGCAAGGAAAACCGTTTTCAGTTTGCCATCCATTGATGAATAATATCATTCAGCCGATACGCTAGCAATAGTTTTATGAAGCAGGCAGCCGTATATACTTGCCTAAGGGGCCACGCCTTGCTATAATCACCCGCTTTATTAGGGGGTTCCTATGCGATGTATTGTCCCGGTCAACCATTCAACATCCCAAGCCGAGATCGTCCAGTGGGCAGCTGTCGGGGTTGAGGAATTTTATTTCGGGTATATGCCGGGCACTTGGGTCCAGAAATATGGGTGGGAAATCTGCACCAATCGCAGGCCGTATCCAACACTACCGCACCTTACAGATATAGATCATATTCGAGAGATGATCCGCTGGGTTCATCAATCAAAGGCAAAAGCCATATTTGCTATTAATGAGCATACCTATCCATTGGCGTTAGCTAAAAAGATCGTTAATATGGCTCTTCTAATGGAGCAAGAGGGCGCTGATGCGCTGCTTATTGCGGATCCTGCAGTTTTGATGATGTTGCGTGCCGCCAAAATAAAACTTCCGGTTCATGCCAGTGTGGGGTTGGGAGTGCAGAATGTGGAAGCGGTGACATTCTTTCGGAACTTAGGGATATCTCGCTTTGTGCTTCCCAGGAAAATACATCCTGATGAGATCGTGTCATTGTTATGTGGGACCCCTAAGAGGTTGAATTTGAGATATTCCTGTTAGGGGAGTGGTGTTTTTATAATGATCAAATATGTTTTTGTTCGCATGGCCATAGGAAAGATGATTTCTGTTTCAGAAAGAAATGCCAGAGGCATGGAACGAAAGATTCAATGCCCAAAAATAATTATGCCTCGTGTGGCCTTTGTCTCGCGGGTGTTTTAAGCGCGTATCATGAGCGTATTCTTTTTAAGATCCCGGTCAGAACAGCTGTTTTTAAAAGCATCAAAGGCCGTTGAACAGGTTTTAAAAATGCTTCGGTCAGGGAAAATGTCCCGGGCAGAATGTATCCGGATGATGCGTGCCAGAAGAGGTATTGTGCGTATGAGTTTGTCTGATCCCCAACAGAACTATTTATATATTCACTCGTCCGGAAAAATGAGCGCGGATCTTCTAAAGAGAGCCGTTTCCAAAATGAAAGTGGATGGGATTTATTTTGGAGCGGAGTTTTGTGAGCACTTAATTCCGTCTGTCGATGATTTGTCTAGGATTGCAGATGAGGCCGGTATTAGGGGTTATAAAATATATCTGATGACCGGGGCAGCTGCGGTTTCAGTCGTCCCGAAATACCGGCATTTATTAAAATATTTTTCGGCATTACCTGTCGCGGCAGGCGTGGTATTCAATGATTGGGGTATATTGGAAATCCTTAGATGTGATTTTCCGGCCTTAGAGCGGGTGATGGGGAGGTTGCTTTTTAAGAACACACGTTTTGTGTATCGACATATCCATCCGGCTGGTGATTTTTCAGCCCGTAAGGGCAGGATCGATCCTGCGAGAGCAGATCAAGGTGATGCGGCAAACCTCATGTGTATACCGGAATATCGCAGTTTCCTTAATTCCCTGGGTATTGGTAAGGTTGATGTGGATATTTTGCCGCAGGGGATCGACTTGAAAGGTTGTGAATCGCTGAGCGTGGGGGCGCATTTGCCATTAGGCTATTTAACGTCTGGAAGGACCTGTCCGCTGTGGAAAAATGGGGACCGTTATCCATCGGCCGAAAGCTGTAAAACTAAAAAATGTTTATCCGGAGGGAAGATAGTGCCGGATGAGCGAAAAGAATTCTTTTTGCCGTTGATTGAACGGGGGAATGTTGTTCTTTATAAGACGGGGCAGAATAAACCTGAAGGGATAAATAGATGGATACATGAAATTATAAGTAAAGGCGGTGAACCCTCCTAAGTCTTTCAAAATTATTGTATAATGAAAGAACAATATGGTATAATCTACGAAATAGTTTAAATTCTTTTAATTTTATAGAGGTGAGAGACTATGTATCCTAAATTTTGTATTATAGTCATCAGATTTTTTGTTTTTTTGTTCGTTATCAGTGCCGCAGACAACTGGTGTTTGGCCCAGCAGGGTGCGAATAATTCTTCGCAGACGACGATGACTCTTGCGCCTGGTCAAAACGGGGCCGCGGCTGAAGGAACGGCGGATCCAAGAAAGGATCTGGTTGATCGGCTGAATCTTAAGATCTATGAAGCGGCAGCGGGTAATTTGTCGTTGTGTGGGAAGGAGGATCATTGTTTGAAGCCTGTGAGTACGATTAAAGGCTTCCTTTGTGTTGATGCCGCCTGTACAGGAACAGATAAAAGTAAAAAACCATTTGATTGTTTCAAATTCCAAGGAGAGCCCGATAAATATACTGCGGATGTTCAAGATAAAATAAATTCGTTGACTTGCTATCTGATAAAATCCCCCAGCAGTGAGATTAGACGGGAACTATTGACCTATGTCCAAGGTGTCAATGAAGATTTCTTGGTTGAAAATGGAGCCTACTTGATCGCTTTAAAGGGATCTGAGGCATCGTGTGAGAGATATATAAAGAATTACGTTGGTGACTACGGCCCTCAATGGAAATCTATATGGTATAAGGCGTTGTCCGGATGTCGTATTCTTGCAGGTGAGACAACGCGTGAGCAGGAGGAAAAAGATTTTTATACATGGTTTGGAGTAGTACAAGGATCGGGTACTTGCTCAGATATTATTAATAGCCAGATGCGCGAAGCATGCAATGCTCCCGGAGCCGGATCCCCGATACCTTCATCTGCAAAGCCGCCAGCTCAAGGACATTAAAATCCGCTTCTGGCCATATCTCCCCGCATGGTTATAGAGAGGGACTATGCCCCTTCGATTTTTTGCAGTGTTCATTGGGATTTTTATTTTGTTGTTCGTTGTTAAAGCGATGCTTCCAAAGAAATTTATCGCTGACCAGTTGCATTTTTGGATGGAGGCGCCCAAAGATCCCAGAAAAGTTCTCGTTGACCAGTTGCGGCTTAGCATGTATGAAGCATTTGTAACCGGCGATTTGTCGTTATGTCAAGAGGATGGGAAGTGTTTACAACGGGTGAAGACACTTAAATCTTGGGTGTATGCCGCTGGCGCATGTGATGGGGCGGATAAGAGTAAACAAACGATTGAGGGAATTCTTCCGATTGATAAATATCCGCAAGAGATTAAAGATCAAATAAAAGCCTTAAGCTGCTCTCTCATAAAATATCCCAGCCCTGAAACAAGGCGAAAATTATTGACTTATGCCCCGAGGATCAATGAGGCCTATTGGGTTGAATATGGGGCATACCTTTTGGCTTTAAAAAGATCTGCGGGGGTCTGTGAGGATTATATAAAGAATTACATTAATGCGGATGGGTATGAGTTTAAATATAAATGGTACAGGATCTTGTCCGGGTGTCGTATTCTTGCAGGAGAGAGAACACGTGAGCAGGAAGAAAAAGATTTTTATACATGGTTTGGAGTGGCCCAGGGATTGAGCCAATGCGCAGATATCATTAATAGCCAGATGCGCAAATCATGCAGGGCGCCCGGCCGGTGCCGTCAATTGGCTAGGGCTGCCGGTTTAAGCGGGGTTACCCTGTCCCGGCATAGCTTATAGAGAGGAAATTATGCCTTTAAGATTCTTGCAGTAGCTATCGGGCTTGTCCTGTTTTGTTTTCTGTTAAGGAAATGGGTTTAAGAAGGATTTTTTCCGAAAACCATTTACACCTTAGGACTATTGAAGCGGCGGCTGGTGATTTGTCGTTGTGTGCGAGAGATAAGGACTGTTTAAAATATGCGAAGGAGATTAAAGCCTGGGTTTGTGCTGCCAATATATGTGAGAGAAAAGCGACAAGTAAAAAGCCGCTGGATTGTTGGGTGGGAGGTCTTCATGAATATTCTAAAGAAGTTATTGACCAAACAAATCCGTTGATGTGTCCGGCGTTAAACTCTCCGAGTCTTGAAACAAGGCGGGCTGTATTGAGCCATCTTCCGGGTTGGGATGTTGAAGGGGAAGATACTTTTGTTGAATACGGGGCCTACCTGATGGCTTTAAAGGGATCTGCGGCGTCATGTGAGGACTATATTAAGAATTACGTTGGTGCTTACGGTCCTCGGTGGAAATTTAAATGGTATAGGATGCTGTCCGGGTGTCGTATCCTCGCATGAGAGAACGCGTGAGCAGGAAGAGAAAGATTTTTATACTTGGTTTAGAGTAGTACAGGGATCTGGCCATTGCTCAGATATTGTTAATAGCCAGATGCGTAAAGCATGTAATGCGCCGCAAGCTGCATCACCGGGGCCTTCATTTATTGGGTCGCTTATCCATGGGTAAAATCGGTTTTAAAGCAGGGATTTATTTTTCTCATTACGAGTGTTTTGGACATACCTCCAGGGTTATGGCCGTTGGAGGGGTTTTTAAAAAAAGGGTCCCTGGTGGGAGCCTTTTTTTATTCAGGCGGGTGTTCCACAGCCGCAAGCCTGCCTGGATCAGATAGGACAGGTATATTCATTGCCAGTGGCATTTGTGGATCGTCATAATTTTAGGGAGCCGGCCTGTGCCGCAGCGTCTGTTTTGGATAAACGGGGCAGGGCGTGCCTGGATATTATTACCCGTCAAAGGCCGGAGCTTTTTATAACCGAGTTTTTTCCTTTGGGCCGGGAGGAATCCCGTCATGAATTGATCCCGGCATTGGTTCAAGCCTCCGGGCAAGGCGCGCATTATGGGCAGTTGCAGGGTATCCATTATTAACAGGAAAAAATAATGAATGGCGCCGGAAGATTTTAAAATTATATCAACAGATCATTATTTTTTCTCCATCCTTGGGAAAAAAACTTATAGCAAGTCTTTTGCCCGGGCACAGAGAGACAGGAATATTTAAATTTTTTTGAGAGAAATGCGAAAAAGATCATATTTGCCGGATATTTTTTGCCTCAGCAAGAGGTGGTGAGTGATGATGAGGATAAGAATCTCCCAAGCCCCCTGTTACCAAAGGGGCTTGCCAGGGTGGCGGTCCTTCGGGGAGGCGGAGCGTTTATCCTAAACTCATTGCACAGGCCATTCGTGCCAGCGATTTTTTGGGGAAAGAATATTATCTGACGGTGGTTGCCGGGCCGGCTACGACAGCACAGGAGTGGTATTTTTTTAATACGCTTCTTGGGAAAAAGAAGGTTAATAATTTGGTATTGCTCAGGGCCGTGGGTAATTACGAAGGATTGATAAAGCAAAGCGATGTCTGTGTTTCTTTGGCAGGATATCATACCTCTGTTATGTTGCTTAAATATCTGAAAAAAGCCGTGGTTATTCCTTTTGAGGGCTATGGATCGATGTCCATTCATGAGCAGCCGGCAAGGGCTGTCCTGTTAAAAGAAATGATCGGGGCGGATATTTTATCCATTCAAGAGTTAACCGCCGACATTTTGACAGCGAGCGGTTAAAAAGGCTGCGACCGGTCAGAAAGTCCGTTCCAAAATCCCCAAGGCCTGGTTTTTGGGTGGTGATGTTTTAGATAAGGCTTTGACAGGGCTTTTTGGGCGATAGCCGGATCAAATAAGGGGTCCTCTGCCCAGGAGAACTTATGGTTGCTGCATAGTGATGGAGCGATATCCGCCGCGGCAAGTATCAAGCACAGGGCAGCTTTGGCACACGTCGGGTAAATAATCAGTTCGGTTAAGTTCACGCAAAAAAGCATGTCCCCATGCAGTCCGGATCGTCTTGCCTAAGTTTGTTTCGGATAAAATAGCTCGGTTTAAAGAATCCTTCGCGGCTCTTCACGATACGGGCATAACCGTCAGTCGAATTTAGCGCCGAAGAAGGCCTCTCGGCCTATCCTAGGTCTCCGGTAATACACAAAGGAATAGGGTTGGCAATAAAAACATTAATATTTTTTGAGCGGGCCTTCATGATCTGCAAGCGTCAGGGCGCGGTAGAAGGGGATAGCCATTCGTTTAAGGTCCTTATTCATGGCGCTGATGGGACGCAGCAGTATCCAGGCCGCAGGGTCAATTTTTTTGATCAGAGGGAGAAATCGGGCAAAAGACCGTGTCATGGTGGGAGTAATGACGCTGGCAATCCATACCGTCGGCACATACGCCTTTAAAAGGAAAACATTTTTGATTTTGTCGGTAAAGGAAAAGGGTGAATGGGTATAAGTAATATGGGATTTTTCGTTATGCCCCTGCAAGGAAACCAGGACTGCGTCGACGTTAGTGATAATGGTTTTCATTACAGTAGGGCTGATGTTTTCAGCCGCTGTGTTAAGGATGGTCGCTAATTTTTTATGTTTAGCATAGGTCAGGATCGTTTGGATGTCCGGATGCAGGAGAGGTTCGCCTCCTGTGATGCGGATAACGTTGATCCCAAGGCTTGCTGCTTCATCCAGAGTAGCTTTGATATCTTGCAAAGGGGCGTCGGTTGTTCTTGGATGGGTGCAGTAAGGACAGCGCAGCCGGCATTTCCCGGTAATTTCAATAATGATCTCTATCGGTAAAAGAGGACGTTCCATTGGCGCATTACCTGCATTAGGCTTGTTAAGAAAGGGGTATAGCTCAGAATACATCCTATAAAAAGTAGCGGTGCGAATGGGACACGTTCATGATAATTCTTAAAATGATAGAAGGTAGTATGGATACAGGTTGATAGGACGGTAGATAACGAGACCATCAATATGTACCGGGTTAAGGCCGGGAAAGACAAAGAATTTGGGGATAACCACAGACGCATGAAGAACCCAAAAAGGATGCCGATGGCAAGGTCTCTGGATTCTTTCTTAAGGAATTTAATAATAAAATGTTCTTTGACCTGGTCCTGGATCTTGTATCCCCAATTAAAAAAGAGATACGATACCGTTAGAATAATAACAGGGTTTGTGGCCCTGGCCAGATAAAGGAATGGGAGTAATATCCAGGTGGAATAGATTATTCTGACAATAGCTTTAAACAAGGCTTGACGTTTTTCCGGCGAAAACAGGTCGTTGGCAATTATTTTGTGATTGATGATGATGTCTTTGATAAGAACGGGGATGAGGATGACTGTGCCTATGATGAAAGAACAGGCAAATAAGCAAACAACGCTGGACAAAAACAGGTGTTGGCCTGCTGGAGTCGGCATGAGAAAGGCGTAAAGCGTGAATAGTTTGGCATCCCCGCCTCTCCATAGCGCGAATCGGTGCAAAAGCCAACCGATAAGAAAAGCGGCCAGGCCGTTGACGATATGAGAAAGGACCTCTTCATGCCTTATAGCGGCGTAAGTAATTGCGATCAGGCACAAAACGGCACCAAGGCCCAAGTGTTGGTTGTATATTTTTTTATTTTTTAGATCCGTGAATGTGGTTAATAGGCCGATGATCAGGATGATAAAAAAGAAAAACATAGGTGTCTTTAGTTTAATTTAAAAGGGGGTATTTGTGAATAGTGTTCTTACAAAAGTTTCTCAACCTACACGCTATTCGCGCAGCTAGTTATGCTTGATTTTTATGGTAAATGCTAATAAGATACAACGAGTTTGAGAAAATTTCAGGCGATCTTTTCGATTAAAGATGGCAAGAGAGACTAGAAGAAGTATGTTTCATGACAGCCCTGACAATCGCAACTTCCTGTTTTTTCTCAACGAAGTTCATCCGTTGGGAGTCGAAGATTCTTTGATTGGCGCTTTAGCCGCTTTGTCATCCTGGGAGGCTGTGGCGGCCATGGTACATACAGCACGCAAGAAAGATCCTTTTGTGCGTTCGATCAACAGGGGTCAGATGTATATTCATGTGCCTTTTTGTGAACAGTTATGTGCTTTTTGTCATTGTTCTCGTGTTGTGTTACAGCGGCGTGGGGATATTGACGCATATATCAAAGGCATGACGCGCCCAATGATGCTTTTGTCAAGGGCTTTTAAAGGCATCGATATGTCTTCAATCTGTTTTGGAGGAGGGACCCCATCGATCCTGGATGAGCAACAGTTAACGGTCGTTCTCGACACTGCAGACAAGGCGTTCCCTTCCCGCAATCGCAAGATCCTTTTCGAAATCAACCCTTCTTCCTGGACAGCGTCGAAACTAGCGTTATTGAGTAGCCGGGGACTTTCCCGTTTAAGTATCGGGGTCGAGTCGTTGGATGAAAAAGTTTTAAAACAGGCTTCCCGTCCTCAAACCAGGGAAAAGGTATTATGGTGTTTGCGTTCAGCCCGAAAAGCAGGCGTCCCTCATGTGAATGTCGATCTTTTGGCAGGCCTCCCCGGGCAGACTGTCAGTGGACTTATTAAAGATTTAAAGGTTGTTATTAGTGAAGGGGCAAACATTGTCCATGTTTATCCATGTTGTCATACATCGTTGAAGGCATTATGTAATCCTACAGAAACAGTCTCTGGTTTTTTTAAAAGGCGGGATGCCATGATGAAAGCGGCGGCAGGGGTCATGGTAGAGGCGGGATTTCACCGTAAAGGGCTAGGGGCGTATATGCTTAGTGAGAAAGATGAAGATTATCATGAAGAAGCGTATTTGCGCCTTGAAGCGGCAGTTGCGGCCTTTGGCCCATTCGCTATAGGTCAATTCCCCGGAGCTGTTTTTTATCGCGTGGGGGGGTCAAGATCTGCGGCGGAACCTACGGCTGTTTTTGCAGCTCAGCAGGATTGTGGTTACGCGATGGCCCGGCATGCTTTGATTGCGATTATCAAGGGGCTTGATGAAAATATTTTTTCTAAGCGATTTCGGCGTTTCTCTTGATCAGCATTGCGGGGGAGCTTTGCGGTATCTTCAACAGTCAGGTCTGGTAGCATTTTCAAAGGGGATATGGAAATTTTCAGGAAAATGGGAGATTCGCCGGGTCCAGGAATATTTCGCGCTTTCAAGGGTCTTATTCGGTGAAGAGCTTCTATTGCGCCTGCGGACCCGTTATCTTGACCAGTATGATCCAGCGGCAGGATTATAGCAAGGGCCGGTCTCTTCTGAAGGCCTATGCTAATAATACGTTGATGAATATGTATTACCAGATGGGGTGTTAAAAAAGACCTTGGTTGATGTGATCCTTGCAGACAATACCCGGCCGGCGTGTTGCCACCATCAGTTGATCCGTTATAGCGCGGGGGGAGTTGTTTTGGCCCTTTCCCAAAAGGGGTTTGATGCTCGTTATGTTGATCTGATATCAGATAGGCAAGGGCCTGCACCATACGACTCGGGGAAGAATTTGGCGGATGTCTGCTGTTATGCGGTCTTTTTTGGGAACAAGCTGAACGCTTTCCGTCATATGCAAGAGGTCCGTCGATCACAAAAAGTGCCGCGCTTGATCATTGCTTTTGGGGCCTTTGCGTCGGCATTCCCTGAGGAGATCCTATCAAGAGGATTGGCGGATATGGTGGTCACCCGTGATCCGGAATTTGTCATCCCGGCTATACTGCAGAAAGGTGATGGTGTCCATTCTTTGGGGACTATCCCTAATTTATTTTATACGGCATGGAAGAAAAAGTTATTCATACCCGGGAACATTCTTTTCATGATTTAGACCAGATCCCTTTTATCGGCCCATACTTTTACAGCCAAGGGCATCGTCCGGCGTTCATACAGACGGCGCGGGGGTGTAAGCATCATTGCGTATTTTGCGATCGTAATGCCTTTTGGGGAGGAGGGGTGCGCTACCGCAGCATTGAGAACGTTTTGCAAGAGATCAAGGAACTTGTCGAGATTCAGCATGTCCGACATATCGAGTTTTTGATGAGGATTTATTGGCTGATCATAAACGTCTTGCCTCTATATGTGAAGGGATGCGCCGCATTAAAGGGGAATTTTCTTGGAAGTGTTCTGCTTGTGTTGACTCAGCGAACCAAAAGATGCTTTTATTGATGAGGCATTGTTATTGCCGGGAGATTAATTTTGGCGTGGAGTCGGCGTCTATTCGGGTTTTGCGCAGATTAGGAAAAATGTATGGTCGCCAGGACATTTTTAACGCCGTGCGTTGGGCCAAAGAAGCAGGATTGAAGGTGGAAGCTATGATTACGATCGGTAATCCGGGCGAAGAACAACAGGATAGGGATCTGACATTGTCAGCCTTGAGTGAATTAGGGACTGACCTTACTATCAGAACAAATCACCTGATGATATTACCCGGTACGGCATTTTATCATGAGGGATTGCGTAAAGGGTGGTTTACCCGGGAGTCTTTCTTTGAAGATGAAGGGGTCGTCTTTTATGATGAAAAAAGGTAGGGGCATGGGACGCAAAAGATTATTGGTTTCGCTTTATGATGGCTGCCAATACCGGTGCGGATTTTGCATGTATGGTTATGCCAAAGAAATGCAGCCGTTGAACAAGAAGACTTCCATGGGGGAGCAACACTGGTATAGTGTGCTTTCGGCCGCGTATGCGCAGGGTTTCCGGATCCTGGAAATCGGTGGGCGCGGAGAGCCTACCCTTAATCCGGTGTTCACCAAGGTGGTGGCCAGGGCGCACGCATTGGGATACCGCATTGAATTGCTCTCCAATGCGCTTAATGATAAAGCGATCATTGAAATATTGCCTTTGATCCGGAGATTAACGATCAATTTAAACGCGGCAGACCAAGAAGGCATGGCCCTGATCCATAGGCCGCGCTCAGGGTTTTCTTTTGAGCGCTGTGTGGCTCGAGTAAAGAACGTTATCAGCGCTATTTCAGCGAAAGATTTGAATATTGAACTCAGGATCAATTATGTGGTGAGTAAGCAGTCGTTCAAGGATGCATTTTCTTTTCCCAGGCAGGTGAACTTTATATTGGCATCGGCATTGGGGGCACAGCGGCATGTATATATTTCCTATCAACATATGCATAATTATATTAAAACCCAGAAGGCCATTGGTTTTGATGAGAAAGGATTGCAAAAATTTTTATTGTTGGCCCGGATCAATAGTCGTCAGGAATTATTGTTGCAATATACCAACTTGATAGAGTTTATCAAAAAAACAGAGGCATTGATCGAAAAGTTAAAACCGTTTTCCCAAAAAACGGGCGGGAAGGACAAGCATGGCTCCCGGCATACACGCTATTCTTGTGATGTTCATAGGCATGTGTTATTTATCGATGGCAATGGGGATTGTTATGGTTGCTATAACCCTTTTCGTGCTGTCAACGGGTTGCCTATTGACAAGGACCCTTTTTTCTTCGGCAATTTATTCACGCAAAGTTTCGAGCAAATCACGGGTGCCAGAAAAAGATTTAATCCTGTGATTGATGTTTCTAAACCATATTGGCGGCCGTGTTTATTGTGCAAGGCTGTCCCGGCTGTGGGGTAGATGTGATGCGCAAGATTGTCATTATCGGTGCCGGAGCTTTGGGGAAATGTCTGGCCGCATTATTGGCAGATCAGTCCGCTGTAGCGGTGTACGAACGCAACCCTGTGACCTCCCGGGCGCTGATGAAGGGCGCCCTTATTTTAAAAGAAAAAGAGTGTACGCATAAAGGAAAGGTTCGGGTAGTCGAGTCCTTGTCTCAACTGCAGGGCACCAAGATTGATGTTCTCATTTTTGCAACTAAAATTATGGACCTGCGCCAAGCCGTAGGTAAAGCGGCAGGGCTTGATGTCCGGTGTGTCTTTTTTCCACAGAACGGGATTTTTGATATCCGTTGGACGAAGGGTTTTTTTAAGGCGGCTGATATCTGTCGCGGGGTGACAACGATGGCTTGTCAAGAAACAGGCTTGTGTCAAGTGACATTGTTCTATCGAGGGGATATGTATGTCGGCGGTGACGGGGCTATGCGGGTTGCCGGGATTTTTCGCGCGTGCGGGATCAGGACCAAAGCATGCTGTAATCCTGACGGGGCTATTTGGTCAAAACTTATTTTTAGCGCGGTAATGAATCCGATACCAGTTATGACCGGCAGGGGATATGATATTTTAGGGCAAGATCGGGCCATTTGGCAATTGGTGCGGCGGGCGGTTGCGGAAGGCCGGTTTGTAGCTAAGGCTTTAGGGGTGCGGCTTGCGTTTGATCCTATGCGGCTTATTCATCGGGTACGCGACGGGGATTTGTCAGGCATACCTCACCGAGGATCTATCTTGCAGGATATTAGGGCCGGGCGTCCGACGGAACTTGATTTTATTACCGGCGCTTTAATCCGTCAGGCGCGAAAAATCCGTCTAAAGACACCGGCTTTAGAATGGATATTATGTAAGGCTAAGGAAGCGGGAGCTTAAAGGAGTGGTGCGATGTTGTGGCCTAAGAAATTTTGGGTTTTTTTGTCGTTATCTCTGCTAGCTCTTTTAGGGTCAGGATCAATCATAGTCCTTACTTCTCGCAGCGGCTTTAGAATGGATTTCGATTCCTTATCCTATATTGCCTTGGCACGGCATGTCTTGGATCCTTCAAGCCAATTTTTTTCTCTGCCGGAATCTCATTACCCTCCATTTTTTACCTTTGTTTTGGTTTTCTTCAGCCGACTGGGAGGCGTGGATCCCGCAGAAGTGTGCAGGTACTTACAAGCCTGTTTTTTTGGCTTAAATATTTTTTTGGTAGGGATGCTACTTGCAAAGTATACCCAATCAGCGTTGATTTCAATCGGAGGGGCTGGGGCTTTTCTTATTTCAGATTCTATTTTATTGAGACATTTAAAGGCGTTATCAGAACCGATGTTTATTTGTCTTATGCTTCTGTGGTTGTTGTTTTTTATAGATTTTATTGAGTCCACCCGTAAATCCTCATTTATTTTATGTGTAATGACATTGGTGATAGCTTGCTTGACCCGATGGACGGGGGGCGCCCTTGTTTTAGCAAGCATTGTGGGGATCCTCCTGTTTAAGAAAGAGAATGTTAAAACCCGCTGTATGTATGTCGGGGTGTTAATAAGTGCCAGTTTATTGCCTTTATTGTTATGGATGGCAAAGAATGCCGTATTGACCGGGAGGGCCATTGATCGGTTTTTTATCTTTAATCCCCACACCGTGGCGGACTATAACGTTTTTAATAAGTTTGTTTTCCTGGACAGTCGTAATATTCTTTTCCCGGGGGCGGAAGGGCTTATATTAATTGTCGTCATATTTTTTATCGGTATGGTCATCTGGAGCAAGAGGGACCGGGGATTTTTTTCTCAAATTCCAGATGGGGCGGTCATTTTCACAGGCATTTTGTTTTATTTTTCTTTGATCTATTACATCGTTTTAATTTTAACGATGACATTCTTTGACAATGCCCCCAAGATATATTACCGTTATCTGCTGCCGTTGCATATTTCCTGGATCCTCGCGGGGGGATTGTTCTTATATATACTTCTGGAATCAAATAAAAAGAATAACTTCTTAAAGTTTGTGTTTGTCGTTTTGTGTTTATTAGTCGGCGTAGCGAATTCTTTCGATACAATACAAGCAGCCCTGCAAAGATATTCCAGCATCGCTGGTTTTGACGGTATTCATGGGGATGATGGGAAGCTGATCGCGGAAGTTAAGAACATCCCTTCGGATAAAATAGTGTACACCAATAGTTCAAATGCTATTTACTCTTTTGTTAAAAGAGACTCTTTAGAAATTATGCCTCAATATGAGATGGCCAACAGGCCCAATCCGGCGTACGCTATTTTTATGGAAAGAATGAAGGATGATTTAAGGGCTCACAAAGCTGTCCTGGTCTATTTTGTTTTGCAAGACCCTAAATTGTATGCTTCGCTAGAAGGTATTAAGAAGGCCATTGCGCTAAAGACTATTGCCCGAAGTTTGAATGGAGCCATTTATGGATGGGATGACAATAAGAAAGGGGCAAAATAATGTTGCCTAAGAAATTCTGGATTTGGGCGTTGTTGTCTGTGTTGGCGCTGTCAGGATCAGCATCAATCATATGGCTTTCTTCCCTCAACGGGATTGGCATGGCGAATGATTCGAGGTCTTACCTGGCTATGACGCAGTATTTTTTAAACGGCTCCGCACAAAATTTATTTTTGATTAAATTTTTAATTACACATTACCCTCCGGGGTTTCCTTTCGTTCTTGCTCTATGCAGCCGATTGAGCGGGCTGGCCCCTGCAGAAGCATGCAGGTGGTTACAGGCCGGTTTTTTGGGTTGTAATATTTTATTAGTAGGGTTATTGCTGGCTAAATATACCAGATCGGTACTTATGGCTGTCGCAGGTGCTTGCGTCGTCCTCATGTCAGCGCCTATTTTGCTGATCCATTTAAGTGTGATGGCAGAACCGATGTTTATTTTTTTCATGCTTCTGTGGTTGGTATTCTTTATGGATTTTCTTGAAAACTCCCGCAGATCCTCATTTATTTTATCTGTGATGGCGTTGATGGCTGTTTGCCTTACCAGAAGGATCGGGGTGGCATTTGTTTTGACCAGCTTGGCGGGAATTTTTCTTTTTAAGAAAGAAGGTGTTAAAACCCGTTGTGTTTATGCTGTTGTATTAATGAGTGCCAGTTTGCTGCCGCTAGGGGTATGGATGTTCAGGAATATTCTTTTTATTGGCAAGGCCATTGCCGGTGCGGAGATCAACTTCCATCCTCAAACACTGGAAAGGTACAATATTTTTAATAAATTCCCGTTTTTTAGTACACACACGGCTTTCTTTTCAGGGCGGGAGGGCTTAATTTTAATGACGGTTATGTTTTTTATGGGCATGATCCTTTTGCATAAAAGGGATAAAGCCGCTCTGGACGCAATCCCGGATGGGGTGTTTATGTTGATCGGGGTGTTGTTTTATGCTTGTTTGAGCTATTATTTCACTTTAATCTTTACGATGACGTTCATTGATGTTTTTACCAAAAGTGATCGGCTCCTTTTACCGTTAAATGTTTTTTGGATCCTTCTGGTGGGCCTGTTTATGTATGTGATTTTGGCATCAAGTCCGAAGTCCGGATTTTTAAAACTGGTGCTTATTATTTTGTGTGTATTTGTCGGCATGGCGAATGCTTTCGAAACGCCCCAAAGGGTTTTACGAGGATATTATAACGCCGGAGGAGCGGATATTTTACCGGGGGGTGATTTGAAGATGATCGCTGAAATCAAGAAGCTCCCTTTAGACAAAATGGTATATACCAACAGTTCCAATGCCCTTTATTTTCTTGCTAAAAGAGACTCTATGGAATTTATTCCCAAATATGAGAAGACAGGCCCTGATTCGGTGTATGGTGTTTTTATGGCAAAAATGAAGGATGATCTACAGGCGCACAAAGCAGTCCTGGTCTATTTTGATCGCAGAGACTTGAATGAATGGTTCCCTACTTTAGAGGATATTCAGAAGGAAATCCCGTTAAAAGTTGTTGCCCGGGGTTTGTATGGTGCCATTTACGATGAGAAGGACAGGTGATTCTGAAAAAGGGGGCATGGCAGAGCCGGATTATTCAAATAGATGGCGGACTAGGAATTTAATAAGAATATTTTTTATGAAAAAAAAACGCGTTGTGATAACAGGCATAGGGGTTATATCTCCCATTGGCATAGGGAAAGATTGTTTTTGGCAATCTTTAAAGACAGGGAAATCAGGGATTAAACCGATAACCTTATTTGATGTTTCGAAATATAAAGTTAGAGTAGGCGGAGAAATAAGTGATTTTGATCCGGCAGTTATTTTAGGAAAAAGAGGATTATTGGATTTTGATCGCTCAACAAAATTGCTTTTGAGTTCGGCAAAGTTGGCCTTGGATGATGCGGGTTTAGAAATTAATGAGGAGAATTCTTCTAAAGTGGGAGTTTCTGTTGGAACAACATTGGGAAGTCTGCGATAGTATTTCGAAATTTAATCAGGAGGCAATCATTGATGGCCCAAGATACGCGAATCCATCCGTATTTCCCAATACGGTGGTTAATTCACCCGCCAGTCGGGTCGGAATAAAGTTTAAGATAACAGGTTTTAATTCAACAATTTCGACAGGGATGTGTTCAGCTTTAGATGCGTTAGATTACGCTGTGATTTTATTAATTTAAATAGAGTGGACACGGTAGTAGTTGGGGCTGTTGAAGATCTTTCCATTCAAACATTTTTAGGATGTTACAAACTTAAATATTTATCTGGGTTTAGGGAAAAACGAACCTTTATCTTGTCCTTTTGACCAAAGAAGAGATGGTATCGTTTTGTCTGAAGGGGCGACACTTCATGGTATGAAGATATAGAGTTGGCTTTGAAACGTAAAGCAAATATTTATGGGGAAATTTTGGGAATCGCTTCTTTTGATCCTGCTCATTCTTATAGATATAATCCAATAGGTCAAGGTATGGTAATAGTCCCGCTACACAAGCCGAAGGAGATCCATCCTCAATCTGCTCCAGCAGCGTGTGCCAAGCGGTTGGGTGTTCGACCGAACGACACGTTCGGGCCGAACAGCGAATCCTCGCTGGCGTGAAGATAGCGCAGGCCCCCGGCCAGCGTGTGTGCGGCGTCGAGACGCAGAAGCTTGGCCCAATCCGGGCGGCTTTCACCGCGCACCCAGGCGAACAGGGCCAGGGCGTAGCCGATCGTGCCGGAGTTCAAGTAGCCGCGACGGTGGATGGACCACCGGCGGAAATCGGCAAGCGGCGTCGGCTTCGTGCGCAACGTGGCATTGGCCGTAAAGAGGCCCAAGCCCAGAAAACACCGGCAACAGATCGGTCACCCATTCGGCGTCCAAAGCGTCCTTCAACAGGCCGCGGCCGATCAACAGTTCGTGGAATCATGGGCCAGCACGGCGACCACCCCAGGCGGATCGGCGAGTTGGCCCTCGGCCAGGCGGATCAGCCCCGGCCGGTAAAGCCCAGCGGCCCCCGGCATTCCATCGTCCTTGCATACGTCGAGTTGAAGCGTGGACGGCTCGATCTGCATGAAACCGCAAATGATATCAAACAGACGCCTGGCATCCTCGGGCGTGCCGTCGTAGTGCTCGGGAAAACGATAGTCATCGGGCAAGATCACTTGGGCGTTCACAAGCCGCTCGATGCCGAACTGGCGAGCCAGCCAGCGCATACGCAGCTCCGTCCATAACCTTTTCGCGGACGGCCAGCGGCGGTTTAGCAGCAAATAGGCCAAAAAACATGGTCACTGTGTGCCGGCGGTTAAAATGTCATTACAAAACCGTCGAGATTAGAGCCGTTTTGACGAGAAATACAAGCCAGCACACCGGCATAAGCCCGAGAAACTCGCCTGGCTGCTCCGCCCGCACGGCTATGGCAAGGGTGCGACAAGTGTTCCGGGCGGCCGCAAGAAAGCCCGCAGCGCAAGCAAGGAATTCGGCCATTTTCCTTGCTTGCGCTGCGGGCTTGCATTTGGGGTGTCCTGCCAAGAAAACTTGTCGCACCCTATGGCAAGCGCTCTCCACGGGCAGCTTCGAGCAACCCGTACCACTCTTCCCGAGAAAGCTCCATCGTGTCGGCGCTGACGGCTTCGCGGATGTGCGCCGGTTCGGTGGAGCCGACAATGGGGACGATCCGACTCGGGTGCTTCAGGAGCCAGGCCACGCTACGGCCGTCCGGCTCACGCCATGCGCCTGGGCGATCTTGTCCAATGCCAATGCTACCGCCTCGGTCCGGTAGGCTTCCTGGAAGGGCAACAGACGGTGTGCGCCGTTGCCGAGCAAACCACCGGCCAGCGGGCTCCAGGCCAGCGGCGTCATGCCTTCCGCCAGGCACTGATCGAGCGTGCCGTCGTCGAAACAGGTTCGGTTGGCCAGGCTGATCTCCACCTGATGCACCACCAGTCGCATGGGACAGGCCTTCTGTAAAACGGCCACCTGGGAGGGGCGAAAATTGCTCACTCCGAACTCTGCGCACTTTGCCGGCCTGCTTCAAGGTGCTGAACGCCTCGGCGACTTCCTCGGGGCACATCAGATAGTCGGGACGATGGAGCTGGTAGAGGTCGATCCGCTCCACGCCCAGGCGACTCAGCGAGCCTTCGCAGGAGCGAACGATGTGCTCGGCGGAGAAGTCGTAACGGTACGGTGCGTCGGCGACAGGATCGCCACACAGGCGGATGCCGCACTTGCTTGCCAGGATCACCCGGTCTCGCATCCCGGAAACCTCCTTGAGCACCTGGCCGAAGACGGTCTCCGCCCGGCCTTGGCCGTAGATGTCGGCATGATCGAACAGGGTGTAGCCGGCTTCGTATGCGGCGATGACGGCCTTGCGTCCGCGCCTCGCAATCTCGCATCGGCTTCCTTGCCGGCGATCCTCAGCAGCCGTATGCAAGACGGCTGCTCAGCAAAGAACTGTTGCCTATAGTGATAGTTTTCATGCTTGAATTAGAACTGCGCCTTTGACGCGAGGCACACCCGCACGCCGGGGTGTCCATTTGCGGGTCATGGATGAAGTGTTCATGGGTCATGGCAGCAGGCACTATAATACTCTACGCGGTTTGAAATGGCACCCCCCCTTGCCATGCACTGCGAGGCGCGCAGCAAGTTTTCTGGCGGCAGCAAGAAAGCCCGAACCGCAAGCAAGGAATCCGGCCTGTTTTCCTTGCTTGCGCTGTGGGCTTGCATTTGGTGGGTGTCCTGCCAAGAAAACTGGTCGCACCATGCACGCGAGCGGCGTGTCATTTCCAACCGTTCACAGTATATAATACAGTCCGGGAATGAACCACATAGCCAAAAACCCGATTGGGGAGCCAAGCATGAGGCACAATCTTTCGCGACGGGACTTCCTCGTTTCCAGTGTCGGCGCCGCTGGAGTTCTCGCGGCAGGCAGCCTGTTGCGGGCGGAAACGGCCGAAAAGATATATTATCCTTCGATCACTTTGCCGGCCGCCCTGCCCGCCTCCCCGGTCGCCATCGAGCGCTGCCGCAGTTACGATCCGGCCGCTTTGTGCGCAAAGCTCGACGCGGCTCTCAAACTCGTCGGCGGGCTGAAGAAGCTCGTAGACAATAAAACGGTCAGCATCAAGATCAACGTCACGGGCGGGCCGGGCAAGCTGGCCGATCTGCCCGGCTATCGGACGTATCAGATCCATCCCAACTTGCTGGCCGCATTGTGCGCCGCGCTGAACCACGCCTGTGCGCGGCGGATGGTCGTGCTGGAAAGCCAGTACTCGGCCAAACCGCCGGAAGAAGTGCTTGCCGACGGCGGCTGGGACATCCGCGCCATCCAGTCGGCCGGCGGCAACCGCGTGACTTTCCAGGACACCCGCAATCGCGGCAAGTGGCCGCAATACAGCCGGCTCAAGGTTCCCTGGGGCGGTTTTCTCTTTCCGGCCTTCGACGTCAATCCGTCCTACGAGAAGACCGACGTGTTCATTTCGCTGGCCAAGCTCAAAGATCATCTGTCCACCGGCGTGACGATGTCGATCAAGAACCTCTTCGGCATGACGCCCACCTCGCTCTACGGCGAGGACGCCCCAACGAAAATTCGCTCAGCTATCGCGGACCGATCCTGCAAACGGCAAGGTCGCGGTGCCGGCCGGGGTGCCCAAAGAAATCGGCCAGCACGTGCCGGTGCTGTGGAAGTATCGGGTTCCGCGGGTGACCGCCGATTGCCTCGGGCGCGGCCGATCGACCTGGCGGTGATCGATGGCATTGAAACCAACTGCGCCGGCGAGGGTCCTTGGGCGGCAAAAGTCCGGCCAATCCAGCCCGGGTTGCTCATGGTCGGCCGCAATCCGGTTTGCACCGATGCCGTCGCCACGGCCGCGATGGGCTATGACCCGCTGGCCGGACATTTTGAGTTTCCCTTCCCCATGCGAGAACCACCTGCGGCTGCTGTACAGCGTCGGCGTCGGCGAGATCGATCCGCAAAAAATCGACATTCGCGGGCTGCCGCTCAAAGAGGCGGTCTACCCGTTCAATCCCAAGCACGAGCTCGAAACGCCGACCGCCTACCACGCACACTACGATCGGGGACTGCTGGCGTAACCTCACTTTTTGGCGGCCATCGCGTCGGCGATGCGGTCGGCCATCCGGCGGCCCAGTTCCAGCGTCCCGGCCGTGCCGAAATGGAGGTGGTCGTCCGGGTACTTGGTATTGCGGTCGTTGGCCCGCTGGCTCAGGTCGTCGGTTTTCACAACGAGTGCGGCCTCTTGACCGCCAACGGGCTGCCGGAGTCCTGATCCACGTCCTTCTTCCTCGCCTGCCGCACCTTGTCGCGCCACACGCCCGTGTTCGGCGGCGGCAGCACCTGGCCCTGCAACACGAACAGCATCTCCGGGCAGTGGAACTGCTGGCGCACGCGGGCGATCAGATGCGAGAGGTTTGCGCCATAGGCGTCGGCCACCTCTTTCGGCGTCCGACTCGCCCTGCTGCCAGAGCATCCGCCGGATACGTGGGCTCGTATCCTGGCGGCGAAGCACCGCGAGTCCGCCGTCCCCGGCATACTCGACAACGACGATTGAATTGCGGTCCCCAGTGCGAACGGTGTCGGCATCACTGCCGGGATGTCACTGCGCGTACAGGTTGTTCCGCTGAAGGCATGTTGATCAAAGCGATCTTCCGCCCCGGCATTGGCTGTCGATGCGGTGCGAAGCCCAGTTCCGAGCCGAATCGGTCCGCCGCGACTCCAAAGCTCGATCCAACGGCAGCATGCGTTCGGCTTTCCCCCGCTGTGAGGTGATTGCCGGAGTGATACAGCAGCACGCCCGGTCGGGCTTGAAGTCGCCGGCAATTTGCCGGTAGCCTGGCCCCAAGGTGACGTCGATCCGCCGCCGATCAGGTAGACGTCTCTGATCGGCTTGGCAGGCTCAGCGGGAGCTCGCGCAACGGCCAGCACGGCGATGACGGCAGATTTCAAGAGCGGCAGTTTCATGGTAAAGGATTTCAGGTGTGATGTCTACGACATTCTTCGACAGACGGGCGACAACGAGCACGGAACCGATCCAGGCTCGCACGGCGATCCATTTACCAAGGCGACTGTCGTGCTGGAAGGCGATGGCACTGCCGCAGGGGGCACGTCACGATGCCGATAAGCCCTGCGCGACATCGAGCGAAATCCCGGATACTTCGGGACGCATCAGCGATCCGTTGCCGCCCTTTATTTCGCAAAGATCTTCTTGTACCTGTTGGACGTTTTCGCAACGCCCATATTTTCGGCAAAAGTATACAAACAGTTCAGCCCAGAACGCATCGTCGCAACATTCTCGTCCCCAGCCCCTCTAACTCCGTCGATGGCCAACTCCAATTCGTTGTGGGCCAACCATTCATTGTACCGTTGAGCAATAGCCCTCATCGGAGTCGGTGACATTTCGGGAAGAAGATGTCGTGCGGCTTCGAGATGGTCGCGTGATAGCCCAGCTTTGTTCCAGATGGTGCCGATCCATGTTCTGCCTTGCGTCCACCGACCAGACCTCCGTGCCGATTGGAACATCACCCTTGCCCAAGCCGTTGAGCAGTACGCACACGTCCTTGTTCGGCGGCAGTGGACTCGACAATTCAAGTCCTCCGATTTTCCACTCGATCTCCGACCCGTCTGGCCGCTTCAACCTGATGGGATCACCGACGCGAAACTTCTCATCGCCCTGCGGTACAATTCCAGGGAAGGGAACGAGTCCACGACCCTCGATTAGAAATGTATATTCGACGGTGAATAAACAACGGGCCATTGTCTTTTCCATCGCCTTACTTCAAATTGATTTTCAGGTCGAATTTCTCTTTAATCTGCAACATGGCCTCGGCGTTTCCGCGGGCGTCGTCCACGGGATTGTGCGTGTGCTTCGTCTTCCTCAGATGCTTGAAATTGGCGGACGTGTCCTTGACCACGCCCTTGTACAGGAGCCAAGATTCGTGGAGCTATGGCCGAAGGGGTTTTTGCCCAGGAAATGGTGGAAGTACCAATTGATGAACTGCCAGTCGAAACCGTTGTTGTCGGAAATGAACATGGGCTGGCCGTCGCCTACGGAATGATCCAATCGGCAAACTGCTGCATGACGGCCTGCGGGTCGTCGAACTGAAGCGTCTCCTCGCGCGTGAAGCCGCTGACCTGAGGGCCTCGGGAATCCACTCGCTGGAAATCGGCCTCAGCCTGCCGTAGAACGTCCTGTCCAGCGACGGCTCCACGACGATGGCCCCGAAGCAGACCATCGAGTAGTCGCCCGGGATCGGGCCATCGGCTTCGATATCGACCATGATGTAGGTCATACCGCGGCCTCACTTCTCGTCCTTCAGGTGGCGTAGTTTCTCGCGGAGCCGTTCTCGCCCATCTTACAAATCTGTTCTGACCTCCCACTCAAATGGCTCCCAGCCCAGGTCGGACAGCAGTGACGGGTCTGCCTTGTGGATCGGCAGAATCATCTCTTCCATATCTGCTGGAAATGGATGCCGGCCGTAAACCAGCATGTAGGTAGTGGACGCCTGCTGGTTTTAATTCGGACGTAAAGGCCCTCGAAGTAAGATTACGGCATTATCCCATGAAAGTCGATTCAAATCCAACCGGCGATGCCCGTAAACGTCATGTTTGCTCGGCCCGCCTTCGGTAGGAAGCCGGTCCGCCAGCAGCGAATTGACCAGCCATACGATATACACCGACGCGAAGGAAAAACAAAAGGGACATCGACCAGTCCAAGCGACGAAGGATGAATACTCCACCGCTCCACGCCATTAGCATCCGTTTCTTGACGAACATGCCGAAGGCAGATGGAAAGCCAACGACTCGCAACTTAGATTGGGCCAATATCAAAGAGGAGCCGAACCAGACCCCCAACGAGAATATCCGACCACGAGGCAGCCGACTGGGCGGCACCACCATAGCCAGCCGACGCATTGGCGTTTCAGGGAGCCGGCGGCGACAGCGCGGAGCCAGCCCGGCAGGGCAATCGCCGGACGATTATTACGATTGTGCCGATTGGCCTGGCCTGTTATTGCACCGTAGTCTCAACCGTTCAGACTGGTGGAAGTTGCTGGCCACTCCCGCCTGCCCAAACAGCCAACATGACTGGCGCGACAACGTGTCTGAAACAACGGGGCTAACTTCGGCGGCCTTTTCGACGCGAGGAAAAAATCAACTCGAAATGGTGTTCCAACAGGTGTTCCAAGAGGCAGCAGGCGATGGCGTTGCGAAGCTTTCCGTGGAACAGTTTCCCCACTGCCGCACGAATTGCCACACTGGTTCGGGATCGGTTTCGATAAAGTTGCCGACCTCGATTATCGCTCGCCAACGAGGGTCGTCGCAGCCCTCATCTGCGGGCAGGCCAGGCATCAGCGAGTTGGCGTGGGCAATGGCTTTTGTCACTGTCATGGTGTCGATCTTTCTCTGTGTCCTCAAAAAATAAATCAATCTGATTCCAAGCGTAAATGGCTGCTGTACGCCAGTTTAACCGATTGCTTGCGAACTTCTAGCGGCATTCTCATGCAGAAGGATGATAATGTCTTGTCGGATGTCAGGCCGCATAACTTGACGATTAGACATTCGCCGCTTTGGTCCGCGTGTGTTACCGGCTCTGTCAGTGCCTGCCTCGCTCTAGCACTGG
This sequence comes from Candidatus Omnitrophota bacterium, assembly GCA_963828495.1. Taxonomy (GTDB): domain Bacteria; phylum Omnitrophota; class Gorgyraeia; order Zapsychrales; family Fredricksoniimonadaceae; genus JABDGZ01. The sequence goes on from CAWHFJ010000023.1 coordinate 24,552, forward strand.
CAAAGCCAGTGGGGCACACTGACAATATTCTCACGTGGTTTCGTTTTGTCCCGCTGCCAGGCATTTCTGCAGGGAAGGAGGCCCACACTTATGTACGATGGACATAAATCCCCGAGGCCGACTTGCACGTTCAAGCAAGTATTCCGATCGTCCCAGCGAGTGGTTCCTGCGCCGCATCGGCGCGCCGGAATGTTTCGTCGAACCGCAGGAAGTCTATCGGCGCGCAGGCAGCGCGGGATGGACTTCGTCACCATCTCCGACCACAACTGCATCCGCGGCGCACTGGAGATCGCCGACCTGCCCGGCACGTTCATCTCGGCCGAGGTGACCACCTATTTTCCCGAAAACGGCTGCAAGATCCACATCCTGGTGCTGGGCATCGACGAAGAGCAGTTCCGCATGATCCAGGAGATGCGCGCCGACATCTACCAGTTGCAGCAGTACCTCGCGGACGAGGACATCTTTGCTCGGTGACGCATCCGCTGTTTCGCGTCAACGGCCGGCTGACGATCGACCAGGTCGAGAAGCTGACTCTTGATGTTCCCGCGGTTCGAGGAGATCAACGGCGCCCGCGACCGGCGCGGCGCGGAGTTGGTCGGCGCCATATTGCGCAACCTCACGCCCGAGATGATTGCGCGACATGGCCAACCGTCACGGCATCGAGCCTTGCGGCCCGGAGCCGTGGAGAAAGACCTTCACCGGCGGCAGCGACGACCATAGCGGGGTCTACATCGCCGCGGCCTACACCGACCACGCCGCTGGCCGAGGACGTAGACGAGTTTCTCGCCAACCTGCGCCGCGGCGAGCACGACCGCGGCCGGGTCTGCCGGCGGCAGCGTGTCGATGGGGCACAGCCTGTACCACATCGCCTACAGCTACTACAAGGATCGCATCCTCCGCGGCGGCGACGGCGGCAAGCCGACCATGGTCGGCGAGCTGCTCAAGAGCTGCTGGAGGACTCGGCGCAAGCGGCAGCCGGCCGGCATCGGCCAGAGCCTGCGCGGCATGGCCACGCAGTTTCATCTGGTCCCGGCAACTTGAACAAGCTCAGCGACATGGAGCGACTGCTGGTCGACGATTTCTCGCGGCTGTTCTCCGGCCGCGAGACACAGGGCACGACGCCAGCCGCTGATGGACGACCGCCGCACGTTCCGCATCGCCTGCCAGATCAGCCACGTGCTGGGCTACAGCTTCCTGTGCCGTTTCGTCGAGTTCGCCCGGCAGGGCAGACTGATGGAGAGCCTGCAAACGGTGGCCTCGCTGGGGCCGGTGGCGCTGAGCATGGCCGCCGTACCTGGCCGCCTTCTCCACGCAGCACAAGGACGAGGCGTTTCTCGGCGCAGTGGCCGCCCATTTCCCCGCGGCGCCGCATCTCCGCCAGGCCAGCCGCGCAAGGCCTGGATCACCGACACCTTCGTGGAAGTCAACGGCGTCAGCCGCACCATCCAGGCCCTGGCCGCCACGGCCGCGCGGACCGGCCGGCCGCTGACCGTGCTGACCTGCCTGGAAAGCGGTGCCGCCGACGCAAGGTCGGATCTGAAGAATTTCCCGCCCGTGGGCACGTTCCCCGTGCCGGAATACGAGTCGCAAATGCTTCCTTCCCGCCCTTCCTGGAAGTGATCGAGTACATCGAGCGGCATCGCTTCAACGAACTGATCATTTCCACGCCCGGCCCGATGGGGCTGACCGGGCTGGCCGCCGCCCGGCTCCTGGGCCTGCGGACGACCGGCATCTACCACACCGATTTCGCCCAATATGTCCGCCACTTGACCCGGGACGACGACCTGGCCGACCTGACCTGGAAGTACATGCTCTGGTTCTACGAGCAGACCGTCGACGATCCTCGTGCCGACGGAATACTATCGCACCGAGTTG
>CAWHFJ010000024.1:0-14632 GCA_963828495.1 Candidatus Omnitrophota bacterium
GGCCTATACCAATCCGCGCTGGGCTATTACCGGGCTTTTGATTTCCAGGAGGCTAAGGAAGGATTTCTTAAAGTTGAGGCCAAAGAACCTGATTATAAATTCACCCGGAAATATTTAAGCGAAATTGACGATAGGATCAATCAAGCCCAAGTGCTTTATCAGGAGGCGGTCGCCTTGTTTGACAAAAAGATTTTGGATGATGCTTTAGAAAAGTTCAATGATGTTCAAAAGGTATATCCTAACTTTAAATCTACCAACAATTACCTGGAGAGCATTAAACAAGGACAGTCCCAACAGCGCCGTGCGATGGAGGCACAAACACGTCGGCAGCAAGAGCGGCGTCAATGGGAATTGGAAGCGAATGACATGTACATAGCGGCGCTCAAATATTACAGGGCCGGCAATTTAGATGCGGCCCGTGAAGAATTTCTTAAAGTTAATGCCAGGGTCCCTAATTACGAGCTTACAAACAAGTATTTAAGCCAATTAGGGGTTAAGATTTCACCGGCGCCCATCCAACCTCCGGCTCCTGAGGAGAGTGTTGTTGTACCGCCGCCCCAACAGGTCATTGCGAGCCCGAAGGGCGAAGCAATCTCTGCCCTCGAAGACCAGCAACAACAAGCGCGGGATATCGTAGCTTTAGCCCAGAAAATCAGCACAACTGTATCGTCAGGTGGCCGACATTGCCAACGATAAAACAACTATCGCCGTCAAGAGAAAAATGGCGCAAGTCGATGCGATTATCAACAATATTAAGGAACAGCAAGAACGTCTTTTACGTCAAGAGATCAAAGCCAAACAAGAAGAGCGTCGCTCCGAGGTTGAAAGAATGTATGAGGACGCCTTAGAACTTTTGCGTTCTCGTCAGTACGAAAGAGCTAAAATGAAATGGGAGGCCTTAGAAAAGATTTCTCCGGATTATAGGGCCACGCGCCAGTATTTAAGCCGTATCGATGAAGACAAAAAACGCGCGGATCTTCAGGCCATGGCTGAGGCTGAGAAAACCCGGGCGGACCGTTTAAAACAATTGCAAGAGAAAGAACAAATCGCCACCAAGCGCCGTCTTGCGCAAGAAGAGGAACAACAGCGTGCCGTTGAACAACAACAGCAAACTCAGTTGGTTCAATTGGCGTCCAAGGCCTCTGAGATCAATGATGATATTATCCGTTTATCCAAAGAACAGAATTATGGGGCCATGAAAGAAAAATTTGAGGAGTTACAAAGCACGGTATCAGCCTTGACCGCACTCAAAGATGCCATGGCCCAGGCGAAAGACCGTCAGAACCGTGGTAAACAGTTGGCACAAGAGGATCTTCGGCGTCATAACAAGGAAATTCAGGCGTACGCGCCACCGGTCAAGCCACCCTCTGCGGCGTTGTCCCATCAGCCTGATACGGCGGACCAATATAAACGCCGTGAGGTCATGCGTGAGCAGGCCATGCTTTTTAGTGAAGCGGTGGATTGTTATAGACACAAGAAATATACCCAGGCCCAGCTTTTATTCGGTGAATTGGCCAATCAGCATGACCGCCGCGCTGAAGCCTGGCTTAAAAAGGTAGACAGGGCCCTCAGCGAGGAACTCTTAAAAGTCAAGCAGGCCCAGGAACGTGAACAAACCGCGTTTATAGCCGACCAAGTTAAGGGCCCAGCGCAAACTTAGGCTCATGCAGGAGCAAGAAGGCCAGCGCCAAAAGAAATTGAGGGAAGAATTGGAGCGTCAGAAGCGTCTTTATGAAGAGGACCGTCTGCTGCAGCGGCAAAAGCAGGAAACCATGAAAGCTCAGGAGCGTGAGCGCTTAAAACAGGAAGAACGGCGTCGGAAGATTGAAAAAGAACAGGAAGAACAGCAGAAGACGTACCGTTTCCACAAAGTTCAAGGTGTCGGCAATCCTCACGGAAGGCCCTCAGCCTCAGGCGCGGCCCATCAGCCTCCGTTAAGCGCGCCGCGTGAGATGATCCGCAAACAATTAGAAGACGGTGTGGAGGCCATGTATCAGGAGGCTGTGCGTTTGTACAACCAAGGACAATATCCGGCAGCCGCAGAGAAATTTAAAGATGTTGAAGATATCATTCCCGGTTATAAACGTGCGGGTCAATATATGGCATGAAGCCCGCCATGAAATCCCGGAGCATGATTTTAACGGGCACCCCTAATTCTCCTTCGGTTTTCTCGTCAACCAATAATCGTCAGGACGCTGTTTCCAAAGCATTGGATTTATTCGATCCTGATGTTAAATAAATTATAGGGGATGATAGTATGGGACAATTTATTTTCTTTATTTTATTTATTGTGGCCTTGATAGCGGGCATTTTTATTTATTTGCCCCACTCCAAGAAGCCCGTGAATCCTATGGTATTCATTTCAGATCAAAGTGGTTATACCACGACCGAAGAGCGCAATCGTAAAAGAATGGAGCAGGCCAATATAACAACCAACCAGGGACTTGACCCAAGTCCGCAGACAAATGGAAGAGATTGCCGAAAAGCAAAAGAATTTTTCAGATATGCTTGCCGAAGAAGAGAGGTATTAAACACTACAGGCGAACAGGCATCCGCGGTTTTAGCCGAGGCCCAAAGGCAAGCCCAAAAAGAGGGCCAGGATGTATTAAGGCTGAAAGGCCTTGGGCTCGAATTACAAGATCAACAGCGTCTTTTAGTGGAACACGGCCAGGATTTGATTGCTTTAAACGATCAAATCATCAAAGACAGGGACTGGATCCATGACCAAATAGATTTAATCGATACCAATAATGAAACGACGCAGACAGATCCAGCTGCAGGGGCAGTACAACGCGCTTAAAGACCAGTCCGCCGCGTTTTTTGATAAGGTGACACAGTATAATCAGCAGGTCCAGCAGTATATGCAAGAGACCCAAAATCAGCTTAATGATACGGTTAATCATATCGTTTATGATAATAGCCTGCAGCAACAAGCCATCAGAGAAAAGATCCGGGCTTTGATGGACAGACAACATGAAGATATGATCAAATTATCCGAAAGTCGGGAGAAAAGCCAAAATCTCATGAGGGAGCAAGAAGAGAGTTGGGCGCTTTCCCAAGAGCTTTTAAATAATTCGATCAGACACTCCAAGGAATTGATCGGACAAGAACGTCGGGACGCCAAGGAGAAGCAAATACAGCTTCAGCAGGAAATCCAAGATCAAATGCAGCGGATCAAAGATAAACAATGAAAATGATCAGGGGTGTTTTTTTCGGGTTTGTGTTTTTAGGGTTGATTGTCAGCGCCGGTCTTTTTATTTTTTTAGAAACTTTTGATACCGATAGCCTATCTGCCTCAAATTACCCGCCAGGCTTCCAAAATTTTAGGGAGAGTTGTCACGATCGGACATGTGGCTTTAGGGATTTCTTGGGATGGCATTATTTTAGACGCGGGGCCTGTGGTTATTGCGGATGATGGGCAGTTTACCTCACAGCCTTTTATCAGAGTCGATCGTGTGCATGTGGGTTTGGACATCGTATCTTTAATTGTCCATAGGGAAATCCGCATGACGGATGTTCTTCTGCAATCGCCTGAAATTCACATCATTCGTTCTCAAGAGGGGCTCTTCAATATTCATAGCATCGTCGGGCCTTTGATAGGGGACAAGACAAAACCGGTACCAGGGGATCGCCTTGAGGCCAATCCCCGGCAGGCAAGTGTATCGTCAAATAGGTTAAATAGGGACAGCACCCTATTTTTCAAAATAGGGGGTTCTGGCCATCGGATAAGGATACGAGACGCTGCCGTTTGTTTTATAGATCAAAGTGAGAACTTTCCTCTGGATATTTGGGTGTCGGACATCAATGTCGACATCGATGATTTTTCACTGACCAAGCCTTTTAGATTATCCATTAAAGCCAGCACTCTAAGTCAGGTGCCTAATCTGTCTATTGGAGCTGCGGTGTCCTTGAATAATTCAAACGTGGCTATTAGTGATTTAACAGTGCGTACGGATTTAGCTGGGTTGGATTCCCATGAGGTCAAAGGCTTGAGCCCTGGGTTGGCCCATATATCTTTGCCGACACATTTTACAGGGAAGATTGCCATAGATGCGGCGCATGTAGAGATGGGCACGTCCACAGCCCTGACGGCCGGGGCCCGCTTGACGCTGACAGACTGCGGTATGGAGGATTTTGCTATCACTCAAATGATTTTGTCCCCTATGCTCGGCACGATGTCAGAGATTTTTGCCCTGCCGGATCATTTCCTCGACGGGCCATTAAACGGTCAATGGGCATTGTCCGTTCATGATGGCGCTGTTTTTATCGAAGATTCATGGCTGCAAACCAAAAATTTTGATTTGACATTCCGGGGCTCAGTCGATAAAGGATTAAACACCAATGTAAAGACCATGCTGCGATTAAGCAGCGATGTTTCTCTTTCTTTAGCCGGCAAGGTCAAGATGCTGCAGTATGTGATGGATGAGAATAAACGTATAACCATTCCGGCCACGTTAGCGGTGTTTTCCCTCATTTGGAATATAAGCTGGATAAGGATTTTAGAAAGAAAATCAAGAAGGCCTTTAAGAAAGAAGGCCCCCAGCAAATGATTAATGATGTCTTAAATAATTTTTTACGATATACTGCGATGAAGAAAAGCATATGCCTTGTCCTGACAGCTCTTCGGGGTTTAACATACGCTTAGATTCCAGGGAGCGCTTTGTCAAATTCGATTTTGCCAAAATTACCTGTTGCCGGGAAATCAGCGGCAGTACGGGTTTGTCCGAATTTTGCGCGGGAAAATCTCTGGAAGAAATACTCGATTTGGATTTTCGGATGTTAGTCTCGGCCTTAGATCTTAATGCCGATGAAGAACGTCAATTTATTTTATATATGGAATTAGATGCGCTCAAAGCCGCCATTGCACAGTTTTTGGGCATTGAGCATCCGGGGGTAGATACCAGCCGATGTCAGATCACTGGCGTTCAATGTGAGGATGGTTTTATGGATATAACGCTCGTGATTTTACCGCCTAAGTCGTTTCCTGTCCACGGACCATGAGCACCTTGCCGGTGCGGACCATTTCCAACACACCATATTTTTTGATGAGGACTTCAAATAGGTCGAGTTGGGCGGTGGTGCCGGTCTGCTCGATGATGATATACCCTTCGGATGTGTCATCAATGCGGATATGAAATTTACGGGAATTCTTAGTCACAAACGCTTTACTCGTGGGGGAACTTTTGATTTTAAACAGGGCCAATTCTTTTTCCACCGCACCGGCGGGGTGTTCTCCGCAATGGAGGACATCGACGAGTTTGTTGACATTTTTGATGATCTGTTCCAAAATTTCCACATCCCCCTTGGCAGTGATGGTCATACGCGAATACTTGGGATTGACGGTGGGGGAGACGACCAATGAATCGATATTATAGCCACGCCGGGCAAACACCAACGCGATTCGAACGAGTACTCCTGGCTTATTTGCAACTAAAACACTGATTGTATGGGTAGGTGTATTCATAACTATGTCGATCCCGTCGGTTTTTCCATTTTGGCCGTGGGTTTTTCTACTGATCATATGCATCGCTGATTTGCCGGCCGGGACCATAGGGAACACATTGTTTTCTTTAATGACTTCCGCGTGAATAACGCAGGGGCCCGGATAACTCATGGCCTCACGCATAACTGCCTCGCAATGCTCCGGTTTATTCATATGAAAAGCCTTAATCCCATAAGACTCGGCTAACTTTGCAAAATCAGGGTTGCCTTCCAAATCCACCCCTGAAAGGCGGTTATCAAAGAATAATTCCTGCCATTGGCGCACCATGCCTAAATATTTATTGTCAATGATGATCACTTTGACCGGCAACTTATGCACAAAGGCGGTTGCCAGTTCACACAAAGTCATCTGGAATCCGCCGTCGCCGACGATGGCCACCACCAGATTTTGGGGGGCGGCAAACTGGGCGCCTATGGCCGCAGGAAAACCATAACCCATGGTCCCGGCGCCGCCGGAGGACAGCCAATGATTGCCTTTTTGGGCCTAGTAAAATTGCGCGGCCCACATTTGATGCTGGCCCACGTCGGTGACGACAATGGCCTGGCCTTGGGTCACTTGATAACATGTGTCAATGACCTGCTGGGCGGTTAAACCGTGCTCTATGCTATATTTGAGCGGGAATTCTTTTTTATAATAGTCCAGTTCTTTCAGCCAGTCTGCGGTATCCAGAGGTTCTAGCAGATCGGTTAATTTTTCCACCACGTCTTTGGCGTCGCCCAAGACCCAGGCATCGGGTTTGACGATTTTATTGATTTCGGCAAAATCCACGTCGATATGGAGTTTTTTGGCATGTACACAGAATTCGCGGTGGTCTCCGTTAATACGGTCATCCCAGCGTGAACCGATGGACAAGATCAAATCGCAGTTGACCAACGCTTTATTGGCATAAACCGTGCCGTGCATGCCGAGCATGCCTAAGGACAGGGGATGGGTTTCGGGAAATTCACCTTTGCCCAAAAGGGTATTGGTAACGGGCGATTTATTTTTCCGCCAATTTCTTAATGGCAGCGCCCGCACGGGAAAGCACCGCTCCGTGGCCGACCAATAATAAAGGTTTTTTGCTGCCTTTAAAAAATTTGGCCATTTTAATAATGTCGGCTTTATGAGACGAGGGATTATCTTTTTTATATCCGGGAATGTCCATTTCCGGGTCCAGGTTCTCGGCCGTGAAAGCCGCGGAAGTAATATCTTTAGGTAAATCGATCGACACAGGCCCCGGGCGTCCGGTTTGGCAGATGTGCCAGGCTTCTTTGATGATACGGGGGATATCATTGGTGTTTTTGACCAAGTAGCTGTGCTTGACGATAGGCATGCTGATGCCAAAAATGTCGGCTTCCTGAAAAGCGTCTTTACCGAGCATGGAGGAGAGGGTCTGTCCGGTCAAAACAATGATGGGTACGGAATCCATCATGGCTGTCAGAATACCGGTGACCGTGTTGGTGGCCCCCGGTCCCGAAGTCACCAGCACGACACCGGGTTTGCCCTTCACGCGCGCGTAGCCGTCGGCCATATGGGTGGCGCCCTGCTCGTGGCGGGTTAAGATCAGTTTGATCTTGGAGCCGACTAAGGCATCGAAAATGGGGATAACCGCACCCCCGGATAAACCCCAGATATACTCAACGCCGAAGTTTTCCAAACATTTAATCAGGGCTTCAGCGCCGTTGATAGATTTTTTCATAGAAAAGTATTATAGGGACAGCGCCCTATTTTTCAAGTCGTTTCTTTTGAAACCATGCGATAATGTCCGAAGACTCATAAAGAGCTTTGGTGTCGATGGTCAGGCAGGGCACTTGGGGCTTACCGCCGATTTTGATAAGTTCATCGCGCCACGCAGGGTTTTCCCGGATGTCTTTCATCGGTACTGTGATGTCGGAGGACTTAAGGTAATCCTTCACCTTTTGACAATAGGGACATCCTGCAAAATGATATAAGGTCAATTCAGGCATGGTCCTTCCATGATTAGTGTCATTGCGAGATATTAGTGTCATTGCGAGCGCAGCGAAGCAATCTCTTCTCCACAAAATTAATGACTTTTTCTTCCAGCTTAACATTGTATAAACGGTCCATTTCCTGCAGGCAGGTGGGTGAGGTGACATTGACTTCAATCAGGTAATCCCCGAGGATATCAATGCCTACGAAATAAAGCCCCAGTTTTTTTAGATGGGGACGAAGGGTGTTGATGATTTTTTCATCACGGGCGGTAATGGTGGTGGGCATGGGTTTGCCGCCGGCAAAAAAATTGTTGCGGTGTTCTCCCTCTTCGTGCATACGCAGTAAAGCGCCCAAAATTTCACCGCCCAACAGCAGGATGCGTTTGTCCCCATTTTTAGATTCGGGAATATATTTTTGCAGGATAATCGGTTTTGTTGTAACGCCCGGTTAATGTTTCCAAAATGACCTTGGTGTTGGTGTTGCCTTTTTCGATATGGAATACGGATTGTCCGCCAAAGGCATCCGTCGGTTTGGCGATGATATCTTTGTGTTGATCGATAAATTTCAGCAAGTCTTGCTTTATGGGCGGAAATAATGGTTGCAGGCACAATATCTTTGAATTGGGCGGCCCATATTTTTTCATTCACAGTGCGTATGCCGGAAGGATTATTGATGACCGCGATCGAGCGGGGCAAATGGTCCAGCAGCCAGGTGTTCGTTAAATATTGTTCGTCCATCGGAGGGTCGGTACGGATGAAGACCGCGTTAATATCGTCCTGGCTTAATGTAAGGGTCTGTTCTTTAATGAATGGCTGACGTGGGACCAGCCTGGGGGATGACACGGTGACGTGGAAAAACACCTTGCCTTCGATCAGGCTGATGCCGTCCTCAGGTAAAAAAAAGACCTCATGGCCGCGGCCTGTGGGCGTCTAACATCAGCATGAAGGTGGTGTCTTTTTCGAAGATGACCGTTTCCAAAGGGTCCATTAAAAAAAGAAATTTCATATCAGTCCTTGCCCCTCTCTTGCTCTCTTGACCTCTCGGCCTTAGTAGCCCCATCAAGTTACGATGGAATGTTCCTTGAAACGGTCGACACGCATCTCTGGCCTCCGCGCCGCAGCAATTTCCTGGCAACATGCCTTCCCAGAATACGGTAAATGTCAAAGATATTCAGATTGTGCTGCAATGCCGCAGTCTTTGCCGTATTTGTCCAGATGCGGGCACATTTTTTGAAATGCCATGCCGCCGGGGGAGTTTAAGTTTTCCCTTGAGCCTTTGCTGGTATGGTAACGGTAAAATCCTCCGACGAAATTATTGTCGATTTGGTATAGGCATACTTCGCAGGGATTGTCTTCGAAGCGATGGATGGTCGGCACGCCTTCCTGCAGCAAGAAGCGTTTGATGGTTTGCGCGTCTTTACCGCGTAGAAGGTCGTTGCGCTTTTTGCGGTTTAATTCCAGGATTTGTCCAGGGTCTTCAATGGGGACAACGCCCATGCCGTAAGTCCCGGAATCAGCTTTGATAAAAATAAACGGTTTCCCCTCGACATGATGTTCCCGGTATTTATTTTGGATATCTTCAAAGAGTTTAACGGCCGCCTGATAAAGGCGTTTTTGGTCAGCTTCGGTATTGAGGTCAACCTGGGCCACCACTTCATAAAGGCAGGAAAATTGCCAAGGGTCAAGACCGACGGTATGGGCAAATTCTTTCATCAGGCTATTGGTACGGCGAAAATGTTCAGACTTAAGCCGCGCATGCCAGCCCGCGTGAATAGAGGGAAAAATCGGGATTTGTATTCCTTTTAACTCTTTGGGGATTCCGGCGGAGAGATCATTGTTCATCAAGATCATATCAAAATCCGCGTCATTCTGTTGGATGGCTTCCAAAACGCGCTTGAAACAATAGACTTTGACCATTTGGCCCGTGGCGGTTTCCAATTCAACGGCGCCGGCGCCTAGCTCACAGAGTGTGGTATCATGGGTAAAGAAGCTGGCAATTTTGGCAGAAAATCCGGCCTTGACGAGGACTTCTTGCAGGATGCGGACATTTTCCAGATACCAGGTATTCCGCGTATGGTCTTCAGCGACGATTAAAATACTAGAAGCGTCAGGCACCCTTGAACGTATGGCTTTTTTGATGAGGCTCTCGGCATCAGCTAAACCATGTTCACAAAGGTTATTAAAGCCTGCGGGGAAAAGATTGGTATCCACCACCGCCATTTTGAAGCCCGCGTCACGGATATCTACGGATGTATAAAAGGGTGTATAGATCTTTTCATGGGACAACAGCCATTGATGGACGCCTTCCTGTCGGCTCTGGATACAGGGGACACATATCGTTGTGGAAAAGTTTTGGTCGACCGTTATTTTCATAGCCGCCCTTACGTCCGTAATTTATAACCGATTCTAAACAGATAAACCGTTACCAGAAAAAATAATCCCGCCATCCCCAAACTGACAGCCGCGCAAATAGAGACGGGTGTATCGGTGACACTGGTCATGCTATAGCGGATGCCGGAGACCAGATAATACATAGGGTTGAAATGCGAAAGGATCTGGCAAGCTTGAGGCAGCATAAATAGAGGGTGAAACACGCCACCCAGCAGGGCCAGAGGCATAATCACATAGGTGTTCCATGTCGATAGCATACCAAAATCTTCAGCCCACAGGGCACTGATCATCCCCGCACAGGAAAAAATCACCGTGATAGTCAGCATAAAATAAATCAAGGCCAGCGGATGGGCGATGAGGCTCGGCGTAAACAGTAAAGAAACCAGCCATACGCCCATGCACACAAGGATGCCGCGGGCCACTCCGCCGGCGAGCAATCCCAAAACTATTTCAATATAAGAAAGGGGGGCGAGCAGGATTTCTTGAATATGATTGTGCCAGCGCCCGATAAAAAGTGAGGCAGAGGTGTTTTCATAGGAACTGGAAATTAAATGCATCCCCATAAGTCCGGGGGTGATAAATTGTAAATAAGATAATCCGGTGGCGGAGAAATTGATCCGGTTGCCGATGGCCACACCAAAAATGTACATAAAAAGCGCAGAAGACAGCAGGGGCGGGAAAATAGTCTGATACGCCACCGAGAAAAAGCGGTAGATTTCTCTTTTGGACAAAGCCAAAACACCTATAGGATTAGTGACCAGATGTATCATAATGCCTTCCAATTGCGCGGGGCCTGTCTTGGCCTTGATATTAAGGTGCTCCTAATTGAAACGCGTACGTCACAGCCTTAGCTCTTGGTGGTTTCCCTTAACTAGCCCTCGGGCCCGTCACCGTCCGCCCCTTAACATCAAGTCCAAGCCACCCGCGCCGCAATTTTTTACCTCGTTCATTCAATTCCAGTTATTTCCAAAAAAACATCCTGTAATGACTTGTCCTGTAAAATTTGTTTTTTATCGCCTATACGGACGATTTTTCCGCGATTAATAATACCGATGGTCTTACAAAGATTTTCAGCTTCTTCCATATAATGGGTAGTGAGGAAAATGGTTTTGCCTTCTTTATTAAGCTGGCTCAAGTAATCCCAGATAAGGAATTTTAATTCCAGGTCGCAGCCGGAGGTGGGCTCATCTAAGATCAGGATTTCCGGGTCGTGGATAAGCGCACGGCATAACAGCAGGCGTTTTTTCATGCCGCCGGAAAGCGCGCGGTGTTTGCAATGGCGTTTGCCGCTCAAACCAAAACGCTCCAGCAATTCTTGGGCCCGCCGTTTGGCTTCCCATGGAACGACGCCGAAATATTCCGCCTGATAAATCAACAACTGATAGATAGTCAAAAAAGGGTCGAAATTAGATTCCTGGGCGCACAGGCCGATGAGCCTGCGGGTGTTAAGATATTCACCATCGACGTCATAACCGAATATTTTGACGGCCCCGCTTTGATAATTGGAAAGCCCGGTCAGGCAATTGATGGTGGTGGTTTTGCCGGCGCCGTTGGGCCCAAAAAAGGCGAAGAAATCCCCGCGTTTGATTTCAAAGGAGACATCGTCTAAAGCCTGAAAATCCTTATAGAATTTGGTCAAGCCTTTGATAGAGATAGCTAAATCAGAATTACGCATGAAATTGATTATACGCCGGAAAGATATTTTTGCAATCGCTCAATGACCGGGTCAAGCGTTGTGTAGGGCATCAAGTCGCGGCGTAAGTCTGTGTTATTCGGCAATCCTTTGAGATAGCCGGTATAATGTTTACGGAAGGTCATGACACCGTATTTTTCACCTTTAAACTGCACGTTTAATTTTAGATGTTCTATGCACATCCGGATTTTTTCTTGTGGTGTAGGCTCCGGCAGATGTGCACCGGTTTTTAAAAAATGTTTGGTTTGTTTAAAAATCCATGGGTTGGCGATGGCGCCTCTGCCGATCATCACGGCGTCGCAGCCGGTTTCGAGCATCACTTGAACATCTTCAGGAGTGGTGATGTCTCCGTTACCGATCAGGGGGATATGGATTATTTTTTTGATTTTTTCCAGCCATGACCAGTCGGCAAAGCCGCTGTGGGCTTGTGCACGGGTGCGGCAATGAACGCTCAAAGCTTGGGCGCCGGCGGCTTCTACCATTTTAGCGACGTCTGTGATAACGATGCTTTGCTCATCCCAACCCAGACGGGTTTTGACTGTCACAGGCAGTTTTGTCGCCTTGACGGTCGCTTTGACGATTTCTTCAAACAAGGGCAAATCACGCAAAAGTCCGGCGCCTTCATGACGGTTGACATGGTTTTTGACCCAACAGCCGCAATTGATGTCAATAAAATCAGGATTTAATTTTTCAACAGCCTGGGCAGCACCGGCCATGGCTTCCGGACGCCAGCCAAAAATTTGAATGCCCACCGGCCGCTCTTCTTCGTTGATCTGGATTTTTTCCATGATGCGGGGGGTCTCGCGGATAATGCCTTCAGAAGCGGTAAATTCCGTATACACGATGTCAGCTCCCAGGCGTTTGCAGATCAAACGAAAGGGGAGCTCTGTGACATCTTCCATGGGGGCCAGGCACAATGGCGTGTCTATATCGATAGAACCGATTTTCATCGGAGCCCATTATAACGGAATTACTCAATGTTGCAAAATTATTTGGACCGTTTCCACTTGGGCCTTAGAAAAATATGGACTTATGATGGAAGTGTCCCTAGAAAAGACATATCCTTGGATTCCCTATATTGGATTTGAAATCGATAGACGCCTTTTTATTGCCTTTTAGAAGCTTTAGTTTATAATCATGGTTAAATGAAACAACGCGTTTGCTTTTACACATTTGGGTGCCGGTTAAATCAGTCAGAGACAGCTTCCATCCAAAATTCTTTTGGGGCCCATGAGAGCTATCAAGTCGTGGACACCCTCGATACGTCGGATATTGTCGTTATCAATACCTGTACGGTGACACGCTCTTCTGATGCCGACACCCGCCATCTGGTGCATAAGGTCAATCGTTGCAATCCGTCTGCCCGCATTGCCTTGGTGGGTTGTCAGGCACAGATACAAAAAGAGCAATTGGCCGCTCTGCCTAATGTGCGCTGGATCGTCGGTAATGCCCGCAAAATGGATTTAGTTTCTGTCTTGGATGAATATCCTGATCCTAAAACTGCACAAGTGATTACACCGGCCATCGGACGCGAAGCTTTCCGCCTGCCTGCCGCCTCCAGGGACCATGAGCATACACGGGCCAATATCAAAATTCAGGACGGCTGTGATTTTTTCTGTTCATTTTGTGAAATTCCTTATGCCCGGGGCCGTGCCCGCAGCCGTGTATTCGAAGACATTGTCGCTGAAACGCACAGCCTCATCGCGGCTGGACATAAAGAGTTGATTTTAACGGGCATCAATATCGGGACTTATGCCAATCAGGATAAGACGCTGGTGGATGTCATTGCGGCACTTGAGGGGATTAAGGGTTTGGAGAGGATACGTATTTCTTCCATTGAGCCTACAACCATGGCAGGAGAAATATTAGGCTTGATGCGTGCGGGGCATAAACTTTGCCGCTTTTTGCACATCCCTTTGCAAAGCGGTGATGATGAGATTCTGCAGGCAATGAAGCGTAAATACACCGCTGATGAATTTGGCGATTTTGTTCGTCAGGCAGATGCGCGTGTCCCTCAGATATGTATCGGGACCGATGTGATGGTGGGGTTTCCCGGTGAGAGCGATAAACATTTTGACAACACGGTTGAATGTTTAAAAAAATACCCCGTCCATTATTTGCACGTGTTTAGTTATTCTCCCCGGCAAGTGGCCCAAAGTCGTAGGATGCCGATGGTCTCCGCGCAGGTCATTGGTCAGCGCAGTGCGATTTTACGTGATTTAAGCCAGCGCAAGCGCCGTTTATTCCATGAATCATTGCTGGGGAGCACTCAATGGGTTTTGTTCGAGAAGCTAAAAGGCGATGGGTGGCAGAATGGCCTTACAGATAATTATGTGCGGGTTAAAGTCAAAACCCCCGTTGATTTATTTAACCAAATTGTTCCTGTCCGGCTGCAACGTATAGACGCTCAGACGGTACAAGGAGAGCTTCTTTAGGGTTTTTTATTCTTATGCGTCATTGGCTATTTTTATTGGCGATTTTGATGGGCTTTATTCCCCTGGCCTTGGCCGGACAATCTCAAGGAGAGCCTTTTGCCGTCGTCGAGCTTTTTAGCTCGGAGGGGTGTTCCACTTGTCCCTCCGCAGACCTTTTAATCAGTAAATTAACGGCATGGGCCAGGCAAAACAAGAGCCCTGTTTATCCGTTGGTTTTTCACGTAGATTATTGGAACAATTTGGGCTGGCGTGACGTGTTTAGCCGTTGGGAATTTACCCAAAGGCAGAAAGATTATGCCCGGATATTTAAAACAGAAGGAGTCTATACACCCGAGATGATCGTTAATGGTTCTGACGCATTCGTGGGGTCAGACGAGGGGCATCTGCAAAAAGACCTGGACCATGAGTTGTTGACACCTGCGGGGGTCACTTTGCATATCAGTAAGATCCAACAGCAAGGGCGTCTGATTGTTATTTATCAGACGCAAGGATTTTCCCAAGGGGACGTGATTAATGTGGCCTTGGTAGAGAGGGGTTTAAGCACGGATGTGACTGCCGGTGAAAATGCCGGCCGCACGCTGCATCACAACAATGTGGTCAGGGAATTTCGGACAAGCCCCCTAACAGCATCCGGTGCCCAAATAGAAATTCCGTTGGACAAGATTTCTGACACCTCACA
>CAWHFJ010000025.1:0-58131 GCA_963828495.1 Candidatus Omnitrophota bacterium
GAGGTTGTTTTAGAGGAGTTTGGCAAGGTAAGAGACATGATCGTTGCCAAATTTAAGGACTTTAAAACCGCACTTCTTTAACCCCCACATTTTTCCTAGCAAAGAAGGCACTTTTTTAACAAAGAATAAAAAAATTCTTATTTTATTTTAACCTTCTTTTTATGGGCCTTATGTTAAAAAATAACAAGTTTACTAAACTTTAAAATAAAAAGGAGTGGAAGATGAAAAAAACAATGGAAATTCAAGAGATATCTGTTCAAAAACCTTTTTCCCGGGATTGGTTACGGTATGAAATGACGGAAGACGATTTTTTGTTAGGCAACGCAGGTCAATTTTCTCATCATGATTGGGAATGTGATGAATAAAAGTATTTTGATGAAGGAGTGATTTAACCCGTTGCAGATGAATAATTTGTAGCGGGTTTTTTGTTGACCCTTGACGGGAGTTAGAACCTTCCTTAAAAAAGTGTGGGCAGGACAGAAGGGGTGGACTATAATTACAATTAAGTTGTGTTACTGAAATGGGGAGGAGAATTTATGACGGAATTTGAAAAATCACATTGGGCCCAAAAAGATTTTTCCAATCAGTACCTGGAAGACTCGGACATCTATATTGTTGAAAGAAGAAGGTTGTTTGAAATTCTAAAATCATTTTATAGGTATTTTTTTGCAAATAAGAAAAATAATAAGATTCTGGATTTAGGTTGTGGGGATGGCATCCTTACGCGAGAACTTTTGAAGATAGATGCGTCCATTTCAGCGACGTTAGTTGATGGTTCACAGGAGATGTTGAGCAAAGCCAAGGAAAAACTATCTGGCGTTGAAGGCATTAATTATGTTAGGGCAAGTTTTCAGGAATTGTTAAGAAAAGACGTTGCTCTTGCCAATTTCGATTTTGTTGTTTCTTCGCTGGCTATTCATCACCTGAATATGAAGGAGAAGAAGTCATTATTTGAATATATCTATTCACGCTTAAATAGCGGCGGATATTTTGTGAACATAGATGTCGTTTTTTCGCCAACAGAGAATCTTGAAGGATGGTATCTTCTTTTATGGAAAGAACACATAAAAGAAGTGCAAACCAGATTGAAATTGGAAGGTAATTATGAGGATATTGTAGAAAGATATAGAAGTAATAAGGATAATCAGCCGGACACTTTAACAGCCCAATTAAAAGCATTGAAATCTGTTGGTTTTAAAGAAGTTGATTGCTTTTACAAATATGGGATATTCACGATATTTGGCGGGAAGAAATTGGAGGGTTAAATCAGCTCCATTAACAAGTTGAAGCCATCAAACAGGTCCTAACTTGCTTTGCCCAACGACCAATGTTAGAGAAACCGGCCTTTTTCAAACACTATAGTGCTTCATTAATGCTCCTGGGTGCCATTGCCGTTGGATGCGCATTGGGCTTGGGTTAAAAGAAAAAGCGGTTGTTTTTAAGCCTTTTGGCGATGTGTTTCTTAATCTGTTGTTTACCCTCGTTGTCCCCCTGGTTTTCTTTTCTTTGTCATCCACTGTTGCCGCCATGCCAGATTTAAAACGTCTCGGCCGGATCCTGGTATGGATGATGGTTGTTTTTATAGTCACCGGCATCATTGCCTGTGGCTTTATGATCATAGCTGTCCGGATATATCCGCCCGCTCAAGGTGTTACTCTTGCCTTGCCTTCCCATGTCAATGCCCAACAGCTGAACATGGGGGAGACCATCATCAAGGCATTTACCGTGTCCGATTTTGCGGATCTTCTTTCTAAGAAAAACATGCTCCCGTTGATTGTTTTTGCCCTTCTTTTGGGTATCTCCGCTTCCGCCGCGGGGCCCAAGGCCCGTGCCTTCATTGATTTTCTGGTTGCTGCCAACCATGTGATGGAAAAAATGATTTCTTACATTATGCTTTATGCGCCCATTGGTTTAGGTGCCTATTTCGCCTATCTGGTCGGTATTTTAGGCCCACAGTTGTTGGGCACATATGTGCGTGCCGTGGAATTATATTATCCCATGGCATTCTTTTATTTCTTTTTTGCATTTACCGTTTACGCTTATTTTGCCGGGGGGCTAAGTTGCATCAAAATGTTTTGGAAGAACATTATGCCAGTGGCATTGATAGCTTGGGGCACAGGCAGCAGCATTGCTTCCATCCCCGCCAATATGGAGGCAGCCAAACGCATCGGCGTCCCTGAGGAGCTGCGGGAGGTGATCATCCCTATCGGAGGGGCCACGCTTCACCTGGAAGGGTCCTGCTTGTCCGCCATTTTAAAAATCGCCTTGTTGTTTGGGTTGTTTCATATACCGTTTGCTTCGGCAGGGACCATAGCAACTGCAGTCGGCATCGCTCTTTTGAGCGGGACGGTCATGAGCGGTATCCCCGGAGGAGGGTTTTTGGGAGAGTTGTTGATTGTGACCATGTATGGTTTTCCAGTGGAAGCCTTGCCTATCATTTCCATGGTTGGGACCCTGATCGACCCGCCTGCCACTATGGTTAATGCTACCGGAGACAATATTTGCTGTATGCTGGCCGCCCGTATTTTATATGGCAGAAACTGGATGCCGGTTAGATGAAAAAGATTAGTCCAACCCGTATAATACGTGGAGGTATCTAACTACATTGAGACCTGCGTTTTATTTTATTCTATTGGTTGCACAAGGATGTTGCCCTGTTACTCCCCATGCTCTGCAGGTGCTGGAAGCACCGATTAACCAAGCCATTGTTGTCCATCCGTTGAATAAAAATTCCACTCAAGCCCAGCTAAGTACCTGGCAAAGAGAGGGGGCCGTCTGGCGACGTTTACTTTTTATTAGCGCGGTGATTGGTAAAAACGGCTTGGGCTTAGCTGGTCAGAAAAAAGAAGGGGACGGCAAAACCCCCTCAGGCGTATATCCTCTTGGCCCAGCTTTCGGCTACGCCCCGTTTATAAACACCGGCCTTTCATACCGCCAGGCGGGACCAAATGATTTTTGGGTGGATGATAAGCAATCACGGCAATATAATCAATGGGTCAGCGGTATGCCCGATGCCAAGTCTTTTGAACGGATGAGGCGCTCTGACGGTCTTTATCAGTACGGGATTGTCATCGGCTATAATAGGCATCCGGTCATATCTGGTGCCGGGAGCGCCATTTTTATGCATGTCTGGCGGGGGTACAACAGCCCCACCTCCGGCTGTGTGGCGGTCAATCAGAGATACCTGCGTAAAATCCTGCGCTGGTTGAACCGGCAAGACCATCCCGTTATACTTTTGGAATAATCATCCAGAGATAGAACTTCATTAAGGTTCTGATATTATGGTTCTCTGTAATCTTTATTAGATTGCGGGGTTTTTTTGTTTGGGGTAGAATGACTTCTTCAAGAAGATTATTTGAGGGCAAGGAGGTTGATATGAACTATGTAAACTTAGGGAAAACCGGATTAAAAGTGTCTCGCATTTGTCTTGGCTGTATGAGCTATGGGAAGCCTAAAGTGGAGCCGGGGCCGGGAACGCTTAATTGGCCATGGACTTTGAGCGAGGAAGAAAGTCGTCCCTACATCAAGCGTGCTTTGGAGTTGGGGATAAACTTTTTTGACACGGCTAATGTCTATTCGGCCGGTGAGAGCGAAGCGGTGCTTGGGGCGGCGATCCGTGACTTTGCACGTCGTGATGAAGTTGTTCTAGCTACCAAGGTCTGGGCACCTGTTCGACCAGACCCCAACGGCAAGGGTCTTTCACGTAAGGCGATTCTGACGGAAGTGGACAAGAGTTTACAGCGGCTTGGCACTGACTATATTGATCTTTACATTATTCATCGCTTTGATTACGAAACACCGCTGGAAGAAACCCTTGAAGCGCTTAATGATGTTGTTCGATCTGGTAAGGCTCGTTATATCGGTGCGTCCTCAATGTATGCGTGGCAGTTTATGAAAGCGATAGGTATTCAGCGCGCCAAAGGTTGGGCGACATTCGTCTCAATGCAGAATTTTTACAATCTCCTTAACCGTGAGGAAGAACGGGAAATGCTTCGTCTATGTCAGTCCGAAGGCATTGGTGTGACACCGTGGTCACCGCTTGCGCGTGGCCGGCTGGCGCGGCCTTGGACCCCAGAGCCGCAAACCAATCGGGCAAAGACGGACAATTTTGCCAAAAGAATATTTACCAAGACGGAAGATATGGACAAGATTGTTATTGACCGTGTGAACGAAGTTGCGCGTGCGCGTGGGTTGGCGCCATCACAAATTGCGCTTGCATGGCTTTTCCATAAACCAGTGATCACAGCGCCCATTGTCGGTGCCACCAAGCCTAATCATCTGGAAGATGCTATTGCGGCGCTCTCAGTGAAGCTTTCGGATGAGGAAATTGGTCGATTGGAAGAAGTATATCAGTACCATCCGCCGACTGAGGCGTTTTCCTAAGGAGGGAAGTTGTTATGCGCTATAATTTATTAGGACAGACAGGCTTATATGTATCGCAACTTGCTTTAGGAACAATGACTTTTGGTGGTCGCGGCTTCTGGGAAAAAATTGGCAGTCTTAAGCTTGATGACGTAACGGCTCTTGTTAAAAAATCTTTTGATTCCGGTATTAACTTCATAGATACCGCCAATGTTTATTCTCTTGGTGAATCGGAGCAGCTAACAGGCCAGGCGATAAAGAAGTTAGGCCTTGCGCGTGAGGAGCTGGTCATAGCCACGAAGGCCACGGGGATTATGAACGAACTGCCCAATGGACGGGGACAATCGCGTTATCATCTGATGAATGAAGTTGATGCGAGTCTGAAGCGTTTACAAATGGATCATATTGATTTATATCAACTGCATGGATTTGACCCCCTGACGCCTCTTGAAGAAGCTCTTTCGACTTTAAATGATTTAGTCCGCTCAGGGAAGGTCCGCTACATTGGTTTATGCAATATGGCTTCATGGCAGATTATGAAGGGACTTGCTATTTCCGACAAGCGCAACTGGGCACGTTTTGAAAGTGTGCAGGCACATTACACCATTGCCAGTCGTGATCTTGAGAGGGAAATAATTCCGCTTGTGCAAGATCAGAAAATGGGGGTTATGGTGTGGAGTCCGCTGGCCGGAGGATTATTGAGTGGAAAATATAAGGCTGACGCAAAGGGGCCTACAGGCGCAAGGCGTACGGATTTTGATTTTCCCCCTGTGGACAAAGTAAGGGCCTTTAAATGTGTGGATGTGATGCGGCCGATCGCCCAAAAGCATCAGGTATCTGTAGCTCAAGTGTCCCTTGCATGGCTTCTGAGTAAATCCTATGTGACCTCAGTTATTATCGGAGCCAAGACCCTCGTACAACTTGAGGACAATATCGCATCAACGAAACTGAAATTATCTGAAACTGAGTTAAAGGCGCTGGAAGATGTTAGCCAGCTGCCTGTGGAATACCCTGGTTGGATGCTTGCTTTTCAGGGGCAATATCGTGCTAAAGCGCCAGTAAAGGAGTGAAGATGAAAAAGAAAGTGATAGCCAGGCTTTTCATTAAGAATGGATCAATAGAAAGCTTTAAGAAACAAGCTGATGAGATGATTCAAAAGACCAGAAAAGAAAAAGGGTGTCTTTTTTACAGCCTGTTTCAAGATGTTTCCAGTCCTGGAGAATTCTTATTTTATGAAGAATATGCCAGCCAGGATGCGTTGGACATCCATTTTAAGTCGGAGTATTTGAAAATTTTCAGAACAAGCGTTAGTAACATGCAATCTAAAGAAACAGTCGTTGATATAATTTGAAAAGGAAGGAGTACATTTATGTCACTATCAATGTATCAAGCTTCTATACCGGTTTTTATAAAGAATCTAAGTAATTTATCAGCGATTCTTAAAAAAGCAGAAGCGCATGCTCTGCCCAAGAAAATCGAGCTGGATGTTTTTGTTAATGCCCGATTGGCTCCGGACATGTTCCCGCTGTCACGTCAAATACAAATTGCCACTGATGGGGCCAAAGGATGTGCGGCGCGTCTGTCCGGCGTTGAAATTCCAAGTTACCCGGATACTGAGAAGACTTTTCCTGAGTTGCAGGCACGGATTACTAAGACCATTGAATTTTTAAAGACTTTCAACGCAAAACAGATCGACGGCAGTGAAGAACGCAAGGTTGTCTTGAAGCTCCAGGGTAAGGAAACCAGTTTTTTGGGGCAACCATATCTATTAAATTTCGTTCTGCCCAATTTTTATTTTCACATTTGTATGGCCTATGCCATTCTCCGGCATAATGGGGTAGACATCGGTAAGAAGGATTTTATCGGGGGCCTTTAGTTGTAAGATCAAAGAATTGGGAAGGGGGCTTTATGAAATGGTATCACTATGTTGCTTGCTTCTTCGCTGGTATGTTCTTAGCTAACGCCGTTCCCCATTATGTGCACGGGATATCGGGTGATGGTTTCCCTTCTCCATTTGCCAATCCTCCGGGAAAGGGGCTGTCATCTCCAATAATAAATGTTATTTGGGGGCTGGTTAATGTAATCGTTGGGTACATTCTTTTAAGAACGGGTAAAGTCTCCAATTCAAATAAATGGAATCTTTTTGTATTTTTTGCTGGTGTTGTTTGCATGAGTATAATATTAAGCTTCGCATTTGTTGACAAGATGCGTTAAGAGGTCAATAGGGGAAGGAATCAAAATATGGACATCAAAAGAATTGGCTCACAACCATCCAACAAAGGACCGGCCGATTGGTTTACAGGCACGGTGCGCATAGACCCTTTATTTCAAACAAGTGCTCCGGCCCGTGTGGCTGGCGCCAGTGTCACCTTTGAGCCCGGCGCCAGGACAATATGGCACGCCCATCCGTTGGGCCAAACCTTGATTGTGACTGCTGGTTGTGGTTGGGTGCAACGCCAAGGGGGACCGGTTGAAGAAATGCATCCAGGCGATGTGGTTTTGATTGCGCCTGGTGAGAAGCATTGGCATGGCGCCACGGCAACTACTGCTGTAACACATATTGCCGTTCATGAACATGTAGACGGTAAGGTCGTTGATTGGATGGAGCGGGTGAATGACGAACAATACCGCTTTGTATTAAACAGGTTCTAACTTGGGCCGTCCAACGACCCTAACATTTGAAATAACATAAGCCTCTGTGACTACGCAAGTTGCAGAGGCCTTGTTTTTATCCTCCTACCGTATTTCTTACCGGGTGGTTTTCGTCTATATAAATGTTGTATACTTATATGGAGAAGAAACTATTGATATTTTAGGAAGTATCTTTAAATGATATGAGCCGAACCCCATTAGCCCACATAATTATCCTTACAGCCTTTTTGGTTAATACATTTGGGCCCATGCCTTTGGTCCAAGCTCAAGACTTTCGTTTGCCTGTTCCTGGGGTGATGGTTCATTTAAGCCCGGAATTTAATCCACCAATCTTGAAGGCATTAAAGTCCATCCCGATAATCCATTCCAATTTGATTTTATCTTGGATAAAGGTGATAGCCGGTTAGGTAATGACCAGCTTAAAGATGAATCCACTAAGTTGATTAAATATTTCCTTGCCAGCCTGACAATTCCTGAAAAAGATCTATGGGTTAACTTATCGCCTTATGAAAAAGATCGCATTATCCCCACAAGTTTTGGGTTAACCGGAATGGGCCGGGACCTGCTGGCGGAAGATTACATGCTGAAACAGATAACCGCGAGTTTGATTTATCCTGAAGGTGAAGTCGGAAAGAAATTTTGGAAACGCATCTATGAAGAAGCAGCCAAAAAATTTGGCACAACCAATATTCCGGTCAATACGTTTAATAAGGTATGGATACTCCCTGAGAAGGCGGTTGTTTATGAGAATGCCAAGGCAGGGACGGCCTATGTAGTTGAAAGCAAATTAAAGGTCATGCTGGAACAAGACTATCTTTCCCTTGAGAAACATGAGGGGATTCAAGCAACCCAGAGGAACCAGCCTAACGCCGTACAACCAAGCGCCCTGGGCTCTCAAATCGTCCGCGAGATAGTCATCCCCGAACTGACCCGTGAAGTCAACGAAGGCAAAAACTTCGCCCAACTGCGCCAAGTCTACAACAGCCTCATTTTAGCCACATGGTACAAAAAGAAAATCAAAGACAGTATTTTGTCTCAAGTATATGCGGATAAAAATAAGGTGACAGGTGTTAATATCGATGATCCGCAGGAGAAAGAGAGGATTTATCAGCGATATCTTAGAGCTTTTAAGAAAGGCGTCTTTAATTATATCAAAGAAGATGCAATCTCTATCCCCGATATGCCGAGCAAGGAACAGGGAATATTTCCAAGAAAATATTTTTCCGGCGGTGAAGATTTAATTAATATGGATAGCGCGATGAACATTACGCAATTGGTCCCCCAAAAATTTACTATTAAAGGCAGCTTAGTTAGAATTTTCAGCAAAATGGATGCGGCAATGGATGTGCCACATTATGCGGATAGATTAAAATTCTTAAATCCTGAGTATGTTTCTTCATATGAAGATTCGCCGCCTTCTCGCATAGGAAATCAAGATATGTCTGTCAATGTAACCCAACCAATGAAAGTAAAAGGTCTAGATGAATTATTATCTGAATTTAATAAAGAAACCATTAATCAACATATAGAAGTTGTTATGTTAGGAGCTGGGAATGCGGTAGCGTATCATCCGGATATCAATTCTTCGCCCCAAGCCATAGAAATAATTGGGGCACTGAGTAATGGAAGGCAAGGAGTGCTTGACTTTACAATTGTTGACCGCAGCCCTAAAGTACTCGAGGTGGCTACAGGTAGGGATCAAAAATACGTAAGTAATGATTTTATCTCGGATTCCGTAAATCATATGGTGACTTCCCATAATGTAATTGCAGGTCGACGTGTTTATAATATTGTTATCCATGACAACACAAATTTAGAAAGTTTTAGAGGTAGCTTTCAAGAATTGATGTATGGGGAAAATCAAGTTAATTTGATTATAGCAACAAATTCCTTAATTTATTCCTATAGAGCGCTCAATTATGATAAAGGGGCTTACTTAGCATTGATCCTTAGTTTGATAAGAGCGTTAAAGCCATCAGGGAAATTACTGATAGATCGACCTTCCCTTGCTGCTTTTATGCCACAAATGGGGGAAGGGAGAGAGGATTCTATAATCAAGGAATCAGATGCCAAAAGATTCGAAGGGGAGGTTCAAAAATTTGAGGAAGATTTATATAAAAATTACGGGGTAGATATTAGATTGAGATTTTATGATGGCATTGTCGAAATTGAAAAACTGCCCAATTTAATCAAACGCATTCGAGCCTACGTTAAATCCAGGCTTTTTGCAGAGGGATCGGTTGGACGGGGCCCCATCAGATTTAACTCTCGAATAATTAAAATAGGCAGCACCCCATTTGACCAGAAAATGGCGGTGGTCACTAAGGAGATAAATAAGATTAGGGCCGGGTTGCGCCAATATTTTACAACAGAAAGTCCGGAGTTTGATGGTGAAATATCGGAAGGATTGGAAGCTAAAATTTATTATGATGCGCGTGATCCGACGCACAGAAGGTTTTATAAAATATTTTCTAGAGGGGGGGAACAGAATGAAGATGAAATCGTATTTTTAAAATATTTGGAAAGTAAGGGAGTTGCAGACGTTCCCAGAGTCTTAGATTGGGGTTTTATAGGTAATGATGTATGGGCCCATATGGAAGGCATTGCAGAAGCCCAGAGTATCCAAATTTTTAATAAGCAGACCGGGGAGTTGAAATTCTCGCCCATTTGGACTAGGTTAAGCTTTCCACAGCGTCTTGCTGTGCTCGCTAAAGTAGCTAAGATTTTGTCGGAGGTCCATAAAATGGGGATCAGTGATAACGATGTGAAACCCCTGAATATTATTATCAATGATCAAGGGGATGTTATGGTGATTGATTGGAATATTGCTGTGAAATTAGGACAGGAACAAATAATGGGAACTACAGGGTATAGAGCACCAGAGGAAATAATAATGCTAGACCAGACAGATGTTTATGGTTTGGGGAAAACCATTTACTATAGTCTTGTATCATCACCAGAATACCTTGAGGCTACGGACTTAGCCAGATGCTTAAGAAATTTCGAAGATGAGATGACACGGCCAAACAATGAAGCCAATAATCGGCCATCGATGGAAGAATCTGCCGAATATCTAGGGGAAATTGCCCAATGGGCTGTAAACCCGCAAGCCAAGCCTGAGGCATGGCATCCCAAGCAGTTGGTGGTGGAGTCGAATCAAGGGAAAGTCATGAAAACTGTGTCCCACATTGTGCAAAGGGCGAAAAGACTTATTGGGAAAGATGCTGCGATGACTAATGGGGGTATCGACTTAACTCCTGCTAATATGAATGTACAGACACAAAATGCAGGTGAAGGGATTAAATTTCACATGGACCCCGCCATACTGCAACAACTTCAAAACGCCCCCGGTTTTGTGCCGGTCATCATCAATATCCAGCCGATGACGGATCTCAGGCAATTTCTTGGCATTCAAGAAAGCGTTCCCGCAGCCGGTTAAACAGGTTCTAACATCCTCATTTAACCCGCCCATTTGTTGAAATGAACATGAGCGGGATTATATTTGTCTCGAGGTTTATCTTCTCCGGTCGGCATACCAACCGCGATCACGCATAACGGGCTTATGTGTTCAGGCAGTACGAGTATTTTTTTGACTAACGCAACTCGCTCTGCCCTTGGATGAGCCGCGGTCCAGCATGCGCCTAGCCCTAATGCTTTGGCGGCAAGAAGAATATTTTCCGCAGCTGCTGAACAGTCTTGCACCCAATAGTCGCTTGAGCCGGTATCGTGAGCTGTACTTAAATCACTGGCCACAACGATAGCGTGTCTTGCCGTTAAAAGCATTTTAGCATAAGGCAGTCCTGTGGCAAGCGCGTCAATAAGCGACGGGTCATCCACAATGATAAAACGAAAATGCCGTGTGTCACGGGAACTGGGTGCTGCCATGCCCGCTTTTGCCAGTTGTAATAGAATTTCCCGGGAAACAGGGGCCTTGGTGTATCTTCGAATACTCCTTCGTTCCAAAATAGTTTTTAAAGTGTCCATGATTGTCCTTTCGTTGATTATCATTTTAACAAATGGTGATGATACTTTTTGTAATAATTTGAATTTTTTTCCAACATGACCTCCCATAATTAAAAGCTTCAAAAAGTCATTGCGCATAACTATAATTATTTGAAACTGCACATTATAGAAGGGGGGAGAGAATACGATCATGGCTAATCCAAGAATTCTTTTGTGGTTTGGCATTGTGTTGATTTTGATGATTGGCCTTATCCATGTGATTGATGCAAAAGACAGCTTTAACGATGCTGTTTATAAGGGTTGGCTTTTTTATGCTAATGGAGTTGGGGCATTGATTGCTGCATATGGTATTTCCCGTAAGCATCATTGGGGGTGGAACCTGGGACTTCTAATTGCAACAGGTTCTTTTATTGGCTATGTGATGAGCCGTACTGTAGGATTGCCTCAAATCCCGGCTGAACCTGATGCATGGTTAGAGCCACTGGGCGTTGCCGCATTGATTGCAGAGGCGCTATTTGTGGCGGTTTTTATTGGGAGGGGAGTGTCCCATAGACACAGTTAATGGAGTAATTAATTAAAGGGGTGTATAATAGGCATATGAAAGCAATGGGTGGCTTTTTAATAGTTTTGTTTATTGTTACAGCGCTTAGCTTTGCCGAAGACCAGCCGAGTGCGTATGATATTATTACGCAAATGAAAGCGGATTTAAATTTGCAAGAAGATCAGGTAACTCATATTACACCGATCATTGAAAAGTACGCCATCGTATGGCATGATTTTTTCAGAAGCATCGATGATGGGACTATTAATCAGAGTGCCATTGACGCTCAAGAGCAGCAAATTAAAGCAGCTGAGGCCCAAGAGTTGTCCCCCTATCTGCGACCATATCAAATAACCCAGTGGAATTATATACAGGAGCAAATGGCGCCAAAGAAGGACAAAGATGGCCGCCATGCGGATACAGATGAGTATTCAAATCTGCCAAGAAATTCAGGAGGCCCCTAACACATGGTTGAATAATTTTAACATTCGTGGTATAAAAGTCCTACGCTATAGGAGTCACGATAACTAGGGGAGGTTAAAATGGGAACAAAAGGACGGGAAATCGTTGGAGTAGAAGTTAAAGGATTAGTGAAGTTGCTTAACAAAGCCTTGGCAGACGAGTGGCTGGCTGTTTATCAATATTGGGCAGGTTCCAAAGTAGCCGTCGGCAGGATGCGCGGGATTGTCGCCAAAGAGTTACAAGAGCATGCGACAGAGGAATTAGAGCATGCCAATAAGCTTACAGACCGTATTATCCAGCTTGGGGGTTCACCGCTTCTTAATCCGGAACAATGGACAAAAGAAACCAATGGCGGTTATGATGAACCGAGCAATCCTAATACCAAAAAATTGCTGGAGCAGAATATCAAGGGAGAGCAGGGTGCCATTGCTGTTTACAGTAAGCTATTAAAAATGGTTGAGGGCAAGGACGCACTGACGGCGCATCTTGTCTTGGAAATTCTAGAAGATGAAGTGAAGCACGAGGAAGACCTAGAGGCTATGCTCGAAGACATGAAGACAAAAGTCGAATAAGTATAAAGAGATTAAGGTAAGAAGTCCTTCCTAAACCCCTGTGGCCAATCAAGTCGCAGGGGTTTTGTTTTCATCACCGACGGGCGGTTAGCCCCAGACCTCATGGAGGAGGTTTAATTGACGGGGGGATTCTTTTGATGTATTATTCTTTTTATGCGTATATTACTTGTTGAAGACGAAAGAAAGTTGTCAGCCGTCATTAAAAGAGGCCTTAAAGAAGTCCATTATGCCGTTGACCTTGCGGATAACGGCGAAGATGCACTTTTTTTGGCCCAATCGAATCCTTATGATCTTATTATCCTTGATATTATGCTTCCCGGCCGTGATGGCATCTCTATCTGCCGTCAGTTAAGGAAAGAAAAGAATACGACCCCTATTCTTATGCTCACAGCCCGTGATGATGTGGAGGACAAAATCTCGGGACTTGACTCCGGGGCGGATGACTATCTGACAAAGCCATTTTCTTTCCCGGAATTTCTGGCCCGTGTACGCGCCTTGCTCAGGCGTAAGAACACAGAAAAATCAACTCGTCTTCAGGTCGCGGATTTAGAACTTGATCAGCTGGCACGTCAAGCATGGCGCAAGGGGCAGGCCATCGAGTTGACAGCAACGGAATACTCTCTTCTTGAATATTTGATGCTTAACGTCGGTCAAGTGGTGACCCGGACGATGATCTCTGAACATGTGTGGAATGATGATTTTGACTCTTTTTCCAACGTTATCAATGTCTATATTAATTACCTTAGAAAAAAAGTTGACCAAGGCCATGAAAAACAATTGATTCATTCTTTACGCGGCGTTGGTTATGTCTTGAAAGACCAATGAAAACCAATTCGATTCGTTTTAAGACTACGGGGCTGGGCACGTGCATTTTGGGCGTCGTCCTTATTCTTTTTAGTGTTTATTTAGTCCATTCAAGTCAGCGGATTCTTTATAAGGAGGAAGAAGAAGAAATATCGGTCAAAGCTCAAGAGATCACCGACTTCATTGATGCATACGCCAAAATATCTCAGGAAGATAAATCTCCTAAAATGTTGATTTATCAGTTACTCGGGGGCAAGAGGCTTACGGATAGGAAGATCGTTGATCAATTGTGGAGAGAAGACAGCAAAACCTTAGGTTTGCAGAATGATTTTTATAGAATACGGGACCTTAAGGGAGTAGTTATTTTTCGTTCAGATAATCTGATAACCGATGCTGAAAAATCTTTTGATACTCAATTCGCACGGTTTGGCAATGCCACTCATTTTTCACCCATGAAAATCAACGGCGTCCTTTTTTATGGGATCAATTATCCGGTAAGATTTTCTAACCGCAATGAGTTGAATTTGCAATTAGCTATGCCGATTATGCGTATTCAAAGGATCCTCTATAAGCTGGAGGTTGCTCTTATGAGCGGTGTTGTGTTTGTCCTGTTGATCAGCATTTTTGTGGGGATGTATCTGACTCGTCGGGTCCTGAAACCCGTGGAAGAGGTCACGCGGGTCGCCAATCATATCACTCAAAAGGATTTAAACATGAGGATCCCTATTAGGGAATTGGATAAAGAGATGGAAGAGCTTGTGGCCTCTTTTAATCATATGATTGAGCGCCTGGAGCAATCATTTGCTCATGTCAATGAGTTTAGCTCACACGTGGCCCACGAGTTGAAAACCCCGCTGGCCATCATCAAAAATGAGCTTGAATTGGCGATTAATTCAGGCAATTCGAAACAAGAGAATGAGCGTGTCATGGTAGTTACACTTAATGAGGTAGATCGGCTTATCAGAATAATTAAGGATTTGTTTCTTTTAGCAAAACTTGAATATAAGCTCAACATTTTTAAAATGGAAAAAATAGATTTAACGGATTTCCTTAAGGATGTTTATCAGCATTGCCAAGTATTGGCTTCAGAAAAGAATATCAGTCTTGAATTGATCATTGTTGACCATCCGATTCGGATACAAGGGGATGCCGTTCATTTACGGAGAGTTTTCTTTAATTTACTTCACAATGCGGTTAACTTTACTTTGCCGGGCGGCCAATCAAGATCGTTAACGAGGTTCGTGAGAACCAGGTTTTTGTTTCAGTTGAAGATACCGGGATCGGTATTGCCGCGGCTGACAAGGGTCGGATTTTTGAGAAATTCTACCGTGTCCGCCGGGCGGAGCAGGAAGACGTCGGAGGCCATGGCCTCGGATTATGTATGGCCCGCGCGATCGCCAGGACCCATGGCGGCGATATCACCCTCCAAAGCGAAATTAATAAAGGGTCCACCTTTACGGTCATCTTACCCATCTTGCTGGATTAAAATTCCCAGATAAGAAAATTTTTATTTTATTTTAACGTTCCTTTTACTTCGGTTTTGGTAAAAAGAATGCTAGGCAAATGAGGATTTGCCCGGAAAGGAGTGTGCGCATGAGCACCATGAAGGAGGAGGGAATCATGATGAGGACCCATATGTACAGGCTGCCGGAACATTATGAGCAAAAGTATAAGGAAAAATATGATAATTTGGATTGGAATTGGATCAAAGAGCTTTCGCTAAAAAGGAGAATGTTAGTGATCGATGATGAAACGCATATCACAGATGCTTATCGGCGGGTTTTCTCTAAGGACGGCCTGGATGTACTGACGGCGTCAAATGCCATGCAGGCCAATGATCTTTTGGCCCATGAAAAAGTCGATATTGTTCTTCTGGATATTAATATGCCTGAAGTCGACGGGGCAGTCTTTTTTGAGCTGATACGGACTTTTCATCAGAATGTCAAGGTGGTTATTTCCAGCGTTTATCCGATTGATGAGCAAAAGGAAAGAATTAAAGATGCGGATGCGTATTTCGACAAATCTGACGGCAAGGATGTCCTTCGGGGGATCATCTCTTCTCTTTTTTGATGGTTGCGGCTCAATGGGGAGGGACATATGGAAAATCTCATTTGGACCAATCAAATCAGTCTGATGCCGTTTTATACAATACCCGTCATTATCGCCACAGTCATGGGGGGACGCTTGACCGGGATTGTGGTATCGGTTTTGAGTGCTTTGGTGTTGTTATTAGCGGATTTGGGCAATGGAGCAACGGCGTACCACTACTCGCTAACGCCATACTGGAACGCGTTGGTCCGGTTGTCGGTTTTTCTTCTTGTAGTCGGTGTAATTGATTTGAGAAAGGTACTTGAGAAAGAAAGGATGCGCTGCCGGCTTGACCCTTTGACAGGAATTGTGAATCGCAGGGCTTTCTATGAGTTGGCCCGTAAGGAGATTGCGCGTTCTAGGAGGCATGGGCGAGCGTTGAGTTTGGTTTTTTTTGATTGTAATGGGTTCAAGCAGATCAATGATCAATTTGGTCATAGAACAGGGGATAAGGTCCTGTATCATGTGGGGGAAGCCATCAGGAAAAATGTCCGTAATGAAGATATTGCAGCCAGGTGGGGTGGTGATGAATTCATTGTCCTTTTACCGGAGACGGATTATATGGGAGCGGTCAGGTTTGTGAATCGTTTGAATAAGGCATTTGTCAAGATCGCCCGTCAGGAAGCCAAAGGCGTGAGTGCGAGTTTCGGGGTTAAGTCGTATGCCATGGCTCCGCTTTCAGTCGATGAAATGGTGAGGGAGGCGGATGAGCTTATGTATTCTGCTAAACGCTCCAGAGTCCTTGATCGTAGTACTGTTCCAACCTGCCATTAATTCCTTCCTTAGAGCATTTAAAAAGATTGCAAAATGATGACTAAAATGCCAAAATCCTATCTCAATGGGATTTCGGACAGGGTCTCCCTGCGCAACTTCTGTGACTAAACTCTATGAAATTAAGACCGCCGTCTAAATCTTTTCTAAAAGAAAATTTTAGGATCATTTTTTTGTTGCTTATTATTTTAGCCGTTTCCTTTTATGAAGTTTTTTTCTTGGGGAAAACATTCAAAGTCACCAATACGGTCAGTCAGGCAGTCTCGAGCGGGGTCTATGGCCAACAGAACAATCATCTTAACTTTATTCCTACGACCGGGGTTGATTCTGCCGTTCTTGAGGAACCCATCTTTGAGTTTATCAGGAAAAGTTTAAGGCAAGGCATCCTGCCGCTGTGGAACCCCCACCAGGCCTGCGGGTATCCGTTGATTTCCCTGATGTACGCCGGTATTTTTTATCCTCTCAATTTCATCATATACATTTTTCCTTCTTTTTGCTCTTGGGACATCCTCATACTCATGCGTTTCCTTCTCGCCGGGTTTTTTACCTATTGGTTCATGCGTACACTTCGTTTTACGCCAATGCCTTCTGTCTGTGCGGCCATCTGTTTTATGTTAAGCGGGCCGATGGTCGTTATTCAGAATTGTACGGTCAATGTGATCATTTTGACACCGCTGTTGCTGATTGTTTTAGAGAAGCTTATTCAAAAGCCCGTAGCCGGCAGGCTTGTCCTTGTGGCGGTAGTTGTGGCGATGACTTTCTTTGCCGGGCATCCCGAAAACGTTTTTTTTGTTAACGTCTACGGCTTTTTGTTTTTTTTGTTTCGGCTTTATTCTTTACGCAAGACTTCTCCCTGGAAGAAAGTCAGCGGCTGTTTAGCTCTTGCGTATGGTCTTGGTCTTGGCTTAGCAGCGGTAACGCTATTTCCTTTTATAGGAGATTTCACAGGCAGGTGGCATAACCATCAGCCGGGCGTGGGTTTCCTGGCCGAACAAGATCAAGAAAGGATCGTGAGTGTAGCGTTACCGCATTTTTTTCAGAAGGTGGTGTTAACGAACGATTGGGTCTTAGCCGGTTGGTCAGGCGGGTATCTTGGAGTAATTCCGTTGGCCCTGGCCTTTTTGGGTTTATTCTCTAATCAGAAAAAGGGCCTTAATTATTTTTTTGCCGCTATAGCTTTCATAGCGTTTGGTAAAACGTATGGCTGGCCGATTGTCAATTGGATCGGGGCTCTCCCAGTCTTTAGTATGTGCCGGTTTAGCCTGCACACCGTCCATTTGATTGCTTTAAGCACGGCCATTTGCGCAGGGGCCGGGTGCAGGGCCATTACCATTGGCTCAAAGTCTTTTTTAAAAGGAGTTATTTTTTGCGCAGTATTTTGGACGATTATTTTTTGGAACACATGGGGACACCTCAGTCTTTTTGATTTAAAACTTGCGCATCAAGCGATTATTTTTGCGGGTTGTCTTTTGGCTTTATGGTTGATTGTTTTGTGGATGAAGGATAAAAAATTCTTAAAGAGACGATACGTCGGGTTTCTGATAGTATTTTTACTTTTTTTTGAATTATTTTGTTATATCAATCACCAACGGTCAAGCCGATTTGATTCTTTCCCCAAGTCTCCGTACATTGAATTTCTTAAGAGTCAGCCGGAGAAATTTCGAGTTTACGGATTGGAACATGAATTTTTTCCCAATACAGCTACCGGCTATGGGATTGATGATATCGGCATATTCGAAGGTCTGCTGGGTAAAAAATATGTCAATTTTATTAATGAGTTCGTCTTTAAGGATTGGTTTGTCCCTGACCTGAGGCCGTCGTCCTTCAGGAATGCCTGTCCTAATCAGCGGAAAGAATTTTTGGATTTAATGAATCTGAAGTATTTTATTTTTCTCCCTTTCCCTCAGATGGAGCGGTTGGTTACTCCTGCGTATACCATTAATCCCAGTGGCGTGACACAGGATAAGGCCCGTTTAATTTACTCCCAAGAAGTCAATATTTATGAGAGGTCTCAGAGCTTTCCCAGGGCCTTTGTGGTTCATAGGGCCATCTTTGCCGAGCAACAGGAAGCATCTCTAGCTAGCCTTGGGTCCATTGTTGATCGTTTAAGATCTACGATTGTTGTTCATCATGCCGTGGTCCCTGAAATCAATAGTCAGCTTCGTCATGCTCCCTCACAAGACGCCTCGAACGTACAGATCGTTAAATATACGCCGAATGAAGTGGGGATCGATGCTCATTTAGATTATCCCGGATTCCTGGTTTTAAGTGATGCGTATCACCCCGATTGGAAGGCCTACGTCGATGGGAAAGAAGTCAAAATCTATGAAGCTGATTATCTTTTCCGGGCGGTTTTTTTGCCGGCCGGCCAACATTGGGTTAAATTTATTTTTGTCCCGGTCAGTTTTACTATCGGGCTTATGGTCAGCATTCTCACCGTTACGGGTATGATTTTCTTCTTTTAATTTATTTTGTGGGCAAGATGAAAAGGGGGGGCTATAATTGCCATGAAGCGTTTCCCTCATTTAAAGAAAGCGGCCCTTGATATGGGAAAACAGGTGAAAAGGAACAACGAGTTAGAACTTTTATTTAAAGAATTAAACGAAAATCCTTACAGGCTGCTGAATTTTTCTTTTCTTCTGATTAGCATCATCCCGGTCCTCTCCCTTACCTATGTCCTTATTGATAAAATCACCAGTGCCAAGCATAGTTCCAATAATGCGATGTACATCTTGTTTTTCGCCGGGGTCATTCTTATTTTGGGGTATATTGTGGCGTATAATGTCATCAGGAATATTGTTAACAAAACGCTGGTGTACGCCGCCAAGGCCAAACGGGCGGATGAACTTAAATCGGCCTTTGCCATCTCTCTGGCGCATGACCTGAAAAGTCCGCTGATGACAGTTAAAGCCAATATAGCCAATCTCAAAGCAGGGTTTCTGGGGAAACTTGACCTTCCCCAAGAGGAAGTCATTGATGTCTGCAAAGAGACCGCAGATCGGATGAACACGATGATCATGGAGCTTATCGACACGTATATGATCGAGGCGCGGGAAGCCGAACTTAAAATGACCTCTTTTGACCTGCGGGAGCTTTTTGAAGAACAAGAGCGGGAGATGGTCGGTGTGGCTTCAACAAAAAATATTACCATGAAGCTGGAACTTCCTCCCAAGCCCCTGATCGTCCATGCGGACAAAGAAAAGATGCTGCGGGCCGTGAATAACCTTTTCAACAATTCCATTAAGCATTCTTTTGAAAGGGGGGCAGTCACCGTTAAAGCATATTGTACGGATGGGTTTGTGCGGATAGAATTCTTAAATGACGGCCCTACTATTCCCGAAGACAGGCTGGAAAAGATCTTTGATAAATTCGAACGCTTGGATAAAAATGTTGAAGGTCATGGGCTTGGCCTGTCCATAGCTAAAGATATCGTGGAACTTCATCAAGGGAAGATTTGGGCCACCAGCCGTGCCGGTTTCCCCAATTATTTTATTGTCGTATTGCCTTTAAGGAAGGAGTAGAAATTTTGGAAGATCAACCATCAAAAAAAATACTTATTGTCGATGATGACCAGGCCTTTAACAAGGCGCTGGCAACGTTTCTGACCGGGCACGGATTTACGGTGTTTATGGCCCAGGACGCAACATTCGCCATACAACACGTTGTCCAAGAGAGGATAGACCTTGTTATCCTTGATATGGGCCTGCCTTCCGGCGGAGGCTTTTTTGTGCTGGAAAATATTCGTAAAAACCGGAAAATCAGGCAAATGCCCATTATTGTATTAACAGCCAATATTTCTGCCGATACTGAAAAGAAATCCCGGGAATTAGGCGCGGATGTTTTTATCCTCAAACCCTACGATCTCGAAAAACTGCTGGAGAGCATAAAAGCCCATCTGAAGTGAATTATGGCTCTTCAGACCATTAAATGGTGAAATCAATGCTGAAGAACTGTTTATGGACAGTCGTCGTATTATTTTTGGTATTCTCTAAAACGTGTTGGGGGGATGGCAGTTCTCAGACAGGTAATTTCAGTCAGTACGTTAATTCGCCTAAAGGTTCTGCGTGGGGCCCGGGTAATAAAAATATTAATCCAATCCATGTCATAAAGGACAATTCAGTGAAGGCGGATTCAGTTCAGGAAGATTCTCAACAGGGATGGCAAGGGATTTCTACGCACTGGCAAGCTTGTAGTATAACCAGTGATTGTACGGCTGTAGTCGTTGATTGCGCATCGTGGGAGCCACTCAACAAGAGGTATTTAAACAGGATTGCTAAAAGCATGAATTCTTGTTCAGCATCCATTGATCCCGGATTCCAACCGGAAACGGTTTGCGTTCATAAGGCCTGTAAAATTACAGAGAAGACCACACATGTTTCATGGCAAGAATGGTTAAGCCAAATGCGCAAGACAAGAGAGTCGTTGGAGAAAGGGAAAATATGAATTATAAAATTATTGTACTGGATTTCGTCAACGCCTTTTTGGTTAAGCTCAAAGATGGTTTTATTTTGATTGATACAGGCATGCCCCAGCACTGGGAAAGGCTAGAGGCCCAATTGACAGCCGAGGGATGCCTGCCTTCTCAATTAAAGCTTGTGGTCATAACTCATGGAGATCGAGATCACCTCGGTAATTGTGCGCAGTTACAGGAAAAATATAAAGTTAAGATAGCCATGCATGAGGCCGATAGTTTGATGGCAGAAGGCGGCGTATTACTCAAGCGCAAAGCAAGGACATTGGCTGCCAAAATTCTCATGCTGCTTTTTAGGTTACGCAGACCAAAGGTAAGCGTACAGAAGTTTAAACCGGATATATTGTTAAGAGACGGACAGGATTTGAAGGCGTATGGATGGGACGCAAAAATTATTCATTTACCCGGACATACCAAAGGCTCTATCGGTATTTTGACCGCAGAAGGCGACCTATTCGTCGGAGATACATTGGTTAATTATAAAAAGCCCGATAGGGCCATATTTGTTGATGATCCTCAGGAACTTAAAAACAGTATTGAGAAATTAAGGACGTTGAAGATCAACAAGGTGTATCCCGGTCACGGTAAAATATTTTCATTCTCTGATTTTGTTTGTTTACTCGCCATAATTTTGTTGATCAGTCCAGGAATTATCTGGGCCCAACAGATCAAGCCCATTCAGTTATTAGCGCCGCAAACACAAGGCGGTAAACCGCTCATGCAAGCGTTAAAGGATAGAAAGAGCACGCGCGCATTTAGCTCTAAGGAGTTGTCTTTACAGGTCATTTCAGATATGCTTTGGGCCGCCTTCGGCATCAATCGGCCTGATTCAGGGCAACGGACAGCACCCAGCGCCATGAATCTGCAGGAAATTGATATTTATGTTGCCAAGACGGATGGTTTATACCTTTTTGATGCTAAAGCCAATATTTTAACTCCGGTTGTAGCCAAAGATTTAAGGTATTTAACGGGCAATCAACCGTTTGTGAGTGATGCCCCTATAAATCTTATTTATGTAGCCGATCTATCAAAAATGAATGAATTGTCCGCAACAGACGCAGATTTTTATGCCGCCGCGGATACAGGGTTTATTAGCGAGAATGTCTATTTATTTTGCGCTTCCGGCGGATTAGCCACTGTTGTACGTGGTTCGATGGATAAGCCGGCTTTGGCCCATGCGATGCAATTAAGAGACAATCAGAAGATCATCCTTGCCCAGACAATAGGATACCCTCATGAATAAGGAGGGGGAGTCTTTTTATGTCAGGCCGCTTTCTATAATAAGCATTGCTTGTGTAGGCATTATTGTCTATGCCAACACCTTCCTTTGTCCCTTTCATTTTGATGATATGCCTTCCATAGTCGATAATCCTGCTATAAGGCATATGGGCAATCTGCAGGGCATTTGGAATTATCTGCCTCGTCGGTTTATCCTCTATTTTTCCCTGGCCCTTAACTATCATTGGCATGGGCTTGATGTATTCGGGTACCATCTGTTTAATTTGAGCGTCCATTTGGGGGCAGCTATTTTTGTTTGGTGGCTGACTCTTTTGACTTTCTCAAGTCCTGTGATGAAAAAGGAAAAGATCGCGCAACATGCCGAGACCCTTGCGTTATTGGCAGGGCTGGTGTTTGTAGCGCATCCCATTCAAACCGAAGCGGTCACCTATATCGTACAACGGGCCGCTGTGATGGCGGGTTTGTTTTATTTGGCATCGTTGAGCCTTTACGTTAAATCCAGACTGCTTCAGGGGAAATTTTATTACATCGGCTCATTGATTGCGGCCATCGCGGCCATGTTGACTAAAGAGACAGCTATAACGCTGCCGTTGATGATGGTGCTTTATGAGTTTAGCTTTTTTAGAACGAAGAGAGGCATGAATTGGAGATACCTGGCTCCTTTTTTGTTGACTCTGTTGATTATTCCTTTAATCATGTTATTCACCGAGACCTCAGCCGCGAGATGGCAACAGCTTTGCCGCGAACCGGGTATTTCATCGATGCATTATCTTCTGACACAATGCAGGGTCATGGTCACCTATATAAGGCTGAGCTTCTTTCCCTTTCATCAGAACCTGGATTATGATTATCCTGTTTATAAGAGTATCTTTGAAGTCCCTGTGTTGGTCAGTTTTTTATTTTTAGGGACGATCTTTTTTTTCGCCAAACGCCTGTTCTTAAAATATAGATTGGTTTCTTTTTCCATCTTTTGGTTTTTCCTGACCCTGTTACCTGAATCAAGTCTGTTGCCTATCAAAGATGTCATTTATGAACATAGACTTTATTTGCCGATGGTGGGTTATAGTATGTTCTTGGTCAGCGGCGTGTATTATTTATTAGGGAAGAATACGATCAAAATGGCGGTGATAGCCCTGACGGTGATGATCACGTACTATGCCGTTTTGACGCATCAAAGGAATGAAGTTTGGAAAGATGAGCTTACTTTATGGAATGATACAGTTAGCCGATCTCCGCATAAAGCAAGGCCGCATTACAACCGTGGCCATAGCTATGACAAACAAAACAACTTCATTCAAGCGATCGCTGATTATAATAAAGCCATTGACATAGATCCTGACTATGCAGACGCCTACTACAACCGTGGCCTAATCTACGCTAAACACAACAACTTCACGCAAGCGGTTTTGGACTTTACTAAAGCCATTGAAATAAAACCTAATTATGCAGGCGCGTATAACAACCGTGGTATTATTTACGCCCATCAAGGTCATTTGACTCAAGCCCTATCAGATTTTTCCCGAGCTATTGCCATCGATCCTAATGATGCTAAGGCCTATTGTAATCTTGGCAATACCTATTACAACCAAGGCAACCTTACTCAAGCGGTTTTATATTATAATAAGGCCATTGACATAGACCCTACAGATATAGAGGCCCGTAATAATAGGGATATCGTCTATAAACAGGCCCCTACCTTGCAAACATCATACTATAGATAAGCAGACCAAGGACAATCGAAGTAATAAGACAGTAGAGGGTGTCTTTTTGTTTGGCATAAAAACTAAGGGCAAAAAGGACTCTCATCACAGGCGTGGCTATTAAGCATAATAAGCCTAATTGGATGATGCCGCGGCTATGAAAAGACAGGGCAGACTTGAGGATTCCGTAGATGTCTTTTAAATTCTCCGGCTCTCCTTTAAACGTAGCATATCCTGACCAAGCGGCCCCGTAGTGGTATAAATACAATATCCCTCCCGACAAAACCAGCCCGGCGGAGACAATCACACCAACTCTCAAGACACGACCTAGCCATCGTTCCATTTAAAATTTCCCCTTGAATCCGTTGAAGATCATTTCACCCGCTAAAATTAAAATAACGACACTAAACAGTATTCTTAATGTTTGAGTTTTTGATTTCATAAGCCAATGAGTCCCTGCCGTGGCCCCTAACAAAACACCTAACATCACGGGCATGGCCAAGACCGGATCGATATAGCCGCGGTTTAGATAAATGCCTGCACTGGCGGCAGCGGTCACGCCGATCATAAAATTACTCGTTGTGGTTGAAACCTTAAAAGGCATTTTCATGATTCTGTCCATGGCAATGACTTTGAGTGCTCCGGAACCGATGCCTAATAAACCGGACAGCGCACCGGCCAGTAGCATCACCAAGAACCCTCCGGGAATGTTGTGGACATGATATTGACGTAGTCCGCCGGATGTCGGATAGGTTGAATCCATATTTAATAGGTGTGCTAAACGGTCCGTTTTAGATGCAATGACCTCTTTAGGATTTTTCCAAGAGCTGTAGGCTGATTGGAGAAGGACAAAACCAAAGATTAGGACAATAGTGCGGGGGCTAAGGATCAAGGCTAAAAACGCTCCTGACAACGCCCCAATGGTGGTGGCGATCTCCAGAAACATGCCGACGCGCAGATTGGAATAGCCTTCTTTGATATAGGTTGCAGCTGCGCTCGAAGAGGTGGCGATGATAGATATTAAGGAGGCACCGATAGCGTAGCGGATATCCATACCAAAAGTGAGGGTCAGGAGTGGCACGATAACAACGCCGCCGCCTAACCCTGTCAGCGCTCCGATCAATCCGGCTAAGATGGAACCTAATCCGATCAAGAGGGTGGATTCAATGGTGTTCATAACATTTTTATTATAACACGTGGGATATTCTTAGCAATTTTTTGGATTTCATTTAGAATATATTGTCGGAATTTTAGAACATGAGGGAGGGCTTTGTTATGAAATTACTGGCGAACTGGCAAATTTATGCTTTGGGGTCTGCGTTTTTCGCGGGCTTGACCGTACTCTTTGGCAAAATAGGGGTGATGCATATTAATTCGAATTTAGCCACATTTATTCGGACCATATGTATTATTACAATGACTGCAGGCATTCTGTGCTGGCGTAATGAATGGCAGATGCCTCAAACTATTGATATCAAGACGTGGACATTCCTTTTGCTTTCCGGTGTGGCTACGGGGCTTTCTTGGCTTTGTTATTACCGGGCCATTCAACTTGGGCCCATTTCAAAAGTAGCACCAGTGGATAAGTTAAGTGTCGCTCTCGCGATTATTTTTGGGATCATCTTTTTGGGGGAGAAGGTTACCTGGCAGGTCCTTTTAGGCAGCGGATTAGTCATTATCGGGGCCGTTGTTATTCTTTCGATATGAATCAAGCTATTCAGGGGGTTTTGTGTTGACAGGGGTAATCCTTTAGATAGAATACTTAGATTACTCAATTAGTATTATTGAGATAATAAGACCGATATAATACATAGGGGGAAGAGATGAAAGTTCTTTTTTTGACACCCAAATT
The DNA here is from genome assembly GCA_963828495.1 of Candidatus Omnitrophota bacterium. Taxonomy (GTDB): domain Bacteria; phylum Omnitrophota; class Gorgyraeia; order Zapsychrales; family Fredricksoniimonadaceae; genus JABDGZ01. The sequence goes on from CAWHFJ010000025.1 coordinate 25,478, forward strand.
GGGCTCATGGGCAACACACGGTCACCATGTGGCTCCTAATCAAATGCATGCCCAATGGGCAGCGTATGCCCGCCAGCAGGGGACCATTCAGCCGGAAGTCTTGGATTGTAAGGTGCTGGAGATCCCTTTTGATGCGATGCTCGATTCCGTCAAAGCGAAAAATCCCGAGGTGGTTGTTTTAGGCGATGTGTTGCATTCGTACGGCGGGTTTGCGGTGCAGAAATATTTTGATGATACGGCTTGTGCGGTCAAAAAAATTCTTCCCAAAACAAAAATTGTGGTCGGAGGTTTGTGGTATTCCTTTTTCGGCAAGGAAACGCTGGAAAAGAATCCGGCGATTGATTTCGTGGTGATGGGAGAAGGCGAACTGACCTTCAATGATTTAATGGACGCGTTAAATAAAGGGAAGACAGATTTTACCGATATCGCAGGGCTTTCATCGCGTAAAAATGGGGCGGCTGTTTTTGGGCCTATACGTCCGCTCATCAAGGATTTGGACATGCTTCCTTTACCTGCCTATGACCTTTTCCCTATGGATAAATATGTAGGACATACTTATTGGAAGCCGTTTGTTGAGATCGTCACTTCCCGCGGGTGCACGCATGGCTGTACTTTTTGCTATGAGTGGAGTGAGCACGACCCCAGGTCGCTTAACCATTTTAACCGATGGCGCGCCAAATCAGCCCAAAAAGTTGTTGATGAAGTGGAATTATTGGAAAAGAAATTCGGCACTAAAGTCATGGTTATTCAGGAAGATAATTTTAATTTGAACCCCAAGCGTGTCAGAGAATTTTGCGAAGAGAAAATCAAGCGTGGCCTTAAAATGAAATGGGTGAGTTTAGGCTGTGCCAGCGATTGGGTCAAACTGGAGGCGGACATTCCGCTGATGAAGAAGGCGGGCATGTTTATGGCTGTTTTCGGGATTGAAGTGGCCAGCGACGATGAATTGCGTAAATTAGAAAAAGGCATCACCGTCAATCAAATATTCAAGACCATTGAAATACTCAGGAGCAACGATATTGCCATTGTCGGGGACATCATGATTGGTTTTGATTATGATAATGAAGAAATCATTAAGAGGCGTTTTGATTTCGCCGACCAGGTTGATCCTGATGTGATGTGGGTCGGGTATTTGACGCCGCCTCCGGGGTCGCCTATTTGGGCGGATGGGATCAAACGCGGATGGATACATCCGGATCAGATCGATATGCTCAAATGGGATTTTCTTCATCCGGTCATTCCCACCGACCATTTGACCATTGAAGATTTAGGGCGGCTGGGTGCTTGGGGTATGAGGGAATTTTATTCCAAACCCGGACGTATCCAGCGCATTTTAGAGAGCAATTTTGATGAGTTGGGTAAATTATGCTTTAAAGATGTCATGGCCGGCGTAGGCAAATGGGAAGCGGGTGCTGTAAAGGGAGAGAAACACATTTAGTTAAACGGTTTAATGTTTTAATCGGGAGGTGTGTATGGGAGCTAAATTAAGAATGATGGTCCTGAGTTTATGCATTGCAGGTGCGCTGACGTTGAGGGCAGATGCCCAACAGCCCCCTGCGCCAAGCACAGGGGCCCCTTCAGGCGGCCATTCTCAAGCCAACGGTCAAGCGCAACAATTAAGGCAGGAAATTCAGACATTACGCGGGCAAATCGAACCCTTGCGTACACAGCTTCAACAGGCCCTGGCCCAAGTGAAGGCATTAAGGGAACAAATACGTCCGCTTCAAGAAAAGATCAAAGCCGATCGTGAACAACTGCGGGCTTTGCGTGGAGAAAGAAAGCAAGGACAATAAATTCTGAGGGTTTTTTCAAAAACTCCGACGGTGCAAATCGTCGGAGTTTTTTTGTCCCTTCGGTGTTTAGCCAGTGATTGACATTCCTTCAAGGCGCCTTTATAATGCTCTGTCTTATTAAAATAAAATAGGGGACTATGTATATGAAGGTGGCTAATCCGTATATTTTTAAAATTAAGCCTTATGTTTCGGGCAAGCCCATTGAAGAGGTCAAGCGCGAGCTTAGGCTTAAAAGTGTCATTAAGCTGGCTTCCAATGAGAACCCCTACCCGCCTTCGCCCAAGGTTTTGGCGGCAATGGCGGTGGCGGCTTACAATGTCAATCGTTATCCGGACGGCGGCTGTTTCTTGCTGCGCCGCGCATTGGCTAAAAAGTTGAACGTCAATGAAGATCAGCTGATTTTCGGTAATGGCTCGGATGAAATCATTGTTTTAGCGGTTAAAGCCTTTGCGGGACGAGGGGATGAGGTTATTATTGCCAAACCGTCATTTCTGATTTACGAAATTGCCTCGACGTTGTCCGGGGCCCGCTTGCATCAGGTGCCTCTTAAAGATTTTCGCTATGACCTTGAGGCCATGAAAGCCAAGGTCAACAAGCGCACTACGATGATATTTATCGGCAATCCCGATAATCCGGCCGGAACATATATTACGGTGCGTGAAGCTGAAGGATTGTTGCAAAGCGTCCCTCAAAGCACCGTGGTATTTTTTGATGAGGCTTATTTTGAATTTGTGCGAGGAGTGCGATTATCCGGATACGTTAGCATTGATGAAAAAATACCCCAATGTGATTGTGACCCGTACGTTTTCCAAAGTTTACGGATTGGCGGGGTTACGTGTCGGTTATGGGGTGGCTCGTCGGGAAATCATGGATATTCTCAATCGTTTACGCGAGCCTTTTAATGTCAATAGTGTCGCCCAGGCCGCGGCCGTGGCGGCTTTATCGGATGAGCGCTATTACTTGGGCCTAGCCCGAGAAATCCAAGAGCAAAAGCAATATCTCTACCGCTCTTTGGACAAAATGGGAGTTGATTACCGGGAAAGTTTCACAAATTTTATTTTAGTTCATGTTATCAAAGACAGCAGCCGGATAGCCCGGGCTTTGCTGAAAAAAGGCGTGATTGTCCGTGACATGGCCGCGTGGAATTTAAAGGGATATATCCGCGTATCCATAGGCAAACCGTCGGAAAACAAGTATTTTATAAAAGCATTGGGAGAGATATTATGATTGTCATTTTACGCCCGGACGCGACTGAGGCTAATATTCAACATATTGTCGAACGAGCCGGTAAACTTGGCCTTCGTGCCAATATTTCACGCGGGGTGGAGCGTACGGTGATCGGCTTTATCGGTCCGGAAGATGCCTTGCGCGTCATTCCTCTGGAAGTTTTTCCGGTGTAGAGCAGGTCATGCAGGTGCTGGCCCCCTATAAATTAGTTTCCCGGGAGTTTAAAAAAGATAATACCGTCATTAAATTGCCCTATCATACGACGGTTGGAGGCAAAAAGATTGCGGTCATGGCCGGCCCTTGCTCGGTAGAAAGTTATGAGGGGATGCTTTCGATTGCCCGTAAAGTCAAGGCTTTGGGGGCCAATATTTTGCGCGGTGGCGCTTTCAAACCGCGCACCTCGCCGTATGATTTTCAGGGGTTGGGTGAGGAAGGCTTAAAAATTTTGCAGGCGGTAGGCCGTGAGGTCGGCATCTGCACGATTTCCGAAGTCATGGACCCCCGTCAGGTGGATTTATCGGCCCAATACGTTGACATTCTGCAGATCGGCGCCCGCAACGTGCAGAATTTTTCTTTACTGAAAGAAGTGGGGGTATTAAAAAACCGGTTATGCTCAAACGCGGCATGAGTTCGACTGTCAAAGAATGGCTGATGTCCGCCGAGTACCTTTTAGCTAATGGCAATTTTGACGTCATGCTCTGCGAGCGCGGTATCCGCACATTTGAGACCTCCACCCGTAATACGTTGGATATCAATGCCGTCGCTGTGGCTAAACGCCTGACCCATTTGCCGGTCGTAGTTGACCCCAGCCATGCCACCGGTTTGTGGGAGTATGTGGCGTCTGGCGCGCGTGCCGGTATTGCCGCGGGCTGCGACGCTTTAATGATTGAGGTTCATGAAAATCCGGAAGAGGCTCTGTCTGACGGAGCACAGTCTTTGATGCCGGATAAATTTCAGGAAATGATGGTCTCCTGCAGGCGCGTGGCTGGAGCTATGGACAGGGACCTCTAACAAGGAAAACTATGTTTAACAGAAGAGAACTTTTTAGAAGGGTAGCGATTGTTGGGGTTGGGTTTATGGGTGCTTCTTTGGGGCTGGCGATTAAGAAAAAAGGGTTGGCCCGTCAGGTCGTCGGCATAGGGCATCATGAAGCCTCTTTAAAAGAAGCCCAAAAGACAGGCGCTATTGATGAGGGCACGTTAGATTTTAATAAGGGGATTCTGGGAGCGGATTTGATTGTGCTGGCCACTCCGGTCAACACGATTTTGGATTTTATTGAAATCTTGGGGCAAGAGCACCGGCGCGGATGCATTATTACGGATTTAGGCTCTACCAAAGCCGCGATCGTTGAGCGGGCTGAAAAAGTATTACATCATTCGCTTTTATTTGTCGGCTCCCATCCTTTGGTCGGCTCCGAGAAAAAAGGCCCCGGGGCGGCCATAGCCTCGCTTTATGAAGGGAATGTCTGTATCATGACCCCTACGGATAAAACCAACAGACTCGCCAGAGAAAAGGTCAAACAGTTTTGGTCGCAGCTGGGATCTTCTGTTAAATTTATGCTGCCTGGCGAGCATGACCAGGTTTTAGCGTATATCAGTCATCTGCCGCATTTGACGGCGTTTGCCCTGATGAAGGCCATGCCGGAGGAGTTCCTGGAGCACGCGACCCAAGGACTTAAAGATTCGACGAGAATCGCGGCCTCCGACCCGCAGGTCTGGAAGGACATTGTTTTAACCAATCATAGGCCCATTCTGAAGGCCCTTGATGAAGTTGTGAAAGTTTTAGCCGCAATGCGTCGTGCTATTGTGAGTCGTGATCAGGAAGTATTGATGGACATTTTCAAACAAGCGCAAAGCAAACGCGAAGGTCTTGGGTAAGCCCATGCCGACGGAACATTTAGTCATCACTTTAGATGGCCCTGCGGGAGCAGGTAAAAGTACTGTAGCCAAGTTGTTAGCCAAACGTTTGGGAATTTCCTATCTGGATACCGGGGCGATGTATCGGGCTTTGACCCTGAAAGCTCTGCGGTTAAAAATGGATTTATCCGACGAAGAGGCCCTTACCACACTGGCGCGTCGTACCCAAATCGGCTTTCAAGATATGCCGGATGGTTCTTTGCACATCACGCTAGACGGTGAAGATGTGTCGGCGACCATCCGTACCTTGGAGGTGACCAACAATACTTTTTATGCGGCCCGTACGCCCGGCGTCAGGACATTGATGGTGGCCTGGCAAAGAGCCATGGCCACAAGCCGCTCTATTGTGACCGACGGACGCGACCAGGGTACGGTGGTTTTTACGGATGCCAAGTATAAATTTTATTTGGATGCGGAGCTAGAGGAACGCGTACGACGGCGTTTTAAAGAACTCCAGGAGGCGGGCCGGGAGGTCAATTGTGATCAATTACGCATGGAAATCAAAGAGCGCGACCATAAAGATTTTTCACGTAGCGTCGGCCCATTGAAGAAAGCTTCGGACGCCCTCACCATTGATTCCACCGCCCTTGACGCAGATGGGGTGGTGGATAAAATTATGAAACTACTTGCGTTATGAGCAGGCATTCCAATATCCGCAATTTCTCCATCATCGCCCATATCGATCACGGCAAATCCACCCTGGCAGACAGGCTTTTATTGTTTGCCGGCGCTATCGACGAGCGTAAATTCCGCAACCAAATGCTCGATGATATGGACCTTGAACGCGAGCGCGGGATTACCATTAAAGCCTCGGCGGTGCGCCTGAATTATAAAGCCCGTGACGGCCGGGACTATATTTTTAATCTGATCGATACTCCGGGCCATGTGGATTTTTCTTATGAAGTAGAAAAGTCCCTGCGCGCCTGCGAAGGGGCCGTACTTTTGATTGATGTCACCCAGGGGGTGGAGTCGCAGACCATTGCCAATTACTATCTGGCTATTGATAATAACCTGGAGATTTTACCGGTCATCAATAAAATCGATATTGCCAATGCGGATATCGATGAAGCCAAACGCCAATTCATAGAAATTCTCAAGTTTAAATTAGAAGACATTCAACTGGTGTCTGCCAAAGAGGGTTTAAATATCGGTGAATTATTTGAAAAAATTGTGAGTTTTATTCCGCCGCCCGAGGGAGACCCCCAGCTGCCTTTAAAAGCCCTGGTTTTTGACATGAAGTATGATATCTACAAAGGGATCATTATTTATATACGATTGTTTGAAGGCTCCATCAAGCCCGGGGTGCGGATACGTTTTATGAACACAGGTCGTGATTTTGATGTGCAGGAAGTGGGTATTTTTACACCCGCCATTGAGCCGGTCAAAGGGCTGTCCGCCGGAGAAGTTGGGTATATCACCTGCAATTTGCATGATCCTAAAGAAGTGCATGTCGGCGACACAGTGACCGAGTTGGCACGACCGACGGACAAGCCTTTGGAAGGTTACCGTCGGCTTAAACCTTTGGTTTTCTGTGGGGTTTATCCCGTTAATGCGGGGGATTATGCGCCTTTACGGGAAGCCATTGATAAATTGCGCCTTTCAGACCCCAGCTTCGTTTATGAGCCTGAAACGTCCCAGTCTTTCGGGTATGGGTTTCGTTGCGGGTTTTTGGGGTTATTGCATATGGAAATCGTGCAGGAACGTCTGGAGCGTGAGTATGATTTGAATTTGATTCTGACCACCCCTAATGTCGGCTATAAAATCATCAAACGGGACGGCAGTATGATGGACTTGGAAAATCCGTCGGATTTGCCCAATGCCTCTGAGATTGCCCGGATCGAAGAACCGATTTTAGCCGTGTCTATTTTTACACCCGTTACGTATATGGATGCGGTCATGGAATTAGCCAAACGTAAACGCGGGCTCTTTCAAAAAAGTGAGTTTGTCGGGGACCGCATGAAAATCCATTTTGATATTCCGCTCTCGGAGGTGATTGTTGATTTTAATGATTGTATCAAGTCTTCAACCCGCGGTTATGGGTCCATTGATTATGAATTCAAAGATTATGCTCCCGCCCAGATTGCGCGTCTCGACATTTTGATCAATGATGAGACGTGTGATGCTTTTTCGTGCATGGTGCATAAAGACAGGGCCTATGATAAGGGCCTGGGGCTGGTCACCAAACTTAAAGAACTGATCCCTCAGCAATTGTTTGAAGTGCGTATCCAGGCCCAGTCCGACGGGCGGATCATCTCTTCGGCCCGGGTCAAGCCCGCGGGTAAAAATGTTACGGCTAAATGTTATGGCGGGGACATCACGCGTAAACGCAAATTGTGGGAGAAGCAAAAAGAAGGTAAAAAGAAACTTAAAACAATCGGCCGTGTGGAAGTGCCGCAGGAGGCGTTCCTGGCGGCGTTAAAAATTTAGGAAAGGATGCCTCATGTCCAAAATAAGCCAACCAAAATCAGTTTTGCGCGAATGGGTGGAATCCATTCTTATTGCCTTGCTTTTGGCGGCATTGATTCGCAGTTATTTTGTTCAGCCTTTTAAAATCCCCAGCGGCTCCATGCGTATGACGCTCATCGAAGGGGACCATCTCTTTGTTGATAAATGGACGTATGGCCCGCAGGTTTTGCCGCCGATGTTCTGGGACATCGGAACTCCCCTAGTGAGTCATAGTGGTTTAGATGAGAATTATGTGTCTTCTCGAGCGCTGTTGTCACTTAGATGGCCCCAGGCTTGGCTGCCGTTGACAAAAATGCGCTTGCCGGGTTTAAGACACCCTCAACGCGGAGACATCATTGTTTTTGTTTATCCGGTCGATCCCACTAAAGATTTTATCAAGAGGCTTATTGCGGTGGGCGGGGAAACTGTGGAAATCAAAGAAGGCGCTATTTATATCGACGGTAAGGAAATAACCGACCCCCGCATGAAAAACGTTTATTATTACAACCGGGGTGATTACGGAGGCGAAGGCCAGCAAATTCATGTCCCGCCCGGGTATGTATTTGTGATGGGGGACAATAGCGGCTCGAGCTATGACAGCCGTTATTGGGGATTTGTGTCGCAGACGGATATTATCGGCAGGGCGGACTTTATTTTCTGGCCGCTGGATCGTATCAGGATCATACAATGAAACTTGTGTCATTGCGAGCGAAGCGAAGCAATCTTTTGACATGTAAAGAGATTGCTTCGTCGCTGAAAAGCGCTCCTCGCAATGACATAAACCTTATGATGTCGATGCAATTGGGCCTTTTGACACTTGGTTTCATACTTTGGCTTTCAGGATGTCAGACAGCGGTACATAAACCCGGGGACACACGAGCAGAAACAGTCTCAGCGTTAATGACCATGACGCAGGGGTTGACGCATCAACCCATGACACAAACCCAATTAAAGAATTTGGTCTTCCAGGTCGCGCATGATTCTAATGCCCAGTCTGCCCTGCGTTCGATCAACACGGCTTTAAGCGTGCAGCATACGGTTAAATATTGTCCGGAAAACGGAGAGCGTTTTAGCGCAGATATGATTTATTGCCCGGATCATAAAGTTAAATTAGAATGGGTAGAGTGAGCCACTAAATGTGGCTCACTAATGTGTAGTTACAGGGGATGTAATACTATGGCATTAACGTTCGCTAACAAGGTTACCGTAGGCCGTATATTGATCGTGCCGTTTTTTATCGCGACGGTCATGTATATTTCGCCTTATCATGAATACTTCCGTTGGCTGGCGTTAGGACTTTTTGTCGTAGCGGTGGTTTCGGATGTCATCGATGGCTATATTGCCAGGACCCACGGTCAGAAAACAAAAGCCGGGGCCATTCTTGACCCGTTGGCGGATAAAATGCTTTTGATCAGCGCGTTTATTTGCCTGTATATAAAAAGAGGAGTTTTTGCGGACATCCATTTCCCGCTATGGTTTGTGGTCGCTATCATCAGCCGGGATGTTATCCTATTGCTCGGATCCATGATTATTCAGTTGGTCACCGGAAAATTGGAAATCGAGGCCAACCGTTCCGGTAAATTGACCACTTTTTTACAAATTATCTGCATACTGGGGGTTTTATTGCAATTGAAGTTTACTTTTGTCTTTTGGTATGTGGCGTTGGTAGCCACCTTTGTTTCCGGCGTCATCTATATTAAGGAAGGGATAAAAGTCATCAATGAATCTTCTGTTTCTGGCCCTTAGTGCTGTTTTGGCGTATTTGATCGGTTCCATTCCGGTGGCGTATATTTTCGGACGTCTCTTAAAAGGTATTGATATCCGCGAGCATGGCTCCGGTAATATGGGTGCCACCAATGCCTTTCGGGTTTTGGGCAAAGGCCCCGGTACGGTGGTTTTAATTTTGGATATTATCAAAGGGATTATTCCGGTCACTTTGTTGGCCAATGCTTTTGGCCAGGGTGAGGCTTTATCTTTGGTTATTATCTCGCTGGCGGCAGTGGCAGGGCACAACTGGACAGTATTTTTAGGGTTTAAAGGCGGCAAGGGCATGGCGACCAGTTTGGGGGTTTTAATCGGGCTGGCCATGCAATTGCCGGGCTTGAGAGTCGTTTTAGGTTTTGCGACCATGATATGGCTGGTGTTTTTTCTTTTATTTGGATTTGTGTCGGCAGCTTCGATAGCCGCGGCTGTTGCCTTACCTGTTTTAATGGTGGTCTTTGAAGCCCCGTTTCCCATGAAGGTCATGGCCATTGTATTGTGTATTTTTATCGTTTTCCGCCACCGTTCCAACATCAAGCGCTTAGGTCTGGGCCAAGAAAATCGAGTTCTTTTTTTTAGAAATTTACCTAAAAAATAGCCCTACTTCTTCCTCCTCCGTCGGTGAAATCGCAAGAAAACGTTTTCTCCAAAACGCCCCAAGGCCCTTGTTTTTGGTTTTTGGCATGTTACACTTCGTTTAGAAGTGGTAGTAGAGGGAGAGATTTAATAATGGACACCAACAAGCAAGTAAGCACTGGCATAAAGGAAGCGCCTATGCGCGATATTCTTCATAAAACCACAGAGATTTACAACGGCCGGGGGAAGGTGATTACGCTCCGCGAACATGCCGAGGAAGATGAAAGCATTACGGATGTGCGCAAGAATTTTATTTACGTGGCCTCTGAGGTGCCCAACGAAGAAAAACAAGGCGAGCCTCAAGTGCACGTCAAGAAGTCTTTTGACAGCGTTACTCATGATGAAAAATTTTCTTTCCGGGTGAAGGGGTTCTTTTATGTTAATCGCAATCGCCGGTTGGTAAAAGTGGGTTACAGCCATACACTGAGGATCAATTTACACTGGAAAGTCAATGCGCATACTCCCAAGAAGACCGTGACCATGGCCTAGGAACCGTACGTGTCACTATCTTCCTAACCTTGAACCCTGCTTTAAGATAAGCGGGGTTCTTTTTTTGTCTGTCACCCAAAACTCCAGGTATCGGCCTAACATCAGACGGGTTTGGGCGTCCAGCGCGGGCAGGGCGCTGAATAGAACCAGAATGAGCGGGACCAACAGCCACTCTAAGGCGTGGCCCAATTTGAGCAACCAGTCGTAGCGCATCTTTGTTTTTGGCAACAAAGACAAAGAGAGCACGATACTGATGCATACGGCAAAGAACCCCAGAGAGAAGATGGTGTTGGCGATAGCAGGCACGTTATAATAGACGACGGACGCGGCGAATTCGTTGCGGGCAAAAATAACCGGAAGCCAGCCGATGATCGAGAGTATAAACCCTGAGGTCGCCCAGGACAGATGTCCTTCAAAAAGTTTAAAACTCAACCGGGCTCTTTCATACAACGGGATTTTTTTGGATTGTAGAAAAGCCCGTGCCACGATCGGGAAATTTTCAACCCCCCAGGCCCAGCGTCTTTTTTGTTTGTAGACACTTTTGACTGTCTGCCACCAGTTGTTCGCACAGGCGACATCCATGGACAGGGTGACATACATGGGGATGACTTGATAATCCCCATCGTAGTGAATATACGCTTTCCAGTAAATAGCGGAGTCATCGGAAATCATATCGATCGGCCAATAATCCACGTCAACTAAAGCCTTGAAGCTCATGCTGTGGCTGGAGAAGGTGACCAGTTTTTCGGGGTTGGTGGCTTCGATCAATTGGAAAAATGAAGAACCTGTTTCGACCACACGGGCAAAGCCCGGCACATGCCATATATTATTATGATAAACCGGGATAGGCTGGAAACTGGCGCGCAGGCGTTGAGGGCAAATCATAAAATGATGGGTTAAGCAGGCAAAATAGTTGGGGCTGACAACAGTGTCCGCGTCGAAACAGGAACTGACGACATTGGCAAAAGGGATTTGGCGTTGGGTGAAGAATGCCGCAGCTTGTTTGGCGGCACAGGTAATATTGGCCCCTTTGACCCGGGCTTCTTCGGGGACATCCGCTGGATGCAGGACGGCCCAACAGGAGAAAAACACATTTTTATATTTATCTACCAACTGGTGTACGGCCTTTTGGACCGGGGGTTGGGCGCGTTCTTCCAGGGCAAAGATAACGACGATCTGCTTGAGCGGAAAATTTTGATGACTGACAGCTTCAATGGCCGGTTCCAGGATGTCGAGGTCTTCTTTGATAACAGGGAAGATGACTAAATGATAAATATCTTTGGATGCAGGCGGCAAGATTTTGCTGTTGACAAGTTTGTCTAATTGTTTCAGGTGAATGTCCTGGGAGATGTAGGAACGCCAATGGGTCCCTAGTTTTTTGTATTTATTCTTTCTCGGGTAGGTTTGTATGTTGTCAATGTCATGGATGCGGTCCATCCAGTCTGTTTTCTTTTCAATATTCAGACGCAGATAAGACAGTAAAAGAAAAATGGTGGAATACAAAATTCTGAGGATCCATGAGAGATAAAAAGCCACAATAAGAATAGCGGCACTGATGGGGGAAAAAATAGAAAGGACAATCAGCCCCAGCAAAACGACCCAGGTGGATAGACCGGGGAGCACTTCCAGGAATCTTTGCAGGCGGGCTTGGCGCGATGACAAATTTTCTTTAGAGTAAGGGAATTTCACGGAGTTTTAATCCTCAGTGGCTGATTGTGCAAAATCGCAACCGTGTCTAAAAACAGGGTGTCGTCATCCAGATAAAAAAGTTCCCCGTTCTTTTCTTCGAAATACATATTTGTCAACGGACGGGATCGAGCAATCGTATAACTTTCAGGGACGTCAAAATCGGCTTTTGGGTAAATCCGTATCCAGGGCCCTTCCCGTGTGAGCAGGTCATTTTTGTTATTAATGAGAAATGCTTGTTGCACCCGAGCGGACGGCGCTTGAGGTAGGATGCCGGGTGGTCCTGCCGTGGGTTTAAAAGGATAAATAGTTTTAGTTTTGATATTGATGCGGGTAATCGCCTGCGGATAAAAAGCCCATATATTTTTATCATCTGTATTTGCCCAAACAATGTTATCCGGAATTGGACCGAAAAGATCGGTAATGTCTTCGATCAAGGGGGGCTTGTCTTTTAAGCTGACCCATAAAAATTTATGTTTATCATGGAGGGACGCCTCCAGCAGAATATAAGGGCTTTTATCTGCGTTAAATACACGGACTAATTGCCCATCGGCGTAAATGGCATTTTTTAAGAACAAGGGGAGGGCCTCATGATTATTATTTTCGTCGGTGCGGAAGATGTCGATATCTTTAAGTACGGGATTAATCCCCACTAGGATGCCGGCTGAGGCGCCAATCAAGTTCTGATAAGGCTTGTTGGAAATCCTTTTAATGGGCCATTGTTCAGGAATAAGCAGGGTATTCTCCAGGACGGTGGCTTTTTTACCGACTATGGGGATGCTTTTTTCCCAATCTTTATAACCATCGAGCTGCAAGCGGATAAAATGTTTCCCCGGCGTTAAATCTCTGATCACTGTAGGGGTCGTCCCATGAATCATGCGGCCGTCCATGAATACGGCGGCATCCGGCGGGTTGGTAGAAACATAGACTAAGCCGGTTTTGACAAAACGGTGCGTCAGGGGATTGGTGACAAATCCCAGCATGCGGGCGATGATCAAGGGGGTGAGGACAAGATAGAGAAGACAAAAAACGGTAAATAGTATCTTTCTAAGCCTAAGCATGACCCAAATCATAACTCATGTTGCCCCAGCAAGCAATAGGGAATATTCATAACCTAATTCACAGCAGCCGTTGAATTTAGTATTGTGTCCTTTCAATTTTTATGTATAATGGCAGACATGCTTGCGTTTATTATGATTAGTTTTGGCATCCTTTCTCGCGTTATAGTTCATGCGCCTAATTTTACGCCGGTATTAAGTTTGGCTTTATTTGGGGGTATGTATCTGAAAGGCCGTCAGGCCGTAGGGGTGCCTTTGGCATTGATGGCCGTTAGTGATTTTATGATCGGTTTCCATCATGTGATGTTTTTTACATGGGGGAGCATAGTGGCAATCAGTGTTTTGGGGCTGTGGCTAAAGAAAAGAAAAAATTTTGCAACGGTGTTAGGCACCAGCATTGTCTCAGCCGTGGTGTTTTTTATAGTGACTAATTTTGGCGCGTGGCTGACATCATATCCGCATACGATGGATGGCCTGAGGCAATGTTATATTTTAGCCATTCCGTTTTTCAGAGGCACATTTATTAGCACTATAGCGTATAGTGTGTTTTTTTGGGCTGTTTACGAATGGATATTAAAGCGCAGCCGGGGTACGGCTTTGGCGCGGTTGATCTAAAAAATACATACTAGTTGGGGAAATCTCGTGTGAATCGAGAACAGTCCCGCTGCGGTGACCCCTTAAGGGGCAGTCCGAAGACCTAACGGTATTTACAAGCTGAATGCCTGCGAGAGAACAGGACAGGAAGCGCATATATTGAGAAGTGTTACGGGAACGCCCTCAATCGTCATTGGATGGTTGAGGGTTTTTTATTTGGCCCCCGCCTGGGCTGATGGCCCAAGCGGCGGGGGGCTGTAAAGAGAGAGAGTGCCATGAGAATTTTAGGTTTGATTTTTATATTATTTTTATCTTTGGTTAATGTGGCAGCGGCGCAGGAAGTTTTGGATTTGGACAAAATTGTTGTTGAGGCGTCCCGCAGCAATGATACTGTTGGTGCAATGAATAAAGATGTAACCGTTATTACTTCTGAGGATATTGCCAATTCGCCGGCTAAGAGTTTGCCCGAGTTATTGAACGAAGTGCCTGGTGTTGACGCAAGAGTCAATAGCAGTATTAAGGATCAGCAGATTGATATGGGGCAGTTTGGGGAGTCGAGCATGTCTAATGTGGTGGTGTTAATTGACGGCCGGCGTTTGAATACGCCTGATCTGGCTGCTGCGGATTTGTCACTGATTGACGTAAATGCCATTGATCATATTGAAGTCATACAAGGGGCCGGTACCGTGCTTTATGGGGACAATGCCACCGGTGGGGTCATCAATATTATAACCAAGAAGGCCCAAGAAAATACCAAGCCGTCCATTACCTTGACCAGTGAAGTGGATGAGTTTAAGGGGAATAAAGAGGGCATGAGCTTAAGCGGCGGACTGCCTCAATTGACGTATCAAATTGATTATAACCGCCAACAAACGGACAATTATCGTACCCAAGATAATTATTGGGCCAATGATTACGGTACGCGTTTAAACTATAACCCTACGGATATCTTTGGTGTTGATTTTTCAGAAGGTTATCACTTGGACCGTTATCGCCTGCCGGGGGCCATCAGTCTTGAGGCAATCAACACCGCGGGGCCGACGGGTGTGGACCCATCAAGTACCGATTATGGGACGACATCGGATTCTCATTTTGATGTTACCCCGCATATGAAATTTGACATAGGCGCCAGCCATGTGGATCTTTCATTATTTACCTCTGCCCGTAAGAGTGATACTAATTTCGTTTCAAGTTTTGAGTCAACAAACTATGAATTGGAATCCTATGAATTTCAACCTAAGCTCATCGTATCAACTCCTTTAACAGATCGTTTGAGCAATAAATTAACCTCAGGGTACGACTATATTTATTATACGGAAAAACGACGCATCGATCCTGACGGTGAACCTGAGGATATTGTTCATGCCAGCGAGGCTTCACAGGGGGTTTATGTGTTAGATGAGGCAACCCTGGATGATCGTTGGCTGCTGAATGCCGGGGCCAGGGGGTCGTGGGCAGACTACGTTTTTGATCAAACACAACAAGCAGCTGCAAAATTTGATCGTTCCCCTACAAATGAAGGCTATGAGGGAGGTTTAGGGTACAAGTATAATCCTGATTCAAAAGTATTTGTGGATTATACCCGTTCCTATCGCTTGCCCAAACTCGATGAATTTTTTGAAAACCCTTATTGCATTTATGGGTTTTGTGTACCGGGAGGGTTAAATTCCGGATTAACCCCGCAGGTGGGCAATCAGTACCAATTAGGTATTAAGGACAAAAGCTTTAAAGGCATTCATTTAGGTTCCAGCTTTACAGAGGTCCAATATAGGAATGAGATTTACGATGATCCTGCAACATTCTCTAATGCTAATTACGACGGTAAAACGAGGCATTATAGCGAAGAAGCAGATCTTGCCGTGGCACTGTTTAATAATAAGATTGAGCCGTTTGCCAACATCACCTTCCAACAAACGGAATTTATTAAGGGACAATATGCGGGCAATCAAATCCCGGATGTCCCTGACCATCTGGCCCACGCGGGCATAACTTATCGGCCGCTGGAGCGGTTAAGCACGACTATTCCTGCGGCGACACACGTCGGAAGCAGATCGAGTTGAACGACCGGCTTTTCGTACAACTTGCCGGCCGGCAGCTTTCCCTTCCATTGGACCATGAACGGCACTCGCATGCCGCCTTCCCAGGTCGTGTACTTGAAGCCGCGGAGCGGGCCATTCCCTTCCGGATGGCCGCCGGTGTCCCGTTATCGCTGACGAAGAACACAAGTGTGTTCTCCTCGTGCCCGGTCCGGCCGCATGGCTTCGAGGACTCGTCCCACGCCATCATCGAGCGCCGAAAGCATGGCGTTCAACACGCGCTGTTTGCGGTCGGTGACGTGCTTGAACCGCTCCAAATACTTGTCCGATGCTTCATGTGGTCCGTGGATGGCATTGAACGGTAGATACAAGAACCACGGGTTGTCCTTGTGCCGGGTGATCCAATCACTGGCCCGCGGCAAAGGCATCCGTTGTGTAAAAGTTCGGGTCCTCGATCGGCTGAACGTCGGCCGAGACCCGCGAGTCGATGAACCCGCCTGGTTCGAAATACGAGCCCGGATTGCCGGTCACTCCGTAGTAGTCGTCGAAACCACGCGACATTGGCAAGCGACCATCGATTTTACCAAGATGCCATTTGCCAACCGCGGCGGTGCTGTAGCCGAGCGTTTTCATCCGATCGGCAAAGGTTTTTTCCGTGAGCGGCAGTCCGCCGCCGGCCAGCGAATTGTTTTCATGGCCATACCGCGTCGGATAGCGGCCGGTCATCATTCCGGCCCTCGACGGTGAGCAGAGCGGGGCCGAGACATAACCGGCCGTGAAACGAATGCCGCTGGCGGCAATCGAATCGATGTTCGGAGTTGGCACTTGCTTGCCGCCATAGCAGCCCAATTCGCCATACCCCAGATCATCCGCCAGGATCACGAGGATATTCGGCAATCGATCCGCCGCCGCCGGGCGAGCCGCCATTGAAAAGCTGGCCAACACGATGAGGGTCAAAAGACATGCTTTCACGATTGCTTGCTCCTGGCAAGGCCTGGATTGCAGTGGGCGGCGATGAAACGACCGCCCAATAGACGCTTGAGCGAGGCAGATTATTTGCCTTGCCTGGTAGTCGCAAGGTGCCTTCCCATAACGACAGGCTGTATGCTTGATCGGAAAAGGCCCGGCAAGCTGTTCGCGGCCATTGCTGCCACGCTACAATTCGACCATGAAATCCAAGACCGAATACCTGACGTTTAACCTGCCGGCCCGCATGGCCTTCCTGAACATCACGCAGGAAGTGGCACGGATCGTTCGCGAAAGCGGCGTCCAGGAGGGCCTGGTGCTGTGCAACGCGATGCACATCACGGCCTCGGTGTTTATCAATGACGACGAGCGGGTTGCACGAGGACTATAAGAAGTGGCTCGAGCAACTGGCTCCGTTCGATGCGTCGCCCAGCCGCTATCAACACAATCGCACCGGCGAAGACAACGCGGACGCGCACATGAAGCGGCAAGTCATGGGCCGCGAGGTCGTCGTGGCCATCACGGCCGGCAAGCTCGATTCGGACCGTGGGAGCAAATCTTTTACGGCGAGTTCGACGGCCGGCGGCCAAAGCGCGTGCTGGTCAAAGTGATTGGAGAGTCAGCGCATTTGCGTCAGGCCTCGATCCGCGGAGCGTTACGGTCCCAATCAGGGACCGTGGCCATCGTTACGCTCGTGGCAGGCTGTGCTTTTCCGACTGCCTCATGCTAGCACCTCCGCTAAACCCCGCCGCAGATGACGAATTGGCCGCCGATCGACCAATTCGCCCAATCAAGCCGGTCTAAACTGGGAAGTCTGGCTGAGTTGTGCGCTTTGTTCCAAAAAGCGTGAAATGCCGGTTACGCCGAGTCGATGAGTTTTTCTGAGCAAACCGTTTATTCCCAAAAGTGTTGTTATACGGAACGATCGGGAAATGCTCACCTGGCCGCGGCAACCCGCTTGCCGCCGCGCTTAGAGGCGGAACGAAACCCAGCAGCCAACGACAAAGACCCAGCGGCGGCGAAAAACGCTGGCCGAGCACGAGCATCGACGGAAAAAGTGTTTCCCTTATCGGCACGGTTTGTTCCCAACTCCGTTCGCCGCCTGGCTTGGAGTTTGACCCTGGCGATTGGCGGCGTGGCTACGGCGGACGATGGCCTGGCCGACAAACTGATCGCTCCGCCGCTTCCGCCGGCCCCGTCGAGCGCAGCCAACGCTCCAGAAGAAGTCGAGGCCGAAAACACGGAAGTCATTAGGAACGCTATCCGAACCGCAACGTCAAGGTGGAACGCCACGTCGCCCAAGATGCGGACGGCAATTATGCCAACCATGGCACCTGGTCCATTGTGGGATTAAGAACGGCCGGCGCATGTGCCGCGGCCAGTATCAGAACGGAGCTCGTGAAGGGAAGTGGGTCCGGTTCTTCAAAGCCGGTGAGGCCGAAGTCGTATCCGGCCCGCTCGGCAAAAGCTTCAGTGCCCCGTTCACCTCGGCCGTCACGTTCTTGCATGGCGAACTCAACGGCACGTGGACGATCGTTGATTGCGCGAGCGGCCGGTCATTTCCTGGCAAATGGAAGACGGTCAACGTCACGGCAAGAGCATCTGGTGGTTCCCCAATGGCCAGAAATGGCGCGAGATGGACTATGTGCACGGCGAACTCGACGGCTTCCTCGTCGAATGGGACGCCAACGGCAAGCTCGTTGCCAAAGAACAGTACGTCGAAGGCCATCGCTGCGGCGTGCAAATCGAATGGTATTCACCAGGCGTGAAGAAGGTTGAAGCCCAGTACATCTTCGCCCGCGACATCGCGCAAATTAACGACGACTGGTTCAAAGGGACCAGCCACGTCCGAGTCCTCGGCAAGGAGGGCAAAGACGAGCGGCACGGTCACTGGACGACCTATTACAGCAACGGCCAGAAGGCGATGCAGGGTGAATACCGTTTCGACAAGCCGTCGGGCGTGTTTATCTGGTGGCATCCCAACGGCCAGAAGGCCATCGTCGGCGAATACACGGACGGAAAGCAAACCGGCCATTGGGCCTGGTGGCATGCCAACGGCCAGAAACACATCCGCGGCAACTACGAAAGTGGACGCCAGGCCGGCGCATGGACCTGGTGGACCGAAGACGGCAAGGTCGCCGAAGCCGCCTCCTTCAATGAGGAGGGGGGCCGAGTCCGGCGCGTCGATCGGCCGTTGGAAGCGGTCGAGCAGCCGCCGGAGTTGCAAAACCCGGCGGATGCCCAGCCTTCGGCGAATGAATCGGCACAAGCCAAGGCGTCATCGGCCGCTGAACCGGCGACGGTAACCCCGATGCCGGCCGCGACGTTGCCAGCGGAGCCAGCCGCAACGGTTTCGGCTCCTACGAACCCGACGCCAGTTGACAGTCTGCCAGAGCTGACGCAACCGCCAGCCGTGGTTGAGCCGAGCAATGGGACGGAAGCCGCCAAGCCGAACAGCCCTGCGACCGTGGAAAAGGACGAAGCGGCCGCGCCACCTGCTCCTCGCCGCGCCGCACGCTTGGCACCTCCGCGAAGGGCTAGGCGCATCGCGGACCTTGACTGCCTTAGCTCAAGGTCCGCGCCCAATAACATCCACCGCCACGCTTAATACCGCGGACGACCGATCTCAACCGTCCACTTCTTCGAATTCGAAGAGCGGGTCGCCTGCACGGACGCTGCATTCAGGGCGGAACTCAGCTCATCGGCCCGCTTCACCCGCGTCCCAGCGTCGTTAGGAGCGCGCGGGATCTTCCGCGCATCTCCACGCGCCCGGCTTCAGTACCTATATTGAATCGGGCGCACGCCGAACGCCACAGCGGAACCAGGCGAGGCCTCCAGGCGAACCTTGCTGGTCGCGCCGTGTCAGTGGATTTCATGGGACCTGGACCGCTGCCTTGTTGGTGATTCGTGTCATGAACGCTCGACAATTGGAAAAGCTTGGCGTGCCGCCGGAGTGTTTTAATAGTGCCATTGCCGCCATTCAGAGCGCCGCAACTGCCGGCGTGCTGCGCTCGCTGAACGTCAAGCAGTTGATCCAGGCAATCATCGCCAATCCGAGCGAGCATACAGCCGACGAACACTTTGGGGCCTTTGCACACGCGGTCTTGGCAGCCGGAGAAGTCAGCCCACCGCGCGAGCCGGTCGCGTATCGCACCTGGGGCGCGAGGGCATTGATGCGGCTTCGCACGCGAAATGCGCGAGGCCTGCGCATTGCCCATGGCTGCGGCGGCCGCGCTGATGCCGGACGCCCACGTCGGCAATGGTTTGCCGATTGGCGGCGTACTGGCACTCGACAACGCGGTGGTGCCATACGCGGTCGGCGTTGATATCGCCTGCCGCATGAAGCTGTCGGTGCTCGATATGCCGGCGTGGACCTTGACGGACCGTCTGAAATACGAGGCCTTCGTGCAGGCGTTGGAGCGTGGCACGCGTTTTGGCGTCGGTAGCGTTCACGAGAAGCGGCAGGAGCATTCGGTGATGGACGCCGACTGGTCCGTTACGCGTGTCACGCGAGAAAACAAGGACAAGGCCTGGAAGCAACTCGGCACCAGTGGCTCCGGAAACCATTTCGTCGAGTTCGGACTGTTGACGCTGGTTGATGCGGACGCAGAACTGGGACTGGCGGCCGGCGAGTACGTGGCACTGTTGAGCCACAGCGGCAGCCGCGGCACAGGCGCGGCCGTGTGTTCGACCTACAGCGCGATCGCCCGAGCTCACCTGCCCAAGAAGCACGAGTCGTTCGGACGGCTGGCCTGGCTCGATCTGGACACGGAAGCCGGCCAGCAGTACTGGGCCGCGATGAACCTGATGGGCGACTACGCGGCCGCCAATCACGATGTCCTGCATCGACTGGTGACCAGGCTGCTGGGCGCGAAGATCATTGCCGGTGTCGAGAACCACCACAACTTCGCCTGGAAGGAAGTTCACGGCGGGGCGAAGTGATCGTGCATCGCAAAGGCGCAACTCCGGCAGCCGCAGGGCAATTGGGCGTCATTCCCGGCTCAATGGCCGATCCGGCATTCGTGGTCCGCGGCCGCGGCCAGGCGGAGAGCCTGAATTCGGCTTCGCACGGCGCCGGCCGTCGCATGTCGCGGACCCAAGCCAAACAGAAATATACCTGGCGGGCCTGTGCAAAAGAGTCTCGAGCAGCGCGGCGTAAAGGTCCTTTCTGCCGGTGCGGATGAAGTGCCGGCGCTATAAGAACATCGAAGACGTGATGCGCGAGCAGCAGGACCTGGTCCAGGCAATCGCCCGCTTTGATCCAAAGATCGTCAAAATGTGCGGTGATGGCAGTTCGGCGGAGGATTAAGCCGACCAGTCTTGCGATGGCCTGCTCAATCGAAGCGGTGATGTTCAAACTGACATAGCTGGCGTTCCAGCGTTTCGCGTGCGCTGTAATTGGCTTTGATCCAGTCTCGCGACTCCTTGCCGAGCATTTGTAGCCGTGCGGGCGAGCTGAACGCCCGGCGGAGCTGGACGACAATGTCCGCCTCGCTATAGGCATTGATTATCGGAGGGACCGACGGAAAGCGGCCTCGGATGGCGGCCTCGTCCAGATAGGTGCAAACCGGCGCTGTGGCGGCCATCGCTTTGAGCATGATGCCGCCAAACGCGCCGAGATGGAATTGATCTGCGACCACGTCGCAGGCCTGGGCCGTTCGTTCAAATTGAACCATGCCCATGGTTTCGACCCACTTGACGTCACTCGCGACTCTCAGCTCCTCGAGCAAGGCCAGACTCTCGGGGACATTGCTTCCCCAACGGCAACAAACCATGCCGATTCGCATACCTTCACCGCGCAGGCGAGCGAAAGGTGCGCAACAGCTTGTCGTTGCCTTTATCGGCATAGCCGGTGCCAGGAACCCAGTCGTGACGCGTCGGAAAGAAAGATCAGAAAATCGGCATCGAGCTCGCGAACCAGTTGAGTTCGCCGTTGATTGATTCCGGTCACGGCCAACGAATGGTCGTCGTCGAATGGATGATTGAGGAACGTGACCCGATCGGCGGCCAATCGGCGGCCATTTTCGTAGCAGTCGGAGTTCGTGACAAAAACATGTTCGGCCATGTGGTAGGCCAGTGCGGTGAGCCGGCCCGTCGGGTCGTCCTCAAACGGGATTTGCGCACAGCGTGCCGTGCTCGAGCGCAAATAGGGGCAATCGGCCAACAGCGGTAAGATCGGGTCCGTCGAGTAGCCCAACAACAGATCGTAGTGGCTGAACAGTTCTTTCCAATGCGGCATCGCCCAGCGGTAGAATTCCATGTCCTGCCGCGTCAATTGATCGCGACGGCCAGGAAAAGCGGCGGCAAAGGCCTCGATCAGCACGTCCATGCGTCGGTCGAAGCTGTATTGTTCGGCAACCCGGGGTGTGATTGCCGTTGCAGCTTGTTGATGCGTCCCATGGGCCGGCGTGAGCAGCCGGACTGCGGCGCTGCGAAACCGTCTCAGGCAGGTATGAATCGCTTCCGTGAAAAGAATGCATTGCAGCTTCACCAGCTTGGCCACTTGCCGCAGTCTGGGGTGACGATAGACGAGTGTGACCGCGACCCGAGGCGCAGCCCAGCAACAGCCACCAGCCGCCAGCCTGCCAGCGGCGCGGACTGTGGCGAGCGGCCAGGTATCTCCAGCACAACCGCGCGGCCCTTGGGCAAACCAGCCCGCGGCCGCCGAAAGCCTCTCAGTCGAACGCGCTCCCAAGCTGGATAAAAGTCGTCGCGAACGTCGCCTTCGAAGTCCGCGTCTTCCCACTCGGGACAGCCCATGATGTGGTAATAGTTGTGGCAAATAACATCACTGTCGAGGCCGACCTCATTGAGCAGCTTGGCATTGTTGTAAGCGTTGTTGGCAATGTTCCCGATGTGCAACAGGCGTGGAGCGCGACCATGGCGTCGGCGAAACTCATCCAGCCAGGCAATGCATTCAGGCGCGACCCGGCCAGTGGACGGATCTGGCAGCGGAGGGGAATCGTGGCGAAGTGATCGCCGCGACTTCCGGAGAACGGAACAAACTATTGCAGCCAGGTTGCTTAAGGTGAAGCCGATTAATGGCCGGTCCACGCGGAAGATCGTCTGGCTGTCGTTGTCACCGGCGAACGAGGACATCTGGCGACGGCCTGCCGGCAGCTTCCAATGCCCCAACCGCCGGAAAACCCTTGAGCTTAAGCGCTCAACGAAGAACCGCACTCCCGGCTTCCTGCCTGGGGTCTGTGGTGTCATGAATGATTCCGCCGCCTGGCTCCGATTCCGATTACAGACTTTGTGGCTACAGCTTAGCCGATCTTACGGCCCGGCAACAACGCACCGGTCGGCAATGAACCCGCTCAAGGAATTGCTAGCCCCTTTCGTCCTTCAAATCCGAAGGCTTGCGCGAGCTTGGAATCAATCGCCAGTCTGTCTCGGAGCATGGAGAGGCGATTTTGTCGGCGGTATGTCCCGGTCCAACCAATGGCGGAGTCGAGCATAGAACTGGCCTGAAGTTTCGCCTTCCATGCCTGGCACTCGCCGAGAAGTTTCGTTCGGCGCTGCAACTCAGCGGCTCCGGGAGGAGTTTGTTCAAGCTGGCGGACGAACGCCAGTAACTCCGTCAGCTTGCCGTCATTAAGCTCTTCTACAAGGAGTGCCTCTTGCCGGCTTTGGTACTGCAGGGTTATCTCGTGGTCCTCACGATTCGCTTTTCGGCTGGCATCCATCCTGAATCTCCATTTTCCATCGCGTTTGGATTCACTACAAACATGATAGCAGTTCGGCACGATGCTGATGGCAAAAGCCGAGGCTTGCGGACATGATTTGTTGCGATTTTCGCGCCATGTTGCTCATATTATACGCGGCTTTCCAGGCCGCAGTGGACAGCGTTGGCCTCGACTCGCGTCAGTTACCGGTTGTCGGACGGCGTACATTCGGCCTGGTGTGAAAGCCGGCTCGTTGGAAATCTTTTCAAGAAAGGTCGGCTGCCATGCGATTCATGAAATCGGCATCGCCTCAGGTTCTTTTGGTTTGCGGCATGGTCCTGGCAACCTTCAGCGCAATCGGGATCGGACAGAGCAAGTTGACCGCGGCAGAACCGGCCGACAAGATTGGGCAGCTTTTCAAGGCGGACGACTTCTGGTCGCGAACCGGAGCCAGCCCGATCCACGATTCGATCACGCCCAGGGACAACGATTCCGTCCGGCAATTGGCCGGAAATGCAGAGCATTCCGCCGTGCGTATTCGAGCCTTCAAGGTGTTGGCCGATCTTTACGGACGGACTCAGTACGCAAGCGATGTTCCGCGCGAGCAGAGGTTAGAGGCGGTCGAAGGTTGCTTTTTATATTTGGAACAGCACTTGACGCCCCCGTGGTATCGAAGTTTCGGCCAGAATTAGGATTCACCCACGTTAGTCTCTCGAAGCGGTCAGACGATCGGGATGGACTGTGGGTGCTGATCGAGGCCACCGATGGCGTCTTGCCAAGCGGCGGCTTGAACATCCGCTGGGATCTGACCTCGAAGGCGGTCGATCGAATCGACCATTGGGGAGCCAACCGTAATCCCCTGCCGTAGGCACCGGCTATGCTTCTCCGGCTAGGAAGCCAGATCAACATCCTGGCTTTGGCGGTCCGGCGAGTGACGCCAACCCACCTATTTTAACAGGCGGATGCGCTCGGTTGCATGGTTGTGGGCGATCGCAAAAAAATCGCGAGATTTTCTGCCGTTACCTGTCGCCGACCCGAAACGGCTCGCGTTTAAGAGGGCAGGAACATCTCATCCCTCGAAACTTGCCGATTCCGGCAGTTTGTGGGCCTTGTCCTTGAGAAGGGTAGCCACACATGCGCACGTCCATTCTAGACATTTTGGGCCGGCTATTGGCGGGAAGTCCACCTAATCGTCGTGCGAAACGGGCCCAATCGCACAGCAAGCGAGCGAAGCGTACGTTGAGCATTGAATCGCTTGACGATCGCGTTTTATTCGAGCGCGTTGCCCGCCACGCGACCCCTAGGCAAAAGAGAGCAATCACGCAGCTCTGGACTCCAACGCCGCCTTCGACCAATCCTCCCGCTCACACCACTCCACCAACCGGGACTCGGGCAGCGGATCGGTGGCTCCTCCGCCTGTGGGCAGCGGCTCCGGCTCTGGCTCGGCAGCGGTTCTGGTAGCGGGTCAGGTTCTGGGTTCCAAGGCTCCGCCTCCACCGCCGGTTGGCTCTGGCAGCGGCTCTGGGTCGGCAGCGGTCTCTGGTAGCGGGTCAGGTTCCGGTTCCAAGGCTCCGCCTCCGCCCCCGGTCGGCTCTGGTAGCGGCTCTGGGTCGGGCAGCGGTTCTGGTAGTGGTTCTGGTAGTGGTTCTGGTAGTGGTTCTGGTAGTGGGTCGGGTTCCGGTTCCAAGGCTCCGCCTCCGCCCCCGGTTGGCTCGGGCAGTGGCTCTGGGTCGGGCAGCGGCTCTGGCAGCGGCTCGGGTTCTGGTTCCAAGCTTCCCGCCTCCGCCCCCAGTCGGCTCTGGTAGCGGCTCCGGCTCGGGCAGCGGTTCTGGCAGCGGCTCGGTTCTGGTTCCAAAGCTCCGCCTCCACCGCCGGTTGGCTCGGGCAGTGGCTCTGGGTCGGGCAGCGGTTCTGGTAGCGGAAGCGGATCGGGTTCAGGCTCGCAAGCGCCTCCACCTCCGATTGGCTCGGGTAGCGGTTCCGGTTCGGGCAGTGGTTCCGGGCAGCGGCTCGGGTTCGGGTTCGAAAGCCCCACCGCCTCCACCGCCAGTCGGTTCCGGTCAGCGGCTCCGGTTCGGGAAGTGGCTCTGGTAGCGGTCCCGGATCGGGTCGAAGGCTCCGCCTCCACCCCCGGTTGGCTCGGGCAGCGGTTCCGGTTCGGGAAGTGGTTCCGGTAGTGGCTCGGGCTCCGGCTCAAAGGCCCGCCGCCTCCTCCACCCCCAGTTGTTCCGGTAGCGGTTCCGGTTCCGGAAGCGGGTCTGGCAGCGGATCAGGGTCCGGTTCGAAGACTCCGCCTCCTCCCCCGCCTCCGGCTGTGCTGGAAGTGGCTCCGGCTCTGGTAGCCACTCGTAGTTGACTTGTTTTCCAAGTCGACGAGGCCGTAGCCTTTAAAGTCATCCATGACTGTCGCATCGCAATGAGCAGTCCGCGTCTCGGTGGCCAGTCGGTTACCGAGACGCGGCTGTTTTTCTGCCTGGTGTGGCGGCGTGGCCGCTTTCGAGCAATTGCCCGCGGCGAGCCGAGCAACGAAGCGTCACTCAGACGCTCGACGGCTCCGTGCCGGGTGGCCACAATACGCGAGCTTGCACTTGGAACAAAGGAGTCCACTTGAATCCAGCTTCGTGTGTCATCTTAGTGCCCGATGCCGGATCGATTTCGCCGGAATTCGCCCAGGGCCTGCAAGTGCTCGAAGGGCGTGGCTACGCCGTGCGCCTTGACGGATGCGCAACCGATCGAAGTCGTTCCGGCCCGCCATGGCGCGATACGTGTTGGCGGCGGGGTTTGATGAGTTGATGTGGATTGACGGCGACATCTCGTTCCAGGCCGACGATGTGGAAAAGCTACGTCGACACGAGCAGCCACTCGTCTGTGGCATTTATCCGAAGGTGCGAAGCCGCGAATTGGCCTGTGCCTTTCTGCCTGGGACGGAAAAGATCCAGTTTGGCGAGATTGGCGGCCTGGCTGGAGATTTTGTGTGGCGCGTTTGGTTTCATGTTAACTCGCCGCGTTGTCTTCGAAGAGATCCAGCGGCAGTTATCATTGCCCGAGTGCAATCAGCGATTTTGGCACCGCTATGGTGCCGTGGTTCATGCCATTGTTGGCTGAAGATGCCGCGGCCGGACCTTGGTACCTGGCGGACGATTTCGCATTCTGCGAGCGTGTGCGGCGCTGCCAGTTCAGAGATCAACTGGCAGATAGCAGCGTCCGACTGTGGTGCATGGGCCGCGCTATCTTTTGGCTGGAAGACGCCGGCAGCGACAAGCAGGAATATGCCAGTTACATCTTCCATTTGCCGGCAGCGACGGCCGGACCGCAAGCTGTGGAGCTGCTGATGCCGATGCAACAACCCACACAACCCAGTGAGCGTAGCGTGGCCGAGCAGCAATCCGCCTCGCGGCGCGTTGCATGAGCCGCCACGGCCGCTGCGGGACGATTTCCCACGTTTTCGGGCTTATGTTGTGAGCTATGCGGCGGACAATCACGAAGCCCTTGCAGGAAACCTTGAAGTCGTATTGCGAAAGCGATTGGGGCGAAGAGCCGCGGGTGTTTATGCAACCGGACGATTGGCCGCTAGGCACCCAATCGGCGGCTAATAATTACAAGCGCGGCTTGAAGCGGCCATCGAAGATGATTGCGACTTTGCAGTCATCTCGGAGGACGATGTCCGCGTCAATCGCCACTTGCGGCGTAACCTGGGGGCGATCCCGCTGTTGAACCGCGATCAATGCGACTATTTCAGTCTGTTCATGCCGGACCTGATTGCCTCGCCCTGGGAACGGCAAGAACCGCATCTGGGATATCGCCTGGCGAAACCGTTGTACAGCGGTCCCAATCACATGTGGGAAAAACATCGGATTTGGCAGTGAACAACCTACGTCTTGTCGCGCCGCTTCATTTTGCAGCGCCGAGCGCCGGGATCGCCTGGCTGAATCGCAGGACACGAGGGTCGTCTCGGTCTGCTCGGAGCTCCGTTTACCAATGTGGTATTCGGCTCCCTGTCTGATGCAGCATGCCCCGTTGCGTTCGGCGTTTAGCACCCCGGCGGCATACGCCCCCGACTTCGACAGCGACTTTATCTTCGATGTCCGCGCCGGCTATCAGCTCGCTGGAGGCCATCGCCGGCTGGCTAACATGCGACGAGGGCAGCTTTGGGGAAGCCGGTGGCGCGGGCGCGATGCTCCGAATTGGGCACGACCGCAGGGCGAGCGACCGTCTGCTGTGCAGCAGAGTCGGCGCGTCGTCAGCGTCGATCCGCTCGATCAGAGCGAAGCCCGTCAGTGGACCGCGCGTTACGGTCTGGCGGATCGCGTCGAGTTTCGCGCAAGGCGAGGTCATCGACTGTTGCCCCCTGCTGGATCAGCAATTTGACCTGGTGTTCCTGGGATACGGAGTACGATGTGGAGTTGCTCCGTGTGATCGACCAGCCCTTGCCACGATTACGACCAGGCGGTTATCTGGCCGTTCACGACTACCCCGATCCGGACTGGCCCGAGGTGCGGCGCGTCGTGGACGAGTACTGGCGCGGCGACTGAACTGGAAGCGTCATGGGCAGGTCGACTACCTCGGCGTTTTCCGTACGTGAGCAATCGTGCGGGTATTGATCCATCGCGGCTCCGCCAGCCAACAGCAACGGTTGAAAGAAACGGCCGCAAATGATATGCCTAACCTTGATGGCACTAGCGGCAATCGCCAGAGTACCCGCTTGCTCAAGGCGTTGCGCGAACTGATTGTAGGTGAATGGCCCCCGTGTCGCCTTCTTCTCGTCGTGGCGGCAACCATTTGCAGGCCTGGGCTTGCCCTGATTGCCAAGCACGGCTGACGGCCTTGCCGGCTTGGGCGAAAGCGTACCTGCGCGGGCAGCACTACCTGAAGGGGAGAGAAGATGTTTCGCGTCAAAGCATCTGAGGGCACCGAAGAGCTTCTCTGCCGCAGAACTCAACTCTACGGATCACGCTATTGCTGGCCTGCACCCTGGCCAGTTGCGGGTCGATTTATCTGATCTTCCAAGACATCGTCGCGTCAGTGCCTGGCTCGAAGCTCGAACCGCTGTCGATGTCGAGCCTCGCATCGCTAAAGGCAGCAGCTCAGCCTGCAACTCTGCGGAAGTCTGGTCGTCCTCGCCATCCTGCTGTTTTGCCAGATCGCCATGTGGTGGCTGCGGCGCCGGTACCTGTTTAGCCAACAGTCTTTACGCCAGGTGAAGATGCTCGCACATGACATTTTGGCAAGCATGGACCGGGGTGTCCTGACGACCAACTGCGAAGGAGTCGTCACAAGCATCAATTCAGCAGGAATCAACCTACTTGGGTTGGACTTTGAATGCGTCGGCACACCAGTTGCGTCCATCTCCTCGGCGGGATGTGCCTTTGGCCGAAGTATGCGGGGACGTACTTCGGAGCGAGGTAGCGGTTTGCGATCGTAACGTAAAAATCGAACGAGTGGGGCGCGTTGGCGCATTCGGCGACTGTGCATGTGCTTCAAGACAGCGAAGTGGCAGTCGTGGGTTGCGTTATCCACCTGCGCGATGTGACCGAGCGGATGTTGTTGGAAGAACAGATGCGCCGGATGGAGCGATTCGTCAGCGTTGCCATGTTGGCATCCGGGCTGCATCACGAAATCAAGAATCCGCTAACCGCCTTGAGCATCCATATCCAACTCCTGGAGGAGAACCTGTCGTCTAGCGAGCCCGAGCAACAGGTCAACGAAATTGTCGGCGTACTGAAAACCGACTTGCCATTCGGCTCAACGGCGTGCTGGAAAGTCTTCCCGAAACTTTGCGAACCTTCAACATTTGGAACTGCAGCCGACCGACGTTCTGGACTTGGTCGAAAATGTCATCCGCCTGATTCGGCCGCAGGCGGCGAAACAGAAGGTCGAGATATGTTCCTCCGGCCAGACGCTGAACTGCCTCGCGTGCCGATGGATGCCGACAAGTTCGAAGAAGGGCCTGTAACCTCGTCATCAATGCCCTGGAGGCAATGCCGGATGGTGGCAAACTGACGCTGAACCTCTTGGCTGGCAACGGCAAAGTCTGTCTCGCGATTGAGGATAATGGTTTTGGCATCCCGCCCGAGGTACAGCGCAACCTGTTTCGGCCATACTTCTCGACGAAGAGCAAAGGAAGTGGGATGGGTTTGGCATTGTGCGAGAAGTTAATCAGTCAGCACGGCGGACAAATCGACTATCGAACGGGCACAACAGGAACAACTTTTGAAATCAGCATCCCACTCCACAAATCAATGAAGTCCATGAAGCGATCGAAATTTTCGCATCCTGATCGTCGACGATGAGCCGAATATCCGCGCCTGGCCTGGCGAAGGCTTTGGCCGGCGAGGCTGATGAGGTCGATACCGCTCAAGACGAGGTTGCCGCTCTCGCCTTATTCCGCAAGGAACACCACCATCTCGTGATTACCGATCTCAAGATGGTGGGACCTCGGCCGGGCTAGATCTGATGAAGCAGATCAAGCAGGAGAGGCCGAGACGCTGATCTTTGTCATTACGGCTCATGGTACCATCGATACCGCCGTCGAAGCCATGCGGGCCGGCGCCCATGAACTATATGAGCAAACCGGTTGATATCGGGATGCTGCGCCTTCAGGTTCGCAACGCCTACGAGCACCATCGGCTGACTCGAGGAGAACCGCCAACTCCGCAATCGGTTAGCGATGGCCGGCGAGGTTCCCGAGATGATCGGCCAAAGTCGCCGGCAATGCACGACGTGTTCGATCGGATTCGCCAGGTTGCCGCCACGGATGTGACCATCTTGATCCACGGTGAAAGCGGTACCGGCAAGGAGCTGGTTGCCCGGGCTCTCCATAACTTGAGCCCCAGGTGTCTCAGCAACCGTTCATTGCTGCGAACGTCGGCGCCTTGCCGGAATCACTGATCGAAAGCGAGCTATTCGGCTACGAGAAGGGAGCCTTTACCGGGGCTCATCGAGATAAGCCCGGTTGGTTTGAAATGGCTCAAGGCGGTATCTTGTTTCTCGACGAGATCGGAGAAATGCCGCCGAAGACGCAGGTGGACTTGCTGGCGAGAGCGCTGGAGCAGCGCAACTTGCCGGGGTCGGCAGTGAGGACTTGATCCGCGTTGACGTGAGGCTCATCGCCGCGACGCACCGAGACACCGCGACGTTGGTACGTGAGGGAAAATTTCGGGAAGATCTGTATTATCGATTGAACGTCGTACCGTTGCGGGTGCCTCCATTGCGTGAGCGACGTGACGACATCCCACTGCTGGTCGAGCATTTCCTTTGCCGATCCAGGGAAAGTTACCAAAAAGAGGCGCAAAGACGTCGCCGAGGCTGCCATGCGTATCATGTGTGGCTACCCTTGGCCGGGCAACGTCCGGCAGTTGCGGAATTGCATGGAACGGCTGACGGTCACAGTCGAAGGCCCCTCGATCCATGCAGAGGACTTACCCGAGGACATGCTTGCCGTGCCCGACCCAACCGTTGTGACCCTGGAGCAAGCCGTCCAGAAAGCAGAAAAGGCCGCGATCTTGGCCGCGTTGGGGCAGTGCAACCAGCATCGCGATGCTCGGCCCATCTCCTCGGCATCAGCGTCCGGAACCTGCATTACAAGATGAACCGCTACGGTTTGCAGTAATCATCTGCTTTTCAAGGATCTGCAAGATTTTGCAGATAATGTGCAGCGGTTTGCAGAGTCGTTGACCCGAGGTCGCGGTGCTGCTGGGACGTGCCTGCGGCTACAACCCTAGACTCGTTCGGCCGGATACGCTCTTCGCGGGAGCAAGTCCTAGTTCCGGCATGCGCTTTGCGGGTCTTAGTTTGCAACGTATCCGCCCGCGATTATCCAGGTAGGGCGACCTCGCGCCGTAACCAGCGACTTGAGCGTTGCGGGTCGCCAGCCTCGCCTAATCTGCACCATCGGATTTCGCGCGGCTCTCGCATGTCTGGACGCCCGGAGCTTCTATGGCAGTTGATTCCGACACCGAGACACGCGGCCTTTCGCGACATGTCAACCCGAGTGTTCGTCCTGTTTGGAACTCGTTCGACTATGCGCACCAGGACAAACTACTGGGCGACGATATGCATGCCGGCATCAGTGTGTCTCTGGTTCTTGTGGCCTGCTTTGCTATCGGGTTGACGATGATCGGAATCGCCGTGGCCACACTGATCGTTTAGGGCCGTTGAGTCCACCGCGTCAAAAACACAAATTGTTCGTCCGGTGGAGATGGGGCCGCGACAATGCACGAAACAAGCCTCGTCTCATCGGGCGTTAGCCTGGCAGATGTTTTTCCGCGAGATGCGATACTGCTCGGCCTCCAGGTGCACACAAAGTGCGCGGCGATCGAACGGATGGTTTATCACTTGGCCGAACTACAGGGCCTTGGGCGCGATCGCGAGCGACTCCTAGTCCAAAGCATTCTCGCGCGGGAAACAGCCGGCTCAACCGGCATCGGAAATGGAATCGCGATCCCGCATTGTCGTTCAAGCCTGGTCGACAAGTGTTTCGGCGTATTGGCCCTTGATCCTGCTGGTGTTCCGTTCGACACGCTGGACGGAGAACCGGTCTATAGCGTTTTTCTTCTCGTGGCACCCCTGGATGGCATTGACAAGCCGTATCAAGTTATCGGAAAAATCGCGGCTATTGGCATGAACAAGAGCCAGCGCATACGATTGCAGGGATGTAGGACGCAGGAAACAGCTCATCACTTCCTTTGTGATTTCGATCGTCCATAAAGGCTACCCGACTGGGACCGCTGTTCGGTGAGCCAAGACAGAATACCCCATGCCACCAGCGCGGAAGTATTTGGCATCAAGTCAGAGCAGTTGCCTGCGAGGGGAGCTCAAGCGACCTGCTCGCGCTGGGGTGTCCCAAAGGCGGCAAGCGACTGCTGATTCGCTTCAGCCAGACTCCTCAGGCCTCAGGCGGGACTGCCGGCTGCCTGATGATTCGGCGCGACAAGTGTTGTGGGGTTCCTGTCGTGACGGCCTTTCGCAAGCGCCCCCCTGGGTCAAGTCGTTGGGCCTGAAAGTGGTGACTCAACCGCCGGCGACCTAGGAATATTGGCTCCGCTTACGAAGTTGAGCGATTCCCTGCCTTGGAATTCGCTTTCACCTACTGCCGTGGCCCAGGCGTCGTGCATACATACCGCTGCAAGGACTGCGGCTGCCGTTTGTGGGCACGGCTAACGAGCGGAAAGTGGATTTTAACACTCCGAGTTCTCATGGTCCCTTGCTGCCCGCATTCCGCCAGCCCCGATGTTCGCCGTTCGCCGTTTCGCTGGTTTGAGCGGTTGCTCGGGCTATTGCTCATGCGCCCATATCGTTGCTCGAACTGCGGAAAGCGATTCTGGGGTGCGTTCTAGCCCTCGCAAGGGATGGGTCGGCTGGCCGGCAAGTATCGGAGAGCGGT
>CAWHFJ010000026.1:0-30482 GCA_963828495.1 Candidatus Omnitrophota bacterium
GCTGGTTGTGTATCTGCTGCCTTGGTTCCGTTGGTGTTGCTGTCCCCGGCGACGAGCTGCTCGACGCGGCCGTCGCGCTCGCCGAGCAGATCGCGAAGAACGGGCCGCTCGCGGTCCGGGTGAGCAAGAAGGTGATGCTGGAGTCGATGGAGCTCGACGAGACCGCCGCGTGGGCGCTGAACGAGCCATCCTCGGGGCCATCGGTCGGTCCCACGACGCGATGGAGGGCGCGATCGCCTTCGCAGAGAAGCGCGAGCCCAACTGGACCGGGGCGTAGCGGTGGACGAAGCCGCCAGCGGCCTCGACACGGGGTCCGCCTCAGCCTCCACGTGCTCGCCGCGGCGGTGTGGGTGGGCGGCCAGATCACGATGCTCGGCCTCCTCGGGGACCTGCGCGCCCTCGGCGGCGACGCCGCCGTCCGCGTTTCGCGCGCGCGTTTGCCAAGGTCAAGCTGGCCCGCCTTCGCGGTCCTCATCCTCACGGGGATCTGGAACATCTCGGCCGTCCACGCCTCCAACTCGACCAGCGCCTGGAAGGCCGTGCTGATGGTGAAGATCGCCGTCGTGGTGCTGGCGGGTTATTGCGTATTTTATTAGGCCAGTTGGAACCTCAAAAAGGCAAGGTGCGTTTTGGCACCAATTTGGAGGTTTCCTATTATGATCAATTACGCCAGCAGCTTGATGAAGAAAAAACTGTCATAGAAAATGTTTGCCCGGGTGGGGACACGGTGACAATTAACGGCAAGCCCCGGCATATCATCGGTTATTTGCAGGATTTTTTGTTTACGCCGGACCGCGCGCGTACGCCGGTCAAAGTGCTATCGGGCGGGGAGCGCAACCGTTTGTTTTTAGCCAGGCTTTTTACCAAACCATCTAATTTTCTGGTGATGGATGAACCGACTAATGATCTGGATATCGAGACCCAGGAACTTTTGGAAGAATTACTGATGGAGTATTCCGGGACATTGCTTTTAGTCAGCCATGACCGTTCTTTTTTGAATAATGTGGTGACCTCAACCATGGTTATGGAAGGGGAAGGCCAAATCAGCGAATTTGCCGGAGGCTATGATGATTGGCTAAGTCAGCGTCCAGTTAAGACACCGAATATCAAGCCGAAGATTACGTCCGTTCAACAGAAGCCAAACCCTATCAAGCCGTTGATTTTAAGGAAGCTTTCTTTTAAAGAAGAGCGTGAGCTTGAAGGTCTGCCGGCGAAGATTGAAAAAATGGAATCAGAGCAGGAAGAAATCTTTGTCTTGCTGGCGGATATTAATTTTTATCAGAGAGACCCTCAAGAAATTGCTCGTGTCAACGCCCGTTTGGAAGGCCTGGCCCAGGAGCTTCTGGAGGCTTATCAGCGCTGGGAATACCTGGAAGCGTCTAAAAAAGAAAACCCGTAATTTAAGTTGACAAATGCCGTAAAGTAGGGCATACTATCGCTCGAGTTCGTTTCAAGGATTGTGATCTTAGACCGCATGGTGTAGGTTCAGACCTTGCGGTTTTTTTATGGTCACGTTAAGGGACTCAAGTTTTGATCAAAAGGAGGTTTCAAAGTTTATGGTTAAAGGTAAAGTAAAATGGTTCAACGACCAAAAAGGTTTTGGATTTATTACTCCCGAAAACGGTAAAGATGTATTCGTTCATCACAGTGCGATTCAAGGTGAAGGGTACAGATCGTTAGGCGAAGGACAAGATGTTGAGTTCGAAATCGTCAACGGCCCTAAGGGTGAACAAGCTCAAAACGTTGTAAAAATATAAGAATAAGAAGTTGTTTCTTGTATTTCAAATGCCCTCTGTGGCCGAAAGGTCACAGAGGGTTTTTTATTAAGCCCCGATGCTTACACTGCTTATTTTTTCATTCTTAGCCGGTTTTATCACAATTCTGGCCCCTTGCATATGGCCGCTTTTGCCTATTGTGTTTTCTGCATCATCCGGCGGAGGAAAAAGAAAATCGCTCGGCATAACCCTTGGTGTTATGACGAGCTTTACGCTATTCACTCTTTTTATTTCTTACCTTGTTAAAATATTCCCTATTGATCCTAACAGTTTACGTCTGGTAGCCACCGTCATTATCGGCTTGTTAGGCTTGTCTTTGCTGATTCCCTCCCTGGGTGCGAGATTCGAAGTTTTTATCAATAATTTACTGGGGCCTTTGCAATCGCGTTTTAAAAAAGAGGGCAGCGGCTTAGGGGCAGGCTTGGTGACCGGTTTTTCTTTAGGGTTGGTTTGGGCGCCCTGCGCCGGGCCGATTTTAGCGACGATCGCAACCTTGTCCGCGACACAATCCGTCAATATCAAGGTCGTAGCTATAACCCTGGCCTATGTTTCCGGTTTGGGGATTCCTCTTTTTATTTTTTCTTCATTGAGCGCCGTGTGGTTTAAAAAAATGCGCCAAGTAAATAAATATACCGGTGTCATTCAGCAGGCGTTCGGTCTTATCATGATTGTTACGGCTATTTTGATTTATACCAATTATGATAAAGCCATTCAAGTCAAAGTCCTCAATCTTTTTCCCGGCTACAGCCGTTTTTTGGGTCAGTTTGAAAATAATGATCGCCTGCAAAAAGAATTGGATACTCTGGCGCTCCGCCGTGCCCGGAGCATGCCCAAAGACAATGGCATGCTTATTGTCTGATGGGGGATTGGCACCGGAGTTTGCCGGTATTGTAGGGTGGCTTAATACTCCAACGCCATTGTCCTTACAGAGTTTGCACGGCAAGGTCGTTTTGGTTGATTTCTGGACGTACAGTTGTATTAATTGTGTGCGTACCCTCCCGCATTTAACTGCGTGGTATGAGCGTTATAAAAATGAGGGACTCGTGATTGTGGGCGTTCATACGCCGGAATTCGCTTTTGAGCGGGAGACCAACAATGTCCGCAATGCGCTCAAACAATTTTCTATCACGTATCCGGTGGCCCAGGACAATGATTATCAAACTTGGGGTAACTACCAAAATCGTTATTGGCCGGCGGAGTATTTGATAGATGCTAAGGGACATATTCGCCACACGCATTTTGGCGAAGGTAGTTATGATCATATGGAAGAAGCGATACGCGCCCTTTTAAAAGAAAACGGGCATGCCGTTGAGGGTGATTTAAGTCTTGTCAAAGATCAGACGCCCAGATATGACCGCACCCCTGAAACGTATCTGGGGGAGCGTCGCATGGAGCGTTTTGCCTCTCCGCAGAAAGTTCATATAGGTCAGCAGGTATTTACCCTGCCTGCGGAAATTCCGCTCAATTATTTTGCCTATCAGGGCTCTTGGGGCGTGCAGGACGAATCTGCCAAGTCATCTTCAGGAGCTGTCCTAGAGTTTAAATTTCATGCAGACAAGGTTTTCTTAGTTGTAGGCCCGGCCCATGCAGGGGATAAGATTAAAGTATCGATGGACGGAAAGCCGAGGGGAGATATTATTTTGGATAATCAGCGCCTTTATGAGATAATTGATCTTAAAGGAGCTGTGGCCATACACACTCTACGTTTGGAATTTCCCAATGAAGGGACATCAGTTTATGCGTTTACGTTTGGTTAATCCATTTATTTTTATTGTGATGCTGAGTGTTTTTTTTATCAAAAGTCCGGATGCCTGGGCCGATGAGGTATCGCCTATTGCCGTCAAAATACAAATGAACAAGGATGTTTTCACGCTTCCCGAGCCCATCGAGGGGAAAGTCATTCTGACTAACGTGTCGCCAGTTAATGTGCATGCTGTATTTGATGTTCATATATTTTTAAACGGATCGCCTCAGCAGTCTTTTTCTATGGCCATGAAGTCCGTTTGGCCGGGAGTGACCCGATATTCCCTTCAGGATTTTAGTATCCATCTGCCGGTGCAAGCCGGGCACTGGAGGCGGGTTATTAAACAGCAAAATCTCAGTGAGGACCAGGCGGCAACAGCGGATTTTGTTGTCCGTCCCGTATCATAGGAGGTTTAACATGGCGTATACACCAAAAATTCTGGCGTTTGCCGGCAGCACTCGCAAGGAATCTTTTAATAAGAAGCTCGTTAGGATTGCAGCGGACGCAGCCCGAAATGCAGGCGCACAAGTGACCTTGCTAGACCTGAGGGATATCCCCATGCCGCTTTACGATGGGGACCTGGAAGCCGAACAGGGCATACCGGAGAATGGAAAAAAGTTTAAGGCGCTTTTGCTGGCGCATGACGGGCTTTTGATTGCCGCGCCGGAATACAACAGCGGCATCAGCGGAGTTTTAAAAAACGCCATTGATTGGGCCTCGCGCCCTGTTGCGGGCGAGCCACCTTTGGCTTGCTTCGCGGGCAAAGTGGCAACACTGATGAGCGCTTCTCCGGGAGCGTTGGGAGGCCTGCGCGGGTTGGTTGTTGTCCGATCTTTGCTTTCGAATATGGGCACGATCGTCCTTCCGACCCAAGTGGCGGTACCTCAAGCTCACAATGCCTTTGGTCCGGATGGGAAACTCAAAGACCCCAAGCAGCAGGACAGCATCGAATCCCTGGGTCGCGATCTCGCTGGGTTTTTGATCAAACTGAAGGGTTAAAAGGAGGCCGGCATGTCTAATTTAAAGATTTCTGTTGAAAAACCTACGCCAGCACAACTTAAAGATTTAAAGGTATTTTCTTGGGGCATCTGGACCAAGGAAGTTTCAACTTTCGACTGGGATTATGATGAAAAAGAGGTGTGTTATTTTTTAGAAGGCGAGGTCACGGTTAAGACGCCTTACGAAACGGTTTCGTTTGGCAAGGGTGATTTGGTGACATTCCCGCAAGGATTGAACTGTACGTGGCAGGTTAAGAAAGCTGTCAAGAAGCACTATAAGTTTGGTCCATAAAGGTGAAAGGGGAAGCTGTGAAAAGGCATGACTGGATTTTCTTGATAGTATTCAGTTTGAGTTTCTGTCATCAAGCAGTGGCTGATGATGCTCAACAAATAAAGCCTATTAATAGTTCTTTTGTCGGGGATGATTCTAACAGTGTGATGAATGATTCTTTTGTTGGGGAAGACCTTCAAAAAAAGACCGAGAAGCCTTTTGACGGAGAAAATACGGAAATACCCATCAATAGTTATTTTGCCGGGGACAGCACTACCAAAAAAGAAGCAACAGAGACAGATGCCCCTTTTGCCGAGGATAATTCTAAAACTGCGAAAGACGGTACTTTTATTGGCCAAGACGTTAGGAACCAGATAGATGGCACGTTTGTCGGTAATAGCTATGGTCAATAGAAGAGCAAACCAATACCCAGCCCAACTGCTTAAGACCCTCCCCCTGTCAGGATTTTTCATGGCGTCATGGAACGGATAAGTTGAAATTTTGCTTGGCATAACGGGCTAATATGATATTGTGTTTTAATTATGGACGTTAAAACAGTTTTTCGCGCCTTGCGCCATAAAAATTACCGTCTTTTTTTTAGCGGGCAAAGCATTTCGCTCATCGGTACATGGATGCAGCAGATTGCGGTCAGCTGGCTGGTTTATCGCATGACTCATTCCGCATTTTTATTGGGATTAGTCGGTTTCTCCAGCCAGATAGCGACCTTTTTGTTAGCGCCTGTTGCCGGGGTTATTGCCGACCGCCATCATCGCCACCGTCTGTTGCTCATCACGCAATCTATGGCCATGCTGCAGGCCGTTGTTCTTTATACGCTTTTTGCGACGCATACTCTTGCGGTATGGCACATTGTTCTTTTAAGTTTCTTTTTGGGTGCTGTGAATGCTTTTGATATTCCGATACGCCAGTCTTTCACGGTGGACATGCTCAACGACAGGGAAGATTTGAGCAATGCCATTGCCTTGAATTCTTCCATGGTCAATGCCGCAAGGCTTATAGGCCCGTCTATCGGCGGCATTTTGATAGCCCTGTTTGGGGAGGGTGCGTGTTTTCTGATCAACGCGTTGAGTTATATAGCGGTGCTGTTGTCTTTAGTGATGATGAAATTACCCATCTGGGAGGCCTCGGGTCGTCAAAAGGAATCCGTCGTTCTTCAGTTAAAGGCAGGATTTTCTTACGCTTTTAATTTTATGCCCATCCGTACTATTTTAATGTTGCTCTCGGTGATGAGCTTGGTCTGCCGGAGGGGTCCAGGCTTTGATGCCGGTTTTTGCCAGAGATATTTTCCATGGCGGTTCAAAAACGTTGGGGTTATTGATGGCCGCCTCCGGTTTGGGCGCCCTGATAGGGGCCATCTATTTGGCCGGCCGCAAAAATGTTTTAGGTTTAAGTAAGGTTATTGCCGCCACCGCTTTACTTTTTGGCTGCGGGGTCCTCGTTTTTTCACAGACGTCTTTTTTAGCGGTTGCGCTCCCGGTGCTTTTATTTTCCGGGTTCGGGATGATGGTACAAATGGCCTCCAGTAATATCATCTTGCAGACCGTTGTCGAAGAAGACAAACGCGGGCGGGTGATGAGTTTTTATACCATGGCTTTTATGGGGCTCTCACCTTTTGGTAGTTTATTATCAGGGAGTTTAGCTGAAAGAATCGGTGCGGGACAAACCTTGTTATGGGGTGGGTTTCTTTGTATACTAGCGGCGATCATTTTCACTTTGCAGTTGCCGCAGCTTAGAAAATTTGTCAGGGCTGAGTATATCAAAAAAGGTATTATCGCCCAGCCTATTGGGTAAAGGAGTGTCCCATGGTTAAAATAAGTATTGCTTACGAAGGCCAATTACGTTGTGTGTTGACGCATGGGCCCTCAGGCCATAGCATCCGTACGGATGCGCCCAAAGATAATATGGGGCGCGGCGAGGACTTTTTCACCGACGGATTTGGTGGCTGCGGCGTTAGGTTCTTGTATGCTTACCGTCATGGGCATGGTGGCGGCCCGGCATAACATTGACCTTAAAGGAACGACTGTTGATGTGACCAAGGAAATGGTCACTGTCCCCGTGCGGCGCATTGGCAGTATCAGCGGTGACTTTTCATATGGCCTGGCGGCATCCCTCAAGATAAGCGTGCGATGCTTGAAGCTGCGGCCCACAGCTGTCCGGTCCATAAAAGCCTGCATCCTGATGTGCAAACTCCAATCCAATTTATTTATGCGCAGTGAGACAACCTTACGAATATAACTAAACATTGTTTGGGCGTTTGGGGGTTTGTGATAAAATAAATTTATGTTGTGCTCCATGAAGTTTAAATTTATCCCTATTTTTGTTTTGTTATTGTTTTCTTCCCGCGTTTTAGCCCAGGAGCGGATTAATTATGAAGCGCCTTCTCTGATAGGGCATTCCCTTCGTATGATGAAAACGGCCGGGTTTTGGATCAGCCATCATCCCTCCCCGGATGCGGTGATCATGAGCCCTGATGCTATTGACCAGTTCAATGCCCGCCTGCGCAATGAGAATAAATTGACCAAGGATATTTTTACCATCATTCAGGATTTAAAGACGGAATCGTTAGTGGAGGATCTTGAAAAGACCTTGTCGGATATCACAGCAAAAGGTTATTATACCGCTGCCGGCGTCAGGGACGATCAGGATTTTATGGATGATGTCAAACGTAATATGAATTTAAGCGGGGTGGTCATAGGGGTTGCTCCCCGTTATGGCTTGGTGGTGCATTATGCCTCTCAGCGTTTTTTGCCGACTAAGGAAGGGTTGTATGAGCAAAAAGATGATTTTGATTTTGACCAACTGCAAAACAGCGCTTTGGATGTGGGGACTCCGGTCGCTGTTGTTCATACCTCTGCAGACGGACTTTGGTATTATGTGCTGACCGATATCAGCGACGGATGGGTTGAGGCTAAGAATATTGCTTTGGGGGATGTTAATCAGGTCAGGGAATTTGCGGAGGATAAAGATTTTGCAGTTGTGATCAAGCCTAAGGCGGACATTTTTCTGAATGAAGGCATGACCGATTATTATGATTATATCCGTATGGGCATGCGTCTGCCTTTGTCCGGTATTGACGCCGGTCATGTGACGGTCAATGTCCCGGTGATGGATGCCGACGGGAAATTGGCTGTCAAAGAAGCGTACATGAATGCAGAAGATGTCATCCGGGTTTTTGCCGTATACCGCGCGCAATATTTATAAACAGGCGTTGATGATGCTCAATCAGCCTTATGGCTGGGGGGATATGTACGGCGAGCAGGATTGTTCCAGGTTTTTGCAGATGGTCTTTGCCACGGTGGGGATTATGTTACCGCGTGATTCCAAAGACCAGGCGCAAGTCAGCAATGGGGATCGTTGATTTTGACGAAAAAAGTGATGATGCCGTTAAGATTGCGGCCATTCCTCAAGGCCCCTGCCGCCAATACACTTTTGGCCATGAAGGGGCATATCATGCTTTATTTAGGCACGGTCAACGGCAAGCCGTACGTTATCCATGACACCACCGGCTATAAACAAACGGTGGAGAAAAAAGAAGTTGACTTATGCCATTGATCGTGTGATCATCTCGGATTTGTCCTTGGGGAAGGGACCCAAAAAGGGTCTTTGCTCAGACGCCTAACAAGGACTGTGACCATTGAATAACCCATCCGTCATCGTTAAAATTTCTGTTAAATTCTTTCAAGCTCCTTTAAACCAGCCTTTTCGTGTGGCCAGCGGCCAGCATGACCGTTTAGAAAATATTTTATTCTCCATAGAATTAAAAGATGGTACCAAAGGCTATGGTGAGGCCGCAGTAGCGACGCATATCACCGGCGAGACGATTGCAGCAGACCTTAAAGAATTTAAAAGACATAGACCTTGGCTTAAAGGAAGAGCGATAGAGGATTATTTAGATATTTCGGCACAACTTCATGAACGTTTTGCCGCTAATCAAAGTGCCGTGGCTGCGGTTGAGATGGCCATGATGGATGCGTTAACACGGTATTTGCGTATGCCTTTATGGCGTTTGTGGAACTCCAAGCCCAAACGTTTGCGTACGGATATCACCATCGTCATTGCTGAGCTCGATGAGACAAAGGCCCGCGCCAAGGCGTTTAAAGCGCAGGGTTTTCGTGCTTTTAAAATTAAAATAGGCCGCGACATGGATATGGATTTTAAACGGGTGGAGGCTGTTTATCGTATATTTCCGCGTGCACAAATTATTCTTGATGCTAACCAAGGATATTCAGCGCGCCAAACCCTGCAGTTTTTAAGACGTTTAAGCCAGGTGGGGATTGTGCCGGATTTGATCGAACAGCCCGTGCGCGTAAAGCGGATTGGGAAGGCCTAAAACAGGTGACGCGTGAATCTAAGGTGTGCGTGTGCGCGGATGAAAGCGCCTCGTCGCTTGCGGATGCTATCCGTATCATCAAAGAAAAAGCGGCGGGGGCCATTAATGTTAAGCTGATGAAAACCGGATTAGTGCACGCACTTGAGATCAGCCGACTGGCCCATGCCGCGGGCGTCAAACTGATGATCGGCGGCATGATGGAATCAAATTTAGCTATGACCGCCTCAGCACACGTGGCCGCGGGTCTGGGCTATTTTGATTTTATAGATTTGGATACGCCGTTTTTTATCAAAGGGGAAGCCGCCCGCAATCCCTATCTATCGTCTCAAGGGGTATATGATTTAAGCAGGGTCAAATCGGGTATTGGTATAAATGCGAACACGCGTTGTAAGGGATAAATTCGTTCTTTGAGTGACACTGTCGATTTTAGCCAAAGCAGCTCATGCTTCGAGGGAATCCCGACGGCTTTGGGCCGAGGGATGGCTGAACTTGTTTGAGCCTGAAGCTTCTAGAGAAGCTGAAGGCGAGTTGTTCAGCCACCGAAGAAGCATGAGACCTTTGGCGTTAAAAAATCGACCCGTGGAGCGAAAAGAATGAATTTATCCCTTACAATACGTTAGAAATTTTTCCATGATCCATAATCCTATACTTCTTATTCTTGTCCTCTTAGCCGTTGAATCCAGCATTTTATTGTTAGCCGGCAACCCCCGTACCAAGCATTGGTTTAATTTCCTTCCGTCGATGTTCTGGATCTATTTCTTGCCCATGCTGTTATCCACCTGCGGGGTTATCGACGCTAAAAGTCCGTTATATCCAGGGATCACCAGATATCTTTTACCTCCGGCGCTTTTTTTACTGTTGTTAAACATGGATATCAAAGCTATTTCCCGTCTGGGGCCTGTGCACTCGTGATGTTTTTTGCCGGGTCATTTGGCATTATGCTGGGCATGGTCGTTAGTTTCGTGATTTTTAAGCCTTTGGTCGGAGCGCAATTCTGGGGAGGTTTTGGGGCCTTGGCGGCTTCCTGGACAGGGGGGAGTGCTAACATGGTCGCGGTCAAAGAAGCTTTGAATACGCCCGATGCTGTTTTTTTGCCCATGGTCATTGTGGATACCATTGTGCCTTATACGTGGATGGGTATTTTGGTCGCTTTAGCCGCGCGGCAAAATAAGTTTGATAGCTGGAATCGTTCGACCGGCGGATTTTAGATGATTTAGCCCGCGCTCCGGAGCATTTTCCCAAACACAAAGAATAGTCCGTTCATCCGGGGAAGGCGATTTTGATTATAGGCATTGGCCTTGATTGTTGGCAGGTTATCCCAGGCCGCATCTGTTTATTTACCAACGGGCAAGGATGTGATCTCTCCTTATGCCTGGACCATTATTCTGGTTTCGGTCTTGCTATTATTTTTGTCACAGACACCAATTGGCCGTATCCAGGGCACTGGGGCCAATAAATTCGGCAAATGGATATTATATTTTGTCTTGACATCCATCGGGGCCCGTGCCAGTTTAAATAATGCCTCTCAGGCGGGCATTTTGATCGTGGCAGGTGTTGTGGTGATTCTGATCCATCTGGTGATATTGCTGGTGACCGCCCGGTTGATCAGGGCCCCGTTATTTTTAGTCGCCACCGCTTCTTTATCCAATATCGCAGGGTTGGCTTCCGCGCCGGTGGTAGCGGAAATTTATCAGCCAGGCCTTGCCTCTGTAGGACTGCTTTTGGCCATTTTGGGACATAGCCTCGGTGCCTATAACGGCATTTTGACCGGCCAGATCTGCCGACTATTC
Organism: Candidatus Omnitrophota bacterium; assembly: GCA_963828495.1. Lineage (GTDB taxonomy): Bacteria > Omnitrophota > Gorgyraeia > Zapsychrales > Fredricksoniimonadaceae > JABDGZ01. The sequence continues at coordinate 10,927 of CAWHFJ010000026.1, forward strand.
ATTCATTGACCGGTTGGGGGACTTGCGTAAGAGGTCTGTTACTGTGCTCACAAGTTCATCTAACTGATGATATTCGACTAAAGTCAATATGCCCGTTTTGGTACTGATACGCTCCATCACCTGAGGGTCATGTTTGGCGGTCTTGGAAGAGTATAAAATAAATTTGACTCCCATTGTTTTAGACATTTGGCTAAGCCTGAAAATGACTATGTCGCCGGGGATGTCGGTGAGACCTAAATGCACCAAAGCCACATCAGGGACATCGTTCATCATTTTTTCAATGGCCACAGAACCGTTTCTGGCTGGTATGACCGTATAGTCAGCATTAAGAAATAAGCCGCATAACTGATCAAAAGTTGGTTTGTCCTGATCAACGATGCAAATTTTCCGTGTCCTGCCGAAAAGATCAAGCCTGGGGATAAGGGCTTCCTGGCTTCTTTTTTTGATAATGAGGCTTGCCTCATGGACCAATTGGTCGATGTCAAAAGGTTTGACCATAAACCCGTCGATATGCAGGTCTTGAAAAAGCCCTTGGATATTGGCACGGGCGGTCAAAACCAATACCGGATAAAGAGGCGCCCCTTTAGAGTCACAAATTTTACTATAGAATTCGATGCCGCCCATACGGGGCATATTGATATCCAGAATGATCAGGTCCGGTTTGAAGGCGCTGACGCATGCGAGCCCAACAAGCCCATCACACGCTGTTTGCACGTCGAAGCCTTTGGCCTTAAATTGAAATCCTATCATTTGGGTCAAGTCAATTTCATCATCGATGATAAGGATTTTTTTAGCGGCATCCATAGGTCTACTCCTATTTTTGTTCGACCGGAAGTATGAAATAAAAACAACTCCCGTGGCCTATTTTAGATTCCACCCCCACGCGGCCTTCGTGCTGACGGATGATTTCTTTACAAATCGCCAATCCCAGGCCCGTGCCGGCCTGTCTTTGATGGGATTCGCCTAATTGTTGAAATTTTTGAAAGAGCTTAACAAGGTCTTCTTCTTTGATCCCGTATCCGGTATCCTGCACACGCACTTCGACTTGATGTTTTTCTGTATTCATCAAGCTTGAAACCGTAATGCCTCCGGTCTCGGTAAATTTGAGAGCATTATTGATCAAATTGTTTAACACCTGGATGATTTTGTCCTGATCTAAAGACAGCAGGGGCATATTCGGCCCCAAAGATGTTTTTAGGTACAATCCGCGGGCACCGGCCACGGGTTCCTGGATTTGGGCCACTGATTGAATGATCGTATTGATGTCTGCGGGCTTCCGGTTTAACGTGAGATGGCCGGATTCCATATGCGCCAGATCGAGGATATCATTGATTAAACGATTGAGCCTATCGACATTGGATTTAGCTCTGCTTAAGAAATCTTTTTGTTGAGGGGTAGGTTCTCCAACGGTGCCGCTGATGACAATATCAATGGCGGCTTTGATGGAGGCTAGGGGTGTTCTTAATTCATGGGAAAGCGTTGAGCTAAATTCTTTTTGGATATCGTAGAGAGCTTTGAGTTTACAATTAGCTAAATTCAGTTCCTCATTCTTGATTTTTGTTTCCTCAAATAGACGCCGGTTTTCCGCAACTATATCGAAATAATGAATGGCTCCGGCCACGGAGGCTTTTAATTCGTCAGGGTTCCATGGTTTATTGATAAAACGATAGACCTGGCTGACATTGATAGCGGCTTCGGCGGCGGATAAATCCGCATACGCGGTAAAGAGTATACGAATAGCATGTGGATACTGCTCTTTAATTTGGCGCAGGAACTCAATCCCGGTAATATCCGGCATGCGTTGATCGCTTAAAACCACTTTGATATTTTCACGCGCCATAATAGCCATGGCGTCAACAAAAGAATCAGCGACGGCAAAGCCATAAGGCTCATCTTCAAATAGACGGCTAATGGAATTCAGCACATTCTTTTCATCATCCAGGAATAAAACGTTAATTTCTTTCATTATGTCTCTCCCTTATGGGCCCCGTCGCCTGGGGTTGTGCCCGGGCGGGGCTCTTGGCTCTCGTTGTTTGTCATGGGCAGCATCACTGTAAACGTTGTGCCTTTCCCTGATTTTGAATTAAACGTGATCGTTCCGCCATGTTTGCGGACGATATCATAGCTGACACTCAACCCCAAACCGACACCGGTGCCCGGAGGTTTGGTAGTAAAAAACGGATCAAAAATTTTGGTAATATGGTCTGCGGCGATCCCGCAACCCGTGTCCGTGACGTCTACACAAACATATTCGTCTTTGGTGTATGTCTTGATCGTGATTGTCCCTTTGCCTTCAATGGCTTGCGCCGCGTTGATCAATAAATTGACAAAGACCTGGCCGATTTTCTGGGGGTCACAGACAATCGAAGGCGGGGCGCTATAGTCTTTTTTTAATTCCGCCTTATATTTGATTTCATTGTGGACGATATTCAGCATGCTTTCCATGAGCGCTTCTATATTAACGCCGCCCATCACGCCGCGATCGGGACTGGCAAAGGTGCGCAAATCCATCACAATTTTTTTGATTTTTTCGATCCCCATACCGGATTCTTTGAGCAAATTGTCGATGTCCCTGTCGATGAAAACGAAATTGGTCTCCCGGCGGATTTTCTCAAAGGAGGCCATACCCTCAGAGAATCGTTGCTGGTCATTGTTTTTAAAAGCTTCTTCCAATGTCTCAAGGATCCCCAGCAATTGCGTGTAACGCACCACATACTTCTGCAGGGTCTGTAAATTGCTGTTGATAAAACCGACAGGATTATTGATTTCGTGGGCAATCCCGGCCGCCAGTTGGCCTATGGCGGAGAATTTCTCTGCTTGTAATAACTGGGCCTGGAGGGTTATCAAATTTTCAGTGCGCTCGCGTATTTTTTTCTCAAGGGTCAGGGTGAGTTCATTTAATTGGTGCGTACGTAGTGAAAGCTGGCGGTTACTTTCTACTAATTCTTCCTGTGTCCGTCGCGCAATACGTAAAATAATCAGCCATGACAACAACAACAGGCAAAGTACGGTAATAAAAGAGATTTGGCCCAAGTATTCTTTACTATGTTCCACCTCTAGAGTCGCTTGCATCTGTTCTTTTAAAAGGTCATTTAACCGTTCAATGGCATTGATATAAGCGTCTTTTTGAGTTTCATATTGTTTGCCGAATACAATAGCCATGGCGGCAGGGCCCTGGCCGCGACGGATTAACGAAAAAGCGGCATGTTCCATCTCGGATAATTTGATTTTACTGATATTGTTACGGTCTGTTTCTTTGCGGTAAATTTCCGGGGATACCCGGATGGCTTGATGGATGACGCCGGTCAGTTTGGCTTCATACTCTTGGAAACGTTTTTCCCATCCCATGTCTCCCGTGGCCGCAGCCATGCGGGCTGCGGTTGTTAAATTTTCATCGAAATTGATAATATCATTTCTAAAATGTTCAAGCTGCTCCGAATGATCTTTCAGATATTTTATCGTCTTTTCAGCTCTATAATCATAGATGGCAAGGGCCACGAGTAATATTCCGGCCAAGATCAACATAGCTGTGAAGAAACGAACCGAGAAACGCGTGCTGAGGATTTTCATATTTTTTACCCCAATGCCTTATCAGGACAATCTGTACGTAACATATCTTTGATTTTCTGTTGTAATGTTTCATTACTAAATGGTTTCTGCAGATAATCATTGGCCCCTAAATCCATAATCTTTTTGATTTCCTTGGGTTCGCTGATACCTGAAATCGCCAGGATTTTAACATGCTTATTGTTCAGGTCCTGTCGTATATGCGTGCACACCTGATAACCATCCACGCCGGGCATACAGATATCCAAAATAATAAAATCAGGTTTAAATTCAGAAAATTTTTTACCGGCTTGGAATCCATCAAAAGCCATTTCTATAATATAGTTGTTCTCTATCATCAATGCTCTTTGTAAACAATGCACAATACCGCGGTCATCATCAACTATCAGGATTTTTTTATGCGTCTCCTCATGCCGGGTATTATCGTTGGTCGCGGCTGAATGCTGTAACACAGCAGGGATCGGCATATTATATTCTTTCAGAAAACTTAAAAAATTTTCGGTACTTATCCGGCTATGTTTGCCTGGGGTACGGTAGGCTTTTAGTTTACCGGATTCAACCCATTTAAGGACGCCTCTATGGGTAACGTGGCAGTATTGAGCGATTTGTCCTGTAGTTAGCGGTCTTTCTGCATTTTTTTCGGTATCCATACTTGACTCCAGACGTTCTATTTGTTCCTAATGTTCCGTTTGTTCCTAATCAAAATATATACGGTTTTTTGGCATAAAGCAAACTTTTTAGATTATTTCGGATTATTTAACAGCGGCAGGGGGGCAGAGTTCTTTAACTTTATCCATTAGCTTAAATATCTCAAATGGTTTGGGTATATAGGTGAGACCATCTTCCATTTTATCAGAGGATATTTCGCGTTCTAGTAGTCCGCTTAAGATAATAATCGGGGTAGTTTTATAACGCTTATCTTCACGGACTTTCATATTAAAGGCCCATCCGTTCATAACCGGCATGGTCAGATCAACAATCATCAAATCAGGGACATTGGTTTTAATGAGCTTCAAGGCCTGACTGCCATCAGATGCTGTGATGACCTCATAACCATTTTTCTCCAGAGTTGATTTGATGATGTACACTATGTCCGTATCATCATCCGCTACAAGAATTTTTTTAGGTTTTTTTGAGTCTTCCATACTATTTAATCTACCATATTCAAAAGCTTTTATCCACCGTGTTCTCTATTTCAAGTTTTTAGAATTTTTTTGGGGAAGGCGGTATTATAGATAAAATGTTTGATATAAATTACTAACGAATATATAATAAACCCACAATATCCCCAAGACTGGTCTTGGGACTTTTTGTTTTTTATGAAGGCCGATTTTCTAATAAGGATATTTAAGGAAACGGCACAAATCTGGAAGCATTTGAGAAAGTAGTTGTTATGAAGGAGGTTTTATGAGTGCTTTACATTTGGATGAAAAGAGTTTTGAGGCCGAGGTGTTAAAATCGTCACTGCCGGTTTTGGTGGATTTTTGGGCCCCCTGGTGCGGCCCTTGTAAAATGGTCGGTCCCATTATCGACCAGCTTTCCGTAGAACTTCAGGGGAAAATGACAATTGCCAAAGTCAATGTGGACGAGTCGCCCAATTTAGCGGGGCAATTTAATGTCATGTCTATTCCGACTATGCTGATTTTTAAAGGGGGTCAGCCGGTGGATCAATGGGTGGGAGCCATGCCGAAAGATAAGATTTTGGCCAAGATTAATTCTTATTTATAGAATAACCAGGAGTTCACATGTTGATAGAAGTATTAAAATCTAAAATAGGCCATGCATCCATCACCCAGGCTGAATTACATTATGAGGGCAGTATCACGATTGATGCCGATGTTCTTAAGGCGGCCGGCATCATTCCCGGAGAAAAAGTGCATGTGCTCAACGAGAGTACAGGCAGCCGTCTGGAAACTTATGTGATTGCGGGCAATCCGGGTTCCGGCGTTATTTGTCTCAACGGGCCTGCGGCGCGTCTTGGGCTTGTGGGGGACCGGCTGATCATTTTAAGTTATGCTTTGATGGAGGCCGCAGAAGCCCAACGCTGGCAGCCTAAGATCGTCTATCTCAACGGCGCCAATAAAATAAAAAAGTGACATGTGGTTGATATGGTATTTGGGGTTTTAAAAATCAGACTTTATGGTGATCCATGCCTGCGGGCAAAATCCAAGCCGGTCAAAGAGGTGGGGGCGGTTGAGAGGATGTTGATTGCGGCGATGTTCGAGACCGTCAACGCGTGCAAGGGAGTGGGATTGGCGGCGCCTCAAGTGGGCATTAATGAACAGATTTTTGTGGTGAATACCGGAAAAGAAGTTTTTGCGGTCATCAACCCCAAAATTCTTAAAGGCATAGGGTCAGAAGTGATGCAAGAGGGGTGTTTGAGTGTCCCAAGTCAGGAAGTCTTGGAAGAGGGGTGTTTGAGCGTCCCCCATGTGCTGGTGGATATACAACGTCCTAAAATTGTATGGGTGGAATTTACCGACGGAGAAAATCGCCATGTCCAGGCGAAGTTAAGCGGCCTGGTCGCCCGTGTATTCCAGCACGAATATGACCATTTGCAGGGCAAATTGATCCTGGATTATCTTCCTGCTAAAGAGCGTCAGAAAGTATTGGCACAGATGAAGGACGGTTCTTACAAAGGCGGGGGGAAGGACGATAATGCTCCCATCCTGGTTTAAGCAGGAAATTCCGGATATGAATAAGGTCCGGACAATGAAAGAGTTCTTCCGAGGGGGACGTCTGCATACGGTTTGCGCAAGCGCCCGATGTCCCAATATGGGCTCCTGCTGGGAACAGGGAGTCGCGACCTTTATGATTTTAGGAGGCACGTGCACGCGTGCCTGCCGTTTTTGTGCGGTGGCTGCCGGACGACCGGAGGCCATCGACCCGCAAGAGCCGTATCATGTGGCTTTGGCGGTCAAAGAGTTAGGCTTGCGGTATGTGGTGGTGACGTCGGTGGCGCGCGATGATATCGAGGACCAGGGGGCTCGTGTCTTTGTCAACACTATTGAAGCTATACGGCGTCTTTCCCCCGCGGTTAAAATTGAAGTTTTGATTCCGGATTTTTCAGCTAAAGAAGAATCTTTAAAATTATTAAGCCAGGCGGCCCCTGAAGTGATTGCTCATAATATCGAAACCGTGCGTCGCCTGAGCCCTGATGTCCGGCCACAGGCCCTGCATGATCGCTCTTTACAGGTTTTGCGCCGTTTGGGCGAGCTTAACCCCGAAGTTTTTATCAAATCTTCTTTGATGGTGGGTTTGGGCGAGACTGATGCAGAAATTGTCCAGGTCATGGCCGAACTTCGAGAGGCCGGTTGCCAGATTTTAACCATCGGCCAATATCTGGCCCCAACGACGCGCAAACGTCATTGGGCAGTGGCGCGGTTTGTGCGCCCGGAAGATTTTGAACGTTATCGCCGCATAGGGATGGATATGGGTTTTGTGCATGTAGAAAGCGGACCCTTGGTGCGCAGTTCTTATATGGCCGAGCGTGGGTATCGGGCGGCTTTGGATACTAGGGAGGCGACAGTCTGATGATACAGAAGTTGAAGAATATCTTTTCTTTTATATTTCCTTGTTTTTTGAGTCTGGCTTTATTGGCATGGCTTTTTATGACCATTGACTTCAGGCATATGTGGGAAGTCATAAGATGCGCAGACATGCGCTACATGACCGCCGCCGGGATCATCTTTTTTTCGATCAATTTTTTAATTTTATGGCGCTGGCGGATTTTAATGAAAGCGGTGGGGCTTAAAGCCAAGCGTTTACCCAGCACGCGTTGGTTTTTTATAGGGCTTTTTTGCAGCCTTTTTCCCATTTCACCCGTTGGCAGTGATGTGATCAGGGGCTTAGGGTTGGCCCAGGAAACCGGACATAAGCCCAAAGTATTTGCTTCTATTGTACTGGACCGTTTAAGCGGATTCGCTGGGATAGTGATCCTGGCCGCAGTCGCTTTTTCCTTCGGCCACGCCATCGTCGCCAGTCGATTAGTCCTTATAGCGATCGCTGTGATGAGTATCGTTTCCTTAGGCATCGTGATTTTGCTTTTTAGCCATCGGGTTTTTTCTTTTGCCTGTACGGCTTTTGCCATGTGGCCTAAGGTCAAAGACAATTTAATGAGATTGCATTATGATATCGTGCTTTTGAAAGGCAGGCAACGGCAGGGGTGGGAATCTATTTTTATTTCCATCGTGGCCCAGATTATTTTGGCGATAGAGTTTTATCTGACGGCCAAAGGGATGCATCAAAACATTGCTTTGGTTTATTTTATTATTTTTTCGCCCATTGTGTGTGTGGTGACGTCATTACCGTCCATCGGGGGCTTGGGTTTCAGGGAAATCGGGTGGGTGTCTTTACTTTTTTTGGTCGGAGTGCCTAAAGAGGTGGCGGGTGGCTTAAGCCTTATTAATTCGGGGTTTACGATCATTTCCGGACTTTTAGGCGGATTGGTATATGTCACTACATTATATTCTGGACGGGTACAATATTCTCAAGCAAATCCCGGCCCTCAATGACCTCTCGCTTGAAGACGGCCGTCGTGGGCTGATAAGATGGATTGAGACGCAACGCCCTCAGGGAAGCGTGAATAATACCCTGACCGTTGTTTTTGACGGGAATCCGGATTTTTTTGGCGCCTCCCCTGGCGGGGCCACCCGGGTCATTTTTGCTAACGGTTCTGCGGACGATAAGATCAAGCGCATGGTCGAAGAGGACCATCAGCGCCGCAGTTGTGTCGTTGTCAGCGATGATAAGGATATCGTTTTGTATACGCGGGCACTCGGGGCCAGGGTCATGAGTGTCAGAGCCTTTACTCATGCCAAGATGGCCTCCGGGGCCCACCAGCGCGAGGGGAAATATATTTCTTTAAGCCGTCAGGAGAAAATCAATAAAGAGTTATCCGCAATTTGGCTGAAAGAAAAACAATGATTTTGACACCTGTGGGTAAAAGACTTTCTAATTATTTGAACAGCGTCGGTGAAGCTCTTTTCTTTTTGGGGGACATCGTTTCTTTGATCGTCCGTGGCCGTATCAGGGTTAAAGATGTACTTAATCAAATGTACGAGCAGGGGGTGCAGTCGATTGTCATTGTGATGTTAACTTCATTGGCGACGGGCACGGTACTGGGTTTACAGGGATTTATCACGTTACAGCGTTTTGGCGCCAAGGAGTTTATCGCCCGTTTGGTGGTCTTGTCCTTAGTGCGGGAGATGAGTCCCGTGTTTACGGCTTTGATTTTTTCCGGGAAAGCCGGGGCTGGAATAACCGCGGAATTAGGGACGATGAGTACTAAAGACCAAATTCAAGCGACAAGGGTCATGGGGGTCGACCCCATTGAGTTTTTGGTAGTGCCGCGTTTTCTGGCTTGCGTATTGGTTCTGCCGCTTTTGGTGATTATATCCGAAATCCTGGGTATTCTAGGCGGGTATATGATCGCGGTCACCCAGGCCCATTTGCCGGGTGTTTTTTATATTCATCAGACTTTGGATGCGGTCGGTTACGTGGATTTTTTTGGCGGGTTTATTAAAGTCTTTTTTTTCTCCATGATTGTGGGCTGGATTTGTTGTTATCAGGGGTTTTTCACCCAGGGAGGGGCTGTGGGTGTCGGGCGCTTCACGACTCGTGCGGTGGCGTATTCCTATATCGCGGTCATCCTTTCCAATACGGTTTTAACCAAAATTATTTTAACCTTGTGGGGCTAAATCTATGAAAAATAAGCACAGGGCATTAGTCTTAGGGGTATGGGTGATGGCCTTCCTGGGGGGCGGGTGTGTAACGAGCACGGACAATAGCGGACAAATACAAAGTTATCCCGTTGCCGCCATCGAAGCCGGATGGATACGTAACGGTGAGCCTATAGAATTCGACGGGCATAAATGGTATCCGGTCGATGACTATGAGGTCTTGCAGGATGCGGAAGTTTATCAGGTGGGTGAGTACAGAGGCGTGCAGGTTTTTGTGGAAAAAATAGCCACCAAACCTTATGCGCGCATTTACACCAAATTTGATAAAAATAAGTTTCGCTATTTTGAGCGTCGCGGCAATGATTAAAGTCGAAGGTCTGTATAAAAATTTGGGAGGTCAGCCGGTCCTTGAGGACATCAGTTTTAATGTCACCGGTGGGGAGATTGTCGCGATTCTGGGTTTAAGCGGTGCCGGTAAGACCGTGCTGTTAAAGCATTTGGTCGGTTTATTCCGTCCGGACAAAGGTTGTGTGGTCATCGATGGGGTCAACATAGATGCTTTAAGCGAAGATCAATTGTTGAAAGTGCGCTGCAATATGGGGTATTTATTTCAGGAGGGAGCGTTGTACGATTTTATGGATGTTTTTGATAACGTGGCTTTTCCCTTGAGAGAACACACTCAACTGAAAACCTCACAGATAGCCTTACGGGTGAAGGAGGTTTTAAACCTCGTGGATTTAGATGGGGTAGAATCTAAATTTCCTGACGAGCTCAGCGGCGGCATGAAAAAAAGGGTCGGCTTGGCCCGGGCCATTGTCCTGGGGGCCCGTGTGCTCTTGTGCGACGAGCCGACTTCAGGCCTGGACCCTATCCGCAGTCACGATATATCGGACTTGATTGCGCAGGTGTCCCGGCAGATAGGTTCAACTACGGTCATTACATCGCATGATGTGAACAATTCATTGCGCATTGCCGATCGGTTGATCATTATTGATGAACGTCGCATTGCGGCTATAGGCACAGGGCAGCAGTTAAAAGAATCGAGTGAGCCTTTTGTACGTCAATTCCTGCGGGCAGGAATGGCTTAAGGGATAGGGAGGTCTATGGGAAATAACGGCGGACAGATGAAACAATTAGCGGCGGGGCTATTCTTTATCATAGGATTGGCCCTGATTGTCGTCAGCGTATTTATTATCGGGATCGATCGTGGTTTGACAGAACCCAAATTCCAGGTTTTGGCTTTGTTTAATGAGGTGAGCGGCCTGGTGGAAGGTTCCCCCATTCGTATTTCCGGGGTTGACGTGGGCGTTGTCGGTTCCGTAGATTTTTTGACCCAGCCCATCGAAGGACGCAGCCTCAAGGTGCGCATGGATATTTTTAAAAAATATGAGTTTGAGTTTAGTAAATGTTCCAGGATCAGCATCAGGACTGAGGGTGTTTTGGGACAGAGATTCATTGAGATCAGCGAAGACCATTCCCGTAAAGTGTTTGATTTGACCGCGCCCATCATCGGTGAGGACCCCTTGGACGTCGAGGATATGGCCGCGGTGATTACCCGCACGGCGGTTTCTTTGCAGGCGACCAGCGACGGGATTCAGGATGTGATGCATGAATGGAAATATATTTCTATTAAAACCCGAAAGCTCCTTAACCGGTTTGAGGAAAAAATGCTGGAAGGGAGTTTATTTAAATTCTTTTAAGGAGAACATTGTATGTTTGTCTTAGGCAATTTTGTAGACGCGTTGGCTGCCGTCATCAATATCCTTTTGACCATCATGTACTGGTTGGTTTTAATCCGTGCGTTGATAAGCTGGGTTAATCCGGACCCGTTTAATCCGATAGTCCAGTTTTTGATGCGCACGACCGAGCCGCTGCTTGAGCCCATACGTCGCTTGCTGCCGCCTATGGCGATTGATATTTCACCGATCATCGTCTTTTTTATCATCATATTTTTGCAAAGATTTTTGGTCAGTAGTTTGTATGATTTGGCTTTAAGGTTGCATTAATCCGTTGGGGTCGGGCTTTCAGGGCAAGAATCTTGCTTGCAAAAAATTGAAAGATAGGGTATAAAAGACTTTCATTAGACTATATAAATTAATTCTTTTATTATTCCCGTGCCTTCGACCAACGACAGAAGCCCCGAAGGGCAAACGGGAATCCAGTTCAAAGAAAAAAGGTGGGACTTATGTTCGATCAAGTTAAGAAGCTTATGGAAATGAAAAAACAGGCGGACATACTCAAAAAAGAGTTGGAGGCCACTATTATAGAGGTTCAGGAGACCCGCGGCATCAAGGTGGTTGTCAATGGGGCGCAGATATTCCAGTCCATTGAAATCGAAGAAGGCCTTTTGAGTGCCGGCAATAAAAATCGTATCCAGATGGATCTTTTGCGAAGTCTGAATACTGCGGTGAAACGTTCCCAGCAGGCGGCGGCCACTAAGATGAAAAACATGCCTGGTTTTAATCTCCCGGGGTTAACGTAATTTTTTAACTATCAGAAAGGACAATCACATGCCTTACGATCAATCGTTGGATGTAGTTTCGTTTAAAGAAGTGCTGGATTTTCAGAATACCCGTATCAGTGTCGGAGTTTTTTCTTATAACGGTGCCCCCAAGAAATTACAGGTCACCCGCGAAAACCAGATTGACGGCCAGTGGAATTTTACCAAATTGGGCCGTCTGAGCAAAGAGGAAGCGCAGGGGGTTGTACCCATTATGATGAAGGCCATTGAGGCGATGTAAGATGGCGGATGAAGTCTATTTAACCCGTGCGGGTTTCCATAAACTTCAGGGTCAATTGGAAACCTTGAAGACCACTGAGCGCCAAAAAATCGCCAAAGCCATTGGTGAGGCTCGCTCCCAGGGGGATATTTCCGAGAATGCCGAATATGACGCGGCCAAAGAGGCGCAGGCGCATAATGAGTCGCGCATCGCTGAATTGGAGAGCAAGCTGGCGAATGTGCGCATTATCGAGAATGAAAATATCCCCTCCGATAAGATTTTTATCGGTGCCATTGTGACCATGCAGGATTTAGATAACGATGAAGAATTGACCTATATGTTAGTGTCTCCCGAAGAAGCCAGTTACGAAGAAAACAAAATCTCCATTTTTTCGCCCATCGGTAAGGGGTTGTTAGGTCATAAAATGGGAGAATCTTTGGAGATTAAAGTGCCGGCGGGGACGTTAAAGTATAAAATCAAAAGTATCAAACGACCTTAGGCTTAAACCCACTTAAGTCAGCAAGGCGAAGGCTATCCATAAGGCTATCGTCGGTACTAGTACAAAGAGAATGCGGGATAGGGTGTTCTCGAGCCACCAGCCGATTTCAAAAAAAGTATTAATGCCATAATAGGCCATCACCACTCCCAGATAAAGCACCAGGCTGATACCCATTACCCCAAGTGTCCCTTGCCACAATTTTTTCCCGGCTAATAAAGCGCAGGGCACGACCAGAAACCACAAACCGTTCCATTTGCCGCTGATGGCTTCAAACCAGGGGTAAACCAAAATGATGCTCAAACGCGCCCAATTCGTGGGTTTTTCCATCGATGTGAGCCCGTTGATAAAAGCTTCGTTGTGGGGCGCCAACGCCAAAGAGAAGATGATCATGGGGCTGGCCGCGAGTATAAACGTGAGGATCAGATTTTTACAATTTTTTTTGTGAACACGTTCCTGCCAGAGGACCAGGCACGCAGCAATGACAGCCATGATCATCCCTTCATCTTTGGTAAAGCATATCAGCCCCAGAAAGATCATGGATAAGATTTTGAGTTTGGGGTTGTTGTGTTTTTCCGCCAGCAGCAAACACATAAAGGCCGATAATAGAAAAAGTCCCAGGAGTGCATCACTATATTGGCTTATATTCATCATGACACCGAAAGGCAAAGCTGTCACTAGTACGGCTGCGGCTATGGCAACAGATAATAGACCCGTCAATTCCAAAAGACCGAACAGCAGGATGCCCGCGGTCAGAAGTGCAAAAAGAATGCTGTTACACAGGGGGACCATTTGATTGAATCGTCCGCCCAAATCCCAAAACCAGACGTTGATCAGCGGCCAAAGCAAGGGATAATGGGTATTGCTGCGCCAGAGCCCGGGGAGAAACATGTCTTTCCAGTGCTGTCCCCCGAGAAAAATAAATTTTGCTTTCAAATTCCAGCAGGACCATGCGTCCCATCCGCCCAGAGGGAAATGATACGCGGTGATGGTTAGAGGAATTGCCAGAATACCCAGGGTCAGCAGACCTAGAATTATTTGTAGGGGCGGACCTTGTGTCCGCCCTATGGAGGGGCCTAAGACAAGCGCGGCCCCTACAAAAGTCGTGCCTGTCACGATTATTCCCAACACCACAATCCCCACAGGTATCCAGCGGTTGAATTGATTAAAAAGAATATGCGTATAAAAAGCCGCGAGGCCATCTATGCCTAAACCTAGGGCCAGAGCCAATAGAATGTGCAAAATAAGATTTAGGCGTCCAGCTGTTAACAAACGTATGAGAAGAAAGCCTGCTGATAAACTTATCAAAATACCAATTAAATAAATCATAATTAAATACCATCAGGGTTTAAAGCCAAGATAATGCCGTGATTGACTTTGACCGGAATTAATTTCAACCGTTGGATGGCCTCCATGGCCACCTGCGGTCTGGTGCAATCAAAAATCACCCAGCGGTATTGGGTATGGTTGAGGTCTAATACCGTCGGTGCCAGCATGTATTGGGCCTGTTCAAACTGGGCGATACTTAAAGGGTTATTGAGATCTTTATCCGTATAATAGCCGACTGTGCGGATATTTTTAAAAACGTTTTCCAGACCCATGAATTGATACCCTAAACTGTGCAGAGGAATGGTTTGGCGGTCATGAAGCTGGCTTATGGCCTGCGCATAGGCCTGGTAGAGATTAAACAGTGCCGATAGGACCAGAAGTACCCAAAAAATGTTTTTTAAACGGGACATATGCGGGATATTTTACTGCAAAGGCACAGTCATTAGCAATCAATAAATCCTTAAAGAAAGACTTTGGGTTTTGGACTAGTTTTAAGTATAATGGATTGAAATTTATGACTGGAGGGGACAAAGGGATGATTGCCATCGGTGTTATCGGTTGCGGGCATTGGGGGCCGAATCATATCCGTATTTTTTCTCAATTGGCGAATTCCAGAGTATTGATGTGCGCCGATTTGGATCAGAAGCGTTTGTCTTCTGTGGCGACACTTTTCCCGGACATTCAAGTGACCCGGGAATACAAAGATATTTTGGCTAACCCTGCCATCGACGCGGTGGTAGTCGCCGTGCCTACCAATTTTCATTTTAAAATCACCCAGGAAGCCTTGCAGGCCGGAAAACATGTGCTGTGCGAAAAGCCCCTGGCTTTGCTGCCGCAAGAATGTTTGACGTTGGGCGCTCTGGCCCGTACGGTGGGCCGCGTATTGATGGTCGGGCACATCTTTGTTTTTAACCAGGGCATAGTCAAGCTGCGCGAATATATAGCTTCGAGGGAGATTGGCCGTGTGCATTACGCGCATTCCGAGCGCACCAATCTGGGGCCATTCCGGTATGACGTGAATGCCCTTTGGGATTTAGCTCCGCATGATATTTCTATTTTTAATTTTTTATTTGATAGCGTCCCGGTGTCGGTTTCAGCGCGCGGCCATAAGTGTCTGGGCGGCAATTTGGAGGATTTGGGTTTTGCCATCCTCGATTATCCCGATAATATTATGGTCAATATTCATGTCAGTTGGCTGGATCCCAAAAAAGTACGCCAGATTACGGTGGTAGGCGACCAGAAAATGGTGTCATGGGATGACCTGGACTCCGAAGGGCCTATTAAACTTTACGATAAACATGTCGAGAAAACTTCTTTATATTATGAAACGTACGGAGAATTTCAATTGCTTTCCCGGGAGGGGAGCATTACCATCCCTAAAATAGGTTTTAATGAGCCTTTAAAGACCCAGGGGCAATATTTTATCCAGTGCGTTGAAAAAAATCAGACGCCGTCATTGGCGGATGCCAATCGCGCGGCAGATGTGGTGCGTACTTTGGTGGCGATTGGGGAATCCATTAATCGCAAAGGCGAGCGTGTGGCAGTATGAGTTTCTTTAAACATGAAAAAGCGCTGGTGCATCCGGACGCTCAAGTGGGGGATGCAACCCGCGTATGGGCCAATGCCAATATTTTGGACGGGGCCATTATCGGCGAACATTGCAATATTGGTGACGGCTGTTATGTCGAACGGGGGGCCGTGATCGGTAATTATGTGACTTTGAAAAATGGGGTGGCGGTTTTTGACGGTGTGACTTTGCAGGATGATGTTTTTGTAGGCAGCGGGGTCGTTTTTATCAACGACCGCAATCCCCGCAGCCATCGTGCGGATGCCTGGGTTTTAGAGAAGATTTTAGTCCAAAAAGGGGCGACCATCGGGGCCAATGCCACGGTAATGTGCGGAGTCACTATAGGGACTTATGCGGTTATCGGTGCCGGTTGTGTGGTTATCAAAAATGTTCCTGCGCATACTATTGTTGTTGGCAATCCTGATCGGTGGGTCGGATATGCTTGCTGTTGCGGTCATACGTTAAATGATGAATTAAAATGTGTCTGCGGCGCTTCCTACCAAATCAACAATAATACGATTGTCCCTTTATGATGCCCAAAGTTCTAGTTGTGCCGGTCGCCTTTAATGAGAAAATTAAACTGGGTAATGTCATTGAGAGGTTTCTTAAGAGCCAGATGCCTTCTCAAGCGGATTATCTGATTGTTGATGATGGTTCGGATGACGGCACGAGTGAAATGATTGCCGGGTATCAGACACAAGGGGTTTTGAGCGTCAAACATCCCCAGCGTTGCGGGGTGGGGGCTGCCATACGTACAGGGATCACTTATGCCCGCACTCACGGGTATGAAATTATTGTGATTATGGCCGGTAATGACAAAGACAACCCTGAAGAGATCCCGCAGCTAGTTGGGCCTATTGTTCGTGAAGGTTACGATTTGGTGCAGGGATCGCGCTATTTGGGCTCGGTCGGATCCGGCGGGCAAATGCCATTTTATCGCAAATTAGCCACCCGGCTTCACCCGTTGGTGTTTTCGCTGTTGACCGGACGGCACCTCACAGATACCACCAATGGTTTTAGGGCTATACGGCTTAGTGTTTTTAACGATGAACACATCGACCTTAACCAAGAATGGCTGAATACCTATGAGCTGGAGCCTTATATTTTATGGAAGGTGATCACTCGGGGCTATAAATTTAAAGAAGTATTTGTGACCAAGATCTATCCGCCCAAAAAACTGGGCGGTTATACAAAAATGATTCCGTTTATCAGCTGGTGGAGTATACTAAAACCGCTTTTTTATTTGCGATTGGGGATAAAGAAGTGAGAGAAGGGACTAAATTTTGTTCTTTTCGCTCCTGGGGTCATTTTCTTAACGCCCAAAAATATATGCTGGATCGGTGGTCAAACAACTCGCCTTCAGCTTCTCTGGAAGCTTCAGGCTCAAACAAGTTTGACCATTTAAGACTGAAGTCTTAAATACCCTCGCCATCATAAATTTTTGGGCTAAAAATGACACAGTCGCTTCAAAGAACAAATTTAGTCCCTTACGCAGCATTCCCCTTTTTTAAAAGAGGGGTTAGGGGAGTTGAAAAAGGCCTTATCTTTAGGTATAGATTACTATGGGAGCAATAGATAGGAAGATTAACAGAACTAACATTTCAAAAAATGATTTTGAAGTAGCCATTGGCTACTTAAGCGAATTAGATAGTGTAGCTGAGGGATCACTCGCATACGAAGCTTTATGGATGATGAGCATCATTTCCTATTGTAGACCATTTACTGACAATGAGTTGGATGGGAAAAGCAAAGCTGCTTCTAAAGTTGAGATGCCTCGAATGACAGAAGATGAACAGAAATTGCATGATGTATTAATGTTGATCAGAAATAAAGTGATTGCCCATTCAGAGATGTCAACTAATCCAACTTCTATAGATGATTCTAATGGTACAATTTGGAGACGCCGTTTTGGTATTTGGGGTATCTTGCAGGAATATGAAAATTTAAAAAAAGATAAAGTTTTTGCTTTGGCCGATAAAATGCTCAAACATTGTCATAATAAATTTTGTGATTTGCGTAAAACTAAGGGACGCGTATTGGTGAGTTGAGGTAAGAGGATAAATTTGTTCTTTGAAGCGACTGATCGTTTTTAGCCAAAGCAGCTCATGCTTAGAGGGAATCCCGAGGCTTTTGGCCGAGGGATGGCTGAACTGTTCGAACCTTGAAGTTCCAGAGAACTTCAAGGTGAGTTGTTCAGCCACCGAAGAAGCATGAGACCTTTGGCGTTAAGAAAACGATGACAGGAGCGAAAAGAACAAATTTATCCTATTCAGAAATGGGACAATATGAAACTTTACGGTAAGAACCCGGTCATCGAACGCTTGAAGTCGAATCCTAAATCGATACGTCGGATCATGATTGACGAGAACCATGTAGATTTGGCATACATCCGCAAAAAATGCAGTCAATGGGGCATTAGTGTATCGACGGTGCCGCATTCTAAAATCCAGAGAATGGCCCAACATTTGAACACTCAGGGGATTTTGGCGGATATCGATGATTTTGTTTATGCCCAACTTGATGAATTGCTGGAGCATGCCCTGGATAAAAAGCGTACGCCGGTTTTTTTGGATAATTTAAACGACCCGCAGAATTTAGGGGGTATTATCCGCAGCTGCGGGGCTTTGGGGGTATTTGATATTGTGCTGCCAACGAGCGAATCGGTCAGTGTGACCGAATCTGTTTTAAGGGTGGCTTGCGGCGGTGAGAATTATTTGAGTGTCGCACGGGTGGCTAATTTAGGCCATGCGATTGAAAAAGCCAAAAAAATGGGTTTTTGGATCATCGGTACCGCGGTCCAAGAGGCCCGCAGTCTGACAGACGTTTCTTTACAGTTTCCCTTAGGGCTCGTGATGGGCTCGGAGGAAAAAGGGGTCAGGGATATCATCCGCAAAAAATTGGATTTGGAAGTGATGATCCCTATGAAAAATCAACGCATGTCGCTGAATGTGGCCCATGCGACATCTATGGTGTGCTATGAAATCATCCGTCAAAAAAAGTAAGAAAATCAACGCTCAGCTCGCCGCTTTGAATTTTTTTGCCGAAGCAGGACTCTTAAAACGGGTCAAACGCTCCGGCTGGTGGGTGGCCGGCATCGAAAACCCCGAAACGGTGGCCGAGCATTGTTTTCGCTGCGCGGTCATCGGCTATTATATCGCCCATTGCGAGGGGGTTGATCCTCTCCGAGTTGTGATCAGACGCTTTTTAATGATATCCATGAGGCGCGCATCAATGATTTGCATAAAATGGGGCATCATTATATCGACTTTCGCCCTGCCGAACAAAAAGTTTTTAGCGACCAGATTGTCCATTTAGAAAAAAAAGTCAAAGGCCCGTTAAAGACTATGCGCGAGGATTACGATCGGCAGATTTCCAGGGAGAGCATTGTTGCCCGCGATGCAGATATTCTGGAGTGCTTGATTCAGGCTAAAGAATATGTAGATAACGGATATCCTGTGGCGCGGACGTTTTTAAAACGGGCCCCGGCTCATTTAAAGACTCTGACTGCCCGTAAGTTGTGTAAGCAGCTATTTTCCTGGGACAGCCACGGGTGGTGGCAGAATGTGGTTAAATTCGAACGCTAAGAGACGTTGGGGGATTTAAATCTATATTATTTGGCAGGCTGAAACTTCGATGGTAATATAATATTATGCTGCGTATAGGGATTGCGGCCAGTAAAATGGCTAAGGGTAGGCTATGGACATACAACCTTTTTGTTGTTCTGCTGTCTTGTCTTTTTTCGCTGTTTATTTTTCTTATCTGCGGATTTTTCATTCTGATTATCGTTTTTTTAGTCTTTTGGGGCTTACATGCTCTTAGACCGGCAGGTTTTCACGCGGATTGGAAGCATATGTTCAAAATTTGTTTAATTATTTTAGCGGCGGTCATAGGGATTTTAAATATTGTGGCGATTATTAAAAACATTCAATTGACCAAGAATAAAGTATGAGCAGACTTAAAGTCGTCAAACTTGAAGAACAGTTAGAACGAGACCTCATTGAGTCTAAGAATCTTTTTAAAATTGTTTTTGAGCGTTCTCCGGCCGCGATCATGGTTGCTGACAGCCGGCAGCGGATCGTCGCCTGGAACCCGATGGCTGAGAAGATGTTGGGTATGGGGCGTGCGGATTTATTCAATAAACCTGTCAGTATCCTTTATCCGCCCCAAGAGTGGAAACGCCTGCGTGCTTTGGTCAT